>CAZLXI010000007.1:66742-166193 GCA_964563435.1 uncultured Lacihabitans sp.
CAGAATGACGGTACCGTGAATATTGAATACACCGTGGAGGAGAAATCGAACGATAACATTGAGCTTTCCGGGGGGTACTCTGCCATGCAGGGGATCATCGGTACGTTCGGGGTGGTGTTCAATAACTTCTCTATCCGTAAGATCTTTGACTTAAAAGAATACAAGCCTCTGCCTAAAGGCGACGGCCAGAAATTCTCGATACGTCTTCAGGCAAACGGCGGGTTCCAGAACTACTCCATGTCTTTCTCGGAACCCTGGCTGGGCGGCAAAAAACCGAACTCGCTGTCGGTATCCCTCTGGCATTCGGTGCAGGATCTGGGTAAGATGTATGACCGGATGCGGAGATATTACTCCAATACGGCCTATGGCGATTATTACAACAACCTCTACAGCAGCGCATTTTATAACGGGTATTTTAAAAATACCGGGCTTTCGCTTTCGTTCGGTAAGCGTCTGAACTGGCCCGACCGGAACTTTAACTTCAGCTCCAGCCTTTCGTATCAGTTTTACGATGTGAAAGACAGCTGGTACCTCAGGGGCTTCAGCAACGGTATGGCGCATGACCTGGCCCTGGGCTTTAATATTTCGCGTTACAGTCTGGATAACCCCCAATTTACCACTATGGGATCCAACATCTCCCTCAGTGGTACCTTCAACCCGCCTTACTCAGGGCTGGGCATAGAGACCAAGACGGACCGGATGTTCATTGAAGGACACAAGTGGATGTTCGACCTCAACTGGTTCACACCGGTGGTGGGTAAATTTGTCTTTCATGCCAAAGCCAATATGGGCTTCCTGGGAAGGTACAACAGCCGTACACCCTACAGTCCGTTCGGAAGGTTCGTGATCGGGGGCGCCGGTATGGGGATGCAGAACAGCAACAGCATCGGTATCGAACTGATCGGACTGAGAGGTTATGAAGAGGGTATCGTTTATGAGCCTACCTATTCCGAAGCCGCCGAAGTAATAGGCCAGAACAGTTTTACGCGCCAGGGCGGGATCATATACAATAAGTATGCGGTAGAATTACGTTATCCGGTATCGCTGAATGCCCAGGCCACCATTTACCTGCTGACCTTTGCGGAGGCAGGGAACAGCTGGGGAAGCTATAAAGACTTTAATCCCTTTAAGCTCAGGCGGTCGGCCGGTGTGGGTGCGCGGGTGTTCATGGCGGCCTTCGGTCTGCTGGGTATAGACTACGGCTACGGGTTTGACCCGATACCCGGTCTGCCTAACCAGGGCAGGAAGGCCTTTACCTTCAGCATTGGCCAGCAGATCCGGTGACGGTTGTTAAACAATTGTTAACTGATAAACCATCCGGCATGAACGGAGTCTTAGTGATGTGGATGGACAGGAAGTAATTAGAAGTTAGAAATCAGAAGTCGACTCTCGGGTGTAAGGTTAATCTGATTTATAGCGCTAATAGCTGAAAGTTTTAAACATATAAAGCAACGTATGAAGAATTTCGGGCTCTTTTTACTGGTTTTTGTCACAGGTCTCCCGGTTTCGGCTCAGAAGTTCGGGTATATCGACAGTGAATATATCCTGACCAAAATGCCGGAATATAAGACGGCGGAGGAGTCTATGACCAAGCTGACCGAGCAGTGGACGCGCGACGTTTCTGCCAGGTACGAGGAAGTGGCGAAGCTGAAGGCAAAGTATCAACAGGAGGAGATCCTGCTGACCCAGGATATGAAGCTGGAACGGCAGCGGGCCATTGAAAAAGCGGAAGAAGATCTTAAAGATTTGAATAACAGTATTTTTGGCCTGAACGGTTTATTATTTCAGAAGAAAAAGGAAATTTTAAAGCCTATTGTCGAAGAAATCTATAAAACGTCGGAAAAAATTGCAAAGAAGCATAAACTTAGTTTTATCTTTGACAAAGCATCGGATCTGAGTATCTTTTTTGCGGACCCAAGACATGACTATACCGATTTTATGTTAGAGGAACTGGGTCTCAGTAGTAAATAGTAAACCAAGTAAATTAATAGTTTTAAAAAATGAGAATCAAATTAGTTGTAACTGCGCTGGCACTTTTGGGAAGCTTAAGCATGAACGCCCAGACAAGCGTAAAAATCGGTTGGACAAACATCGACCATATCCTTCAGAGCCTTCCTGATTCGAGAGAGATACAAACCAAATTGTCTACGGAAAGGGCTCAGTATGAAAAACTGTTCAACGAGAAGCTGGCAGAAGCTCAGAAGCTGGCGGAAGATTACCAAAAGAACGCCGCTACCATGTCGGAGGTGATCCGTAAGGACAAGGAGAAAGTGCTTCAGAATAAGCAGCAGGAGCTCCAGGAACTTCAGCAAAATGCAGAGGCCGCGATTCAGACCAAGCAGCAGGAGCTTTTATCCCCTGTAATGGACAAGATTCAGACGGCGATAGAAGCAGTGGCCAAAGAGCTGGGTTATACCTACATCTTGAATTCGGATGCGGGTTACGGAACCACTCCGGTGCTTTTGGTGGCTCCTGATGCGGATAACATTACGGAACTTGTATTAAAGAAATTGGGCGTTACATTGCCTGCTGCTTCTGCTGAGAAAAAGTAATTGATCTTGAACAGAAAACAGATGGTGTGGGTCTTTGCGGATTTCTGCGAGGGTCCACGCTATTTCTGTAGATAAGATTTGCGGTTTGTGGCAGAAAGGCCTGTGTAGCCCGGCCGATATAAGTTTCAGGCTCTCGCCCTCACTTGTACCCGAAACTCGCCGGCGTAGCTGTCGAGAAGAGGGCCTGCCTATAAAAGCACCAAATCATTCGTATGAATGATGATGGTGCTTCGACCGGCTTCTTCTGCCAGGGCTGAAGAAGATACCCGCACTCTACCCACTCCGATGACCTCTCCGCTTTCTTTGACGATCTCTACCAGCTCGCCTTTGGTGAAGCCGCCTTCATATCTTCTTATACCGACCATGAGCAGGCTTCTTCGGTCCTGAATAGCAGCTGCAGCACCGTCGTCTACCACGATCTTGCCTACTGAAACTCCGCCGCTGGCCAGCCACTTGTTACGGGCTTTGAGGTTCTTTTCACGGGGGGTAAAGGTGGTGCCCGCCCGGCCGTTAAAGGCCTGCAGGATTCCGTCTGAGCCTTTCATGCCGAAAATGACCACCCGGATACCCATTTTACTGGCCAGGTGAGTAAAGGTGAGCTTGGAAGACATTCCGCCCGATCCCAACGTGCTTCGCGATTGACTGACATAAGAAAGGACGGTCTCGTCGATCTCCGGTACTTCACGGAGCAGATAGCCTTCTTTGTCAAGCAGCCCGCCGGAAGCCGTACAAAGCATCATCAGCTTTGCACCGAATCCGCCGGCGATGAGAGTAGCCAGCTCATCATTGTCTGAGAACTTCAGCTCCCGGTTGCTGACCACGTCGTTCTCATTGGCGATGGGAATGATGTGGTTGCGCCACAGCTCTTCGTAGGTTTCTTTCAGTTGCAGAAACTGCTGACGGTTTGCAAAATGTTGTCTTTCCAGGAGGCTCTGGGCCACCGTGATGCCGTAGCGGGAGAACACCTCATCGTACATTTTCAGGAGCAGGGGATTGCCGATGGCCGCTGCCGCTTTCTTCTGGCTGATCTGGCCTTCATAATTCCGTACAAAGCGCTTTCCGGCCCCCACAGCCCCGGAAGACACCAACACTACCCGATGGCTCTTATGCAGCTCCGCCACCTGGCGGGCTATTTCCTCCAGGATTCGGAGGTCAGGCTCGCCGTTAGCCCGGGTGATTGACGCTGTTCCGAATTTGATGACCAGAAGATCGCGTTTCATATTAGTTTTGAGTAATGAGTTCAGAGTAGTGAGTTTTGAGTGATGAGTGTATGGATTAAAGGTTGGTGATCCGGGTATGAATGGCTGCAATATCTTCTTCAAATTCTACCCTGAAATCTTCATGAAGGGTATTGAGAAGGGTATTCATTTTATCGGTTCTGGCTAAGCTGTAAACCATAAATTTTTCTTTAAATGGTTGATCGCGCCACTGGATTTTCAGTCCCGGAAGGAGGTTTTCCGCTTCGCGGAAAAGACAGATCAGGAGCTCAAGCTCACCTCTTTTATCTTTGGTGACTTTCACATGCCGGTTAATATAGGAGGCTCCTTCCCGTACATAGTATAGCAGATCCTTATAAAGATAAATCGGGTAGTGATTAAAGAGGTAGGCGATCTGTTCTTTTATTTCATTGCGACGAAATTCCAGGTCCGACTCCGTATTTTCAAGGAGCTGGTATTGCAACTGCTCTGTTAACAACTGATCTTTATTGATCAGCCGGATCAGCAGTTTGTTTTTTTCCTTCGATGGAAGGTTAAGAATAGCCTCTTCAAGTTCCGGAGATATTTTCTTTTTAGCCATAGATCATCAGGATGCGCCATGCGGCGGAGAGGAGAAGAAGTACCAACGCTACAGGAGTAAGCACTTTCCAGCACAGGTACATGAGCTGGTCTACCCGCACCCGCGGGAAGCTCCACCGCACCCACATCTGGATAAGCATGCCCAGGTAGGCCTTGGAGAACATCCAGAATGCACCCCAGAGGTACATGCTCAGCTGGCCGGGTGTTCCGGAGGTCTGATCCGCCAGCTTTAATGTGCCGATATTGGGAAGGGGAGTATTCCAGCCGCCGAAAAACAGGATGGCGGCCAGGAAAGACAGCAACAGCATCATGCCGTATTCCGCCAGAAAAAGGATGGCCCATCGGAAGCCGGAATATTCGGTCTGGAAGCCGGCCACCAGTTCTGATTCGGCCTCCGGAAGGTCGAAGGGCGCCCGGTTGGCTTCGGCCAGTGCCGCAATAAAGAAAATAAAGAAAACGGGGATCAGTACGGGGCTCCGGAAGATATTCCAGGTCAGGAACCCGCCCGTTGACGTGGTATCTATGCCTAAGGCCCTGATACCGAAAAGATAGTTTTTCTCCGGGCTGAATATGCCCTGCTGGCTAATGATCTCCTGGAGGTTCAGGGTGGTGGAGATCATGCATACACAAAGAATGCTGAGCCCCAACGGGACTTCAAAAGAAATGATCTGTGCAGCCGACCGCATGGCGCCCAGCAGCGAATATTTATTGTTGGAGGCCCAGCCTGCCAGCAAAATACCCAGAATGTCTACAGAAATCAGCCCGATCAGCAGGAAAAGCCCGGTTTGCACATTCACTCCCTGCAAGCCTTTGCTGACGGGTATGAAGGCAAAGCCGCAGAACACCGCTACAAAGATCAGGTAAGGCGCCGCTTTGAACATCTTCCTGTCGGCACTGTATGGGATCACATCTTCTTTCTGAAACAGCTTAAGGAGGTCTGCTATCAGTTGCAGCACACCCCATTTCCCTACTTCCATAGGGCCTACCCTGTCCTGAATAAAGGCGGATACCTTACGTTCAAGGTATACGCTCAGGATGACGTTCACTCCGGCTACGGCGAGAAATATGAACAGGGGTAGGAGCATAGGTTATCAGAATTCAGCGCTTTTGGGCGTTCTCGGGAAAGGAATCACGTCGCGGATGTTGGTCATACCGGTCACAAAGAGTACCAGCCGCTCAAATCCGAGCCCGAAACCGGCATGGGGGGCCGAGCCGAACTTGCGGGTCTCGAGGTACCACCAGATGTTTTCGGGGTCAATGCCTACCTCTTTCACACGGGCCACCAGCTTTTCGTAGTTATCTTCCCGTTGTGAGCCGCCGATGATCTCGCCAATACCGGGGAAGAGCACGTCCATGGCCCGCACGGTAGGGCCGGGAGCACCGTTCTGCTCCTCATCCTGCTTCATGTAAAATGCCTTGATCTCCTTGGGGTAGTTGGTCAGGATCACCGGCTTTTTGAAATGTTTTTCCACCAGGTAGCGCTCGTGCTCCGACTGCAGGTCGATCCCCCAGGCCACCTCGTACTGAAACTGTTTTTTCTGCGCAGGCTTGGATCTCAGGAGGATATCGATGGCCTCGGTATAGGTGAGCCGTTCAAAATCATTTTCTACCACAAATTTCAGCTTGTCGATCAGCGTAAGCTCCGACCGCTCGTTCTGGGGCTTCTGCTTTTCTTCCTCGATCAGCCGGCTCTGCAGGAACTCCAGGTCTTCAGCGCAATGTTCCAGGGCGTAACGGATAACGTATTTGACAAAGCTCTCTGCCAGGTTCATGTTATCTTCCAGGTCAAAGAAGGCCACTTCCGGTTCGATCATCCAGAATTCGGCCAGGTGCCGGGACGTGTTGGAGTTCTCGGCCCGGAATGTAGGTCCGAACGTATAGATGCGCGACAGCGCCAGGGCGCCCAGCTCTCCTTCCAGCTGCCCGGAAACGGTCAATGCGGTCTCCCTTCCGAAGAAATCTTGGGAGAAGTCGATCTCACCGGTTTCGGTTAAAGGCGCTTTATTGGGCTGAAACGTACTTACATGGAACATCTCACCCGCCCCTTCGGCATCTGAGGCGGTGATGATGGGGGTATGGAGGTAGAAAAATCCCTGTTCATGGTAAAATTTATGGATGGCGTAGGCCAGTGTATGCCGGATGCGGAACACCGCTCCGAAAACATTGGTCCTGAAGCGCAGATGGGCCTTTTCGCGGAGAAATTCCAAGCTGTGCTTTTTGGGCTGGATGGGGAAGGTCTCGTCGGCGGTACCGTACACTTCGATCTTTTCCGCCAATACTTCTACCGCCTGGCCTGTGCCGGAGGAGGCCACCAGGGAACCCGTAATGGCCACTGCCGCTCCCGTGGTAACCGTTTTGAGGAGCTCTTCCTCTATTTTACCGCCTTCTACCACGGCCTGGATATTTTTCAGGGTAGATCCGTCGTTGATATTGATAAATACGATATTGGCCTGTCCTCTTTTGGTTTTAACCCATCCTTTTACTACTACCTGCTGTCCTTCCGGAGTCAGCTTAAGAATTTCTTTGATCTGCATTTCCTGTACTTCTTTCGGTTAATCCCGCAAAATTAAATAATTAGGTGCAGGTATCCCATTATAATTGATGAGTATTTCAGGCTGAGGATGCTTTCTGCCCGGCTTAATTGTGTCAGGATGACGCCTAAAATGGCAATAAATAGCTGAGCGAAAGGAGGATTTGTTGTAATATGTCATTATTTAGTGTAAATTTGCGCGCCTTTATCTATTTAACAACCTGACAGATCCGATTTTACCTTGACCAGACAGACCATAAGAACCGTAATCATTTTTGGCGTAATTGCGATTTGCGGGATTATCGGCATTCAGATCTATTGGATGAAGAAGGCCTTTGATCTCTACGAGCAGCAGTTCAGGCAGGGGGTGATGATCAGTTTGAGGAATGTGGCTCATAAAATATCGGAGTCGCATGGTATGTCGGTCATCGATAACCCGGTAGAGCAGCTTTCTTCAGATTATTACGTAGTGAACCTGCGCCTTCCTTTGGAGCCTTCGGTCCTGGAGCCCCTTCTCATCGAGGAGTTTAAACGAAAAAACCTGAATTCGGATTTTGAATACGGCATTTATAACTGTGATACCGATAAGATCATTTATGGCGGATTTGTCAACAGCAATTTTGAGAGCTCCGATATCCCGAAAACCAGTGAGCTTCCCAAGACCGATAAATTCCTGAATTATTTCGGGGTGAAGTTCCTGGATAAATCGAGCTACCTCACCTCCAAGCTGGACATCTGGATCGTATCTTCCGTTATTACCCTTCTCTTTACCGTATTTTTCGGCTATGCGATGTCGGTTATTTTACGGCAGAAAAGACTGAGCGAGGTGCAACGGGACTTTATCAACAATATGACCCATGAGTTTCAGACCCCCATTTCCACGATCAGGATCGCCACAGACGTGTTGGGAACGGACAAGATCGTGAACCAGCCGGAACGTTTGAAAAAATATGTAGACATTATCCGGTCGGAGAATAACCGCCTGAAAAACCAGGTAGAGGCGGTGCTGTCTACGGCCAAGATCGGCAAAGGGAATATACAGATCGATAAGCAGCTGCAGGATCTGCATGCCCTGATCTGGGAAGTGACCGAAAGCGTGCGGGTAGAGCTGGGGGAAAATTTTCAGCTTCACCTGGGAGCCGACAAAACCTCCATTAAGGCCGACCGGCTCCACCTGATGAATATGATCCGGAACCTGCTGGACAATGCCCGGAAATACTCGGCCGGTACGCCGCAGATCAACCTGAGAACATTGAACGACGAGCGTTTTATTTATGTGGCGGTAGAAGATAAAGGGATAGGGATCCCTAAGGAGCATTTGCATAAGATCTATGACAAGTTTTACCGGGTACCCACCGGGAATCTGCATAATGTTAAGGGCTTCGGGCTGGGATTGAACTATGTAAAAGAAATGGTCAGGCTGCATAAATGGGAGATCGATGTGAACAGTGAAGTGGGTTGGGGCACTACTTTTGTGATCAAGATCCCGATCAGTAAATAGAAAAGATGGCGAAGATATTATATGTAGAAGATGACCCTAACCTGGGGTTCGTCACCCGCGACAGCCTGGAAGAGGAGGGGTTTGAGATCGTTCATTATGCAGACGGCAAGGAAGCCTGGAAGACTTTTAAAAAGGATAAATTCGATCTCTGTCTGCTTGATGTAATGCTGCCGGAGCTGGACGGCTTTTCCCTGGCTGAGAAGATCAGGGAGCAGAACCCGCAGATCCCCATTATCTTTCTTTCGGCCAAGGCCATGCAGGAAGACCGGATCCAGGGCCTGAAAGTGGGGGGCGACGATTACATTACCAAGCCCTTCAGTGTAGAAGAGCTGGTGCTGCGGATCAGGGTATTTCTACGGCGGAATACCATCTCCGATACCCAGATCACCCACGACGTGTTCCCTTGTGGAAAATACGAATTTTGCTATTCCCAGCTTACCCTTACGAACGATGAGGAGGTACAGAAGCTCACTCATCGCGAGGCGGAAGTGCTGAAATATTTCCTGGAAAGAAAGAACCAGGTGGTAAAACGGGAGGAGATCCTGGTGGCCATCTGGGGGCGCGACGATTACTTTCTCGGCCGAAGCCTCGATGTCTTCCTGACGCGGATCCGGAAGATGCTCTCCAAAGACCCGACGGTTCGTCTTGAAAATATCCACGGGGTGGGTTTTAAGCTGGTGGTTCCGGTAAATTAGTGAACAACTGAATACTGTACGGCTTCGCCGCTTTTTCTGAACCATATAAGGCATATAAGACATATTAGCTTTTTTTAGTTTCTTATATGACTAATGTGCCTTATATGGTTTGAAAAAATAAGGCGAAGCCGTCAACTGTTTACTATTCTCATTCCGTTTTAATCCTTGTTAGAATGTAATTAGAATGTAGCTTTGCAGGTGGCACACAGTTGTTTCCTCACCGGAATTGGATTATTTTCGCATGTACAACAAACGTATATACATGGAGATAGCACAGATATTTAAAAACAATGAGGAGTGGATCGCAAAACGTTTAAAAGAAGACCCGGAATATTTTGACAGGCTGGCCGAAGGGCAGGAGCCCAAATACCTCTACATCGGCTGTTCCGACAGCCGGGTAACGGCAGAAGCGGTGATGGGAGCTAAGCCGGGAGAAGTCTTTGTTCACCGGAATATTGCTAACCTGGCACCTAATAATGACCTGAATGTATTATCGGTAGTGGTTTATGCCGTAAAACATTTAAAAGTAAAGCATGTGGTGGTATGCGGGCATTACGAATGTGGGGGCATTAAGGCGGCCATGAAGCCGGACGATCTGGGAATTCTGAATCCGTGGCTGAGGAATATCCGGGATGTATTTCGTATACATCAAAAGGAACTGGAAGCCATTGATTCGGAGCCGGAAAGATATAAAAGGCTGGTGGAGCTGAATGTTCAGGAACAATGCCTCAACCTGGTGAAGATGAAAGAGGTACAGAAGGCCATGATCGAGAGAAATCTGAGAGTTCACGGCTGGGTATTTGATATCGCCAGTGGCAGGATCATTGATTTGAAAATAGACTTCCAGGAGATCGCGGAGCACCTGGGAGATATCTATAAATTGGTATAAAGGGTTAATGAGTTAAAAAGGGCGGCATGTACCGCCCTTTTTACTATTTCAGCTGCTTCAAAATCTCTTCTATGGCCCGGTCGGGTTGCGGGTCATTCCCTTTCAGACGATCTTCAAAGGTATTTTTTACATAGATGTCGCGGTCTTTACTTTTACCCACTTTTACACTGTTTACCGCGGTCAGGATATCGCCTTTCTGAAGCGCGGCGGCATTGCCGGCCGATTTCCGGACCACATGATCTACTTTATAGGGATCGGCCCCGTCAAACAGGATCCCGGTCTCATTGGTCACGTATTTCAGATGGGTATTCTCCTCATCGCCGCTGGAGCTGAAGCCCAGGTGGGAGGAGTTAAGCTCGCCGAGAAGATCGTTCAGTAATACCCGCAGGTCTTTCCGGCTGTTTACAAAGGGCAGGTATGCCGCATACCGGTCGCGTTGGGCTTCCCAGTCCACACCATGGAAGGTCTCATTATAAAAGTTCTCCTCCAGCCCGGCCCAGGCCTCGTAGTACATCTGGCGGAATTCATTTTCCAGGTTTTTCTGAAACTTGTACGCAATGGCTATTTTTTCTGTCTTATTGGTTTCCGGGGAGTAGGTATGAATGTCACCACCCGTAATCACATAAAACTTATCGGCCACTTTTTCGGTTTTGTAGGGTTCAAAATCGGAGGTTACCGTCCGGAAGAACCGGGATCTTCCCATTTCCTCGTTGGAGTTGTAGAAAATATAATTCTTCTCTTTTACCGAATAGGTAATGGGGCCTGACTGGCTTCCGAAGAGGTTGGAAACCGGGGTGATCCGGTCCGGGAGGCCGTCGGTATTGATCCGGACAGGCTTGGCGTTAAGGCTGTCTTTTTTGTCTTCGAATAATTTAGTGAAGTTATCGGATCAGAAGGGCCCGGAATACCAGTCGAGCGCAAGGCGGTAGACCGTGGCGTCCTGCATGCCGAACGGATAAGAAGGGGTAGTACGGTTGCTGAGAAAGTAGATGTACCGGCCGTCTGCCGACCACACCGGCCCAGCTTCGGTCACACCGGTGTTGGTGAGGTTGAGGGTTTTCTTTTCTTTGAGGTGATGCACAAAGATATCCTGCTCAAAATTTCTTATGGCGGTAAAAAGCACATATTCGCCATCCGGCGAAAAAGACGGAGCCGAGTTCTGGAAACCCCAGATCTCATCTTTAACGATCACCGACGACTGAAAGGTGCCGAAGTCCAGGAGGCGTACCTCGTCTCTTCCGCTCAGGTACACGGCCTGCGAGAGATCATGATTCAGGGTGAGGTCACGGTTATTCCGGGCATCGGTGGTCAGCTCCTTCAGGTTTCCGCTGCCGTCAGCATTTACCGTGTACAGGTTCTGGTAGCCGTTCCGGGTCTGATTGAAAAGCAGCGTCCGGTTATCTTTCAGCCATTTTACTTCCAGCACGCGCTCCTTACTCTCCAGCACCTTTTGAATGAATTTTCCTTTGATGTCGGACACGAACAATTCCCCCCGCGACACGAACGCGATCTTCTTACCGTCCGGCGAAACATCAAAGGCCGAGATATTTCCTTCGGTTTTGAATTCCTGGCTTTTGATCAGGGAGTTATTAAAGCTGAGCCGGAAGTCCAGCGGCCGGGTCTGCCGGGTCGCCACATCATAACTAAAGAGCCGGTAATCTTTTTCAAAGATGACCTTTTCACTGTTAGCCGATACGGCCGGCCTGCGGATAGACGTAGGAAACTCCGTTAAAGCCGTTATGACCCCCTTGTTGAGGGAGTAAAGGTTGTATTCCCCTTGCTGTCCCAGCTCCAGTTCTCCACGCGGTCGGTAGCCTGGTGGAAGGTGAGCTGCCGGATCTCCCCGCCTTCCAGCGGCATCACGTACACATCGTAATTTCCGTACTGGTTGGAGCTGAACGCCAGCCATTTGCCGTCTGGCGAGATACGTGGATGGATTTCAATGCCTTCCAATGCTGTAATGCGCAGGGCCTCGCCGCCGCTGACGGGCACCTTCCAGATGTCGCTGTCAAAACTGAAATAGGCGGTTTTCCCGTCCGGGCTCAGGGTAGGGTCGGTAGCAAAATGAGGGGCAGACTGGCTGTGGGCCGCCGGGGTCAGGGAGAGTACCCCCAATACGAGTAGTAACTTTTTCATAAATATAGCTTTGATAATGGCCCTAAATTACGAAATGGTGCGATTAAACTGAAAATTATGCGCTATTGCTTGTCAAATTATAGCCAAAACTTTAAGCATCATAGCGTATTATCCTGAGTTATTTATTCTATCTCCTCTATAAAATATCTTTTATTATACCTGATAAAGAATTAAATTTGGGTACTCTTTAAGAGCGTTAGAAGATTTAATTATTTTGAATTAAGATATGAAAGGGGTAGAAAAGAGCACAAAACCCAATATTTCTGCGCTTCCTTTTTGGGATGTGAAATATGAAGAACTAGACTATGAAAATGACAGGTTTTTCATCATTGAAAAAGTCTTAAATTATGGCTTGTGGAATGACTTTATAGAGCTGTTGAGATTTTATGGTAAGGATACGATCAAACAAGAAATTGTAAAATCAGCTTACCTCAAAAAGGATGTATTAAACTTTGTATGTACCTTTTTTGATTTACAACCTAACCAATTCACATGCTACAATCGCAGACAGTTGAGCCAGGCACTTTGGGACTTCTAAAAGAGCTAATGGCTCTTGACGAACTAAAGCAGTTTGTATTGGTAGGAGGAACAAATTTATCTCTTAGGTTTGGTCATCGCCTTAGTATTGATTTAGATTTATTCACTAATCAGCCCTTTGATTCCGAGTATATCCGTGATAGGCTTACTGAACTGTATTCAGAAATAATAGTAACAGGACAAGGAGAAAAAAGCCTCTTCCTATTCATTAATAGAATCAAGATTGATATTGTATGTGCACTTTTTGACAACATTCAACCGGTAGACGAAATAGAGGGCATACGTTTAGCGTCAATTCCGGATATTATTGCAATGAAGCTTAATGCCATTGCAAGGAGGGGAGTGAAAAAAGACTTTTGGGATGTGGTAGAGCTATTAAACCACTATTCGCTTAGCCAAATGGTAGAGTTTTTTAAGGCTAAATATCCGAAACATGATATTTTTCATGTGGTACGCTCTTTAGTATATTTTGAAGATGCTGAAGCTCAAAAAGATCCTGATCCATTGAAAGAGGTCACTTGGGAGCAGGTAAAAATAAGAATGAGAGAAGAGGTAAACAGTTATATTGCTTCAATGACATAGTTGAGAAATTATTAATAATGGGGTAACGCAACAGGGTTACTGGCATTGGTGTAGGGGTTGGTTTTTGTAAACTCGGGTTTAAGGATTTTTTGCATTGAGATAATTACTTTTCGTCAGGGTGATCTATTTCTTTCCGTTTAATCGCGTTAATGTTCATGATAGAGATATAGGATTTCTCTATGCTGTCAAATAGTTCGATACAGGTTTTGATATTTTGATCATCTGCATTTTTAAAATCTTCTATTCTGATCCTCATAACTTCTCCGATCTCGCATTGGTCATTAAAGTCTGAAAACTCTCCGTTCATCGCCAGGTGGATAATGGTTATTTCCAGTTCGTCTAAAATGTTTTCCAGGGAGCGTACCAGACTGATCAGATTTTCCCGGTAAGGATTTTCCATAATATACTCCGTTTATTTTCTGCAAATGTGTAAGCAAGGTGCGCAGTGTATCTGCATGGGAAATCGTTTTTATTTGACAAGTCAGTAAGGGACAGATCTGAAGTTTCGTTTAAGGAAGAGTGTTTTAGAACGGGACACAGTTTAGGTTACACTCTCCTTTTTGCTAATACTCTCAGGTGTCTTAATACCAACTGATAATTCTTATCTTCGCTGAAAAGAGGATTTACATCTTCTTCTAACCCACTTAAATCATCAATTACGAAATAATCAAATTTATCTCTTTGGCTAACAATTAATTCCATTAGTTCAATAAGAAAAGGTCTCTCTATGCAAATGGATTCATAGTTTTTTTAGGATAGGGATATTTGTTCATATTGTCTTCTTTGTAAGCTATTTCTTCGGAAGACTCGTGTAGAGAGATAAAACATGCTTTTTCTGAACTATTCCTAAGTAAGCTCAATACAAACGACGTCTTCTCCCTCCTCCCGCGCCTGCCCAATACAACCAATTCCCCATTTTTCAGGCTCAGTATTTGTTTGATATATGAAATGTTAAGGTTGGATTCGAACATTTTTGTAGTTTTTAGAATTGTCATTTGATATGAGACAAATGTGGGAGGATGGGGTGAAGTATATTTGCGTTGGGGATAGTTTTTTACAACACGACTCGGTGTGGGGAGTTTATTATACTTACGAAATATTGTTTTAAACAATATTTAATGTAGTTTGAAAACAATTCATTTCGTTATTTACCAAGCAACTTTTCACATCCTATGCTTTCTTTTGTCATTACACTACCATTTTCTTTAACTGTCCAATAAGTAAAGTTTTACGTTCAGTTAAAAATGCTTTAAAGTCCGCAATGTCTAAACTAACGTCAGGAATAAGTTGGTTTACTTTGTCAATGTTGTTGTTTGTTACCCAATCTTTCAAAGGTGTGTCAAGTTTGGATTGGTTTAAAGTCCCGTTCAGTAATTGAAGATTTAAAATACTGTTCCAATTTGTCGGGTCAGTATAAAATTTAAAATCTTCGTCTGTATGATAATTTGTTCGTTTGCTGTTGTAAAAATAACTTGCAGGGTGCAAATGGTCTTTGTGATAATCTTGGTTGCCAAAGTTCAAATGCGAATAAATCAATGATAAAATAGGGAAACAGTCCGAAGCATCTTTTTGAGTTTTCAATAGTACATCAATAAAGTCATCTTCAAAAGAAAGGTTTTTGGCTGGATTTGCTTTAAACTCATCTTTAATTCTGTCAAGCGGAAACAATGGCTGTTTACTTGTGTCTGCAAGTTCTGCTTTAATTGTTTTTTTAATGCTCGCTAAAACAGTGTCGGACTGACTACCAAAAACACCTTTTAAAAGTGAAAGGCAAAGCCATTTTCTAATTAATAATTTGTCGTCTTTGTATTTTATCGGGCTGTTTATATCGTTTTCAATCCCACGATGATAGATGTAATAAATGATTGGTATTGCTGCGTTTTTGGCTCTTAAACTGTAGTTGTTAAACCCAATATTAGAGAGCAATGTAAACGCTTCAATAATGCTTTTCTTTATTCTATCCCAATTTTGTTCAAAAATGATTACGTTGTTTTGGTCAAAGTTTTTGACTTGAAATTTAATGTTGTCATTGAAGAGAACAAGACAAGTTTTAAGAACAAAATCCTTATTAATTAAAAACCCTGGGTTACCAATTTCAAACACTTTGTTTACAACATCAGGGATTTCTTTTCTTGCATCAGATTTCCAATGAGCAGTTGTGATTGACATTAACAAGTCAGAAAAACTTAGTGGTTCGCCACCGCTATTTGTGCGAATAAAAATATCTAAAACGGTATCAATTTCTTGTGTGGTTTCAAGATAGTAGTTGATTAACTTTTCTTCAAAAATGACTTTTCGAAGTGTCCTAATAGTGTTTTTTGTAAAAGTTTTTGATAACCAACCACTTTCTTCTATAAAGTTGTCAAGATCGTTATTTTTCTCAAATTTTAAAATGTCATTTACTCTAAACCAGTTATCAAATGCCGATTTTCTTTCAAATTCTTGTTTTGTTAAGAATTGAAAGTCATAAACCATTTGTCTTTCGTTCTCGTCAGGTAAAGGGTTTGAAAGGTTTAAGTATAGATGTCTTGTTGGGATATTTTCTTCGTTATCAACCCACCATTTTCTTGGTAGTTTGTAAGCGTAAGAACCTTTTAAACCAATATAAATACTTGTCAGCCGCTGTTGTCCGTCAATAACTGCTTTAAAGTCAGGATTGCTTTTAGTGTCTATGTCGGGATTATCTTCTTTAAAAAATTGCCGATATTCAGTTAAGAATTGATAGAATTTAAAATCGTTTTTTATTTTACTTTCTTTTACCTCCCAAAACATAAAAGAGTTGATTGGGTAGCCTCGCATTATGCTGTCAAATAGTACTTCAATTTGGTCGCTACTCCAAACAAATTTTCGTTGGATTGCAGGAAGTAAATAATTTCTACTAACGATGTTATCTATCGCATCTTTTATTGTTATTGGTGTTACAAATCCGCTTGACATAATTTATTTCTTTGTTGTTTTCGATTACAATTGTACCAATATCTAAATCTTTACAAATTGATTACCCCCTTTATAGTTGAAGGCGGGTAAAATTATAAGGTAGAAATTAATTGGGCTAATTTTTCTTTTGTTTTTTTTAATTAATCTAATTTTCAGTTAGCTCCCTCAATCTCCTCAAAATCAAAACCATCGCCCAGGTGTCCAGCTTACAATAAGCCAGCATATCTTTAATCAGCTGCTCCTTATCATTGTGCGGTTGATTATTTACAAAATACTTCATATACGCACTAAGTGCCTCGCCGCCATGGGAGATAGCCATTCCTTCGTATGTTAAATCTGTCATCACCGGTAGTACTTTTTTGATGGAGCAGGAGCCTTGCTGGTCGGGGTGATAGTAATAAAACTGCTTGAAGGGGGTGAGCAAATCCTGCATTCTGGCAGCTAAATCTTCGGCCCAGGTTTGGAATTCGGGGGCTGCTTTTGCCCATTCGGTGATCCTGCTCTTTTCAAACGTTTCGTAAAAAGATAGTATGGTTCCTTGTTGGCCTATATCCTCATGTAATAGACTAAATAAGGCCTTTCGGGGATCAGTGGGAGCCGTATGTAGGTATTCCCGATGCTCAACGGTGCCGTCTGCGTGTTCGATATGCAGGGAATACTGGAATGGTATTTGCATGTAAGGCCGGGTGCCGTCAAATGGTGGAATGGCTGGATTGAAAGTCTCAAAATCTAAATGATAGATGGGGTATTCCAGCCCCTCAAAGAACGCCCGTATTTGCTCGGGGTTAGCATAGTGCTCTCCTGATAGGGCAGCTTCCCTTTGTATTAAGTGCTTGTCCGGGGTTTGTTCATCTATCGGCATATCCTTTATCAGACGTATGCCGGAAGCCCACAGTTCTATAAGCCTTTTCTTATTCCCGCGGTACAATTCAAAAACAGAGCCTTTGGGTAGGGCGGCGTTAAATTCATCTTTAAAGACATTGCTATATTCACCCTTAGTCAGGTCTTCGAGACGGAATTCGGGGCACACGGGCTGATCCATAACGGCCAGCATCCTTTGTGCCAATGAGGGAACCTGAAGGAGAAATTCGCTTACCTGTTCGTTGACCTCTTCAAAGTAAAATAAATCCGGGAGGGAGAGTTCTCCATGACGTACATACTGGTTATTGACCAGCATCACCCGGGTGTTATTGATTTTTAAACCGCATTGTTCCAGTACAAATCGTTGAAATGCCAGATCGTGAATGTGGGTTTCCTTCAGTTTGGTGGAGGATTTTACCTCGATGATATCCCATTCGTCTTTACCGGAAGGAACCAGAATGTCTACTCTTACATAAAATCGACCGGTGAGAAAACCGCCCTCAAAAATAGGTTGCCGGTTTCTCAGGGCTAACCGTGTTTGCCGGATATTGGACAGAAAATCAAAGGCAGTTAAGTCAACACCTTCCTCAAAATACTGTTGGGCTAAGAGGCCTACTTCTGTACCACTTTCAAATATCTGTTGCGAGAAAGCATCCGGTAGCGGGATGGTTTCGGGCTGATTAACCACACGCCACAAAAGGGCCTCGGAGTCTAAGCCGTTGAGAAATTTTGATTTGGTTAGCAGTTTGGGCATGTTTTCAGGTAAATGTGTAAATAAAGGTACGAAATTCTTTTTGCGTTTTTTGGGCGTAAAGAATGCTACTTCGCGTACCAGCAGACTTCCCATTCCAAAATGCCACAATCAAATCAGCTTTGTCAACGATCAATCTGTTCCGAAAAATACCGGCCGATTTTCCATAATTTTTCCAATCGGGTAAAACTATTTCAATGGGTATATCGAATTCTTTCGCATACTTTTCGGCTAGTTTATCAGCACCTTTCGCACCACCCGAAATGATTTTTGTAATACCCGGAAACAATTCCATTTTTTCTTTGAAATACGCATAATCGTTAAAACTACGACTTCCAATTAGGGCTATTATCATGATCTTTGAATTAAAATCCAAAGGAAACAGCCTGAGCGCAGCCTATTTGCACTACAAAAAGTTATGGTAAGCCTGCTTTATTTTTTCTAAAATTGATTGTTTTAATTCTACGGGTTCAAGTACTTTTAAATGGTTGCAATGCCCTAAAATCCAGTTTTCCAGTTCCTGGTTGATGACTAACCGGAAGCTGAATGTATAAACATTTACATCGTTACGTAATAATTGTTGGCTTTTGTGCAAAGGCTTGGTCAACAGGAAAGGGGCAAAATCGGCATCCACCTCTATAGTAATGCTTTGAGCCGGTTGCCCTGTATAGGTGATACCCAGGGTATCGACGAAGTATTCATCTGCATTGAAACTCTTTTCCCGGTAGGTATATCCCACGGCTTCCGAAACATCTTCCATGCGGTCTAAAGCCAGGGTGATAATATATTGCCTCTGATCGTGCCAACCCAAAAGATACCAGCGCCCGTCAAATTCTTTTAGTAAATAGGGGTGGATGATGTGGTGTTTTACGGTGCTGTCTGTAAACTTCTTATAGCCGATGTGGAGCACAGTTTTAGTTTCAATATGATTCAGTAACGATTGCAGGTAATGGATGCCCCTGGCCTCTTCATCCTTTTCAAAAGAAATGGCTTGTTGATTTTCTTCCTGTAACTTTATATACAGTTTACTCTCAAATTTCCTGTAGATAGGATTAAGGTCGTTAAAGAAATCGAAGCCTCTGTACTGTCCGAGAACTTTGGCCGCTGTACAAATAGCCCTGAAATCATTTTTATTTAGCGTAGCATTTTTGATGGAATAATCAGGGTCGTCATAAAAATATTTGCCGTTTTCGGTTTTAATAGGGGCATAATAGCCTAAATCTCCGGAGCGCATTATCTTAATATCGTTTTGGATGGTACGTTTGGAGGGTATATTTCTGCTATCCCGATAGGCCACTTCATCCGCATAATCAGCACAGGCATTGGCCAGTTCTTCCCATGTCCATTTTCTCCCACGTCTTTGTAAACAATTATTAATGGTGTGGTAGCGCAAAAGAGCATCTAAATTTACAGGCATTGATTTAAGGTTTAGGTTTTGTAAATTTGTTTTTCATAAATTCACACACATTGCGAATGTAATTAACTTTTGATTAGCTAATGAAGACCCGTTGCCTATTTTTATGGTTTTTTTGTGTTTTTTCGGGTCTCTCTGCCCAGATCCCGAAAACGGCAGATTCACTGGAAGTTTACCTGAAGACCCAGCCCCGCGACACCAATTATGTCAAAGCACTGGCAGATTACAGCTTTATAATGGCCAAAAAGGGAGATTTTAAAGCGGCTGACTCGCTGGCAGGCCTTATGGGAGAGTTGTCTGAAAAACTGGACTTTAAAAGAGGGTTGTATTTCCATTCGAATATGCTGGGGGTGATGGAGTATCTGCGCCAAAACCATGCGGCGGCCGCGCAGCATTTTCTGAAGACCAAGGAAATTGCAGAGAAATATGATCTTTCGAAAAGGATGTACCAGCGGATCTTAGGAAACCTGGTGATGGTTTACGGACACATGACCGACCGGGAGAAGGCTTCGGAGTATGCGCTGCAGCTGATCCGGTTCCAGGAAGAACACGACCTGCACCCCTTTCAAACCGCTCCCTATACCTGCTTCGGAGATAATCTGAAATTCTCGGGTAATTTTGAGCAGGCGCTGGTGTATTATCAGCGGGCGCTTGCCATTGAGACCGAATATAAAAACCCGGCCGGGATGGCTGTGGTAGAAAATAAGATCGGGAATACCTGGGAAACCCTCGGAAAAACGGAGGAGGCCCTGAAGCACTTTTATAAAGGACTGGAATATGCCCGGGAGGCCGATTTTACCCTTCTTCAGACCGACATGCTGTCTAACCTGGGAAGGATATATACTACACGGAAAGATTTTAAAAAGGCGGAAGCTTATCTGAAAGAAAGTGAGCGCATCTGCCGGGAGCTGGGGTCACCAAACTCTCTGCAGCTGGTACTCAGTACGCTGGGAGACTTCTATCAAAAGCAGCACCGTTACCCTGTTGCAGAAAAGTATTATACGGAGGCCCGGGAAATAGCGATACAACAAAAAGACCCGGAGGAGATCTATAACACTACCCATGCTCTGGCGGAATTTTATGCGGAAACAGGCGATTTTCCACGGGCCTATCAGTTAAAGACTGCCGCTGAAGCGGCTCGTGACTCCGCCTGGAAACTGGAAAGTGAAGAGATCACCCGCAAGCTCATGATCGAGTATGAAACCGCACAGAAAGAGCAGGAGATCGCCCTGCTCAATGAGAAGAACCGGCGGACAGATCTTCAGAACCGGAGTGTGTTGGCGGGGAGTGTCTTACTGGTGCTGTTGACCGGAGTGACAATCTTTTTTCTCGTTAACCGGAATAAGCTCAAAAGGCTGGAGGAGTCGCAAAGGCTCAGGAATAAAATAGCCTCCGACCTGCATGATGAAGTAGGCAGTACGCTGTCGAGTATCCTGCTGATCAGTGAGATGGCTAAAAATAAAGAAAATTCCGAGACAGGGAAGAAAATGTTTGCCAAGATCAACGCCGACTCCCGGCACATGGCCGAGTCGATGGATGAGATCATCTGGTCGGTAAGCCCGGTCAATGACTCTTTACAGGGGATCATGGTGCGCCTCAGGGAATATATTCATTCCTTAGGGGAGGCCCGGAACATCGCCATTGACTTCCGGGCTGACGAAGGGGTAGAGGAGATGGTGCTGCCCATGGAAGTGTGCAGAAATCTGTACCTGATCGTAAAGGAGGCGCTGAATAACCTGGTGAAGCATTCCGGGGCCTGCGAGGCGGCAGTGCTGCTGACCCGGGCAAAAAATACGGTAACGGTGAGCATCAGCGATAACGGCCGTGGCTTTGATCCCGGGCAGGCTACGGCCAGAAACGGTCTCCGGAACATGCAGATCAGAGCTGCAGAGGCGGGCGGATACCTGGATGTCGTATCGGAACCGGGCAAGGGAAGCCGGATAAAATTCAGCTTTCCCGTCACATAAATCCGTCATTGAAGTGAATACCGAACCTCCTTATATTTGTGCGTTCAAAAATCTATCCTTATGGCCAGAATCCGGGTATCGGTTTATGAAGACAACGTCCAGCTGAGCGAAACGCTGGGCTGGATCATCGGGTCCAGTGATGCGCTGGTGTTGACAGGCGCCCACCTGAATCCGCTCTGCGTGGCTGAAGAGGTGGAGAAAGAGCTGCCGGATGTGATCCTGATGGACATCGAGATGCCGCAGATGTCGGGGATAGAAGCCTTAAGGCAGATTGCGGAGAAAGCACCCTATATGCCCAGGGTTTTGATGTTTACCGTGTTTGAAGACACGGAAAGGATCTTCGAAGCCATCAAAGCCGGAGCCGTGGGCTATCTCTTAAAGAACACGTCGGGGGAGAAGATTATCGAGAGTATTCTTGAAGTGGCAAAAGGCGGCGGGGCCATGAGTCCCTCTATAGCCCTGAAAGTACTCAGCTCATTTCATGAACCCCGGCAGAATCCTTACGGACTCACCGACCGCGAGGTAGAGGTCTTACGCCGGCTGGTGGAGGGAGACAGCTACAAGCTCATTGCCGCCCATTTCGACCTCAGCATCAATACGGTGGAAAAACATATTCTTCATATTTACCAGAAGCTCCGGGTGAACTCCAAAGGCGAGGCCATTACGCGGGCGTATCGCGATAAGCTTTTGTAAAAAGGCCTTCCAAAAAGTGTTAGCTGCTTCATTACGGATTTCCGTAATTGACCGGCATCCGGCGGAAATCTAGCTTTGTGGAAGTAATTCCAAAGGCTATGTTAAAACGGGTACTTCTCTTATTACTTATGCCGGCATGGGGGTATACCCAGGACCTGGAGGCCATCGGCGGCCAAAAGCCGTTTGCGGTAAATGGCTCGCTGGATGTGCGGGGCATAGGGTATACCGCCAACGGCATTGCCGCCCGGAGAAGTCCGTTTATGTACATGATCAGCGGCAGCCCGATATTCTCCGTATACGGAATTTCCATCCCTTTGTACTTTACCTACAGTGAGCAGGAGCGGTCGTTCCGCCAGCCCTTTAACCAGTTCGGAATGAGCCCTACCTACAAATGGGCCACCCTTCATGCCGGCTACCGGAATATCACCTTTTCTCCCTATACCCTGGCCGGACATACCATGCTGGGCGCCGGTGCGGAGGTTAACCCCGGTAAGCTCCGGCTGGGCTTTATGGCCGGAAGGCTCAACCGGGCCACCACCATTGATACCACTACCGGCGCCCTGCAGCCTTACAGCTTTTCGCGGCACGGCTATGCGGCCCGGATAGGGGTAGGTACCGACGACAACCATTTTGATCTCAGCTTCCTGAGCGCCAAAGACCGGGAACAGGATTTTAAGGGCGACCTGGCTGTCAGCGAGGTGCGGCCGGCAGCCAATGTGGTGCTCGGCGGTGACCTTAAGCTGACCATTGCCGGGAAGTTCTTTGTTTTTGCCGATGGCGGGATCAGCGTATATACCGGCGACCGGCATTCTACCGTAGCGCTGTTTACCGACTCCGTCCGGATCATCAACACCATCAACCGGCTTATTCCCCTGAACGGAACCTCGGAATATTATATCGCTTACAGCGGCGGACTGGGCTATAAGGAGAAAAATTTCGGCCTGAAAGCCACCTATCGCTACGTGGATCCGGAGTTTCGATCCATGGGCGCTTACTATTTCCAGAACGACATTAGAAACCTGACGGTGTCCCCTACCGTCAATGCCCTGAACGGGAGGCTCCGCCTTATGGCCAGCATAGGTATCCAGGATGACAACACCAAAAAGCAGAAGCAGGCCACCACCCGCCGGGTGATCGGCCTCACGAACCTGTCGTGGGACATCAACGAAAAGCTGGGCCTCGACGCTTCCTACACCAACTTCTCCTCCAACTCCGAACCGGTGGTGGCCCTGGTGCAGAACAAATACCTGCTGACCCAGACTACCGCCAATATTTCGGTAAGCCCGCGGATCATCCTGGCAGGAGCCGCGAATACGCAGATGATCCTCCTGTCGTACAATAACAGTAACCTGAAGGATGTCAACGAGGAAACCAAAAGCGAGAATAACATTAACTCTACCGTGGCACTGCTGAATTACAGCATCACCCTGAACCAGCCGGGGCTCACCCTGATGACCGGGCTGAATTATACGGTCAATAAGCTGGCGCAGGGCGATATCGCTAACACCGGCTTTTCACTGGGCGCCGCCAAGGCATTCCTGAAAAACAAATTGCAGGTGGGAACCCAGAATTCATACGTAATAAGTGCCTTAACGCAAGGCAAAAGTAATATTATGAGCCTGGGCGGTACCGCGGTTTATCAGCCGCTGCCGAAACACCGGGTGAATCTGAGAGTGAATTCCCTGAAGAACACTTACCCGGAAGGCACCGGCACTGATTTTTCCGAATTGACGGCAGAGCTGGGCTATACGTTGAGCTTTTAACATTTATCGGCTATGAGAAAAGGTTTAATACTTCTGATTTTTATTTTAAGCGTCGGGGCGCTGCAAGCCCAGACCCTCTTCCCGGTCAATGTCAGCATTAACCTGGTGCCGCCGTATTCCACCCGGCTGAGCGATTACGCCAACAATCCGGGAAAGGTGCTTATCACCTTACGGAACACCCAGGCCCGAGACGTGACGGTCTATCTCCGGGCCACCATCAGCGGCGATAACGGTATCCTGGTGTTTACCAAGCCCGATTACCGGCCCGTTCGGGGCATTACGCTCCGGCCCAACGTTCCGTTTACGCTGACGGTGGGGGATCTTCAGGAAGTGTTTGATATCAACCAGCTCACCACCCGCGGCATCACCATGCAGGAGATAGAGCGGAAAAACGGCCTGCCGGAGGGCGTGTACCAGGTGTGCGTACGGGCTTACGAGCTGGCCCGGCCCGCGGTGCCGTTGTCGTCCGAATCGCCGCTGGGGTGTACCACCATCCGGCTCACCAGCATTGAGCCGCCCATGTTGATCAAGCCTTTTGAAAACGAAGAAGTAACCTCTGTTCAACCTCAGAATATTATTTTCAGCTGGACCCTGCCGGCAGGCGCACCTCCGGGCACCGGCTTCCGGCTAAGGCTCATTGAGCTGCTGGATCCGAAACGGAATCCGAACGACGCCTACCTGGCCGCTACCCAGCCGCCGTTTTTTGAAAAAACAGTTACCGGAAACGTGTATGTGTACAGTCCGGCCGACCCGGCCCTGACCGACGGCCGGAAGTATGCCTGGGCCGTGACCGCGCAAGATCCGAATGAAGGCATCCGAAGCGAAGGAACAGCCTACCGCAATGGCGGCAGAAGCGAAGTACGGGCCTTTACCTGGAAGAAACGAAATGTGATAGCGGCCCAGGATTACCAGCCGAAAAATACAACACCGCTTAAACCTGTTTTGAAATACGACCCCGAAATGGACATCAGTAAGCTGCTGACCTCGGTCAGCGGTAAGCTGCTCTATGCGTATCCTGAGGATTACAGCATGTCAGCGCCGTCGATCGGACAGGGAGAAAAGTACAGGCGGGTACTGGCTGCGAACTACTCTTCAAAGTCACAGAAACGCCAGGGCGGCGGATTGTTCGACCATCTTTACGAGTCACCCGCCTATCTGAATCCTGTCCCGGGCGCCCAGCCTGCCAAAAGGGTGAAGGTGACGCTCATGATGGTGTATGCCTATCACGATGCCCTTATGACGGGAAATGGGATGGCACTGAATACCACCCCGGCCGGAAACGGTTGGAATTTTTTAAACTCGGCGTCGGGTGATCTGTATATGAATAACAGGAAGGTGGCTCTTACCACGGTCAGAAAAGTACTCGCTACCGGTTATACCAACGATAACGGGGAGTTTAACCTGGGTTTTGTGATGACCGATACTTCGGCCCGTTATGCCATGAAAAACTATTTTGGCGGCGGGGAATTCAAAGGCAATTACGAGGGCGCGGTTAAGAAAACCTGTGTGCTGATCATTGACAGCCCGTACTATTGTACCCCTTTTATCATGGTGGATGCCCGGCCGGGAGATAATATTGTTTTACCTGAGCTGGTGAGTCTTGTGAAAAGCCAGGAGCTGAACCTTTCAGTAAGGAATAATACGCTTGAAGGACAAATGGGGGGAAAAGGTGGCGGCCTGGAGAACATAAACCTGGAGCTCTTTCGGCTAAAGCCTGTGGAAGTAGATCTGCCGGGACAGGAAGGCCAAAACCTGCCACCTTCAACGGTTCAGGCCCTGAAGATGGGTGATTTCTCCCAAACATACCCCATTTCTAAAGTAGCCCGTGTGGTGGCCTTAGACCGCACTGACGCCCAGGGAAAGGTTAAGGTATCCCGGGTGATCCGGATCGACAGCCGTAAAAGTGACTCTTTCATTGCCCATTCGTACAGTGATAAAAATGTGGGCGTATACAATAAATTTGACGGTATAAAGGTGCTGGATGCCGTAAGCCTCCCGCAGGGGATCATCATTGACAATACAGATCCGGCATGGGACTCTGCTCCTGAATTCAATAGCTTTTATAAATACACCTCCTCATCGGCGGAGATCGTTATGACCTCGAAAAACCCGGTAGTAAAAGGCAAAGTGGTGGAGAAAAACATGGGCCTGAAAGGTGCTCAGGTGGTATTAAAGGCCAAAGTGACAACCGTTACGGAAACCGGTAGCGGCTGGCTGGGGTGGGTTAAGGAAGAGGTGAAGACCACCGAATGGAAACCGATTTCTGCCCAGATCACCAAAGAAGACGGATATTTTGAGTTTAAAAACCTCACACCGGGCGATTACAGCCTTGAATTTTCAAAATCAGGATATAAAACCGTATTGTATCCCAAGAGCAGCATTTCATTTATTACACAACCTTTTTCACTGAAAAGCGGGCAGCTGCTGCAAACCAATGATATCGCCATGAGCCCCTCAGGAAGTATCACCGCGTGTGTGTCTGATGAAGACGGAAACCGGGTGGTGGCCGATATCCGGGTTGATGAAGGTGCGTATTATAAAACCTTCGAAAGCGGCATTCTGAAGGGGTGCGTGGTAGATATGCCGGCCCCTGCAGGGAGCGGACGGAAAATCAGGGTGAGTCCGCGTGCCTCCGATGCATTTTTTGATGAGGAGTTTACGTACAATATAAAAGAAGACGGGCTAACGAATGTGCCGGCAGGCACACTGGTGGTACAGAGGAGAAAGCACCGGCTCCGGATGCAGGTGAACGGCAAACAGGGAAATAATGTGATGCCGCTGCAGGGCGCCAGCGTGACCGTTAAGGAATATACCGCCATTACGGACGCCAAGGGGGTGGCTTTGCTGCAATTTGAAAGCCCGGGAACCGAGTTTGTGGTCAAAGTAAAACCGGGAGCAGCCGATAATTTTTCCCATTGGGAAAAGGAAATCACCATTCCCGTTACTAAAAAACCCGTAGAAAGAACCGTAGACCTTACGCCGGCCCGTACGGTGCTGGTTTCCGTAAGTGAGAACGTAGAAGGGAAGACCGCACCTTCCACCGGCGCCAGGGCGTACATAAAAACCCTGAAGAGCGGCTGGGGAAATAACAGCAGCAATTATGCCGAATGCATTACCGATGATAAGGGCCAGTGTATCCTGAAAGGTATACCGGAAACGGAGAATAACCTGGAGGTATTTGTAGCCAAAGAATCAGATAAGGGTACGCTTACAGGCGAGAAGAAAGAGGCCTATTGGTTCAATGGCCAGTTTCAGGCCAAAGTAAATCTCACGCTTACCCTTAAAGCCGGGTTCAAAGTGAATGACGTATGGGGCTTCCCGGTGAATATTGAAACGGCAGAAGTCCAGGCAGGGGGAGCCTACCTGATTTCGGGCTCTTTCCGGGATATTCCCGGGAACCCGAACTTTACGGATACCGACAGCCGCCTGGACTTTAAAAATGTACGCTTTGTGCCTTCCGGAGTCGGTGGCAATACCCATCAGCCCGAAAAAGAAGCAGTGACGGTAGAGCAAAAATCATTCCGCGTGAAAGTAGGCCAGGATTTGCAGGGAATGGTAACGCCAATGAGTGTGCATTATCCCTATAGCCTGACTTATCCGAAAATCTATATCACCCGGAACAGCCAGGGAAAAGCCGAGCTGAAGGCCGCCGTGAAGCTCGAGCTTTCTTCTTTTGAAGGTGCCTACCAGCTTTCCGGAAAAATAGAGATCGGGGAAAATATGAATCCTGACAATGTATTGATATTCAGTGCCGGCAGCCTGACTAAAAGAAAGCTGAACCTGGGGAGCTCCGGTACGGGCGGTTCTATGGCCAACCTGAAGTACAAAGTGCATAATTTCTCTGCGGAGGCGGACGTGAACCGTTCCTACATCTCCGGTGATTCCGTAAATTTATTTACAATATTGCATACCAACATCCAGGATATGGTACCGGCTGACCTGGCTATTCAGGCGGGCTATATTACGGTGCTGCCCGATAAGATCGTGCCTTTTACCGGAGGTGAGGATATCAGTTTTTCATTGGAGAAATGGAAAGTGACCGGGCAAAAGCCGGCTTCCGGACAGGTATGGAAATACGACAAAAACAATGGGGGTATCTCTATTGATAAGGCTGCGGTGAATACGGGCATTGTGGCGGTTAACCTGAACCAGGTGATCATTAAACCCGATCGCCTGATCGCTGACAGGTTGTCTATGGACGGGGGACTGACGCTGGGAGGGATAGTACCATTGGAGATTCTGCCCGGAACGCAAACTTTGTTTGCCTATGACCCGAACTGTTATCACGACAACAAATCGCATTGGAAACTCACCCTTGCCGGGAAGTCGGGGAACGTGGCCGCAAGGGTCTCTAAGCTCGACGGGCTGGCCCAGGGAGACCGGCTGGAGTTTGGTTCCATGAATCTTTTTTCGGATAACCAGCAGCAACTCAGTGGGCCGTCGGCCAAAAAGCTTACCCTGTTTAAGGTACTGAACTTCTCATTGAACACCATTGATGTAGGGAAAGACTTCTTTACCCTGGTAGGGCAGGCCAGTATGAACATCCCGAATATGGCCACTCCCGGCGGTGGCGGTATTGTGGGCCAGATCGTGTATTCGAAAAACCCGTCCGGGCAGCTAAAAGCCGATATCAAGCCCCTGTATTTCCAGGTAGAAGGAAAGGGCCAGGTAACCTTTAAGGCCGATGACGCTGCCGCCAGCCAGACCCTGACCGATGGCCTGTATACCTCCAAAGGAACCCTGAAAATATACGATACAAACAGTGGGAAAGACTTCCCTGTGGCCGCGTTTCTGAAGCATCAGAAGACCGCCAACGGATTTGATACCTCGGTAGAAGTGCTGAAAGATCAGAAAATTCCGCTGGAAGGCAAATTCCTGGAGATCAAACCCGGCCTGGGCGTCAGCAGCATGAAAGTGGCCGGCGGATCATGGGATAACCTGGTACTCCATACGGTACTGCCTTCCAACGGTTTCCAGAACATGAGTGAAAAGGAAGCCGACCGTAGCCTGACTTTTGTGGTGAAAGGTGCAATCGAGACTGACCCTTCGAAAGGTAAGCTGGGAGTAAACGGAATGGATACAGGCTTCGGTAATATGAGCCTGTTCTACAACTTTGCGCGACAGGAAGTACGGGGAGATTTTACATTCGTACCTCCCGGTGGAATACCGTGCGGTATCGTAAATATCACATCCATCGGAGGCGCGGTAGTGATCGGAACCGGCGGGATGTACATGCGTACTTCGGCTACCGGTGATATTATCCTGGCGGGGCTCCCCCTGCCCCTGAAGGGTAACGTTAACCTGTTACTGGGGTACTACAACAAATCTATTTATCCGGAGGACCTCGACCTCATGACCGATCTGGCAGTGAACAAATCGTATCCGCCCGAGCTGGACAGCGGAATCAAAGGAATGTACTCTTCGTTTGTACTTTCGGCGTCAAAGAATCTGGGACGTATTCAGGATCTGGGCATTGCCCAGGTAGGTGTGGAAGCCTACGCAGGGCTGGCTTTTGAGTACAGGACCTTTATGAACTTTAAATCACTGACCAGTTTTGATGTGGAAGTAGGCACATTCGCTTACGGAGAAGCCGGAATTACCGGTGAAGCTACCGTGGCCGGGGTGGGCGGAAAAGGGCACCTGGGGCTTAACGTTCAGTTATCTATGAAGCAGAAGGCCAGCCCGCAGGTAGGCATCAGCTCCAAGAGCATTATGAACAGCATCAAAAGCCTGAAGCTGGAGGGCTGCGGAAGTGTGGGCGGTACGGTCAAAGTAGAGGGTTGTGCTATCGTGGACTGTTTTACACTGCTGGAGTTTAATGAAAACATCTCTGCCCGTTTTACTATCGGAACGAAACCTGATATCAGCTTTTCCTTTGACAGCTGCGGCAACGGGATGCCCATGGAAATCATAAGTACCAAGAAATGATGAAAAGAATATTAACTCTTCTGATTGCGCTGACTCCCCTTGCACTTTGGGGACAGAAATCGCAGGAGCTCATGCTAAGGGCTACCCCAAAGGGCATCTTTATTGCTTTCGGAAACCCGGAGCTGGCGGGCAAAACGCTGGAGTTGCAAAGAAGGGCTTCCGGCGAGGCTGCATTCATGACCCTTGCCCGGATTGCCCCCCCACAGGATATCACACAGGTGCGTGAGAAGATCCGCGAGGCGGCGGGTGTATTTGCTGACGGTGCGCAACCGGCCGACGAAAATCTGGAGAAGGTGTGGTCGGACTATAAAGCGGGCCAGCGTCAGACGTTGGGATTTATTGCGACCATTCCTCAATTGGCTTATATTTTTAACCTGGCCTGGCTCGACAAAGAAGCAGAGACCGGTCGGAAATATCAATACCGTCTGGTGTCAGGGACCTCGCGTTTTGATTCGGAAGAATATTTGTATGACCTTCATCCTGTTTTTCCTTTACTTACATTACAGGCCACAGACAAATACGATGAGGTGATCCGCATGGAGCTCAGCTTTCCGGCTCATCTCCGGCAGCTGATCAGCGGAGATGTTCAGCGCAAAAATATTACACAAGGCGCAGAGCATTATAAAGGAATACGCCCCCTTATCAACATACTGGAAAACAATACCCTGCAGATCATCGATACCACCCTGCAGACTTACGGAGCGTACGACTACCGGTTGCAGCTGAAAGACATCTTCGGAACCAGGGATACCAGCGTGTATTTTTTCGGGGGAAACAATATCCCGAAAGAACTGGTGCCGGAAGTGTCTGAGGTGAAAATAACTCCGGCGACCGATAGCCGTGCCCTGGAGATCAGCTGGAATGTCAATGCGAAGGAAAGAGTGCAGAGCGTTACCCTCTACCGCAGCCGGGATTACGAAGGACCCTACCGGGTGGCAGGCGTTTTTAACGGGAATGACGGGAGTTACAGCGATAGGGTAGACCAGGCAAATGAACTGTATTTCTATTCTTTTGAGGTAAAGGATATTTTCGGTTATTCTACCCGCTCTATCCGATACCATGCGGTATATGAGGGAAACAGTATACCCACTCCGCCCATCGACCTTACTCTTACGGAAACGGCAGAAGGCCCGCGATTGGGCTGGTCGGCGACCGATCGGATAACCCGCGGCTTTTATGTTTTCAGAAGGGAAGGTGTTAACAGTGAGTTTGAGCAGGTTTCACCGATGATCCTCATCAGCGATGGCAAAGGAGAATATCTCGACTCAAGCCGTTTAAATCCGGAATTTAACTATTTCTATACGGTGAAATCGGAAAGCGACACCTATACTACGAGTGTTTTTTCGGATACCCTCTTTTACCAGCCCGTTCCGGGCCCGCAGTCGGCTTACCTGAAACCACCACATGATATTAATATCTCCTATGCAGACAGGGTTGCGCGACTGACTTGGGAGAATGTGCATGAGGAGTATCCCCAGGTGCTGGGTTACCGGGTATACCGGAAATCCGGGAATGATGATAATTACCGGCTTATCACTCCTGAACCTCTCTCTTTTTCAAACAATATTTACCTTGATTCTGTATTCAACAGCGCTCTGCACTTAAGTTATGTAGTAGTCAGTGTTGATGAAAAAGGGAATTCAGGAGTACGAAGTCTTCCGATAAATCTGGATTTGACGGGAGTCTATATACTGGTACCCGATGAAACCGGCTTTGCTGCTGATATGAAGGGCATTACCCTAATATGGACGGGCATTTCCACGGAACAGATCAAAAACATTAAGATTTACCGCGCAGAAGGTGACGGAAATATTCAGCTGGTTTCCACTCTCGACAATAAAAAGACCCAATACCGGGACATCGCCGTGAAAAAGGGAAAGAGCTACACCTACCAGGTAGCCACCGTTGACATCCGCGGAAAGGAGAACAGGGCAGAGCCCGTTGTAGTTAACTTTTAAATAATGATGTGTCATGAGAAAGTGTAAAGGGTTGCTGATCTGGATTTGTGCCGGGCTGTTTCATGCCTGTCAGGTAGCCGAGGAACCGGCTATTGCGCCGGAATTGGATCGCGTGACAGTGGCTGACATCACTATTTCTTCCTCAATGCTGAGTTCGGCGATCAGTAAGGCCGGTAACCAGGATATTCAGGAGCATGGATTCATTTATTCGGAGAAAGAGGGAGATGCCGAAGGCGTGAAAACTTCCTCCGGCGAGGTTGACCCCACTCTGCCTTCTCCTATCGGGTTCCGTGAAGCGCTTAGCGGCTTGAAGATCAATACCACTTACTATGTTCGTTCCTACGCAGTTACACGGATGGGTACCGTTTATGGGGAAGAAAGCAACTTTAAAACCCTTAACATCGTTCAGCCGGGGATCAGGACTGACGGTTCCGAAGGACTTACCCACAATTTTGCCCGTTTGAAAGGAACCGTCACCACCAAAGGTACCTATCCGATCACTCAATACGGTGTGGTTTGGAGCACCGCGGCCAATCCTACCGTTTCACTGACTACCAAGGTGGCCATTAATGCGGATGTTTCCACTTTTCCGACCTCGTTTAGTGCGAATGCGCAGGGCCTTTCGCCGGCTACTACCTACAATTTCAGGGCTTACGTCATTGCCAACAACGTGGTATCCTATGGTGTAAACATGACCTTTAAAACGGGAGACATCCTGCAGCCCGGCATACGTACGGATGCCTCTTCGCAGATCACGGTAAACTCAGCCCGCCTGAGCGGCACAGTACTCACTAAAGGTACGTTCCCGATTACGGAATACGGCATCTGCTGGGGTATCGGGGCCAATCCGACCACCACGGGTGCCAAATTTACCCAAAGAGGGGATGTGGCCACTGTTCCCTCTTCGTTTGCTGCAACGGCCTCCGGGTTAAATGCCAATACACTTTACTATTACCGGGCCTATGTGATCTCCAACAATGTGACCACCTACGGAGCCGATCAGAGCTTCCGGACATCGGCCGTGGTACAACCACAGATTACTACCGGCGGAGCAGGAGGAATAACGGTTAATTCGGCCCGGCTCGACGGAACCCTGAGTGCCGCCGGCTCTTATCCGATCACGGAGTACGGTATCTGCTGGAGTACATCTGCTAATCCGACCACGTCCCATTCCAAAGCTTCGGAATCAGGAAATGTAACTTCCTTCCCAAGAAACTTTACGATGAGCGCCGGTGGGTTAAATGTAGCCACCGCCTACTACTACCGGGCCTACGTGATCTCCAACGGCGTTACCACCTACGGAGCCCAGCAAAGCTTCAGCACACTTTCGGTGATTCAACCCGGAATAAACACAGGCGGATCAGGGGGAGTAACCCTCAATTCGGCCCGGCTCGACGGAACACTGACTTCCGGCGGCTCCTATCCCATTACAGAATACGGGATTTGCTGGGGTACCTCTGCCAATCCGACCATATCCAACTCCAAAGCTTCGCAATCAGGGAACGTAACTTCTTTCCCGAGAGGGTTTACGTTGACGGCCGGCGGCCTGAATGCCGGCACCAATTATCATTACCGGGCCTATGTGATTTCCAATGGCGTAACTACTTATGGTTCAAACCAGACTTTCAGGACGGCCGAACCGGTAACACCGCGGGTGGCCACCGTGGGAGCCGTATGGACCACCAGCTTCCGGTTTGACGGCCGCATTGATGAAGGCGGCAGCTACGGTATCTCGGAATACGGCATTTGTTATTCTACGAATACCAACAACCCCACTACCGCTAACTCTAAGCTGAGCAGGAGCGGGAACCCGGGCTCTTATCCGTTCCCGTATTCACTTACTTTAAGTAACGTGACCGGCGGGGTGAATTACTTCTACCGGGCTTACGCGATCTCCAACGGAGTGACCTACTATGGCAATGTGGGATCCATATCTACCGGAAAAGATTGATAACTTTTAAATAGAATAAAAAATGAAAACACAAGGATGGGTTCTGATCGTATGTACCGCGCTGCTTACCCTTAGCTTTTGTACAAAAAAGAATGACCCTGAGGGTCAAAGCCAGGAAGGAAAAGCCAATATTACCCTTACCGCCGGTGGGGAGCAATACAAGATACAGGGGCCCTGCGGGTGGGCGTCGGCGGGAGGAACACGTTATATCGGGGCCAATGATGCCGCCAGCAGCCTGAAAACATTTTCGACTTTCTTTAACCTGGAAAATCCGCCGAAACAAACCACTACCTATACGCTGGTAGCCGATCAGTTTGATGAGGATCCCGGACATATCACCATGAACATTACGGAAATAAAAAATGGAGGGCTTTTTGATTATAACTCTACTAATACGTCCGGGAAACTGACCCTGGTGGTAAGCGGTAAGAAAATCTCGGTAAACTTAGACGGTATCACCCTGAAGCCTACTACCGAGAGCATGATTTATAAATCGCTCAATACAGGGGCATTCAGTCAACCCGGCACACTTTCGGGTACGCTGGAGTTTTATGTGGAGTAGAGACGCAAGATTTCGCGTCTGGAAGCGTTTGTCCGGTTCGAACCGGGAGCCGTTTCCCGACAAGAGGCTGTTTAAAAAGTATACAAACTGCTGCGTTGTTTCGGAATTCGGCCTCAGTCACATACCTTTAGTATGCTCCTTTGTCCTCATCCTCAACGCCTTGCATTTTGGATACTTTTTAAACAGCTTCAATGCGACCAAACAACCAGTACTTTTCAGACAGCCTCTTGTCGGGATGTACTCCTCTTTAGCTTACCCCAATTTCTCCACGCTTCTGTAGATAAACTGCGTCAGGTCTTTGCCGGTGAGCATGCCCTGGGAAAGCAGGGCCAGGTCTGTCAGCTGTTTGGCCACCCCGTTCTCATTGCCTTCTTTGGCGATCTTTTGAATAACAGGATGATTTCCGTTCACCACCAGGTTATACATGGTCGGCATATTTCCCATCATGCCGGCCTGGCCGTTGATTTTTGACATGTCCATATAGCGCCTCATGAATTCAGTCTGTACGATAGAAACCGGCAGATCATCGACAGGAAGTGCCTCAATCTGCACAATATTATTGCCGACAAACTCCTTGAACGTTTCTTCTACTTTCTTCTTCTCATCTTCTGAAAGAACCACCTCCTGGTTAAGCCCTTTATCAATAAGTTTGTCAAGAGCTTCAGAGTCAACACGCTTAAATTTCAGTTTTTCCACTTTCATCTCCAGGGCGTTGATGAAGTGGGCGTCCAGCACATCATCAAACACCAGCACGTCATAGCCGCGCTTGCCGGCACCTTCTATGTAAGCATCTTCCTTGTTAATATCATTGGTGTAAAGGGCGATGGCGTTACCGTCTTTGTCGGTCTGGTTGGTTTCCAGCCGGGTCTTGTATTCGTCAATTGTGAAGTATTCACCTCCGGTATTTTTGAACAGGACAAACTCTTTGGCTCTTTCAAAAAATTTATCGTCTGCGATCACACCGTATTTCACAAACATTCCGATGCTTCCCCATTTTTCTTCGAAGGCACTGCGGTCGTCACGGAAGAGGTCGGCCAGCTTTTCGCCTACTTTTTTGGTGATGTAGGTGTTGATGCGCTTGACGTTTCCATCGGCCTGTAAATAGCTTCTCGATACGTTAAGCGGAATATCCGGGGAGTCGATCACGCCGTGGAGCAGCTGAAGGAATTCGGGCACAATGTCTTTCACGTCATCGGTAATAAACACCTGTTTGCTGTACAGCTGTATCTTTTCGCGGTTCAGCTGGAAGTCCTGTTTGATCTTCGGGAAATACAATACCCCCGTAAGATTAAACGGATAATCGACGTTCAGATGGATCCAGAAAAGCGGATCTTCGGAGTAGGGATACAGCTCCTTATAGAACTTCAGGTAGTCTTCATCTGTCAGTTCAGAGGGCGATTTTACCCATACAGGACTTGGATTATTAATGGTCTTCTCCCCGAATTCAATCGTAGTGGGCAGAAATTTGCCGTATTTGGTTAGAATCTGTTCAAGCTTAAATTCCTCCAGAAAGTCTTCCGAATCTTCGGCAATATGGAGGATCACGTCTGTGCCTCTTTCGGCCCTTTCAGCGGGGGAGATCTCAAATTCCGTGCTGCCGTCGCTGAACCATCTTACAGCCTGCGCGCCAGCCTGGGGCGCACCAGCCTGGAAAGACCGGGTGATGATCTCTACCTCTTTAGCCACCATAAAGGCGGAGTAAAAGCCCAGACCGAATTGCCCGATAATATTGCCTTTCTCGGATTCCTGCTGGTATTTCTCCACAAACTCTTTGGCTCCCGAGAAGGCGATCTGGTTGATGTATTTCTTCACCTCATCGGCGGTCATACCGATACCGTTATCCGAAATGGTGATGGTTTTGGCATCTTTGTCGAATGACACCTTTACCTTCAGCTCGCCCAGTTCTCCGTCAAACTGGCCAATGGATGAAAGTTTCTGAAGCTTCTGAGTAGCATCTACCGCATTTGAAACCAGCTCTCTCAGGAAGATCTCATGGTCGGAATACAGGAATTTCTTAATGATCGGGAAAATGTTCTCGGTATTGATCGAAATCGTACCTTTTTCAGTTGTCATAATGTATATCTTGATTTAACAAAAATTCTTGTCAGGGATCAATCAAACGGCATTCCAACCGATTAAAATATGACAATTTGGCAGAATTCTATTTCCCTGCCAGCCGGTCTTTGGTATACTCGATCTTCGTTTTTCCGTGCGGTGCAGGATTTCCGTCCTCATCCAAAGCCACCATCACGATCTTTTCGATGCGGATGATGGTCTGGAGCGTCATTTTGTTACGCACCTCACAGGCTAAGGTCAGCGAGCTGGTGCCGAACCGGGTTGCCAGGATCCCGATCTCAACGATGTCACCCTGTCGGGCAGAACTCACGAAGTTGATCTCTGACATATACTTGGTCACACATCGGGGGTTTTCCAGCTGGATGATGGCATACAGGGCGGCTTCCTCATCGATCCATTCCAGGAGACGGCCGCCAAAGAGGGACTGATTGGGATTCAGGTCCTCCGGTTTGATCCATTTTCGGGTATGAAAATTCATCATAGATTATCCGTATATTTCTTTTTTACAGGCCAGCAGGGTATTGTACATCAAAGCGGCTACGGTCATCAGGCCCACACCACCCGGTACAGGGGTGATGTAGGATGCTTTAGGAGCCACTTCATCAAAAGCCACATCTCCTTTCAGGGCAAACCCCGACTTCCGGGAGGGGTCTGCCACCCGGGTCAGGCCCACATCGATCACCACGGCACCTTCTTTGACCATGTCGGCGGTAATAAAACCGGGTTTACCCAATGCGGCGATCAGGATGTCGGCCTGCAGGCAGATCTCTTTGATATTCCGGGTCTTGCTGTGGGCGAGGGTAACGGTACTGTTGCCGGGGTAGGCATTCCGCTCCATCAGCAGGCTCATGGGCAGGCCCACGATCTGGCTTCTTCCTACCACTACGCAGTGCATGCCCGAAGTTTGAATGTTATAGCGTTTGATCAGTTCCAGCACACCGAAAGGCGTAGCGGAGACGTAAGCGGGCAGACCTTTGGCCATACGGCCCACATTGATCGGGTGGAAGCCGTCCACGTCTTTTTTCGGGTCTATGGCTTCAATGACCTTATCTACATTAATATGGTCCGGAAGCGGAAGCTGTACGATAAACCCGTCGATATCCTCGTCGCGGTTAAGGGTGTCAATGATGGCCAGCACCTCCTCTTCCGTGGTGGAGCGGTCTCTTCTGACCAGGGTAGATTTAAAGCCGATCTCCTCACAGGAGCGGATCTTGCTGGCCACGTAGGTCTCTGAAGCACCGTTGTCACCAATGAGGATGGCGGCCAGATGGGGGATCTTACCTCCGGCCGACCGGATACTGTCCACTTCCTGCTTCAATTCGGCCTTTACCTGGCCGGAGATTAATTTCCCGTCAATGATAGTCATTCTTGTATAGTAGAAACTGAATGTTTTCGTTTATAGATCACTAAGTAAATAAGGGCCGTGCTCACTACTGCGGTTGTAAAAATAAACGATGCCGGAAGATTTTCCACCCTGTTCTGGTATATAAAAGTGGGAAGAAGCGCTCCGAGGCCTATCCCCGCCTCCAGGGCAATGTACATAGTGGCCACTGCTTTCCCCCTGTTTTCTTCCGCACAGAGATCAATGGTCCAGGCCTGCGTAATGGGGGAAACAATCCCGTTTCCTATTCCGAACAGAACGCCCGAAAGCGTCAGCAGCCGGATTTCCCGGGTATATACAAGGCATACCAGCGACAGGATCATGAACAGGCAGCCGATGATCAGCACATTCGGCCGGCCTTTTTTATCCGACCAGCGCCCGGCAATAACCCGGATGCCGATCGAAGCCAGCGTATAGACCAGAAAGTAAAATCCTTTGTTCTTCAGCCCTATGCTTTTGCTAAGGTCGGGGATGAGGGTGATCACCGCTCCGTAGGAGAACAGGCAGAAGAATACCACCACTACCACCGGCATAACGCTTCCGTCAAAGATCTCATGCCGGTTAATCTTCAGCAGCGACCACCGGAAGGCTTCCTTACGCGGAGCTGGCAGGGTCTCTTTCATGTTGATCAGGATGGCAATGGAAAGAAAGGATAAGACCGAGGAGGTATAAAATAAGATATTAAAATCAAAATGCTGTACGATCCATCCGCCCAGGAAAGGTCCGAAGGCCATTCCCAGACTTCCGATCAGCCCGTGAATTCCCATCGATTCGCCCCGCCGGTTAAAAGGTACAATGTCGGCAATGTAAGCGGCGGTTCCGGTAGGTTTAAAACCGGTGGAAAAGCCGTGCACCAGCCGGAGCAGCAGAAACGGGAGGATGGTGGTGGTCACCGGGTAGAGAAACCCGCATACAAAACAAACCAGCGAGCCGAAGGCCATCACCGGTACCCGGCCCACCGTATCAGAAAGCTTACCGCTGAAAGGCCGTGATACGCCGGCCGTAAGTGTAAACAGGGCAATGATCAGTCCTTTGAACTCCCCGCCGCCCATCTTTGAAAGGTAATCGGGCAGCTCGGGGATGAGCATATTAAAGCTTGAAAAAAACAAGAATGAGCTGGCACAAAGCAGCCAAAACTGAAGGGTATAAACGCGATTCAATGAATAAAGCTTTCTTCTAAAGTGATTTTTGAGCGGTACATTATTCCCCCCACCGGCGGATTAAACTTGGAAACGTGCAGGGTAACTTTGGTGATGCCGGTAAATTCTTCCTTTAAGCGGCGGGCGATCCGGTAACCTATGTGCTCCAGCAGCCTGCTCCTGGTCTGCATTTCTTCTGCCACGATGGTGTATACTCTTCCGTAATCGACGGTATCTGAAATGTCGTCTGACAAGCCGGATGCCCGGAGATCGGTTTCTATGCAGATATCCACACCGTATCGGTTCCCCGTTTTCTGTTCTTCGTCGCTCAACCCGTGCCAGGCGAAGAACTCCATGCCCTCCAGCGTTATTTGTCCCATCAGATGCTGTCGAAAAACGAGCCGCTTTTTGGGGTTTCCCCGTTATCGGTCTGCTCTGATTTTTCTACCATGGCCTTCCGTATAGCGGCCTTCACTTTATTGACCTTGTCCAGCATCTCCTCTGTATTGGCACCGTCTACGCCGGGCGGGGTCTGCGGCCGCCCGGCGATCAGCCGGGCCTTCAGCTCTTCCAGCTTATCCCACTGCCCGTTTTCGGCCATCAGCGCCTGCTCGTTCCAGGTGCCAGGATCATGGGCGGCAAAATGCGGTCCGGCAGCTGTCAATATATCTTTCAGCCGATACTCCGGCGTAGTGGCCAGCGTTCGGAAATCCATAATTCCGGCATTATTCAGCACTTCCCTGATCTTGGGGCCTATACCTTCTATCACTTCCAGGTTGGTCTTGTCATCGGTCAGTTCCAGGCTGATGGCGTTAACGGCCGACGGGATACTTACCCCGCTGGAATAATCATCTTCTATTTTCTCACTGGTTTCCCGGAAGAAGTCTACCGTTTCTTCTTTGGAATCAGCCACAGGGGCTTTTTCCTCTGCAGGTGCCGGCAAATCAGCGGAATCCGTATCGTTTAGCAGATCGGTCAGCTCACTGTGGTATAGCTTTAACCGGGACAACAGATCATTCTTTTTCTTTTCCAGGAGGTTATATCGGCTGTCCAGCTCGGCAATTTCCAACTCTGATGTTTTCTGAATGTCTTTCGCTTTGCTTTCGGCCTCGTTCACCAGTTGCTTACCCGTATTTTCCGCTTCACGGATGATCTGATCCGCCTTCCGGGTGGCTTCTTCCAGTTTCTTATCCGCTTCCAGGCTGGCCTTCTGTATCGTTTGGGAAGCTTCGAGCCGGGCCGTTTCCACTTTTTTGGTGGCTTCGGCATTGGCGGTTTCCGCGATCCGCGAGCTGGTATCTTCCGCCGTTCTCAACGTCTTGATCAGCGTCATTTCCACGTCCCTGAGCTTAGATGCTTCCTTCTCCGCTATGTCCAGCTGCATCTTTAACATCTTTGTCTCATTAAACATTCTATCCCATTCCTGGGCTATATCCGACAGGAAGTTATGGACCTCCTCCACGTTGTATCCCCTGAAAGATCTCTCAAATTCGTGCTGCTTAATTTCTAAAGAAGTGATTCTCATTTCTACTAATTTATTAAAGGAACGGTTATGTTTAGACGGAAATTTAATTATAAAGTGACATATCACCTGCACTTAATAACGAGACAACTCATGTTCTAAGCACAAAATAACGAAAAAATACTATTAAATTAAAATATGTGATTTCTTTGCTTCGCAAAAATCAAAACAGCGTCCACTCCGAAATTGTGCGGTCGTCACTCCCCGAAAACAACCGTTGGGTATTTTCGTTCCACCACAGGCGGTTGACGGAGGTGCCGTGGGAAGCAAATTTTCCTTTGTCAATGACCTTCAAAAGCTGCAGGCTGTTAATGTCCCATATTTTTATAGCCTTGTCCATACTGCATGACGCCAGGAGAGAGGTGCCTTTTAAAGGCAGGATATGATTAATGGCATAGTTATGTGCCGGTATGGCAGCGGCTGACAGATAGTCCAGCGTACTGTCCCATACCCGTATGTGGGCATCCCTGCCGCTGGAGATCAGGTATTGTTCATACCAGGCCAGGGTAAATACGGAGTTGGAGTGGGCCTGGATGGTTTTTTTCAGCTCCAGTGTGTCCAGGTCATAGATACGGATGCAATGATCAGATGAGCCGGCGGCAAACTCGCCCGATTGCTCATTTACAGCAATGGCCCGAACGCTTTTAGCAGATACCTGCAAGTGCCGGATAAACGTATTCTGCCGGTTATCAATTACATGGATGTAGCCCAGGCTGTTGCCTGCCAGGGTTTTACTACCGGCCGATACGATAGAGAAAACAGACACTTTTCCGAGCTTCAGAAAAGTCTCCACCTTTTTCCTTTCGGTATCGATCAGGTGTATGCCCTCTGAGTTTTCACCCAGCCAGATTCTGCCTTGTTCCCTGCGGTGTTCAAAGGCATATACGGGATGATTCACCCGCGCCACAGGCACGCCCTCCGCCGGTGAGATCCACTCCACGAGGTAGCCGTCGCCCGACGACGAGAGAAACCGTTCCGCCGTAATGCCCTCCGCCAGATCGTAAACGCTGTCCTTATGGCCTTTGTAGGTAGCTGCCTTATTAATTTCAAATTTCATTTGTACACTACACAATATGTGGTTTAATTGCTGAAATTTTGAACAAAGGTAAATTTAATGTCTCTTTTTAGCAATATAAAGCTGGATAACGGCTTACAAATCGTGGTATGGAATCTTACGGAAACGTTAGAGGACCTGGTGGAGCTGACCTCCCTGACGGATGAGGAAAGGGAAAACTGGGCGGCCATTTCCGTTCCTTCCAAAAAACGGGAGTTTCTTGCCGGGAAATACGTGTTGGAAAGGGCGTGTGCCCTGCTGAACATCGCTTACCGCGGAGTGGAGAAAGATGAGAACGGAAAACCTCACCTGGCCGGGCGTGAATACGAGATCTCCCTGACCCACACCGAAGATTTTATAGCGGTGGTATTTTCCCGGTATTCCGCCGTGGGAATAGACCTGGAAAAGCCCCGGGAACAGATCTTTCGGATACTCCCCCGGCTCTACTCACCGGAAGAAGTGGCCGCAGTGAACGGAGACCTCGACACGGCCACCATCTACTGGTCGGCCAAAGAAGCCCTCTACAAACTATACGGCAAAAGAGCCGTGGATTTCCGAAAACACCTGAAGCTTTATGGAAGTGACAGCGATCTGGAAGGACTGATCGATATTAACAGTACCCGTATCCATTGCCGCTTCTACATCACCCGCATCGAGGAATACTACCTCGTAGTTGCCTACTAAACCGTCTTAAGAATCTTTCTTATCAACCTATCCGGATTTCCTTCTTATGGTTAACCCTGAGCCTGTTCCAGGATCTCGCCCAGGTTAATGCCGTAATGCGACTCATGATAAACCGCCTCCCCGTTCTTCAACAGGATAAACTGCGGCGACTCGTGCTGTATCCCGTATTTATCCACTATGGCGTTGGAGATGTCACGGTGAGCGATCAGGTCGAGATAATACATTTTTAGCGCTTCCGTACCCTCTGCTTTGGGCCAGTTACGTTCCAGCCGGTCGAGGGCAGTAGCGCTGATGGGGCAGCGTGTGCTGTGTTTGAATATGCCTACGGCCGTGTCAACGGACTCTTCGGTCAGTTGGTCCAGTTGAGCGATATCGGTAAGTTTCTGCCAGATCATTGTAAAAGTTATATAGTATATAACAAGTGTTGGCCTTGGAATGTTTCGTCTTCATAAAATGAGATTGTCGATCAGTCGTACGCCGTCGAGATGAGCCGCTACCACCAGCGCCGTTTTTACTGACGGGTCATATTGCTGAATCCGCTCCAGGTTACTGAAAGCCACCACCTCGTAATACTCCAGGCTGAAATCGGGATGCTCACCGTAAGCCGCTGCTATTTCACGCTGAATATCGGCAGGGGAGGTTCCGCTCAGAATCAGATCCTTTCCTTTGAGCAGCGATTGATAAATAAAAGGGGCCACTACCCGTTTTTCAGGGCTCAGCCGCACGTTCCGTGATGACATCGCCAGGCCGTCGGCTTCCCGTATCGTGTCACAAAAAACGAGCTCGATGCCGAAGCTGAGGTCACTCACCAGGCGGTTAATCACCGCGCATTGTTGTATATCTTTCAGCCCGAAGTAGGCCCGTTGCGGTCGCACGATGTGAAAAAGCTTGCTGACCACAATGCCCACGCCGTTGAAATGACCGGGCCGGAAAGCCCCTTCCAGGATTTGCTCCAGCCGTCCGAAGTCCATTTTCAGCACGGCCGGCTCGGGATACATTTCCTCAGCCGAAGGCACGAAGACCACATCGCAGCCGGCCTTTTCCAGCCGGTCAAGATCGGCTTCCAGTGTGCGGGGGTAGCGGGCCAGGTCATCGGGATTATTAAATTGGGTGGGGTTTACAAAAATACTGGCTACACTTATTTCGTTTTCTATTACGGCCCTTCGTATCAGGGAAATATGACCTTCGTGCAGGGCACCCATCGTAGGTACGAAACCTACGGAATGACTTTTTATGTAATTTTGCGTCTCAATGACAGTTTCAAATACTTTCATACCGATGTTTTTGAGGATCTTAACACTTTTAGCAGGAAGTGTCCATGTTCTGAGCGCCCAATATAGCTATAAAAGCAACGTGGACGATTACTGGGAAAAAGAACTTTCACCACTGACCGATCTGGGTGAGGTGGTCAGCTATATTCACAACGACCCCTTCAAAAACCTGTTCATCTGTCATATCCCGGCCGGCAACCCGCTGGAAAGAGAGGTGGAGGTGAACTCCTTCTACGGTGCCCGCAAGCACCCCGTCCATAAAGTGCTCAAATTTCACCGGGGGATAGACCTGGAGGGCAAAACGGGCGAGCATGTGGTTTCCAGTGGAAACGGCATAGTATTGGAAACAGGCTTTCAGGAAGACCTCGGCTACTTTGTGAAGGTTCGTCATAAGTACGGATTTGAATCTATCTACGGCCATTTAAGCAGGATCAGCGTCAAAAAAGGCCAGGAAGTGCAGAAGAACACCCGCATCGGCAGAGTGGGTGCCACCGGCAAAGTCACCGGCCCGCACCTGCATTACACACTCAAGAAGAATGGTGAATACCTGGATCCGTTTGATTTTCTTTTTATGAAATTTGAGGAAGAGGTGATGCCTTGAGACTATTACACCTTTCTCTCGCACCCTTATTATTTATGAAAAGATTATTCTGTATACTTCCGTTCATTCTCTGGGGTTGCTCAGAAACCGGTGCTGATGAGCTTCCGGCAGAAAACCTTTATGTCAATAAAATTTCACTGGACGGGGTTGATATTCAAACCAGCCCTTTAGTGGAAGCCCCGCTGAGGTCTGAGATCCGGGTAGAATTCAGCCAGGCTTTGGATCCCGCCACTTCTTTTCGGTCATTGGTTACACTGCGCAACAAAAACAGTGAACTGATTGCCCTTGACTACGAGGTTTCCGGCCAAACCCTGACCGTAAAGCCTTCGGCCGATCTGGCCGGCTTTGAAAAATACACCTTTGTAATTCAAAAAGGGTTGAGTTCAGTGATAAATGGTACCTTGCAAAACGAACACAACTTTCTGTTTTATACCACGAATGACGAGAGAGACCAGTTCGAAAGAATATCCCGCGAAGCCCTCCTGGATAAAGTTCAGGCCCGGACATTTAAGTATTTCTGGGATTTTGCCCACTCCTCCGGCATGATCCGTGAACGGAGTACTTCTACTACGACCGTGACCACGGGCGGTACCGGTTTTGGAGTAATGGCGATTCTCAGCGGTATAGAGCGGAAATTTATTACCCGGAAGGAGGGGCTGGATCGGGTGAAGAAGATAATAGTCTTCCTGGAAAAAGCCGATTCCTATCATGGAGCTTTTGCCCATTGGTACAATGGCGATACCGGCAAAACCCAGCCGTTCAGTGACAGAGATAACGGCGCCGACCTGGTAGAGACCTCGTTTCTTTTTATGGGGCTTATTACAGCTGGTGAATACTTTGGCGATAGTGACCTGACCCAAAGGGTAAATGCCCTGTACCAGAAAATAGAATGGAATTTCTTTTTGAACGGATCAGAAAGCCTTTTCTGGCATTGGAGCCCGGATCACGCCTTTGAAATAAACCTGAAGATCAGGGGCTGGAACGAGGCCCTGATCGTTTATATCCTGGCGGCCGGATCCGAAAAATACGCTATTAACAAAGAGCACTACTTGCAGGGGTGGGCCCGTAACGGGACCTTTGTAAACGGAAGCACATACGAGGGGATCCGCCTGCCTTTGGGATCGGAATATGGCGGGCCGATGTTTCTGTCTCAATACACTTTCCTGGGGATCAATCCCTTTGGGTTGGGAGATGACCACCTCGCTGACTACTCGGAGCAATGTAAGAATCATACCCTCATCAACCGGGCATTTTGTATCCGGAATCCCAACCGGTTTCCCGGGTACAACCGCTATTCCTGGGGGCTTACGGCCAGCGATAACCCTACAGGCTACTCCGCCCACTCGCCCCAAAACGACAGGGGAGTGATCACGCCCACGGCAGCACTGGGCTCCTTTCCCTACACTCCGGAGCAGTCTATGGAAGCGCTGGAGTTCTTCTATTATAAATTGGGGCATCGTTTATGGGGCGAATACGGGTTTAAAGATGCCTATTCAGTCAAAGACGACTGGTATGCCAACAGCTATATTGCCATCGATCAGGGACCCATTATTATCGGGATAGAAAATTACCGCAGCGGACTGCTTTGGAAGAATTTTATGAAAAGCAAACATGTGCAAGGCGGATTGAGCAGGTTAGGTTTCCGACATCCCTGACAACCATAAAAATAACCGGGTCAGGCCTCACCGGTTTAGGAAAGGCCTGACCCGGTACCCTCAGACCAAAGCGGCTTTTACTGATTCTGAAAGCGGGGTGGTGGGGTGTCCCAGTAATTGAGAAAGCTGCCTGCTTTCATTAAAGAGAACATCCTTAGAGGCGCTGATATCAAAACCGGCGAAAGCATGCGCCAGTCCTTCAGGCAAACCAAGCTTTTGCAGAGCGGCTGCATATTCTTCTTCCGTAAGATTCCGGTAAGGGATGTCTTTTCCGGTTTGGCGGGAGATCTCAGCGGCCAGATCCGCTAAAGTATAGCTCTCATCGCCGGCCAGCTCATAGATTTTCCCTTCGTGACCCGGCGTGGTGAGGACCACTGCTGCCGCCTCCGCGAAGTTGTCTCGGCTGGCGGAAGAAATCTTACCTTCTCCGGCGCTTCCGGTTAATACTCCTGCCTGCAGGGCGCCGGGTAGAGAGGCGGTATAGTTTTCCGTATACCAGCCGTTGCGTAAAATGGTGAAAGAAATGCCCGAAGCCTTTAGGGCGGATTCTGTATCAAAATGCTCCTGCGCCAGGCTTAGCGATGATCTGTCGGCATGCAGGAGGCTGGTATAGATGATTCGCCTGATGCCGGCTTCCCGGGCCGCATGAATGATATTCTGATGTTGTGCCGCCCGTTGACCTATTTCATTGCCGGAGATGAGAAGCAACTGATCCAGCCCCTGCAGCGCTTCTGCAAGACCATTGGTTTTGTTGTAGTCAAAAGTGCGGACTTCGATGCCGAGGTCCGAAGCTTTTTCCGGTGTACGTACGAGAGCCACCAGGTCACCGGCTGAAGTTCTGGCTTTTAAGTGTTCTACTACCAAACGACCGAGCTTTCCTGTAGCTCCTGTTATTCCTGTTTTCATAATTGTAATAATATTTGTTACATTTTAAGCTAAAAAAAATCAGCGGAAGTGCCGGGCAAAATCCTCAAGCGTCCGGTAGCTTAAAAAATCGGTCAGCAACCGGTCTGTTTCCGAAAAAAGATCTTCCAGCTTATCATTAATCTGATTACCGACAGGGCAAAGGGGATTCGTGTTCCGGTTTTTCTTACCCAATACTTCCGAATTTTTCACTACCTGGTAAATTTCCGCCAGGGATATATCAGAACCGGCTTTATTTAACCTCGACCCTCCATCCTTACCTTTTCTGCCGGTCACCATTCCGGCAGCATTCAGCACGGCAAGCTCTTTTCTGACCATTGCCGGGTTAACATTGATACTTCCAGCGATAAAGTCAGAACTCAGCCATTCCCCCGGCAAACGGGCCAGGAGGGTCAGAATATGCATAGCGGTAGCGAATCTCGTATTGTTCATTCCGGAGGCAAAGATAAGGAAGGTTTTAATTGTAACAAAATATATTACAATTAAAATTATTGTAATAACCCCTGCTTCGTATGAAGATCGGGAGGTACCGTTTTACTAAATTACTTTAATTTCGGACTTTCGAAGCCGAGCTTCTTCAACCCATCCTGAATTTCCGGGATTTCCATGAACAGGTTCCATAACAACCCGCTCCTGTGGTTCTCGATCATCACCACAATGGGCCCCTGGTCAATGGCCAGGTAAGATCCGGCCACCCAGTTTTTGGAGTCGTTAAATGCATCATAGAATCCGTATTTGCCCCAGAGTTGGTCACCGCGTTCCTCATAAAAGTAACGCAGGGCCGTCATAGACTCTTTGGGTGTGTACGGGAACGACGACAGGGCCGCTGTGGGTGTGATCACACCGTGGTCATTGGTAGGAGAGTGGGCGTTATAACCTTCATGATTGTCAGAGGCGGTCAGGCCCCAGCTTTTCTCACTGTATCCTTTGAAGCCTTGAGGATTTTTAACACAATGCAGGTAATTGATCCGGGTATGGTTGACATTCTGCTCCCAGTAGTCGGCATATCGGTCTTTCAGCCCCCTGGGGTCCAGCCCGAGAAAAGAGTAATGAGCAAAAAACAGCGGGCCGCCATAATCAAATCCTAACGGAAGCTTTACGCCGTAAAATTCTTTTCCGTTACGGAAGTGGTCACTTTTGGCATAGCACATGTGGTAGATCTCCGGGTGAATGGAATATCTTTTAGACGAGGCAGCCAGTACATAAGTGATCAGCGTTTCATTGTATCCCCTGAGCTCAAAATTCATGGCCCAGCCGTTGTTGGGGCTCCAGTGCCAGTAGAGCTGATTCTTAGACCCCTGGGTGTACCAGTCCCATTCGATCTCGTTCCAAATGTGGGTGATCAATCCGCGGAGACTGTTTTCGGTCGGGTTGTTCCGGTTAAAATACTGCCGCGCGGTCAGCAATCCCTGAAACAGGAATGCGGTTTCTACGAGGTCGCCGCCATCATCTTTCCGGCTGAAAGGAATGGTCTGGCCCGTGCCGCCGTGAAGCCAGTGAGGAAATACACCGTGGTAGACCGGTACCCTGGAAAGAAAACGGGCTATCTTCTGGACTCTTTGAGCCCCTTCTTCGCGGGTTATCCAGCCTCTTTCCGCTGCGACCACTATGGCCATCACTCCGAAACCCGTTCCACCGGTGGTGCAGGTCTCGTCACCGTAACCGAAGGAGTGATTGCTTCTTTCGCGGGCCAGGCCGCTCACAGGGTGGCCGAAATCCCAGAAATATTGAAAAGTTTGTTTCTGAACCAGGTCCATGAGCTGCTCATCGGTTAGCCCGGGCTTTTGAGCAGAAAGTAATGCCGGTAAAAAGAGAATGGATAACAGTAAATTTTTCATTGCTGTAAGGTTAAACGATAAGCAATTTAAGAAAAACGGGGCGTATAAGCCAGAGGGAACGGCAGGAAGATTCTGCATCTCCCTGCTTTGGGCCTCTTATTCAGATTAATACCGGTTATAATACAACAACAGCCGTGGCCTCAGGAACACCAGCCGGGAGAGGTTATCGTTTGCAAGGATTGCCGTTGCGGCCGTGGTGGTAGGTGCAGCCGGCAGCAGCAGCAATTGTTTGCTCAGGTCGCCTTTGAAAATCTGCTTCTGCACGTAATTGGTGATGTCTACATTCAGGTAACCGGAGGTGTCGCTCAAAACATAATACTCGCCCATCGCTACATCAGGAGCCCCGTTAAAAAGGTAGGTCAGCTGGTTGGAGGAATTTCTTCGCTGCTGATTGCGGTTATCTGCCTCGGCCAGGGTCATATAGTAACTCTTCCGGTACAGGTTGTTTATTTTGGAAGGATCCAGCTGAAATTCCAGCACGGCCCGCGCCACTTTCAGATTTGTACCCAGGTGCCGGAGTGCACTGAGATCTATCTTCGTGCTGATCCCGCTGCCGCCCTGGAGGTAGAGCCGGTCAGCGGCGCTGTTCAGGGGCAGTTCATTCTGAGCTTTCGTGAGAGACGCCAGGGCGGTTTTGCTCCGGTCAAACGTCAGTGAAGAATACCGGGGGCCGTTGATGTTGAATATATAGAATTCACTGGTGGTGTCTCCGTCCATATGCCAGTACGGGATCATGGAGCTGTTGGCTCCGCTAAAGTCAAGTGTACCGGTGGAGAAGCCGTAAACCGCCTTATTGCTTTTATCCGGAACAATGGCAAAGCCCCTGAATTTACTGATAAACGTGGCGTTGTTGCCTTTGGCTTCGGCCGCTTCGTTGATCATTTCCTGTGCAACCGCCTTAGGCAGGGAAACGAAATAGGCTCTCAGGGCTCCTGTGGAGTCGTTTCTCAGCTTGGGCAGGTTAAATTCAAATTCAGCGATGGGCTCCGGGTCGTAGGCCTGTTTATCATCTCCGTTATAGGAGGTGGTCTTCATGATGTTTGTCAGCCGGTGTATCCTGAACCTGCTGGTGGCGTTGGTATCCCCATAGATCCGGCTGCCATCGAAATAGAGCCGGAATGAGAGAGAGTCCACAATAGGTGTGGTGGCAAGCTTAAGGGTATCATACAGGGGTAAGCCATCGCTACCGGTCAGGATAGCGCCCGATACGTTATACTGCGGCAAAAGAGAGGGTTGAAAATAAGCCACCGCCTCCACATCACCGAATACGGGGTCGGTTATATTACCTGAAAGCAGGTAAACGGAGTTTCCGTTCACCGCAGAGTCTGAAAGAACCGTAGAGTAGCTTACACTTACGGTATCGGTATAGATCGCCTGAAGGTTCCCGTCGGTCCCCAGTCCCAGGCCGATATCGGTAAGGGTATGACATGAATAGAGAGAAACGCTTAAAGCAAGCGCCATAAGCTTTCCGGAACCAAAAAATTTGTTTTTCATAAAGTGCTTAATCAGCCAATTCAGTATAAAGGTTATAGAAAGTTTCCGCCGCGTTTTCGTCACCCACAAAGGAGTTGATCTGTCTTTCGGCAGTTTCATCCAAGGCAGTGGTAACGGCTTCGTTCAATGAAGGATTGGCTTTCACCACCACATCGGAATACTGGCAACCTATTTTGATAAAACCGTAAAAGTCACGGGAACGCAGGTTAGCCAGGTTTTCGTCGCTGATGTCCATCATTTTTACTTTTGGAAACATGTCATCTGAAAACGTATGATCAAACGAGTTATTATAAACCGTGAAGATGGTTTTGGTGTTTTTAAAGATCGGGTCGTTTTTATAAGTGGTTTTCAGATACAGCGGGATCAGGGCGGTCATCCAGTCCGTACAGTGCACCACGTCAGGTGCCCAGCCCAGTTTTTTTACTGTCTCCAATGCACCTTTGCAGAAGAAAATGGATCTTTCGTCATTGTCATCATAAAAAGTGCCGGCCTTGTCGGTAAATACGGTCTTCCTGTGAAAATAGTCTTCATTGTCAAGAAAATAAACCTGGAGCTTGGCAGAAGGAATAGATGCTACTTTAATGATTAAAGGTTTTTCCTCTTCCCCGATGCTGATGTTGATCCCCGACAGCCTGACCACTTCGTGGAGGCGGTGTTTACGTTCATTGATTAATCCGAACCGGGGAATCAGAATTCTAATCTCCATCCCCCTTTCCTGCATTTCCTGTGGAAGTTTTCTTAGTAGCGAAGCAATTTGAGAAGTTTCAAGAAAAGGATCGATTTCACTGGAGATGTACAGAATACGTAATTTACTCATATAAGACCTTTGGATGTTTAGAACCTGAGTTTGTATTTTTTTTCTAAATACGGCTGCAAAGATACTATAAAAAAATCGATAAATAACCAAAAAATAGTAAACTAATTTATTATAACCGCCTGCTTTCTACCCGGTTTAATTGATAATTGGCAATGGATAACCTGCTCCTGATAATTATCCATTATCCATTATCCATTATCATTTTGTAAAACTATTTGTTAATTACTAAAATATTGTCTATTTTTGCAGTCCGATTTTAAGGGTGAATAAATTTAATAGAAAAAGGATATGAAACGTACATTCCAGCCGTCGAACAGAAAGAGAGCTAACAAGCACGGATTTCGTGAGCGTATGTCTACTCCGGGCGGAAGAAGAGTGTTAAGGGCTCGTCGTACCAGAGGAAGATGGAAGCTTACGGTTTCTGATGAGAAGACTCACAAGTAATTTGTAGTTACAGGTACTTTGTTAGTAAAGATATTAGCCACATTCGTGGCTTTTTTTATTCCAAATTTCTTTAAAAAGCACGCAAACTGCTGCGTTGTTTCGGATTCGGTCTTAGTCACATACTTTTAGTATGCTCCTTCGCCCTCCTCCTCAACGCCTTGCATTTTGTGCACTTTTTAAAGAAATTTGCTGACTGTGGGCAGGAACAGCGTTTATAAAACAGCCTTTGTATGGAAAGAAATGACCAGAAGTTTCCCCGCACGGAGCGGTTAAAAAGTAATAAAATGATCGCCCGGCTGTTTGACCGGAACTCGAAAGACTGCTTTACGGTTCCGGTTTATCCTTACCGGGCGGTGGTATACCGGGAGCTGCATACGCCCGAAGGCTTTCCGGAGGTGCTGGTCTCTGTTCCGAAGAGAAATTTCAAAAAGGCCGTTCTGCGAAACCGCATCAAAAGGCTTACCCGCGAGGCTTACCGTTTACAGAAGATCGTTTTTCCCTGCAAAATGTATATAGCCCTTCTCTATGTGGGAAAAGAGGTGCCGGAGTTCAGTCAGGTGGAACGGGTACTTGGAGCCATTTTAGATAAATTAAAAACATAGCAATTTGCCGGCCGGCCTGAATAAAAACCGGAATGGGCTTCCGTCCCGGAAACTATTTCCTTACTTTTAGGAGAATTCGCCGGATACGTTCTGCCGCAAACCGCCGTTATTATATTTTAAGCCGATAATGAAACGTAAGACTTTATTTGCGGGAACAGCTTTCCTGCTGTTCAGCGGCCTGGGCTTTCAGGCCTTCCGCCACGACGACCGCCTGTTTGAGATCGCCAAAAATATCGAGGTCTTTGTGAATGTTTACAAAGAAGTGAATGGCCTCTATGTGGATGAGATCAATCCCACGCGGGCCATGCGGGTAGGCATTGAGGCCATGCTGAAAGAACTGGACCCCTATACGGTGTTTTACCCGGAAGATATGATCGAAGAGTACTTCACCATGAATGTGGGTACCTATAACGGTATTGGAGCCAATATAGAGCTGCACCGGGGGAAACACATCGTAACCCTGGTCTATGAGGGCTCACCGGCGGATAAGGCGGGGATAAAGGCAGGCGACGAAATTCAGAAGATCAACAATGTGGATGTCACCACCCGGAAGGCGGAGGAATTCGGACGTCTCCTGAAAGGCCAGAAGGGTAGCAGTGTGCGGCTCGCGGTTCTGAAATACGGCAAGGCCCGGCCTCAGGATATCAGCGTTACCCGCGAAGACGTGAAGGTCAATAATGTACCGCACTTCGGTATGGTAAACGATAATACGGGCTATGTACAGCTGACCTCCTTCATGAATGCCGCTTCCGGCCGCGAGATCCGGTCGGCCATTCAGGAATTAAAAGGGAAAGGCATGAAAAGCCTGATCCTCGACCTGAGGGGGAACCCCGGCGGTCTGCTTCAGCTGTCCGTAGAGATCAATAACCTGTTCCTGCCTAAAGGAGTGCCCGTGGTAGACATGAGAGGCCGGGCGGCAGACCAGAGCCATAAGTTTGAAACCCAGAGCCAGCCACTGGATCCGGATATGCCCCTGGTGGTGCTGATCGACGGCAGGAGCGCGTCAGCTTCGGAGATCGTCAGCGGCGCCCTGCAGGATCATGACCGTGCGGTGATCATCGGTCAGCGGACCTTCGGTAAAGGCCTGGTGCAGATCACCCGTGAGCTCAGCTATAACACCCAGGTGAAGATTACCACGGCCAAATACTATATTCCTTCGGGGCGCTGCGTACAGGCCATTGATTACGGGCATCGTAACCCCGACGGTACGTTTCCGAGGCTGCCCGACTCGCTCCGGACGGCCTTCCGGACCAAAGGCGGTCGTACGGTCTATGACGGAGCCGGTATAGATCCGGATATCGTTACCGGAAAGAGCGAGCAGAACGATTATGTGAAAGCCCTAACAGACCAGAAGATGATCTTTGATTATGCCACAAAATACTATCATGAGCATCCGGCCGAAAAGCCGCAGGAAGGGTTTTACCTGGATGACGCTGCGTTTCGGAAATTCGGCGAGTGGCTGAAAACGCAGAAGCTGGATTACCGGACACCCGAGCAGCAGGCAATACAGGACCTGGCCGCCAAAGCGGAGGATCCCGCCCGCATGAAAGCCCAGTTGGATGAGCTGAGTGGTATAGCGAATAACCGGGCTGCCGGTCTTTTGGAGCGGAATGCGGAGGAGGTCAGAAGCCTGCTGGAACTGGAGATACTCAGTCGCTATCACTACCAGAAGGCCATGAAATTTATGGCTTTTGACAGAGACAGGGACATACAGGAGGCTGTAAAGCTTTTTGAAGACCCGCAACGCTATAAAGCTTTGCTTAAAAAATAATCTATGTCTTTACACGTCAGAATATACTTGACATGATACTCGCCATTGATGCCTCTACCACAGGGTGCTCTGTGGCCTTGTTTAAGGAAGGGAAGGTGTTATTTACGCTGGTTTCCCGGATCGACCGTTCCTCGGCAGAGAACCTGACCCTGATGATAGAGCAGGCGCTGCGTTTTGGCGGGGCCACCTTTGGCGGGGCCGCCTTCGGCGATCTGAATGCCGTGGCCGTGGCCCGGGGGCCCGGTTCGTATACCGGGTTGCGGATAGCCGTTTCCACGGCCAAAGGCCTGGCTTTCGGCCTGGGGATTCCGCTGATCTCTTTCGGCACGCTTCCCGCTCTGTGCTACCAGCAGGAATTTACAGAAGGGATAGACCTGCTCTGTCCCATGATCGATGCCCGCCGTATGGAAGTGTTCTGCGGCTTTTATGACGCACGGGAAAAGACGGAGAAAGTGCCGGTGGAGGCGGTTCTGGTACAGCCGGATTCGTTCCGGGAGATCTTAGACCATAACCGGGTCTTGTTTTTCGGCGAGGGCAGTGCCAAATGCCGGGAGGTGTTGACCCATCCGAATGCACGTTTTGCCGTTTCGGCACAATCTCCTTCTGCGGAGTTTGCCTGTAAGATCGTATCGGATAAATGGGAGCGGGGGGAGTTTGAAGACCTGGTGACCTTTGAGCCTTTTTATCTGAAGGAGTATATGTTCAAGCATAAATAGAGATGGCGCTTGTTATCAGCGCCATCTTTCATATCTTTTAATCTTCTTCTGTTATTTCTTCCTGTATTTCTACCGGTTTTCGGCGGCCGATACTACCGCTGGTTTTTTCCTTGAATTGTTTCACTTTCCGGGTCAGGGCATCCATGGCAAGGTCTGTGGCCTCTTCAAAGGTGCTTCCCGTTTCTTTGACCATAATCGAATCTCCAGGCAGGTTCACTTTCACTTCGATTCTCTTTTTGTGCGTATTCAACTTGTCTCCTTTATCCAGTTTTAGAAAAACTTCACTGTCCACGATCCGGTCATAGAAAGTATCCAGTTTGTTGAGTTTTTTTTGTAAGAACTGATTCAGCGAGCTATCTGCAGTGAAACCAACCGCATTAATCTGAACTTTCATACCTGTATATATTTTAGTGAAACATGGGTTTAAATGAGGATATATCCTCAGGAATGAAGATAAGAGAAGAATTGATATAAACCAAGAAAAAAGTGTCTTTTTTTGCAGTATGTATCACCACATCACAAAGTCCTTGAATGTCCTTTTGATATTGCCTTCCGTAGGTTTCTTCTTGCTCTCCCATGCGGCGTTCAGCTCCAGGGCCACCATGCCTTTGAGGTTCATGGTATTGTTGAATTCATCTACTTTCTTAATGAAATCAGGCCCCCTTCGGGCCGCTTTCAACGAATAATCGCGCGCAAAGATATCGCCCCGGGTCTGGATCTCATTTTTCTTCTCGATGACATAGTTTAGCCGGTCTATCACATCTTTCATGGATTTGCCGATCACTTCGGTGGCTTCGAGGGTGCTGATGGTGAGGGTGGTGGTTCCGCCCACGGCCGAGATCGTCTTCTGGGTATTCATGTTTCCGTTGGCGATCACCGACGAAAGACCGGTGGTAGCGCCCAGCGAGGCGTTGACCACCGACCGGTTCTTTTTCCCTTTCCGGGCCCGGTGATAGTCTTTTTTCAACGCTTCTTCCTTCTCCTTTAATTGCTCCAGGAGCTCCCAGGCATTGATAAGTACGCCATAGTAGAGAGAGTAGTTCTTTTTATCGAGCTCCACTTCATTGACCGTATTTTTAACCACGAAGTTTACCCGGCGAACCTCCCGGTTCTGGGTTTTGTCCAAAGCGAAGAAGTCAATGTAGAAGCCCAGGGTATCTGCCGGGTCCTGAACAAAATCATATCCCGGGCTCCAGGTAAACTCATATTGGTTATTGGAGTTTTTAACCAGGGTGTTTTTCGGGAAATCGTGCGCATTCGTCACAAAATCGAAAATATCGATATCTTCTTCCCCGTTAGGGTCTGAGAGGTAGAAACGGAGGTTTACCTTCTCGTTCTCCCGCAGTTGGATCTTGTCTGTTTTGGGAACCAGGGTGATCTGGGGCGGAAGGTCCATCTGGGTCACTTCCAGCCTTAACGTGCCTTTAACAGCGTCTTTGGCCGGCTGATCCTGGATCTGGAACTCAATATACCGTGGATTTTCTTTTATCTGTTTAAACTGGTTGAGCGAAGGATTCCAGGTGATCTCGCCCTGTGTGCTCATGTTCATGCCCTGCGGAAGGGTCTCCAGGTTGGGGACAAAGACGATGGGGTCATTGTCTTCATCATAGGCCAGCTCTTCGGTGATCTTGTAGACGTTGTTATGATTGTATTGTACATAAAACGAGGCGAGGTTATTCAACACCGGCGGACGGTTGGTATGGAGCACTTTAAAGTCCACATTGCTGGTCACCTTATTCTCTTTGTCGTCTTTGGCTTCTATAATGATCTGGAAGACCTTTTCCTGCTCCACCCGGTCTACCAGGTGAAAAGCAGGCAACCAGGTAAAAACGCCGGTGCTGTCGAGGTCCATCCCGGCCACTTTACCCTGCTGGATCCCGAAATTATAATGTTTTTTCAGGGAGTCGGGATACAGACGGATCTGGAAAGAAAGGGTGTCTCCTTCCCTGGCCACATTCCATCCCTGCGACCGGGGCAGCAGGATCCGGGGGGAGCTGTTTTGGGCTAAAGCACTTACAGTGAAAAATAACAGAATGAATAATTTCTTAAACATCTTCTTTTTTGGGGATTACTACACAAGGAAAACCGAAAAGGCATCTGTCTTTAATAAACTGAGCCACTTCAACCGGCACGTTCTCCTCCCACCCGGGCTCACCGGTTTGTATAAGACTGAGCATATCGTCAGTAATTATATTGAGGTTGGGCTTGTTGTAATGATAAATATCTTCAATTTTATTATTGGCTATCAAATACCGGTAAAGATCCGTCAGGTGGGCCGGCGGATTAAACCGCATACAATTCAAAATTGCGCCATCTTTCAATGTCGGATAAATAAACGCTTTTATGTTTTTACTAAATAACGTAGCAAACGACTGAAGTATTTCGCCGGGCAGCTCTTTATAATTCTCTTCCTCGAAAATATACTCCAGGTTCGGATAACCCATGATCAGGCCCAGCTTAAGCTTACTGAATACCGAAAGGTAGCTGACCAGCTTATAATATTCCATATAATTACTGATCATAACCGTGTGGCCGAGCGTACACAGGATGTCTACCCGGTCAAGGAAGTCTTTCTCGTCAATGTCTTCCCCTGATTTCAAGCCCTGCAGGGTAAGCTCAAAAAGAACCAGGATTCTGCTTTCCTCCACATCGCTTTCTTCCCTGAACTGCATCAGGCCATTTTCCAGCATGTCCATGTGTACATTAGTGATGGGCCGGAAACGTCCCCGAAGCATGAGGATGTTCTTTTTGTAGAGGATATCGGAGGGCTGCACGTTTTTACCGTCCGGGCCGAAGATCGCCACGTCGGAAAACCTGTTCCGTACCAACCGGAGCGACATCAGCCGGCCGTCTACCTCTTTAAAAGCGGGGCCGAAGAATTTGATGGAGTCCAGCTGGAAACGATCCATGGCGATATTATCCCGCAGCGATTCCAGGAAAACTTCGGGGTTCCGGTAATAGTTAAAGCAGGCATAGAGCAGGTTGACGCCCAGGATACCTATGGCCTGCTGCTGCAGGATGGTGTCGCGGTCGAGCAGGCGCACATGAATGATGACATCGTGGTATTCTCCCTGCGGTTCGGTCTGGAAACGGCATCCCAACCAGCCGTGGGGGTGATTGTTTTTATGGTAGTTAAGGGTGACCACCGTATCGGCAAAGGAGAAAAACTGGGTTTCCACTCCTCTTTTTTCGTTCAGTCGCTCGATCAGCAGGTCATATTCATGATCCAGCATACTGTCGAGACGCTCCTGGCAAACATATCTTTTGTCTTTCAACGAGCCGTAAATGGCATCCGAGAAGGTCATGTCATAAGCCGACATAGACTTGGCCACCGTGCCGGAAGCGCCACCGGCTTTAAAGAAAGTACCGGCAACCTCCTGGCCGGCCCCGATTTCTGCAAAAGTGCCGTAAATCTTATTGTCGAGATTGATTTTTAAGGCTTTCTGCAGGGTTCCCAGGCCTGAGTCATGAGTTATCGCCATAATGTATATATCATCAATAAACTGAACCGCAAAGATACGAATTTTTTTTGAGCCCGCAGTCCCATGCTTTTGGATTATATTTTTAATCCGGAACCCTGTTTATGTGCTTTTTTGTCATTAAATTTGCTAGACAGGGGAGAGGGATTAACCTTTTATTTTTGAAGAAATTATGATTAGATTCTACGCATTTTTACTTTTTCTTCTGGCGGGTTCCGGTGCCTTTTCACAGGGATTTCCGGGAAGAATCCCCCTGGAGAATAACGGTATTAAACCGAAACAGGAAATTCCGGTCATCAGCGGAAAGGAGAGCAGGGCCGTTTCCCGTTTTACTCCTCTGAACCCGGATCTTTCCCGCCGGAAGGTGGTGGATGAAGAGACCGGGGCCGTTTCCTATATCCGGAATCTTCAGTTTTCAGCGGATGAAAAAAATGCCCGGAGAAATGTGCGGGAGATGAGCTTTGATTTTCTTCAGTCGCTAAAGACAGACCTGAAGATAGGCAATGCGAAAGAGGAGTTCAATATCCTTTCCGATTATACCGATGAGGGCGGCATCCGGCGGGTCAGCCTGCAACAGCGCTTTAAAGGGGTACCCCTGTACGGCGGTGAGCTGGGTTTACACTCCAACCGTTCCGGGGTGATCGAATTTATGATGGGGAAGGTTTTTCCTACCCCAAAGGTCAGCACACAGCCGGGTATAGGAGAGGCAGAAGCCATCCGTTTCGCCTATACAGATCTGAGCAAACACTCGGTCATCCAAAAGAACGGCCTGGTGAATAAGCTGCTTTCAATAGATCCGGACAAGGGCGAGCTCTTTATCTATCCTGACAAAGGCAGCAGCCGGCTGGTCTATCACCTGACTTTGAGACCTAACCTGCTCGAACGCTGGGTTTATTTTGTGGATGCTCATTCGGGAGAAGTGGTAGAGAAATATAATCATACCTGTACGCTTGACGGCGTGGTGCAGGCCAGCTCCCGCGACCTCAACAATATTCAGCAGGCGTTTAATGCTTACCAGGTCGGAAACCAGTATGTACTGATTGATACAAAGAAAAAGATGTTCAGACCCGGGGATTCGGAGTTGCCTAACTCACCGGCGGGGGCTATTCTGACCATTGATGCCCGTAACGGAAGGGTGGATGATGAAGAAATAGACTTTTATCATGTGGTGACCGGCAACCCCGGTCAGTGGAATGCCACGGCGGTTTCAGCTCATGTGAATGCTTCGCGCAGCTATGACTATTTCGAAGAGAAATTCCAGCGTTTGTCGCTGAACGGTACGGGCGGTAATATCATTTCCGTGATCAATATTACCGATGAGCGGGGGCAGGGTTTTGAGAACGCCTTCTGGAACGGCGTTTTTATGGGCTACGGAAACGGAGGTCAGGCCTTTAAGCCGCTGGCCGGTGCATTGGATGTGGCCGGTCATGAAATGACGCACGGGGTGATTGAAAATACGGCCAAGCTCGAATACCGGAACCAGTCGGGCGCGCTGAATGAATCTTTCGCGGATATCTTCGGGGCAATGATCGATCGCGACGACTGGACCCTGGGCGAAGATGTGGTGAACCGCTCCGTGTTTCCGTCCGGCGCGCTCCGGTCGCTTCAGAACCCGAACCAGGGCGGGAAGAATGATCCGGGTTACCAGCCCATGTATATGTCCCAGTACCAGGTATTGAGAGATACTCCCGAGCAGGACAACGGCGGGGTGCATATCAACAGCGGGATACCGAACCACGCCTTCTACCTGTTTGCTACCGGTGCGAATATGAATAAGGATAAGGCGGAAAAGGTGTACTATCATGCGCTCACCCGTTACCTGGGCCGCACCTCCCGTTTCCCTGACCTTCGGCTGGCCGTGATCCAGTCGGCGAAGGATCTTTATGGTGAGGGGGCCGAAACCCAGGCGGCCCGGACTGCTTTTGACAAAGTGGGCATACAGGAAAGCGGCTCCGGCACCGTGCCGACGAACCCTTCGAAAGAAAGTGAAGTACAGGTCAACCCGGGAGCAGCCCAGATGGTGGCCTACGGACCGGCTCAGAATGATCAGCGGCTGTACCTGGCCAATTTCAACTTCGGTACGATGAACTTTACCGCCATTACCGGCCAGACCGGCTGCCGCTCCAAACCTTCCGTTACCGATAACGGCGAAATTATGGTGTTTGTGGGCAACGACCAGAAGATCCACGCCTATGATCTGAAAGCCCGTCAGCCCCTTAGCTTCAATGAAGCCACGGGATTGAAATGGCACAATGCGGCCATCTCCAAAGACGGGAACCGGATCGCGGCCATTGCCAATGAGACCCAAAATAACAATTACATTTATGTGTTTGACCTGGTGAGCGGGAACGGCAGGAGGTTTGAGCTCTACAATCCCACTTATTCTGAAGGCGTAAACTCCGGGAAGGTCCAGTATGCGGAAGCGCTGGAATGGGACCTGTCGGGCGAATATGTGGTCTATGATGCTAAAAACCAGATCGGCGGCTGGTTTTCCCAGACCCGCACCTTCTACGATGTGGGTGTACTGCGTGCCTGGAACCCCATAGGGAATACCTTTGGCGACGGTGCTATTGAAAAGATCTTTACCGATGTGCCGGAAGGCGTCAGTGTGGGTAACCCGGCTTTTGCCAAAACCAATTCGGGGATCCTGGCCTTTGATTATATTGACGAAAACGAAAAGAAATATTATATCCTTACGCTCGATCTGAACCGGGCCTCCAATTCCCTGAAGTATTTTGAGACCAGCACCATCGGTTATCCGGACTTCAGTAAAACCGACCAGCATCTGACTTTCAATTATCTTGAAAATAACCGGTATTACCTTCTGGGGGTAAGGCTGGCATCGGATAAGATCACTCCGGACGTGAACAGTGCCACGGTCTTAGTGCCGGACAAGGTATTCGGTGTTTCTTTTGCCAACGGAACACGTACCCTGCCCCAGATTCAGGAACAGACGGTGACCATCAGCCCTATCACCGATAAAAGTCCGGGAGTATCCTTTGATATTACTGCCACCGCCAGTTCGGGGCTTCCGCTGATCTATAAGCTGGTGTCGGGCAATGCCGGCATTGCCGGCAGGCGCCTGACCCTGGGCTCTGTACCGGGAAAGGTTCATATTGAAGTGATCCAGCTGGGCGACTCCCGCTATGCCACTGCTTCTGCTGAAGCAGAGTTTTGCATCGTGCCGGCCACGCCCGTACTGACCGATAACGGGAACCAGGTGGTGGCCGGCGGCGGCACGTTATACCAGTTTTTTGTTAATGCAAACCCTATGGGCGGATTTACATCCAATAACACGTTCAGAAAAGATTTTGACGGAACCTACAGCGTGAAAAGTGTGACACAGGACGGCTGTATGAGTGCTTCTTCCAATGTTATTACCTTTAACCGGGTGCTGGCCAATGAGGATCCTTTGAAGAAAATAGAAGTAAATCCGAACCCGGTTAGTGACGTGCTCACGCTCAAAATCCCGGAAGGCGAGGCGCTGGAGGGCTTGGAAATTATGGACAGCGCCGGTGCGGGCCGGATGACCTCCAGAGCGCTGCGCACCACCGTCAGCCATTTACCGTCGGGGGTATACCTGCTTAAAGTGAAAACCGACCGGGATACCTACTCTGCCAAAATGATAAAACTTTGATAACTATTAGAAGTTAGAAATCAGAAGCTATCCAATAGCTAATATCTAAACGTCTGACAACTAAACCTGTATGAATATGAAAAGTAAAGAAGTCGTCTCCACTTTCTATGAGGCCATGAAGGTACGGAACTACAAGACTATGGCCTCCTTATATGCCATCAATGCCGTTTTCAGTGACCCGGTTTTTCCCAGCCTCTCCGGGTTCGAGGCCGGTAAAATGTGGGAAATGCTGCTGAAAAGCGGTAAAGATATGGAGGTGGAATATCAAATCCTGGATCATGGAAAGGATAAGGCCAGGGTCAGGTGGGTGGCCCGTTATACTTTTTCCAAAACCGGCCGGAAGGTCCGGAATGAGGTGGTCTCTACTTTTGAGATCCTCGACGGCAAAATCCTGACCCAACGCGACCGTTTTAATTTCAGGAAATGGGCGCGGCAGGCCCTGGGCTTTCTCCCCTGGCTGCTGGGCTTTACCGGACTTACCCAAAAGAAGGTGCAGGAGACTGCGGAAAGGGGTTTGAATGATTTTATCAGGGCCCATCCTTGAAGATGTCTAAAAGCACGCAAACTGCTGCGTTGTTTAGGTATTCGACCTCAGTCACATACTACAAGTATGCTCCTTCGTCCTGACCGCCTGGCATTTTCACACTTTTTAAACCGCTTTGGTAATTTTCACCATATAGGTAGCACTTTTCAGACACTCACGGATTTTGGTCGTTGACGGGACCCCGGTTCATTTTTACAAAAATCAATTTTGCGTCAGAGTCCGGGTTGGTGATCTCCAATACCGTATAAGCAGGATCCCCCAACTTATCCGGTGCCACATACAGACGGTTGGCGGCTGCGAGCTTTTCAAAAAAAGCTTCCTCTTCTGCATTCCGGGATCCGGGCCTGTTCAGGCTCCCCGGGCTTACGCGGTAAAAAAAGCCTTTGATAAATCCGGCGGAAACGTGTTTTATGACATAATTTCCTGTAAAGTCATGGTCCTTGTACCGGCCTTTGAAATTACCGGTTTCAAAATCTATTTCCAGTTCTGCTTTAGAGCGGGCAGCGGCTTTCTGAAGTTTTTTTAGGTCATCTGAAAGCTCAGTGACCAGCCGGTAGGTGATTTCAGGACCTTTTCGCGGGAGGCGATGAGAGCAGGCCGTAAAAACCAGAAGTAAGGCAGTAAAAACCCGGAAGATCATATTTCGGCAAGAATAAGTTCGTTTTGGTCTGTTACAAAAGTATATCTTTTTTCAAAATCGCGCATGGCGTTGATGAAAGCAATGGCTTCAAAGCGTGGGAGGTCATGTACAGTGACCGTCGCTTCGCGCAGCGCACCGCTACGGACCAGCGCAGCTCTCCTGGTGCCGGGAAGTAAAAAAGTATCGGGAGTGACCCATTCTTCGCCGTTAAAGAGGGCCACATTGCAATACGTGGTATCGGTGATGAAGCCGTCTTTCAGGAAAAGGATATCGTCGCAGTCGGGATAAAGCGCGAGACTCTTCCTGAAAAAATCGCGTTCAGCGTATTTAAAAGGGTAATCAAAATCACCTGCGTTCATTATTCCCAGCTTCCTGTGGGGTTGAATTTCGTACAGGTCTACCCGTATGCCGGTAATAGCAGAGTCATAATCCACCCGCACTTTAAAAAGGCCTTCAGGGTAGTCCGCGAGGGCATGGTACAGCTCATTTACCTCGAAGCCGGCACGGCTAAAAAAGGCCGCCTGTGTTTTCCGGACACGTTCCAGGTGAAACTCTACGTTGCAAAGTTGACTGTTCAGAAGCCGGAAGGTTTCGAAGAATTCTGCTTTCATGCCGGAAGTCGCATTATTTGGGTTAAAGATAAAGCAAATATTCAATCAAAAGATGGTAACCCTTAAAGAAGTCAACGGTTTTATTTTCTCGAAATCGGCTTTATTGCATGTGTAAATTTCGGAACAATACGATTCGGCTATGGCTGTGTGGAGGCAGTCATTAATGCTTTGAAAACCAATTTTACAGGCCAGTTCTTTGGCCCGAAGGAAGTGCTCTGAAGTGTAATTGGTAATGCTATGAGACTCCAGTTCATTGAGTTTTTCAACTATAGAAAAGGATTCTGTATTTAACTTGGCAAGGACAAAGCCGATTTCCTGTAAGTTTAAAGGAGATACGTAAAATTGACTTTTAGCAATGAGGTTTTTGATTTTTTTGGTCGCAAGCCTGTGGAGTTCTTTGTCCTGAATTATAAGATAGTGAATCAAATAATCTGTATCAAAATAAGTCATGTGTTTAATAGGTCATGTGGTAATTGATAAGTTATGCGTTTAATTCATTGATGAGTTCAGAAAGGTTTATTTCCTTTCCAATAACTTTAGGAGGGTATTTTTTTTGTAATGCCTGCATTCTTTTAAGGGCCTCTTTGGGGTCAGGTTTATTTTCCCTGAAAGGAAGCCATACCTCCTTTTTGTCCTGAAATCCTCTAAGTTTTTCAAAGAAGCTGAAGGCTGTATCTTTAGGATTTGTGATGGTCTGCATATGTTCTTGTGCTTTTATGCCTTATTAAACAATAAAACATAATAAAATAGTTCTAAAATTTAACTCAAATATATCTTACCCCACCGGCACATACAGTTTCTGATACACCTCCTCATATTCTTTATGTACATCGCTGAGATGGGTAATTCCGCCCCCGCTCTTAAAGATTAGCCCCTCATCGGTTTGCTCAATAAAGCGGATCATGACGGCAGAGGTCAGGGTCTTTCCGTCAAAGATGCCGCAAACACCGGAGTAAAAACCCCGGTTACCGTCTTCGTGTAGTTTTTCTTCTGCCCGGGCTATGATCTCCAGGGTTTTGATCTTCGGGGCTCCGCAGATAGAACCTGCCGGAAGCAGCTCAAAAAACCAGGTGCCCAGCGTTTCTTTCCAGTTTTCGGGTAACTGCCCCCTGATCTCGGAGCTCATCTGCAATATCCCGGAGGCGTCTTCCCTCCGGATCCGGTCGATATACTGGAAGCGCTCCACCCGTACCCGGCCGGCTACCTTGCTGAGGTCGTTGCGTAGCAGATCTACAATGGTGGTGTGTTCGTAAAGCTCTTTCTTATCCGACCGGAGTTTTTCTTCGGCATTTTCAATGCCCGCATCTATTGTGCCTTTCATGGGAAAGGTAGCGATTTCCCCCGTTTCGGAAACGGTTACAAAGGTTTCAGGTGAAAAACAGACGAACTGCCCTTTTATCCAAAGCTTATACCGGGCATGGGCTTTTTCAAAGACCTCTTCCAGGCTGTCGACCCCGGTAATGGGAGTGGACGCGGTGAGGTTCGTCAGGAAGCTGTTTCCGGCCAGGATATTTTTTCTTACATACTGAAAGGCGTTCCGGTAGGTTTCAAAAGCTATCTTTTCCGGTTGAAGACGGAAGAGGGTGTCTGAGGGGGCCGGGCTTTGCTGCCCGATCATGTCTTTGTGCTCTTCAACAAGCTGACAGGAGCTACTTTCTGAGCAGGCAGCATCTGAGCTGTCCGGTTTATATGACCTGTTGCTGTCAGGCCGGCCAGGTGTCTCCCAATGTTGATTTCCGGACACCCCTGTACTTTTTGCCCCTCCCGAAAAGTCATAACGGATAAGGTCCGGGTCTAACTCATCCAGCGAAACCATATAGCTCCGGGTCCGGTCATAGCTGATCACAAACAAAAAAGGGCGGCTCCCTGATTTGTTCATGAATTCAATGGCGGCGGATTCGTCTAAAGTTACCATAAGCTCAGGTTGCCGGGAGGGATGAAATAAGTTAAAAATGAAAAGTTAAAAACTAAAAGTTGCGGAACATTCTTCATATTTATATACTAATGTACCGCAACTTTTAACTTTTAACTTTTCACTTTTAGTTTTTCACTGATAGGACTCCACCGGTTCACACGCACACACCAGGTTCCTGTCCCCATAGGCCGAATCCACTCGGCTTACCGAAGGCCAGAATTTGTTGGTTTTCAGTCGCTCTGCCGGGAAAGCGGCTTTCTCCCGCGAATACGGAAGGGTCCACTCGTCGGTCATCACCACGTTCATCGTGTGCGGCGCATTGACCAGCACATTATTGTCTTTCGGATACAGGCCTTCTTCGATTTCGGCAATTTCACGGCGAATGGCGATCAGGGCGTCGCAGAAGCGGTCCAGTTCGGCTTTGGATTCCGACTCTGTTGGCTCGATCATCAGGGTGCCGGCTACGGGGAAGGAAACGGTAGGCGCATGAAAACCGTAATCCATGAGCCTTTTGGCGATATCTTCCACTTCTACACCGGTAGCTGCTTTGAACGGCCGGCAGTCTACGATCATTTCATGGGCGCACCGTCCGTTAGTTCCGGTGTAAAGGATAGCGAAATGCTTCTCCAGTCTTGACTTGATATAGTTTGCATTAAATATGGCATACCGGGTGGCCTGCGTCAGCCCATCCCCGCCCATCATGGCAATGAAGGCATACGGTATGGGCAAAACACCCGCGCTTCCCCACGGAGCGGCCGATATCCCGTGAATACTGTGCTGCCCGCCTGTTTTTATCACGGCATTGCCCGGCAGGAAGGCCGCCAGCTCTTCCGTACAGCAGATGGGGCCTATACCCGGACCGCCGCCCCCGTGCGGAATGGCAAAGGTCTTGTGCAGGTTGAGGTGGCAGACATCGGCGCCTATGCGGCCCGGGGAGGTCAGACCCACCTGGGCGTTCATGTTGGCGCCGTCCATATATACTTTACCGCCGTACTGGTGGATGATGTTGCAGATGTCGATGATGCTTTCTTCAAATACGCCGTGGGTAGAAGGGTAGGTCACCATGAGGCAGGCCAGCGTGCCGGCATATTGTTCGGCTTTGGCCCGGAGGTCTTCCACTTCAATATTCCCTTTGTCATCACATTTGACCACCACCACTTTCAGGCCGGCCATCACCGCGGAGGCAGGATTGGTGCCGTGGGCCGAAGAAGGGATCAGGGCGATGTTCCGCTGGCTCTCTCCTTTATTTTCGAAGAAAGCCTTGATGACCATGAGTCCGGCCAGTTCGCCCTGGGCGCCTGAGTTAGGTTGCAGGGAAGTGGCGGCAAATCCCGTGATCTCTGCCAGCCAGGATTCCAGCTCCCTGAAAAGCTCCTGGTACCCCTGCGTCTGATCTTCCGGTGCAAACGGGTGGATCTGTGCAAAACCCGGCAGGGTGATCGGCAGCATCTCTGACGTAGCATTCAGCTTCATGGTACAGCTTCCCAGCGAGATCATGGAATGCACCAGCGAAAGGTCTTTGTTTTCGAGGGCTTTCAGGTAACGGAGCATCTCATGCTCGGTCTGATAGCTGCTGAAAATGGGATGCTGCAGGTATGGAGTAGTTCTCCGGAGGTTTTCAGGAATCCGGTCTTCCACCTCATTTTTAAGATGAAGCACCAGCTTCTCTCCCCGTGCTTCCGAAAAGATCTCGAGCAGCAGGGCCACATCGGCCAGGGTCTTGGTTTCGTCAAAGGAAATGCTGATGTCGCCGTTGCCGTGGTAGCGCAGGTTAACCCCGCGGGCTTCGGCGATCTCCCGGATGCGGGTATTGTCGGTCACATCCAGGGTAACGGTATCAAACCCGGTGTTATTCAGGATACGGTAGTCAAGTCCCTGCACCGAATTGGCAAACAGGGTGGTCAGGCCGTGTATTTTCCCGGCAATTCTTTTCAGGCCTTCGGGTCCGTGATAAAGGCAGTAGCCGGCCGACAGCACGGAGAGAAGCACCTGCGCCGTACAGATATTGGAAGTGGCTTTTTCACGCCGGATATGTTGTTCCCGGGTTTGCAGCGCCATACGAAGCGCCCGGTTACCGGAAGCATCTACCGATACCCCGATGATCCTCCCCGGGATCTGCCGCTTATATTCATCTTTCGTTGCAAAAAAGGCAGCGTGCGGTCCGCCGTAACCCATAGGGACGCCCAGCCGCTGACTGGTTCCTACGGCCACATCGGCGCCCATCTCTCCGGGACTTTTGAACAGGGTGAGCGAAAGCAGGTCGGTGTTGATACAAACTTTGATATCCTGCTCGTGCAAGGCAGCGATCAGGGCTGTATAGTCTTTTACCTCGCCCTGTGTTCCCGGGTTCTGGATCAGCACACCGTAAACGTCAGACCCGGTAAAGTCGAAGGTTTCCACATTTCCCGTCACTACATTCACTCCTATGCCTTTGGCGCGTCCTTCCACCACATCAATAACCTGGGGATGGCAGCTGTCGGACACGAAAAAGGTATTGGCATTTTTCTTTGTGCCTTTTTTAAGCCCCCCCAGCATTGACATGGCCTCGCCGGCCGCAGTAGCTTCATCCAGGAGAGAGGCATTGGCGATCTCCATTCCGGTCAGATCAGCCACTACGGTTTGAAAAGTAAGCAGCATTTCCAGCCTTCCCTGGGCTATTTCCGCCTGGTAAGGTGTATAAGCTGTATACCATGCCGGGTTTTCCAGGATATTCCGCTGGATGACCTTCGGCAGAACGGTATCGTAATAACCGCAGCCGATAAACGTTTTGAAGATCTTGTTTTTCGCTGCCAGCCGGGCGATCTTCTCCTGGAACTGTACTTCGGTCAGGCCTGCCGGCAGGTTCAGGGCTTTTTCACTCCGGATATTGGAAGGAATGGTCTGGTCTATTAATTCATCGGGACTGTTGACACCAATGGCGGCACACATGGCGGCTATTTCTTTTTCAGATTTACCCTGGTGCCTGTTTTCAAACAGTTCCGGCGAATTCAAATCGATGAGCATAAATAATGAAGAGATGAAGTGTAAAAAAAAGTGACGCAAATTTAGTGCTTTTGTGCCGTTGTTTAAATAAAAAGTTTTGAAGTTATTTGTTGTTCAAAAATTTAGTTTAATGAAAAAAATAGTCTGTTCGATGCTGGGGGTTTTGCTGTACGCCGGTTTAACGGCCCAGTCGCCCCTGAAAACTTACGAGGCCACCATATCGGAGGCCGATCTTAAAAAATACCTGACGTACATTGCCTCTGATGAGCTGGAAGGAAGAGATACGGGGTCGGAAGGGCAAAAGAAAGCCGCAAAATATATTATTGAACACCTGGAGCAGTGGGGCCTTGAGCCGATAGTGAGCACGCCGTCAGGAAAAAGCTATCTGCAAACCTTTCCTTTATACAAGTCTGACTGGGGCGAGGGTTATGTAACGGTGGGGAAAAAGAAAATGGGCTTCTTCAAAGACTATATTCCTTCGGGCCTGGTAAATATCCCCCAGGAAAAGGGCTTTGAGACGATATTTGTGGAATACGGAGTAAAAGACGCTGACCGCGATGATTACCAGGGAAAGGAAGTAAAAGGAAAAGCGGTGGTGTTTTTGTCGGGTGATGGTACCCGGGACGGACAGGGTTGGGCAGGCACTGCAGGCCTTAGAAGAAAGAACAAGATCGCCTCTGACCTGGGTGCGGCGGCGATCTTTGAGATATCTACCGTTGATGAAAGTGCCTTTAAAACCACTGTAGCGGAAAGAAAGGCGGTTTTGAGCCGGTTCAGCCGAATGACCATTGAGAAGTCGCCGGCATCTGTCGCTACGGCGGTCCCGGCTTTCGTGACATCGAAAGCTATGGGGGCCGCACTGATAGGGGTGAAGGCTTCAAAGCTGGAGAGTTATGTGGCGGGAGGTACGCTCAAAACGAAACCGCAGCGTATAAAGCTAAAATCGGAAAGGGTAGATAAGCCGGTGGAGACTGCCAATGTGATGGGCTTCCTGGAAGGTACGGACCGTAAAGATGAAGTGATCGTGATCTCGGCCCATTACGACCATGTGGGCGTGGATGAGAAAGGCCAGATCTATAACGGAGCGGATGACGACGGCTCGGGCACCTGTGCCGTGCTGGAGCTGGCGGAGGCCTTTGCCCGGGCCAAAAAGGAAGGACACGGTCCACGCAGAAGCTTCCTCTTCCTTTGGGTGACCGGAGAAGAGAAAGGACTGCTGGGATCGGAGTACTTTACAGACCACGACCCGGTGATACCGCTAAAAAATATCATGTGCAACCTGAATATTGATATGATAGGAAGGGTGGATAAGAAGCATGAAGCTAACCCGGATTACACCTATATTATCGGGAGCGACAAGCTGTCTTCCGAGCTGCACGCCATTTCGGAAAAAGCGAATAAGGAAAGTGTAAACCTGGAGCTGGATTATGAGTTTAACGACCCCAATGACCCCAATAAATTCTATTACCGCTCCGACCATTACAATTTCGCGAAGAACAAGATCCCGATTGCGTTTTACTTCACGGGTGTCCATGAAGATTACCACCGTCCGGGCGATGATGTGGAGAAGATCCTTTTCCCCCGTTATGCCAAGATCGTGAGGCTGGTGTTCCATACTGCATGGGAATTGGGCAACCGCGATAAGCGGATTGTGGTGGATAGTAACAAACCGTAACTAAAAATTTAGTAATAAGCTGAGTTGAAGTAAAATATAACTCTAACGTTATCAAGCTTTAATACGTTTGATTGGTTAAAACGGGTGTTAAAAGGGCTTTTTCGGGGATTAACGGAGATTAAATTTTCGTAAATTATTTATCAAAATAATTTTTGTTTTAAATGTTTTTCTTTAGAATTGCCAAAGAATTATTTTCAAAATCAGTTAAAAACAATTTAAAAATTTCAGAATAGTTCGGGAGGACTTATTTTGAGAGGACTTTTTAACCCTAAAAATTTTTTATCCAAATGGCAAAAACTCAGAATGCTCCGGTTGCTAAGGCAGCAAAAAAATCATCTGGCGGAATTAACCCCATCATTGTTATTCCGATCCTTATAGCTATTTCGGTAGCTATTTACATTTTCGTTATGGGAGATCCCGGCAACTTTAAAGATCCAGAAACGAAGCACGATCCCAATAATACATTAGGTATCATCTATGCGGGTGGTTTTATTGTACCTATTCTTCTTTCTTTCTTATTGATGGTAATTGTATTTGGTATTGAGCGGTTTGTGACCATCAACAAGGCCAGCGGTTCCGGAGACCTGGATGCTTTCGTGGCGAAAGTTCGCGGCTATCTGAACAGCAACAACATTGCTGATGCCAAAAAAGCTTGTGAAAGCCAGAAAGGAACGGTTGGTAATGTGATTAAAACGGCTTTGGACAAATACGAGCAATTGCAGTCTGACGGGGGGCTGAACAAAGAGCAAAAACTGGCAGCTCTTCAGAAAGAAGTGGAAGAAGCAACTTCACTGGAGCTTCCTATGCTGGAGAAAAACCTGACTATCCTTTCTACCCTGGGTTCAGTTTCCACGCTGGTGGCCCTGTTGGGAACGGTACTGGGTATGATCCGGTCGTTCTTTGCCCTGGGTGACGGCGGTGGTTCTCCTGATGCAGCGGCGCTGTCGAAAGGTATTGCGGAAGCCCTTATCAACACAGGTTTAGGTATCGGTACTTCGGCCATTGCCATCATCGTATACAACTACTTTACATCATCTATTGATACCCTTACTTATAAAATTGATGAAATCGGGTTAAGTCTGCAGCAAAACTTTGCTTCGCATAATTAATCGGAACTTTTATTGTATTTTTTCAATTTATAATATAAAGGAGAATAGATGGCAGCAGTAAAACCAAAACGGCATAGTCCTACCATGGATATGACGGCCATGTGTGATGTAGCATTTCTTTTGCTTACATTCTTTATCATGACCTCATCATTCAGAAGTCAGGAGGCCGTATCCATTAATACGCCATCTTCGGTTTCCAAATTGAAGGTGGAAGAGACAGGCATCGGCACGGTGTCTATCACCCCGGAGGGTAAGTATTATTTCGGTGTATCAGATCCTATAGAAAAAAGGAAATTCCTGAATGCACTGAATACTAACCTGAAGATGAATCTGACGAATGATGAAAAGGCATCTTTTCTGGAGATCGCGGAGATCGGGGTAGGTAAGGACCGGATCAAATCGTATCTGTCACTGGCCAAGGGCGACAGGGAAAAGGCAATCCTTCCCGGTATTCCGCTGGATTCAACCAACGCGGAGCTGATCGACTGGGTAAGGGCCTATGCAGAGGCTAATCCACAGGGTCAGTTGGCCATTCGGGGCGACGTGAAAACGCAGTACCCGGCAGTGAAAATACTGTTTGACGAGTTGGCTAAAGTGAAATTCTACAAGTTTAGACTTATCACGAAAGGAGAATAACCCTAAATTGATTTTAAGAAATGGCAGAAGTACAGGTAAAAGAATCAGGCGGGAAAGGTGGTAAGGTAAGGTCAAAAAAAGGAGGGGGTAAACCCGATATGACACCCATGGTGGATTTGGGCTTCCTGCTCTTAACGTTCTTTATTTTCACTACCACGTTTAGCAAGCCGAATATGATGAAGCTAAACATGCCTGACAAGAGTGATGAAGATGTAATAGACCAGAAAAAAGATGAGGTTAAGCTTTCCAATACCATTACCATTGTGATGGGGAAGGATGACCGGATATTCTGGTATCAGCAGGCATTGGCGGATGTAACGGTGGATGACCTGAATGAAACGGATTATTCCGCTTCCGGTATAAGGGCTGAAATCAATAAGAAGCGTGCTGCAGCTATTGATACATCTAAATTTACAGTGGTGATTAAGCCGTCTAATGAAGCTACCTTTGAAAATACGGTGGATATATTGGATGAGATGGAGATTACTGGGAACAAGCGTTTTGCGATTGTGGATCTGATGCCGCAGGAGCAGAAGGCTTATGAAGAAAAGATCGCAAGACCTAAAAACTAAGGTAAATTGATATAGAAATGGCACAGAAAGTAACCTTAGACGATATAGTATTTGAAGGCCGGAATAAAGAGTACGGCGCATACTATCTGAGAAAGAACTACAGTCGGTACCTTACCCGGGCTACGATTATAGGAGCTACTATTTTCAGCGTTTTTCTGGGGGGGGCTTTGGCATTCAATAAGATCCAGAATGCCAATAAGGAGAAGGACATCCTGGTGGATTTGTCCGCAACTAACCTCGACGAGGAAATTCCGGAGGAAAAATTAGATATTCCGGAAGAACTGCCGCCTCCGCCGCTGGAAGAACCGCCTCCGGAAGTAGCCCAGGAGAAATTCCTGCCACCGGAGCCCAAAAAGGATGAGGAAGTGGTGATCGAAGAACCACCGCCACCGGCAGAAAAGCTGGAAACAGCGGTTATTTCCAATAAGACCGTGGAAGGTGCAGAAGCCAAGGATGTGTTTATCCCACCGCCACCGCCTAAAGAGGTAGCGGTTGTGAAAGTGGAAGCGCCTAAGGAGGAAGAGATCTTTGTGGGAGTGGAACAACAACCGGAATATCCAGGCGGAGAGAGAGCTATGTACAGATTTCTGGGAGATAAGATCAACTATCCTGCAGCCGCTACCCGGGCAAATATATCCGGAAGGGTAACCGTGCAGTTCGTAGTGGAGAAAGACGGATCCATAGGTACCGTGAAAGTTTTAAAAGGAATCGGTTTTGGGTGTGACGAAGAAGCCATGAGGGTGATCAAGTCCATGCCGAAATGGAGCCCCGGTAAGCAGAACGGTAGAGCGGTAAGGGTGTATTACACCATACCGGTGATGTTCCAGCTGAGCGATTGACCCCGTTTTCTTTTTATAGGAAGAGCCGAAAAAATTTCGGCTCTTTTTTTTGCATTTTCATTTTTTAACTATTAATTTAGTTTTATAAAACTAAATAATTAGTTTTATATCTAATTTTTTAGGTGTATATAAACCTGAATAAAAATGAAAGTGACTTTAGACGACGTGGTCTTTGAGACCCGCAACAAGGAGTATGGAGCATACTACCTTAGAAAGAACTACCGGCGCTACCTGACGCGGGCTATGGTGATTGGTACAGCGTTATTTTCCCTACTGTTTGGTGCCGCCCTGGCTTTCAATAAGTTTAAGGCGGCCAATATCGATGAAGGCATTATCGTGGATGTGACACCCATTGACCTGGATCAGAATGAGCCACCCCCGGTTGATGTGCCGGAAGAGATCCCCCCGCCGATCGAAGAACCCTTGCCGGAAGTAGCCCAGGAGAAATTTCTGCCACCGGAGCCAAAAAAAGATGAGGAAGTGATGATCGAAGAGCCGCCACCACCGGCAGAAAAACTGGAAGTGGCTGTCATTTCCAGTAAAACCGTGGAGGGAGCAGAAGCCAAAGATGTTTTTATTCCGCCGCCGCCACCGAAAGAAGTGGCCGTGGTTAAAGTGGCGCCGCCTGCTGAAGAGGAGATCCTGATCGGAGTAGAGCAGGACGCGGAATTTCCGGGGGGGATGAATGAGCTGATGAAGTACCTGAAAAAAAATGTGAAGTATCCCCCCGCTGCGCAGAGAGCTAATATTTCCGGAAGGGTGGTCCTGCAGTTTGTAGTGGAGAAAGACGGAAGTGTGGGGCAGATCAAAGTGCTCAAGAGTGTGGGCTTCGGTTGTGATGAAGAAGCGATACGGGTAGTAAAATCCATGCCTAAATGGTCTCCAGGCAGGCAGAACGGCCGGGCTGTACGGGTCTGGCATACGCTGCCGGTCACCTACACCTTGCAGGATTGATCACATATTTTTTTCAAAAGCGGACAAAACTGTTTAATTTGGCGTGAAAATGTGCCGGGGAGTTCCGGTGAATTCTTAAAGCATGAATATAGAAGAGATCTTAGGTAAGCTGAAGTTCGTATTGAGTCTGGTGGTTCCGGTGTGTTATGTAGGTATGGGTATTTATGTAATTTCCGAGAAGATATTTATAGTGAAACTCCAACCGCCGATGTTTGCCTACTCATTGGGAGCAGTGTTGATCGCTTACGGGATATTCCGGTTGTACAGGGCTATTAAACAGTAATGAGGCTATGAGATTTTTATGGAGTGTGGGGGTGATGCTGATGCTGGCAGGCTGCCAGTCAAAAAAAAGTGACCGTCCCAGTATTTATGAAGGCAGGATCAATGTAGGCATGGACGAGTCCATCCTGCAGATCATTCATGCCCAAACCGACGGTTACCGGATGCATTACCCCCGCGCATCCTTTAACAATTCTGTTATGCCGGAGAATATGGCGGTCAGGCTGTTGCTGGAAGATTCGATGGATGTAATCTGCATAACGCGTACGCTCAATGCAGAAGAACTGAAAGTGCTGGAAAAAAGGGAGATCACGTATAAGCCTGCCCCTATGGCCCTGGATGCGGTGGTGCTGATCGCACATCCCGACGCCGCTCTCAGCGCTGTGTCGCTGGCTGACCTTCAACGGCTGTTTACCGATGAGGGGTCGGCGGTTAAGCTGGTTTTCGACAGTGGTAATTCCAGTAACCTGAACCAGGTGCTGGCCCGTTTGGGCATCCGCGAATTCAGCCGCAAAAATGTAGTGGCGGCCGGTGGTAACCAAAAGGTGTTTGACTGGGTGAAGAAAGATAAAAACGCCATCGGGTTTGTTGGCTATAATCTGATCAGTGAGAAAAGCAATGAGGTCACCCGTGAACTGAAGAGTTCGGTGAAGATACTGGGGGTGAAGGATCAGGGGGCGGCGGTTGAACCTTCGCGGTCGACCATCCTGGAGCAGACTTATCCGTTTCACCGCACCATCTACCTGCATACCCTGGGAACAGCCTGGGGGGTAGAGAACGGATTCATCCGTTTTGCGTGCAGCAAGCCGGGGCAGTTGATCGCCGAAAAAATGGGTCTTGTGCCCTATTATGCTATCCCTAAGCAGTTTGTGTTAAGCAGGGAGTCGTTAGACTAATTTTTTTGAACGCCATTTACCTTTTTTAACATTTGATTAAGAAAATTACGTTTTTTATTAAAGTCTAAGGTTTAAATGCAGCAAAATCATGGAAAAATGACTTTTGTAAGCCATGGAATTTGCTTAAATTGCGGGCCGATTTCAATTTTTAACCGAAAGAGTAACTTTACAGCTTATTTAGAAATGATGAAGAGAACAAAAATTTGGGCGGTAGTTGGATTGCTGCTAACTTTTACCTGGTCGTTTGGACAGAGTATCGACCAGGTAGTGAAAGACCTGGATGCGGAGAGATACACGGCGGCCCTGGACGGAGCAAATAAGCTGGTGGTTTCATCCCCCGGAACAGACACCTATTTCTTAAAGGGGTACACCATTCTTTCCAGCCCTGATTATGCGAAGCCGGAGAATCTGAAGGCTGCTCAGGAGGCTTTTGAGGCGGGTAATGCATTAGAGAAGAAAGGCGACCCCCTGAACCAGGTGGGCCTGGGTATGGTGAAGCTGGCTTCCAAAGATCTGGCCGGTGCCAAAGCGGTATTTGAAGAGGTAAAGAAAGAGACCAAACAGAGAAATCCGGATGTACTTTACCGGATAGCAGAGGCTTATGTGATGTTTCCGGAAGCTAATGATCCTGCGGAGGCGGCTCTGACCATTGAACTGGCGCTCGATAAGCACAAAACCAAGGATAATCCCGAGTATTACCTGGTGAAGGCAGAGGCTTACCTGCTGAAAGGCGATGGCGGAAGTGCCATGAATGCCTTGCAGAATGCCGAGCGGGTAGGTAAGAAACCGGCCAAGACGTATTCTAAAATAGCAAGGGTATGGTTACAGAGCCGTAATTACAGGGATGCTCAGGATGCCATTAACAAGGGAATAGCGGCCGATCCTACGCATGCGCCTATCTATAAATACCAGAGCTCCTACTGGCAGACTTTCAACGATTATGCGAAATCCGCTGAAGCGGCTGCAAACTATCTGAAAAACTCAGACGGCGATGTAAAAGCTAAGCTTCGTTATGCTAAATTAGCTTTTGTTGCCGAAGATTTCGCCAGCCTGAAAAGAGTATTGGGAGAGATCAAAGGTTCTACCACTGATCCTTACATCCACAGAATGGAGGGGATCGTAAACTTTAAGGAAGGAAAATACGCTCAGGCAGTTAAAGATTTTCAGAACTTTATCAAAACTAATCCCAAAGATGAGAACTTCAGCCTGGATCACGGATACATCGGTAAAGCCTACCTGAAAATGGAAGGCGATTCGGCCACCACGGTGTTAAATGATTCACTCGGAATCATCCATATCGATAAAGCCGTGGCTTTGCAGGATACGACTTCTGACGCTAATTATTACGGAGAAGCGGCCACTATTCTTATGGAGAAGAAAAATTATGTAAAAGGCGCTTTATTGACCGAGAAAGAATTTTTGACCAAGAAAGAGCCTGATGCTTCCGATTATGCCAGAGTAGGGATGAACTTTTACAGAGCCTTTAACTGGCCCAAAGCCGCTGAATTTTTAAGCAAGGCGGGTGATGAATATAAGGGAGCATGGCCTTTGGCTTATGTTTACGGCGCCAGAGCCACGGTGTATCAGTACAGAGAAGACAGTACCATGAATGCCCAGTTTCCGGCCGCCGCACTTTATATTAAATACCTGGAGACGTTGGGCGAGACAGGAAAGGCAGATCCTGCCAACAAAGATAATGTAGTGGAGGCAATTGCTTACTTGTCTACCAAAGACCTGATGAACAAAGACTATGAAGCGGGTTTGACTAAAATAGAAGAAGTGCTTAAGTATGCACCGGATAACAAGGATGCAACGGCTTTGTATCACAGATTTAAAAGACTCCTGGACCCTAAATATGTAATCCCGGAGATAGCTGCCGATTCGACAGGGAACGGAAGAGATTGAAATAAAAAAAGCCCCGTTATCGGGGCTTTTTTTATGGCTTATTGCTATCTTGCGGCCCGATACCATATTGTAACTGAAATAAATGTTTAATCTTGTAATTTTTGGCCCTCCGGGTGCGGGCAAAGGAACTCAGTCTGAGAAGATTATCGATAAATATAAATTGGTGCATCTGTCTACCGGCGACATGTTTCGTTCACACATCTCCAACGACACCGAACTCGGAAAAAGGGTAAAAGAAATTTTGGCTGACGGCCGTTTGGTGCCTGACTCCATTACCATTGATATGCTGGAAGAGGAGGTGAAAAAGAACCCGGAAGCCAGAGGATTCATTTTTGACGGTTTCCCCCGCACCGTTCCCCAGGCAGAGGCACTGGATGCTTTCCTGGAAGGGAAAGGCACCAAAGTAGACCTGGTTTTACAGCTCGACGTAGACCAGGAGGTGATCAAAGAGCGCATTGCCGAACGCCAGAAGGTGAGTGGCAGGGCTGATGATGATGCCGCTAAGTTGCTGAAAAGAATTGATGAATATTTTGAAAAGACCATCCATGTGCTGCCGTATTACCAGGAGCAGGGAAAGGTAACGACCATTAACGGGGTGGGAAAAATTGACGATATTTTTGAGACCATTTCCGGGTCGATAGACGAAAAATACTGAGCGCTACCCCGGCAGGTGGGAAACGATAAACTCCTTATCAAGAGGAGTTTTTTGTTTTTAAGAAACTAAATAGGGGGGCTAAGAGGTTCTAATTATATATTTTGCTCATAATTTTCTCACAGACCACACAGATGGGCATTTTTGATCTGTGAAAATCCGTGTTATCTGTGAGAGACCAAAAGGGGGTATTTCCCCCGATTCATAAACATTATCGATGACTTCAAACTTCATAGATTACGTAAAAATAAACCTGAAATCAGGTAACGGCGGTAGGGGCTTTACGCACTTCCGGCGGGAGAAATTCGTGGATAAAGGGGGTCCCGACGGCGGTGACGGTGGCCGGGGCGGGCATATTATCCTGCGTGGCAACAAGCAGTATTGGACCCTCATCCACCTGAAGTACCAGAAACACATTAAGGCCGACCACGGTGAAGGCGGGGGCAAAAGCCGGAGTACGGGTAAGCAGGGAAAGGATGTGGTGCTGGAGGTGCCTTTGGGAACCGTGGCCCGCAATGCCGAAACCAGCGAGAGGCTGGCGGAGATCATAGAAGACGGGCAGGAGGTGATCCTGCTGCCCGGCGGTATGGGCGGGCTGGGCAATTACCACTTCAAGACCAGCACTAACCAGGCACCTGACTACTCCCAGCCGGGTATTCCGGGCCAGGAGATCTGGGCTATCCTGGAGCTGAAGCTTTTGGCCGATGTGGGATTAGTGGGCTTCCCGAATGCCGGTAAGTCGACGCTGTTGTCGGTGGTGTCTGCTGCCCGGCCTGAAATAGGCGATTATCCCTTTACGACCCTTGTGCCCAATCTCGGGGTGGTGGAATATCATGATTACCAGTCGTTCGTAATGGCGGATATCCCGGGGATCATCGAAGGGGCTTCGGAAGGTAAAGGTCTGGGACTGCGTTTCCTGCGGCATATTGAGCGGAACAGCAACCTGCTTTTTATGGTGGATGGAAGCGGGGAAGCCCCGGCAAAAGAATATTATACCCTTCTGAATGAGCTGGAAAAATATAACCCGGAGCTGCTCGACAAGAACCGGCTGCTGGCCATTACGAAGGCTGACCTGATCGCGGAAGCTGACCGCAAAGAGATCCTGGCCACGCTGCCACCGGGAGTGCCCTATGTATTTATTTCGGCTAAGACCCGGGAGGGGATCGACGAGCTGAAAGATCTCATCTGGCAAAGCCTGAACGACTATTTAGAATAATTTCAAACTGCATTGCAGGGGGTATTCTCCGCCCGCATCCGTTTTTTTTTATGTTCACCGGGTCGTATTTTTGTTTGTTAAAATAGTATTCAATGTCAGTTAGTGTTCCACAGGATTATTTACCTCTTTTTATACAATTAGGCCTGGCTTTAGGGTTTGTGGTCATGACCCTGATCGCCACCCATGTGCTGGGTCCGAGGCTGCGCAGCAGGAGGAAGGAGCTGCCGTTTGAGTGCGGTGTGGAAAGTGTGGGGGATGCACGGATGCCGCTGAATGTACGTTACTTTCTGACGGCCATCCTGTTTGTGCTGTTTGATGTGGAGGTGATATTCATGTACCCGTGGGCGGTGAATTTTAAAAGTCTGGGGTGGCTGGGTTTTTATGAAATGCTGCTGTTTGTGGCTTTCCTGATGGCCGGCTTTTATTATGTGATCAGAAAAGGAGTTCTTGACTGGGAAAAAGAATAATTATGACGAGTGTAAAAATGACAGATGCGCCTCCGGGATATGGAGGGCCGGGTTTTTTTGCCACTTCTTTGGATAAAGTGATCGGGATAGCGAGAAGCAATTCCTTGTGGCCCCTTCCTTTCGCTACTTCCTGTTGCGGTATAGAATTTATGGCGACCATGGGCGCCCATTACGATATTTCAAGATTCGGCGCCGAAAGGCCCAGCTTTTCCCCGAGGCAGTCGGATGTACTGCTGGTGATGGGCACCATTGCCAAGAAGATGGCGCCGGTGGTAAAACAGGTGTATCTCCAGATGGCCGAGCCCCGTTGGGTAGTGGCTGTGGGTGCCTGTGCCTCATCCGGGGGGATCTTTGATACGTATTCGGTGCTGCAGGGCATCGACCGGGTGATCCCGGTGGATGTGTATGTGCCGGGCTGTCCGCCCAGGCCCGAGCAGATTCTCGACGGCCTGATGCAGGTACAGGAACTGGCCAAAAGCGAATCGCTGAGAAGAAGAGAAAGCGAAGAGTACCGCGCCCTGTTGGAATCCTATAATATACTGGAGAAAAATGATAGATAATCAGCGCCTGGTAGAGGAGATCGGAGGGCAATTCGGGGAGAAGGTTCATCGTTTTGAAGAAAATTTCGGTATCCTTGGTTTTGCAACAGCCCCTGAGAACTTAACGGAGATCGTGGCTTTCCTGAAAGAGCACCCGGTCCTGAAATTTAGTTTTCTTACGGATATCACCGGTGTACATTTCCCGGACAATACGGGGGCGGAGTTTTGCTCGGTGTATATGATGCACAGTTGGGAAAACCGGATCCGGATCAGAATAAAGGTGTTTCTTCCGAAAGAAAACCCGGTGGTTCCGTCGCTGACGCCTTTGTTCAAAGGAGCCGACTGGATGGAGCGGGAGGCTTTTGACTTTTTCGGCATCATCTATGCCGGCCATCCCAACCTGAAGCGGATCCTGAATATGGAGGATATGGATTATCATCCCATGCGGAAGGAGTATGCTTTGGAGGACCCTACCCGGAATGATAAAATAGACGACTTATTTGGAAGATGACAGAGAATAACACCATAGTGGCCAGAACACAGGAAGAGGCTTTGGCGCTGAATGTCCCTCTCCAGGAAGAGAATAACTACACCACGCTGAATCTCGGACCGACTCACCCGGCTACGCACGGGATCTTTCAGAACATCCTGACGATGGACGGCGAGAGGATCGTTTCCAGCGAGATGACCGTGGGCTATATTCACCGGGCATTTGAGAAGATTGCTGAAAGACGGCCGTTTTACCAGATCACCACGCTCACCGACCGGATGAACTATTGCTCTTCGCCGATCAATAACATGGGTTGGCACATGACCGTGGAGAAGCTGCTGGAGGTGACCGTACCCAAGCGGGCTCAGTATATCCGGGTGATCATGATGGAGCTGGCCCGGATATCCGACCACCTGATCTGTTCTTCCATCATGGGGGTGGATACAGGCGCTTTCTCGGGTTTCCTCTATGTGATGCAGGAGCGGGAAAAGATCTATGAGGTCTACGAAGAGATGTGCGGTGCCCGGCTGACGACCAACATGGGCCGGATCGGGGGAATGGAGCGTGACCTTTCTCCTACGGCGATCAAAAAGATAAAAGACCTGGTCTATAATTCACTGCCCAAAGTTTTTGCCGAGTTTGAAAGCCTGTTTGACCGGAACCGGATCTTCCGCGACCGAACCATAGGCGTGGGGGCTGTGAGTAAGGAAATGGCGATGAGCTACGGCTTTACCGGGCCTAACCTGAGAGCCGCCGGAATTGATTATGACGTACGGGTCATGGAGCCGTATTCCTCCTACGAAGATTTTGAGTTCGATATTCCGGTAGGTCACTCCGGCGATACGTATGACCGCTACAAAGTAAGAAATGCGGAGGTTTGGGAGAGTATCAAAATTATCCGTCAGGCGATCGAGAACCTTCCGGAGGGAGCGTATCATGCCGATGAAAATCATTATTACCTGCCTCCCAAACAGGCCGTTTATCATAACATGGAAGCGTTGATCTATCACTTTAAGATCGTGATGGGGGAAATAGACGCCCCGGTAGGGGAAGTGTACCATGCGGTGGAAGGCGGAAACGGCGAGTTAGGTTTTTACCTGATCAGTGATGGCGGAAGGGCTCCTTTCCGGCTTCATTTCCGCAGACCCTGCTTTATCTATTACCAGGCTTTTGGGGAGCTGATCGCCGGCGGAACGGTATCGGATGCCGTACCGATCATGAGCAGCCTGAATGTCATAGCCGGTGAACTTGATGCTTAATACGAGAGAAATGATTGCATTTACAGAAGACAGATTGGCCCGGGCGGAAGAGATCATCGCACGTTACCCGGAAGACCGGCAGAAGTCGGCCCTGCTGCCTTTGCTGCACCTGGCCCAGGAGCAGCATGGCTGGGTGAGCGCCGGGGTGATGGATTATATTGCCGATATGCTGGGTATACAGTCGGTGGAGGTATACGAAGTGGCTACTTTTTATACCATGTTTCACCTGGAGCCGGTGGGTAAGCACGTAATAGAATACTGCCGCACAGGCCCGTGCTGCGCCATGGGTGGTGAAGAGGTTTATGACCACCTGAAAGAGCGGCTGGGGATCTCCGCCAATCAGACCACCTCTGACGGGCTGTTTACGCTGAAGGAAGTGGAATGCCTGGCTGCCTGCGGGTGGGGGCCCTGTTTCCAGATCCGGGAGAAGTTCTATATGCACCTGGACAATACGAAAGTGGATCATATCATTGACGAATTGAGTAAATAATCATGGCATTAAAGATATTAACCGAACATATTGATAAGCCCGGAATCGAGACTTTCGAGGTTTACAGGAAGCACGGTGGATACGCCGCTGTGGAGAAGGCTGTGAAGAAGATGACCCCGGAGGAGGTGGTGGAAGAGGTGAAGAAGTCGGGGGTGAGGGGCCGTGGGGGCGCCGGTTTTCCGATGGGGATGAAGTGGAGCTTCCTGGCCAAGCCGGAAGGGGTGCCGAGATACCTGGTGTGTAACGCTGATGAGTCGGAGCCGGGCACTTTCAAGGACCATTACCTGATGAAGGCCATCCCCCACCTGCTGATCGAGGGGATGATCGTGTCGAGTTATGCCCTGGGAGCCAACAAGTCGTTTATCTATGTACGCGGTGAACTGATGTATGTGATCCGTATCCTGGAAAAGGCCATCGCCGAGGCAACGGCCGCAGGATTCCTCGGGAAAAATATATTGGGTACGGGCTATGACCTTGAGCTGGTGGTGCAGCCGGGCGGGGGCGCCTATATCTGCGGTGAGGAAACCGCCCTGCTCGAATCGCTGGAAGGGAAAAGAGGCAACCCGAGAAACAAACCGCCTTTCCCGGCCGTAAAAGGATTGTATCAATGCCCTACCGTGGTGAATAACGTGGAGTCTATTGCCAATACCCCGTGGATCATCAATAACGGCGGTGATGCGTATGCCGCTATAGGCATAGGCCGGAGCACGGGTACCAAGCTGATCTCTGCTTCCGGGCATGTCAAAAAGCCGGGGGTATATGAGATCGCGCTGGGGGTTCCGGTGGAGGAGTTTATCTATTCGGATGAATACCTGGGCGGGATACGCGACGGTCATTACATGAAGGCTGTGGTGGCGGGAGGTTCATCAGTGCCTATTCTGCCGGCGAATCTTATCCTGAAGACGGCGAACGGCGAAGACCGGCTGATGACCTATGAGTCGCTGTCTGACGGCGGCTTTGCTACCGGTACCATGCTGGGTTCGGGCGGGTTTATTGTGATGGATGAAACCACCTGTATCGTCAGAAATACCTGGAATTTCTCACGTTTTTATCATCATGAGTCCTGCGGGCAATGTTCGCCCTGCCGCGAAGGAACCGGCTGGCTGGAGAAGGTGCTGCACCGGATTGAGTACGGGCACGGAAACGAGCGCGATATTGACCTTCTGGTGGATGTGGCAAAGAGAATAGAAGGAAACACCATCTGTCCGCTGGGCGATGCCGCCGCATGGCCGGTGGGTAGCGCTATTCGTCATTTCAGGGATGAGTTTGAATGGCATGTACGGCACCCGGCGGAAGCCGTGAAGAAGGGGGCGGTTTATATGCCGGAAAATATTTTAGTTTAAAAGATTTTAAGAGATATGGATGCTCCGCAGTTAATAAAAGTAACCATAGACGGCCGGGAGGTACATGTGCCTGCGGGTACTACTATTCTGGAAGCTGCCCGGCAGATCGGTCCGGAAGTAGCTCCGCCGGCTATGTGCTATTATAAGCCCCTGAAAGGTTCCGGAGGAAAATGCCGGGCCTGTCTGGTAAAAGTGACCCAGGGGTCTGAAAAAGACCCGCGCCCTATGCCCAAGCTGGTGGCTTCGTGCATCACGGGAGCCCAGGACGGCATGGTGGTGGAAAACTACACCAACCCCGAGGTGGTAGACGCCCGGAACGGCATCGTCGAGTTCCTGCTGATCAATCACCCGCTCGACTGCCCCGTCTGCGATCAGGCGGGAGAATGCCATTTGCAGGATTTTGCTTACGAGAATGGCCTGGCTACCACCCGATATGAGGAAGAAAGGCGGACATTTGAGCGGGAAGATATTGGCGATAAAATTCAGCTGCACATGAACCGGTGCATCCTGTGCTACCGGTGTGTATACACCGCTAACCAGATCACTGACGGGCGGGTGCACGGGGTGATGTACCGGGGCGATCATTCCGAGATCAGTACGTATATCCACCAGGCCATAGACAATGATTTCTCCGGAAACGTGATTGATGTGTGTCCGGTAGGAGCACTGACCGACAAGACCTACCGCTTCAAGAGCCGGGTGTGGTTCTCCAAACCGGTAGACGCCCACCGTGACTGTGACAAGTGCTGCGGTAAGGTGAACCTCTGGTACAAGGGCAATGAGGTGATCCGGGTGACGGCCCGCAAGAATCAGTGGGGCGAAGTGGAAGACTTTATCTGCAATACCTGCCGCTTTGATAAGAAAGAAACATCCGACTGGGTAATTGAAGGCCCGACCAAAATCTCGAGAGCATCGGTCATTTCTGCGAACAAGTATGCACGGAATGCTATAAAGAAGACCGAATACGGCCTCGACCATGCAGCGCATAACTATAAGAATATAGACGATACAAGGCCTTATGACAGGAATTTGAAGGAAATTAAGCAATCGGAAGATTACAAGGTGCTCATGGAGAAGAACGAAGCTTATTTTTCTAAAAAATAGATAGCGAATGGAGTCAGTTTTATTGATCAAGGGAATCATCATCTTAGTGATCTTCGCACTAAGCTTAGGAATAGCGGCCTATGAAACCTATTTTGAACGGGTGATAGCGGCGTATATCCAGGATCGGGTAGGGCCCGACAGGGCAGGGCCTTATGGTATTTTCCAGCCGCTTGCCGATGCCGGGAAACTTTTTTTTAAAGAAGATTTCGTGCCGGTCATGGCTGATAAATGGTTGTTCATAATCGGTCCCGGTATTGCTATGTTTACGGCCCTGATGACCAGTGCGGTTATTCCTTTTGGTGATACGCTGAAGATAGGCGACCTGCTGGTTCCCATCCAGGGGATGGACGTGAACATCGGTGTGTTGTGGGTTTTTGGGGTGGTGGCCCTGGGTGTTTACGGGATGTTAATCGGTGGATGGGCTTCCAATAATAAGTATTCGCTGTACGGCGCTATCCGTGCGGCTTCGCAGGCTATTTCTTATGAAATTGCGCTCGGACTTTGTCTTCTGGCCGTAATCCTGGTCACCGGCTCGCTTTCGCTTCGTGAGATGGCTGTTCAGCAGCACGGAATGAACTGGAATGTTTTTTATCAGCCGGTGGGATTTATCCTGTTTTTTGTCTGTGCTCTGGCCGAATGTAATCGTACGCCTTTCGATATGCCCGAAACCGAGGCCGAACTGGTAGTAGGCTACATGACGGAGTTCGGTTCCATGAAAATGGGTCTTTATATGTTTGCCGAATATGTGAACATGTTTGTTTCTTCGGCGATCATGGCCAGCCTGTATTTCGGGGCGTATAATTACCCGGGAATGGACTTTGTGCGGGAGTTCCTGATCGGGAAACTGGGAGATACCACCGGGCATAATATTGCCACTCTTTTGGGTACGGCCGTATTCTTTGTGAAGATCTTCCTGTTTATTTTTACTTTTATGTGGATCCGCTGGACCCTGCCGCGTTTCAAATATGAGCAACTGATGAGGTTGGGTTGGCAGTGGATGGTGCCTCTGGCCATGGTAAACCTGGTGGTGATGGCGCTGGCTACGCTTTCGGGCAAGCCGCTGCTGGTGGCCTGGCTGGGAATGGGAGGTTTTCTCCTGGTTTACTTTACGGGTAAAAGTATGTACGAAAAACGTTTTAATTAAGGGGTATGCAACTGACAGACAGATCAAAGAAGACCGATAAATCAGACCTGAGTGTAGTTGAGAAAACTTACCTTCCGGGTGTATTCAAGGGTATGGCCATTACGCTCAGGCACTTCTTTTCGCCCAAGCCTACCATCCGGTACCCGGAGCAAAAGCGATACCTGGGGCCCGTTTTCAGAGGGCATCATATCCTGAAAAGGGATGAGCAGGGTCGTGAGCGCTGTACGGCCTGCGGGCTGTGTGCGGTGGCGTGCCCGGCTGAGGCGATCTCCATGGTAGCGGAAGAGCGTGTGAAAGGGGAGGAGCACCTGTACCGTGAAGAAAAATATGCAGCGTCATACGAGATCAATATGCTCCGTTGTATATTCTGCGGATTATGCGAGGAGGCATGCCCCAAGCAGGCCATTTACCTGCGTCATGATAAGTTTGTGCCTGTTTTTACCGACCGCCATGACGTGATCTACGGCAAAGACCAGCTGGTAGAAGACATGAACGACCGCTATCACCGGGATGCCTGGACGAAAGAGGACATGGAGAAACTTTGGGAAAAACAAAATGCGTAAAGATGGAGATACTTAAAAATATAGCAATGGTGGAGTGGGTGTATTATTTTTTTGCGGCCCTCGCTATAAGCGGTGCCCTGGGCACCATACTATCCAGGAAGCCTATGCACAGTGTGATCGCGCTGATCATCACTTTCTTTGCACTTTCGGGCATCTATGTACTTCTGAACGCCCAGTTTCTGGCCGTAGTAAATATTATCGTGTATGCAGGGGCCATTATGGTTCTTTTTCTTTTCGTGATCATGTTCCTGAACCTGCGCCGGGAAAGTAATGAGCTGAGCAACACCCCGATGGTGGTGGCTTCCACGGTTTCCGGCCTGTTGCTGGCGCTGATGCTGGTGGTGGTCTTCAGGAAGGCGCATATTGATCCCATAGACCCCGCGCTGTTCAGTAATGAAACGGGCATGATCGAAAGGCTCGGTAATCTTTTGTATATCCATTATATGCTGCCTTTTGAACTGGTTTCGGTCTTGTTCCTGGTGGCTATTTCCGGCGCTATACTGATCGGCAAGCGAGAGAAAGGCGGACGGCATTTCTGATATTTCATCCTAAAAATTCTGGCATACTGATCAACAAAGAGTACGTTTTAGCCGTATAGGAATAAAACGATAATTTACTTTGTATGAAGATCAGAAATGCTGTTTTATTGGCCATAACAGGCCTGGCCGCGCTATTAAACGGATGCGAAAGGAATGATATTTCTCCGGCCCGGGTTTCGGCCCTGGACTGTGCCGGAGTTATTTTTTCAACGGAGGCCGGCAGTGGTGCTTCTTATACTGCCACGGCTACACTACCTTATACCGGCGGTAACGGGGCAGCTTACGAGGAGGGTGAAGCCGTAGCGTCGACCGGTGTTGCAGGTTTAACTGCAACGCTTTCGGCCGGCATACTGGCCGACGGATCCGGAAGCGTTGTTTATGTCATTACAGGTATACCTGCCACGGCCGGTACGGCCGTTTTCGAGATCAGTTTTGGTGATCGACCCTGTACCTTATCGCTTCCTGTGAGGGCTTCTGCCGCCGATATTTCTACGCTTGCCCAGCAAACCGAGGCGGCTGCCGCTACGGAATCTGTGACTTACGCCGGTTCGGTGACTTTGGCGTATACAGGTGGAAACGGCGCAGATTATGCGGGTTCGACGGCCCTGTCTTCAGGGGTAGAGGGTCTGACGGCCACGCTTACGGCCGGTCAGCTGGCCAACGGCCCGGGTACGCTGACGTATGCTATTACCGGAACCCCTACTTCTGCCGGCACCGCTACCTTTAACTTTGGCTTCGGTGGCAAAAGCTGCACCGTAACCCTGACCGTGGCCGCCGGTGAGACGGGAACCGCTAAAGACACCGTCGGTATTGCTTACTCCGGTAACGGCGTTTCGGTAAGCAATGCTTATTCGAATGACGGCGTGGTCATCACCATAAACGGAGCCGATGTAACGGTTACCTCGAAAAATACCAGCCGGGAGATCGTTTACCTGCTGTCGGGAACCACCACTAAGGGAAGCTTCAGGCTCTACAGCGAATATAAGTTTAACCTCAGCCTGAATAACCTGAACCTGACCAATACTACAGGCCCGGCCATCAACATCCAATCGGGTAAAAAAGCGACCATACATGTATTGGAAGGCACGAGCAATTCGCTTACGGATGGCGCTACCTATGCTTCCAGTACGGAAGACCAGAAGGGTACGTTTTTCAGCGAGGGTCAGCTGGTCTTTACGGGGAGCGGTTCGCTGAGTGTTACCGGGAATAACCGGCACGGTATCGTTTCAGATGATTATATCTCCGTTAGCCAGGCCAGCATCAGTGTGAAGGCGGCTGAAAAAGACGGGATCCATACCAACGACTACTTCATTATGGACAGCGGAACGCTCTCAATAAGCGCTACAGGCGACGGCATTGAAGTGGAAGACGGGTATGTCTTCATCAAGGGCGGTACCCTGAATGTCACCACCAGCGGAGAAAAGGGCCACGCCATCAAGAGTGAGGGGTATACCACTATCGGCACTTCGGGCACCGTAACCCTCACCGTAAGCGGAAGGGGCTCAAAAGCCATAAAAACAGCCGGAAACTTTACGCTGAATTCCGGAACTGTCAAACTCACTGCAAGCGGCCCGGCATTTTATGAGAGCGCTGAAGCCGATATCACGGCGCCGGCAGGGATCAATTGTGACGGAAACCTGGCCATTAACGGAGGAACGCTTACGGTGACCAGTACGGGTGCAGGAGCCAAAGGGATAACCGTAGACGGAACCGCCAGCATTAGCGGGGGAAATACCACCATCAGCGCTTCGGGAGTTAAATTTTCTTATTCCAGCACATTAAGCAGTGAAGCTAAGGGGTTTAAGAGCGACGGTGCGTTTACCATGACCAACGGTGAGCTGAATATTGCGGCTGCAGATGACGGCCTGAAGTCGGAAACCTCCGTAACGATATCTAACGGTACGCTGAATATCACCCAATCGACCGAAGGGGTGGAAGCGCCCTTCATTACTTTTGAAGGAGGAGTTTCCAGCATCACCTCTTCTAATGACGGTATTAACGCCACCAAAGGTACCGTCAGCGGCGGAACGGAATCTAACGACGGCAGCCACCTCTACATTAAAGGCGGGATAGTCATCGTAACGGGGAGCGACGGCATAGACAGCAACGGGAATATCACCATTTCCGGCGGAACCACGGTGGTATGCGGTCCTGCCAGCCGGCCGGAAGAAGGAGTGGACTTTAACGGCACTTTCCTGATCAACGGGGGGAATGTGATTATCGCCGGGTCGAATGCCAATATGACCAAAGCCATGGGTACAGGTTCCGGCCAGGTGAGCATGTATATCCGGTCAGGTGCTCAGCTTGCCGCTTCTTCCCTCCTGCATATTGAAAATGCCTCGGGAACGGAGATGGTCACTTTTAAACCCAAAAATACCGTTTATTACTTCCATTTCTCCAATGCTTCCCTGGCAAAAAACACGCAGTATAAGGTGTATTTCGGCGGGTCATACAGCGGCGGCGGCTTTGTGGGCGGCTCGTCGGGTTGGGGAATGTACAGCGGCGGAACTTACTCTGCCACGGGTGCCACTTTGAAGTCGACGGTCACCACTTCGGCATCGGCTACGGTCAATACAGTGTCGTTTTAGGTAGGTGTGAGCTTTCAGCTGTTAGAAGTTAGCTGTCAGACGCACCAAACGGAACACCATCCGCCACACGGCTCAAAGCTCACAGCTAAACTTTTATACACGCACGAAAACAGGCAGGAAATGAAAGTTTTCTGCCTGTTTCATTTTATCTTGCGGAAAACTCAATATCCATGGCCCTTATTCTTCCTGTTTTAGATAATAGCCCTGTATACGGCGATAACTGCTGGTTTGCCCCCAATGCCACACTGGTGGGAGATATTGTAATGGGCGATGACTGCACCGTATGGTTTAATGCCGTGGTGCGGGGCGATGTAAACAGCATCGTGATCGGAAACCGGGTGAATATCCAGGACGGTGCGGTGATCCATTGTACGTATAAAAAGACCCGTACCCTGATCGGGAATCATGTGAGCATTGCGCATAACGCGATTGTTCACGGCTGTGTGATCGAAGATGAGGTGCTGGTAGGCATGGGCGCCATTATTATGGACGGCGCCGTAATCGGGAAGAATGCCATTATCGGGGCGGGGGCCATCGTGACACAGAATACGGTAGTGCCTCCGGGAACCGTGTGGGCCGGAAACCCGGCCAGATATATCAAAGATGTAAGTCCTGAATTAGGGGAAGTATTTATGCGTACGGCCAATAATTACGTGATGTATTCGGAATGGTTTAAGGAGTAGGCTGGCGCAGGGGGTGCGTTATTTATCGTCTTTGGTACCCGCCCGGAAGATCTCACTCCGGGTATCTCTTTCCTGAGGAGCTCCGGTATTGCCGCTGTTAAGCCCTCTCAGAAGTCCCCCGCTCTTGACAGAGCGGATAAAATTGAGCCAGCTCCCTGCGTTCATGAGGGGGTTCATGGTGGTCATTTTCTGGCTGTGGAGGTGGTTAAGCTGCAGATCGAGGGCGTAGCGGTAGTTACCCATGGCATTCATGGGAGCGGCCATGGCAATGGAACGCAGCGTTGCACCGCCCAGGTTTTTCTCAATGATTCGCCGTTCCTCCTCGTTAGGCGCATCCATACTCAGGAAGGCCATTTTGAATTCTTCTTCGGTACGGAACGGATACACCTTCACTTCTTTGAGCCATTTACTCTCAATAGTGAGCTCCACCACAGCCGAATAGGTCAATCCCGTGTTTTTGGGAAAGATGAAATATTGGGGCTTAAAGCCCAGAAAGGAGAATACAATGGAATCACCGGGAAATACATCCAGGATAAAATACCCCTTGGCATTGGTTTGTACGCCCCTTCCTGCGCGGTGATTGATCACATAAGCGCCTACCATGGGTTCATCGGTGCTAGCGTCAATAACAAACCCCGAAAAGGTAATGAATTTCTGTTCTCCCTGCGCTTTAGCATCTAAGGTCAGGGCAGTTAAGCCAAGAAGGACAATCAGGGTTGTTATAAGGGATCTCAAAACAGCTTCTCAAAAATTTTGATAAAGGTAACGATAAATGGCATAGATAACAAAAGTCCGTCGAACCTGTCGAGAAACCCCCCGTGGCCGGGAATGATGCTCCCTGAATCTTTTATTTCTATGCTTCTTTTAAACAGGGACTCCACCAGGTCGCCCAGGGTGCCGGCTATAACGATGATGCCGGCAATGCCCAGCCATTCCTCCATGCGGAGACTTTCGGTATATTTCCAATATAAAAACGCTGTCAGCAGGGCGATTATTGCTCCGCCGAAAAAGCCCTCCCAGGTCTTCTTGGGCGAGATCCGTTCAAACAGCTTTCTGCGGCCGAAGTATTTCCCCGAAAAATACGCGCCCGTGTCAAAGCTCCACAGGATCAGCAGGGTACCGAGAGGCAGAAAAGGCAGGAAGTTCCCTCTCCAGAACGTCATCTCTATCAGCAGGGCAAAGGGCAGCGCCACGTAGATGATGCCCAGGTAGGTATAGCCCAGGTTGACAAAGGGGTGTTTGTCCTGCTTTCTGTACAGCTTAATGAAAAAGGGCAGGGTAAGAAAGGGCACCACCACGTAATAGAACTCCTGTATGACCGTGTAGGTTTCGATCAGGTAGGTCATGGTGACGATAAGGAGCCCGCAGAAGGTGCCGAAGCTCTTCAGGGGCAGGCTTCCCTGTCGCATGATGAGCGTGTAAAACTCATACTGGGTAAGTGCCGTAAGTGCAATCACCAGGAACAGGAAAGATAAAGGGTGATAAAAAATCAGGAATATGATCAGCGGTGCACCTATCAGTGCGGCAATCACCCGCTGTGTCAGATTCGATCGGTTTCTAAGGTTCTTCATCCAGGTTAAGTGCTTCGATATATTTCTTTGCGGTTTCGGACTGGTCCTCCGGTACGTTGATCGCCACCGGACCTACCATGGGAAAGTTACCGTCAATTTTGTCGAGGATGACGGCGTTAATTCCCTGAAGGATCAGTTCATTTTTAATGAGTTCGGTCCTGATCCTGTCCTTTGAAGTGTAAACGGTTATCCAATTTGCCATTTTATTTCCAGGTTAAGGTTTCCAAAATATGCCGGGCGTCTGCTTTAAGATAATCCACCACCGGTTTCAGGGAGTCGTTTAAAGTGGCATTCCCCAGGTAGATGGCCCCCCTCAGGTAATGCCGTGAGGTGTCTGTGATGTAAAACTGGAAATGACTGGGTACCTCGCCTTCGATCTCTATCGCTACGACCTTCCTGCCGTTTTTGAGGGTGAGGATCTCTTCTTTCTGGGAAAGGGCCCTGATCTGGTGCTTGGAGGCCAGCTTGTAGGCATCCATCACATGCTCATCCAGTTTCCGGAGGTAGCCGTTCAGCGGTTTGTAGGTAAACTGGATCATGGCATTGAGGTCGGGATATTTTACCAGGATCCAGTAGGGTTCGGCATCAGCCGAGCGGTCCGGAACCACCTCTGCGGCTTCGGAGTACTCAAAAGCATACGGATAGTTTCCTTCCAGCGGCCGGTACCGGTGTTCCGGCAGGTCGATCCGGGCAAAGCCCTTCGGCTTCTGGTAGTATACCTGCTCCTCCTGAAATGTTCCGCAGGAGAACAGGGCGACTGCCGGGAAAAGAAAGATCCATTGTTTCATTCCGACAAATATAGAGGTTTTTGGTTCAATTGCATTATATCGTAAAAGGAGATGAAGCAAAGATGGGCCTTCTGTACCTGTGCTCATGGATTTCTGTGTAATTTTACGCTATGAATTATTTGTCGGTAGAAAATTTGGGCCGGAACCTGGGCGAAAGGTGGCTTTTCAGGGATCTGACCTTTGGAATATTGCAGGGGGAGAAAGTGGCGCTGATCGGGAGTAACGGAAGCGGGAAGTCGTCTCTGATGGATGTGCTGGCCGGCAGGGCTCCTGCCGATGAAGGCGTGGTCAGCGTACGAAAGGAGATCAGGGTGGGGTATCTGCATCAGAACCCTGACTTTAACGATGCCCATACGGTGCTGGAAGTACTCTTTTCATCGGAGAATGAGATCACCCGGGCCATCCGGGAATATGAAAAAGCCACCGATGCCGGAAACAGCGCTGACATTACCCATTATGCTGAAGTATTGACCCGACTGAACGGCTGGGACTATGAGGCAAAGGTGAAGCAGATCCTGGGCAAGCTGGGCATTCACGATCTGGATAAGCTGATAGGGGAGCTGTCGGGCGGGCAGAAAAAGCGGGTATTCCTGGCGCGGGTGCTGATCGAGGAACCCGACTTCCTGATCCTGGATGAGCCTACCAACCACCTCGACCTCGACACGATAGAATGGCTCGAAGGCTACCTTTCGGCCAGTACGATGACCCTATTCCTGGTGACCCACGACCGGTATTTCCTGGATAAGGTGAGTAACCGGATCATGGAGCTGAATAACTCCAGAATATACAAGTATCACGGAAATTATGCCTATTTCCTGGAAAAGAAGGCGGAGCGGGAAGAGATAGAAGCCACCGTGCTGGAAAAGGACCGCAACCTGCTGCGGAAAGAGCTGGAATGGATGCGCCGGCAGCCTAAGGCACGTACCCACAAAGCCACTTACCGGGAAAATGCTTTTTACGAATTAAAAGAAAGGACCGCAGGAAAAAGGAATGAAGATAAGCTGGAACTCAGCATGAAAACCGAGCGTATCGGCAACAAGATCATGGAGATTCAGCATGTGAGCAAGGGGTATAACGGGACTACGCTCATCAGTGAGTTCAGTTATACGTTCAAGCGGGGCGACCGCATAGGGATCGTGGGGAAGAACGGGATGGGAAAATCCACACTTCTGAGCCTGATCACGGAGGAGATCAAACCGGATATGGGCAAGATCGTGAAGGGGGAGACCATTAAGATCGGGTATTATAAACAGGACGGCCTGGTGTATGAGCCGGACCAGAAGGTGATAGAAAATGTGCGGGAAATAGCCGACTACATCAAAATGGCAGATGGCAGGGAAATCAGTGTTTCAGCATTTCTGACACTTTTTTTGTTCCCCCCCGCAGTACAGTACAGCCCGATCGCCAAACTTTCGGGAGGGGAAAAGCGAAGGCTGCAGTTACTGAAAGTGCTGGTTGAAAATCCCAACTTCCTGATCCTGGATGAGCCCACCAATGACCTGGATATTGCCACACTCAATGTGCTGGAGGAGTTTTTAATGGGTTATTCGGGATGTTTGCTGGTGGTATCGCATGACCGTTATTTCCTGGACCGGCTGGTAGACCACACCTTTGCGTTTGAGGGGAATGGCTATATTAAAGATTTCCCGGGTAATTATACCGATTACCGGAACTGGGCCGACGAGCAGCTTAAAGAGCAGCGAAGGGAAGAAAAGCCGAAGCCGGAAACGCCCCGTGTGGTGGCGCAGGAACAGCCCAAAAAGAAGCTGAGCTTTAAGGAGAAGCAGGAATTTGAGGCACTGGAAAGGGATATTCCGAAACTGGAAGCCGAGAAAAGTGAACTTTCTGAAAAACTTTCCGGCGGAACCGGGGATTTTGAGGAAATATCCAGGATTTCGGCGCGGCTGGAAGAAGTGGTGGCGGAGCTGGAGGAAAAGGAGCTGCGGTGGCTGGAGCTGAGTGAGTTTATGTGATTTAATTATGAGGCAAGTGAAAAGTTCGATTGTACTTAACCCACCCCAAATATACCCATTCCAATAAGTTATAGCTGAAAAGGCTGAATTCTTCACTTTAATGTATTCAGCTCATTTCGGGCGGCGTAACTTTGTGCCGTATTATGAAAAAGCTATGAAAAAGAGTTTAATACCCCTTGCTTTTGGTTCTTTTGCGATCGGTATGACGGAGTTCACCATGATGGGTATCCTCCCCGATATTGCAAAAGACCTTTCCATTGAAATTCCTACGGCCGGCCACCTGATTGCCATTTATGCGCTGGGTGTAGTGATCGGGGCCCCCATACTGGTGCTGTTCAGCACGAAATACCCGCCCAAAAAGGTTTTGTTATTCCTGATGTTCCTGTTCCTGGTGTTTAACGGGCTGTTTACCGTGGCACCGGAGTATTATACGCTGATGATCACTCGTTTCCTGTCGGGATTACCCCACGGCGCATTTTTCGGCGTGGGCTCAGTGGTGGCCACCCGCCTGGCCGACCGGGGCAAGGAAGCGCAGTCTATAGCGGTTATGTTTACCGGCATGACGGTGGCAAACCTGCTGGGTGTACCCGTCGGAACGTATATAGGCCATGAGTATTCCTGGAGAGTAACCTATCTTTTTGTAAGCCTGTGCGGTGCGGCTACCATGCTGGCCATTTATTTCTGGCTCCCCGCTCTGAAATCCCATTTCAGCGGGAATGTCTTCCGGCAGCTGGATTATTTCCGGTCGCCGCTGGCCTGGATACTGATCGCTATGATCTCCATCGGTACGGGCGGTCTTTTTGCCTGGATGAGCTATATCGCTCCGCTGATGACCGAGGTAGCAGGCCTTCGGGCCGGTGAAGTGCCGTTTATTATGGTGCTGGTAGGGCTGGGTATGGTATTCGGCAACCTGCTGGGTGGAAAGCTGGCCGATAACACTACGCCCATCAAGGCGTCTATTCTCTGCTTTCTGGCAATGGCCGTTTGCCTGATCCTGGTGTATTTTACCATCGATATTCCCGGGATGGCGTATTTCTGGGCCTTCACTACAGGCATGATCTCGTTTACGCTGGGTTCGCCCCTGCAAATGGTGCTGATCAACTCGGCCAAAGGATACGAGACCATAGCAGCGGCGGGAGGCCAGGCCAGTTTTAACCTGGGAAATACCTTCGGGGCGTATTTCGGCGGCCTGCCGATCGTGTACGGGTTTGCCTATAATTCACCGCTGCTGGTAGGTGTGGCCATGGCGTTGGGCGGGGTGCTCATCGCTACGTACGTTTCGGTGAATAAACTGCTTGTCAAAGAACAGGGGGTACGGGTAGAGGAGAGCGAGATATGCCACGCGTAGCTTTAGAAGTTAGCAATTAGTTTTTTTTAATCAGCTGTCAGACAGCTAACCCCCGATTTAATATCTAATTACCGGCCATCCTGCCTGCAATTTTTATCCTCCTACTTGTACTTTCCCGTTTTCATACTATTTTTGCGGTATCAATATATTCCTTCCGGTGAATTATTGATTTATAAAGATGGGCGGAGAGAATAGGCTCTGTGAAACCCGGGCAACCAAACGGCCTTCCGTAAAGGTGCCAATACCTACCTGTCAGGCGCAGAGCCGGCAGGAATTATAAACCAATAATGCGATTCAATTCCCTTTTGGTTAGTACTTTACTGTAAGACAGGACAGGCCTGCTTATAATAAAATTAAAGTTTTGGTATGGTAAAAAACCACGTTTTTAAATGCGATACACCCTTTCACCTGGAAAACGGGGAGTGGCTGCAGGAGTTTGAGCTTTCTTACACCACTTACGGGGAGCTGAATGAAGACAGGTCGAATGTGGTATGGGTATGCCATGCATTCACCGGGAATGCCAATCCGTCGGACTGGTGGAACGGGCTGATCGGGGAAAGGCGCCTGTTTAACCCCGGACAGCATTTTATTATCTGTGTAAACGTACCCGGCTCTCATTACGGCTCTACAAGTGCTCTGAGCATCAACCCGGCTACCGGAAAACCCTACTTTCATACTTTTCCGCTGATCACCATCCGCGACGTGGTCCATGCCTTTGAGCTGCTCCGGAAAGAGCTGGGGATTGAAAGGATCAGCTATATGCTGGGAGGTTCTCTGGGCGGTCAGCAGGCCTCGGAATGGGCCGTAGCTCACCCGGAGGTGATCGAACACCTGATCCTTTTCTCCACCAACGCCATCCATTCGCCCTGGGGAATAGCCTTTAACGAGACCCAGCGAATGGCCATAGAGAGCGACCCCAGCTGGGAAGCCAGCACCGAAGATGCAGGCCGGGAAGGAATGAAAGTAGCCCGGGCCATAGCGCTTTTATCCTACCGGAATTATTATACCTATAACCGCACGCAAAGCCGCGATGAAGGGCAGGTCGACTTCTTCCGGGCCAGCACCTACCAGACCTACCAGGGAGAAAAGCTGGTACGGAGGTTCAATGCCTATTCGTACTGGACGCTCACCAAGATGTTTGATTCGCATGACGTAAGCCGGAACCGCGACTCACTGGAGGCGGCGCTGGGCAGGGTGGAAGCCCGCACACTGGTCATCGGCATTACGACCGATATCCTTTTCCCGCCCGAAGAGCAGCGCATACTGGCCAAGTTTATTCCGGGGGCTACCTACAAAGAAATAGACTCTACCTACGGTCATGACGGGTTCCTGATTGAGTTTGAGACCATGACGGAGGTGATAAGGGAGTGGATGAAGGGGTGATTCAGGTGGTTTTGTAGGTCGTAATCAACAGCTTATAAGCATACCGGGTTAGAAATATTAGTGATAGAGCCCCGATTCCTAAAGTCAGTAAATGATTGATTTGAAATGACAGCCGTAAAATGACATGTACGAACACCTGAATTAAGGTTAAACTGATGACCAATACGGTTTTTTCCGCTTTATTCATGGGCACTTTTCTCGTTTCCCAGATAAAGGAGGAACCTTTTATATTTCGTAGCCGGTCTTCCCGAAGTTTTTCATAAGCAAAGCCCATCACCACCCCTGTGATCAGGTGCTTCATCAGGCTTACAAAACCGAAAAAGTTTACCGGGTTCCATTCGGTTCTCACAAACAGCAGGTTCTCAAACATTTGAAACCCTAAACAAAAGATCAGGGCATACAGGATGCTGTCATAAGGCTCATCTATTTTATCCCTGATTTTTCGGGTCAACTGGTAGAATACGAAAATTTTAATACTTTCTTTTAAAAAACCGCCTATTACAAACCCCGAAAAAACAAACTGCCTGAAATTGGGCGTATCTATTTCGTCATTTAACAGAAGCGTAAAATTAAGCAGATCATCACCGTAGAAAAATTTCAAAATCGCGAGCCGGAAAATAAACAACTCCAACAAGGCAGCAGCGAAACCGTAAATGAATGCCCTGAATATAGCAGAAACCGGCTCTTTATTTTTATCTAAACGGTAGAAGAAAATGACTAAAACCAGTGTAAAAATTATAGTGAAAATTAAGGGGAACATTTTTTTCTTTATATTGCAATACGAACCCTAAAGTTAAATCTTATGCAAAAGAAAAACAAGACGATCCGTTTTTTTTGGGTGATCGTCATACTGCTGGGAATATATAATTTTGTCATACCTTTACGTGTAGCGCCTCTTAATATCAGCTATTCAGCGATTATTGTTGCGGATGATCCCAACAATACCATTATCGGAACCATCAATGCCGTTAACTTTCAGCAAGACACCTTGCGAAAAGTGAATATACCGGAAATTGACCTGGTGCCCGACAGGCTGCGCAAAACGATCATCGCTTCAGAAGACCGTTCATTTTTTGAAAGCTGGAGAAGGTGGGTGGGCTTCAATTTCAGGGGTGTGGCCAGGGCATTAATAAAGAACGATGGGGGTGGCAGCGGGATTGAGCAACAACTGACCCGTACACTTTTTTTAGCCTACCCTTACCATAATAATTTTAACCGGAAAGTCACCGAGCTTTTAATCGGGATCAATGCCTCAATTTCGTACAGCCGTGAAGACCTGTTTCTGGCGTATGTCAATAATGTGCCTTTTACCGGTAATATTTCGGGCTTCAGAACTGCTGCTGCCCATTATTTCGGTAAAACCCCATCACAGTTAAATTGGGGCGAAACGGCTACATTGGTAGGGGCATTAAGAAAGCCCAGTGCATTAAACTCCAATTTGACAGCCGGAAAGTTCAGAGATGCCGTTCTGTTAGACCTGCTGCATGAGGGTCATATTTCAGAGAAAGAATATACTATTGCTAAAAGCCGGCTGGTAAGCTTAAAAAGTCTCGATCCCGAAAGAAAGAACAAGCCCTTTTTCAGCAGCGATAATACAGAGCAGGAGAGTTTTTTTGTGCGCTATGCCGTTGACGAGGTCAGAAAAATTCTGGGACCACAAACCAATTTGCAGGGATTGAGAATAGTTACCACCTTTCAACCTAACGTGCAGGAAGCGGCAGAAAAAGCGGTAAGCAATTTTAACGGATCATTTCCTTCTCACCTGAGGAGGCCGCAAACGGGTTTGGTGAGTGTGGATTATAAAACAGGAATGATAAGGGCCATGATAGGGGCCAACCCGCTGCTGGACCCCAATGGCCGGGGTACCAATCATGCTACCAATCCGCGGCAGGCAGGTTCTACTTTTAAACCTTTTGCTTACGGCGCTTTAATTCAAAAGAAGAACTGGAACCTGGAAAATACCTTACCCGATTACCCCATAGCTCCCCTTCAATGGAACCCATCGAATTATAACGGCACTTATTCCTCCCAGGATTTAAGCATCGGTACCTGCCTGGCCCAATCTTTAAACATACCCACCGCCAATATGGTAAAAATGAAACTGGTTACCCCGAAGGAGGTGATTTCGTTTGCACGTGCATGTGGAATATCTACCCGAAATCTGCCTAATGATGCTCCCCTGGTGTTAGGCTCAGGTGATGTCACCGCTTTAGACCTGGCCTTTGCCTATGGTACCCTGGCCAATAACGGCGCCCGTAACGGGGTAAGATCCCGGCCTTTTACCGTAAAGCAGATCCGTAACTCGGACAACGAAGAATTGTACAATTACTCCCGGCATGTTACTTCTGTCTCTGTTAAGGAGGTGTCGAAGCGTACTTCAGGTTTGCTGAAAAAAGCTCTCAGCGAAGTGGTCGGGAATGGAACCGGACAGGTGATAAAAAATTATTACAAAAAATATGCTGCCGGAAAAACAGGAACCACCAGCAGCCACCGGGACGTTTGGTTTGTGGGATTTAATGAAAGCCTGTCTACCGCCGTTTGGGCGGGTTACGATGACCGGTCACCGCTTCCCGAAGGGTACAATACCGGCGGTACCGTTTCAGCCGTAATCTGGGGAAATATGATGGCCAATATCAAGCCAGTGGC
>CAZLXI010000008.1:0-19753 GCA_964563435.1 uncultured Lacihabitans sp.
TCTTTCTTTTCAAAATCCGGGGCTTCTGATGCAGACTCTTCCGATGTTTCTTCCCCGGTTTCTTCGCTCAGGTCGTCGGATTCCGTTTCTTCTTCCGGTTCTTCCTCTTCCACCTTCTCTGATTCCAATACTTTCAGATCCACAATTTTATCAAAGGAAAGTTTATTACCGAGTGCTTTCCAGCCCTTTACATCGATCATTTCGTCTACTTTGAAAACATCGGTGGTGACCTCTGTCTTCCGGTCTTTGCGGTGCCTGACCTGTATTCTCGGTTTTTGGTCATAGGATACAAACGCCAGCTCTGATTTCGGATGTTCGGAGATAAACATAAACTTCTTGTCGAGGGTGGAAGTCTCTATCAGGAAGCGCTTGACGTGGTAGTTCCTGTGCTCCCCGTCGAGATAGATGCACGACACCGGCCGTTTTTCGTCAAACTTGGCGATAACCATTACCTGCCTCGGCTCGTAATGATTGGTAAGCTCAAAATTGGTGATTTCATATTCACCGGATTTGTACAGCACGAGGATCTTATCACTTGCTCCGAAATTGCCCAGAAAATCTCCGTGCTCGTCCTTATTCAGCCTCCCCAGGGTAGGGGTATACCAGATGTTCACACCGCCCAGGGTAGATTTTCCGGCCGTTTTGAAGGCGATCTTACGTACGGCGTATTTGGATACGAGGTTACCGAGGGCCGACCGGTTCTTGATCAGCAGGTCGGCAAAATTAAAGTCAAAGATCTTCTTCTTGGCATTGGAGCTGGCGGTCAGGTTTACCGTCACTATTTCCGCCTCTCCGTTTTCATTCGCTGAAAAATAAGTGACCTTAGAGCGCGGAGTACCTTTGGTGACATCGTACTCTTTGTCGCGGGTCACCCCGGTCACGGCAAAGCGTTTGGCAAAGGTACGGCCGCTTTTTCCGTCGAGGTACATCACGTTATAGATTTTCCGCTCATCATTCTTCCGGAAAACGGCGCAGTAGATGATATTTTTCCCCACAAACCCCTTGTCCTGGATCTTGACCACCGAAAACTTTCCGTCGGCCCTGAAAACGACAATATCGTCAATATCCGAGCAGTCCATCACAAACTCGTCTTTCTTCAAACCGTAGCCGATAAAGCCGTTCTCCCGGTCCACGTACAGCTTCTGGTTATTGGCGGCCACTACGGCTGCCTGCACTTCGCCGAACTGGATGATCTCCGTTCTTCTTTCCCGCCCTTTCCCGTATTTCCGGATCAGCTCCTGGAAGAAATTAACACTGTAGCGGACCAGGTTTTCCAGGTTATCATTTACTTCCACCAGTTCTTCCTGCAATTTCTTCATCAGCTCATCGGCCTTGAAGCTGTCGTATTTGGAGATCCGCTTGATCCGGATCTCGGTAAGGCGGAGGATGTCTTCCCGCACGATCTCCCGGTAGAAATCTTTTTTGTAAGGTTCCAGTCCCCGGTCTATGGTTTCTATAACGGCCTCAAAGGTCTCGCATTCTTCGATATCGCGGTAAATGCGGTTCTCAATAAAGATTTTTTCCAGGGAGCTGTAAAGTAGCTTCTCCATTAATTCTGCCCGACGGATCTCCAGCTCCCGCTTCAGGAGGTGCATAGTCTGGTCGGTGGAACTTCTCAGGATGTCGCTCACGCTCAGGAAACGGGGCTTCTGGTCTACGATATTTACGGCATTGGGCGATACCGACACTTCGCAGTTGGTAAAGGCATAGAGTGCATCAATGGTGATATCGGTGGAAGTATTTGGCGCGAGGTGGATCAGTATTTCTACATTTTTAGCCGTATTGTCTTCCACCTTTTTGATCTTGATCTTCCCGCTGTCGTTGGCTTTGATGATCGACTCGATCAGGCTGCCGGTAGTGGTGGAAAAAGGAATTTCCGAGATCTTCAGCGTCTTTTTATCCACTTCGGATATCTTTGCCCGCATTTTGACTTTACCACCCCGGGCGCCGTCGTTGTAATTACTTACGTCGATCAGTCCGCCCGTCAGGAAATCGGGATAGAGCGTAAAGGGTTGTTTTTTCAGGTGTTTGATCGAAGCTTCGCAAAGCTCAATAAAATTATGGGGCAGGATCTTAGTGGAAAGCCCTACGGCAATTCCTTCGGCTCCCATTTCCAGCACCAGCGGGAACTTGGCAGGCAGGGTCACGGGCTCCCTTTTCCGGCCGTCATACGACATCTGCCATTCGGTGGTGTCTTCGTTGAAGAGCACGTCCTGTCCGAATTTGGAAAGCCGTACCTCGATATACCGCGGCGCAGCGGCCGAGTCGCCGGTACGGATATCGCCCCAGTTTCCCTGGATGTCGAGCAAAAGCTCTTTCTGGCCAATGTTGACGATGGCATCCCCGATGGAGGCGTCACCGTGCGGGTGGTACTGCATGGTGGAGCCGATTACATTGGCTACTTTGTTGAACCGGCCGTCATCCATTTCCTTCAGGGCATGGAGCAGTCGTCTTTGTACGGGTTTCAGTCCGTCTTCAATGGCCGGTACGGCCCTTTCCAGGATCACATACGATGCATACTCCAGGAAATACTTTTCAAACATATCATCCAGTATCTCCTTCTGCTGTGTAGGGTCGTAAGTTTCGTCGCTCATTTATTGGGTTTCTCTCGTTTACGCAAATATAGGAAATGTTAAACAAAAAAATGCCTCCCTTGTGAGGAGGCATTAACACAAAACAAAGTCCGATGTCTTAGTATCTTTCTCTTCTTTGAGGTCTCTCGCCTTTGGGTTCGGCAAGTTTAACTACGATAGTACGACCGTCCAGTTCTGTTTCGTTCAGGCCATTGATAGCTGCCTGAGCTTCTGAATCATTAGGCATTTCTACAAATCCGAATCCTTTGGAACGACCCGTAAATTTGTCGAAAATGACTTTAGCTGAATCTACAGCACCGTACTCTTGGAATGCACCTAAAAGGGTGTCGTCTGAAGTGTCGTAATTCAACTTTGCTACGAAAATGTTCATTTGAAAAAAAAATAAAAAATTAAAAAATAGAGCTCAAACACCGTAGCAAAACCGATATAAATATTGACCTGCAAACGAAGTGGTAACTCGAAAACGTAGTAAAGGTATTGGTTTTAAATTACATTTCAAGTAGGGAAGAATTTTATCAGGGAACGAGATGGCTGTTTTGGAGGGTTCTTTTTGTGTCAAAATGAGCCTTTTGAGCTTTTTTTGGCCCATTTTGGTGCAATTTGGAGCAGTGACCGGCCATATTAAATTTTCCTTAAAATTTATTAAACGGTACCACCTGAAGGTAAGAATTGCTTTTTATTTTCAAAAAACAGGCTATGACAACATTAAAAATGACGTATCGTTATATATTTGTTAAACAGAACCAAACGGATCGGAATGAGGTCAGCGCTTACGCTTTTACTTTTGTTTTTTTGTTTCTTTTCGGGCCCGGAGAGCATAGCTCAGTTGAAGAGCTATAAACGGGGCTTGTCCAGCTTTGATAACGGCCACTACAATATTGCTATTCAGGAGTTTTTGAAAGTGAAGGAAATTGAATCGGCTTATGCAGGGGAGCTGAATCGAAAACTGGGCGACGCCTACCGCTTAAGTAATAAATGGGCGGAGAGTATTCCCTATTATGAAAAAGCGCTGGAGAACGGAGTCAAAGATACGGACATCCTGTTTTACCTGGGTTATGCCTTAAAATCAAAAGGGGAGTACACAAAGGCAAAGGAATATTTTAAACGTTTTGCAGACGTTAACCCGGCTGACAAAGTGCTGGCCGAAAGGGTGCTGCGGGAAATGAATTCCCTGCTGCTGACCGAATCTATTTTTCTGAAAAATTCGGAAAAAGAATTCCGTAACCTGGAGGCAGTGAATACGCCCGGAACCGAGTTTACCGGTGCAGTGTATAACGGACACCTCGTTTTCGCTGCCTCGCGAAAGGAGAAGATATATGCCAATGACCTGCCTTACCTGGGTTTATATAAATCAAAGATCAGTGAAGACCTGGGTACGGTAGGAAAACCGGAGCTCTTCAGTTCTGCCATTTTTGCGGATGACCGCAACGAAGGCTCCCCCACCTTTACCCCGGACGGGAAGATCATGGTGTTTGCCCGGGGAAATTCCGGTAAACGAAAAGACCTTTCACCGGATGTGGACCTGTATATGAGCCGCTATGTGCAAGGCGAAGGCTGGACCAGCCCTGCGCGGGTTCCGGCGTCGGATTCGCTGGCGTTCGACGGCTCGCCGGCCTTTTCGGGTGACGGCAAAACCCTTTATTTCAGCTCTAACCGCACCGGTGGAAACGGCGGCCTGGACATTTACCGGGTGAACATGGATGCCTCGGGAAGGTTCGGGAACCCGGTCAATATGGGCAAGGCGATCAATACCGCCGGTGATGAGATCTTCCCCTTCGTATCGGGTGACGGCAAATTATATTTTGCTTCCGACGGTCACCCAGGCCTGGGCAAGCTCGACATCTTCGTAGCGATACGTACCGGCGGTAAGATCACGGTGGAGAACCTTGGTCTTCCTTACAACAGCTCGATGGATGATTTCGGGTACATGGAAGACGAATACGGAAATGAATTCTTTACGTCCAACCGTTCCGGCGGAAAGGGCGATGACGATATTTACTATTACCAGGCACCGGAAACGCCGGCAGAAGTGGTGGAAACGCCACCGGTGACGGAAACAGACAAAAAGATCGTGAATTACTACCTGACCGGTGAGGTGCTGTCGGAAGGTAAGCTGCTGGACTCCGCTGTGGTGAATATCTATAAGCTGGAAGGCGGGATAGAGACCCTCTTTGCAGAGAACCTGGTCACGAACGACGGTAAATTCGGGCCGGTTAAAATGGAGGAGGATGAAGATTATGTGCTCCTGACCGAAAAGCCGGATTATCTTACCAGAAGAGAAGGATTTACTATGTACGGCCGCTCCATTCCGGCGGTGTTGCTGACCCGGCCGGTGACAGACACCACTTTCCATGTACGGATCCCGCTTGACCGTATATTCGTGGGCAAGACCTTCCGTCTGGAAAATATCTATTATGACCTGGATAAAGCGGATATCCGTCCCGATGCCGCCCTGGAGCTGGATAAGCTGGTACAGATCCTGAGAGATAACCCGGGCATCCGGATCGAGCTGGGGTCGCATACCGACTCCCGCGCTTCCGATATCTATAACCAACGGCTTTCACAGCGCCGGGCCGATGCTGCTATCAACTACATCGTGAACAAAGGAATCTCTGGCGAGCGTCTTGAGGCACGGGGCTATGGCGAATCCGAGCTGATCATAGAAAATGCCAGAACCGAGGCGGAACACCAGCAGAACCGCCGTACGGAGTTTAAGGTGATCGAGATCGGCAGGGTGGTGGATTAAGCTTTTTGATTTCAAAGGTAATTTTTGACTATGTCTATACAAAACAGCCGGGTCAGTTATCCCCTGACCCGGCTGTTTTGTATTTACGTTTTCAGATCTGAAGCAGCAATTTCAATCTGGCAGGTTATAATATTCTTTCACGGCCTCATAATCATTAAAATCCAGGGAAGTGAGGCGCCCGTTCCTCAGGTCATTAGCCGGGATAATGACGATTCTGGTGGACTCAAATGTCTGATTACCGCTTCCCGTTAACCGGTTGATAAAAAATTGAGATGTGCCAGTAGCCCGGGTGAATGTTCTGTAAGAAAAGGAACTTGTAGCATTACCCGGGAGAGCATACCAGAAACCGGCTACCCTTACATAGCAAAAAAAGGCAGATGAGGCCACCTGGTCGATCGTGATACCCGTCAGCGTGTAGCTGAGCTCTGAGCCGCTATGTACTCTTGAGGCGTAAGAGATCTGGATAACATTGGCATTGCCCACAGGCCCCTGCGGGCCTGTAGCGCCTGCTGGTCCTGCCGGCCCGGCGGGTCCTGCTTCTCCGGCGGGCCCTGCCGGTCCCACGGCACCCTCTTTACAGGAATAGAACATCGTGCCTGCAGCAAAAAGGGCTACCCATAACAAAAGAAGTTTCGCTTTCATAGTCATTATTTGTGTTTGATTATTTCAATGATACAAAGTTCGGTCAGGAAATAATGTGGCGGTATACCACAAACAGGTGATATTTTTCATACCTGTGCAGGCGTTACGTATTAACATTCGTTCGTATTTTTATGATTGCAAAATATTCAGATTGAGGTCCGGTAAACTGCACTCTGTTTTCGTAATTAACCGACACATCATTGTTAAAAATCTCCCATGTTTTCGTAGGGTCTATTTTGCCATTTGAATCCAGATAAATTTTACGTTTACCCACACTAACGTTGTTTTGATCTCTTGCCGGAATGCTATTATTCCAGCCGGTTCCCGATCGTGTAGTCTGAATGCCGTCCAGTTCCAGGTTTCCTCCTGTAACTATAATATGATCGGAGTGAACCTCCACCACTATATCTGAATGAGATGCGGCCCTTTTCACTCTCCACGTTGTTCTGTTGACCACGTTATTGTAATTGACGCTACTGCTCCTGGCTACAATATCTCCGAGCTGAGGAACGTATTCATCGATCCGGTAGCCCCAGAATGGATTTCCAAAAACCTGCTCTTCTTTGTTCCGGATGGCTTTGGCAATGAAATCCACATGCCTGATCGAGTGTGAAAAAACACTATTACCGGTGATGCCGGCATTCGAGACCAAATATGAAATAAAGGCAGCGCTCCAGGCAGATTGGCTGGCAATATTGCTACTGGCGTTTGCAGGCGTGAGCTGCCGGGTAGGGTCACCCTGGTTATCCGTATCATATGCGGCGGTCCAATAGCTGGTAAGCCGGTCTGTTACATGGTGATCAGCATCCGTTTCCCACCAGGCATCGCCTGTATGTGATCCGCCGGTATGCCAATGTGTATATTCACCATTTGCTCCGGAAACTAAACGGGACTTATAGGCAGCCATATTGGAAGGTACCCCCGCAATCCAGCTTCGCCTCGTTGCCTGGCCCTCACTGGGTGGAATTGCATCCCTGAAATGAACAATCTGAATAAAGAGGCTTCCCGGATTGTCGGTTACCATTTGCTCATATGCAGCGAGAAATTGATCAAAAGATTCTGTAGATTGGGATCCCGTAGCCGGATTATTGAATGTCATCATAACATGAGCCGTATCATTTAAATCCGTGCCGGAAATACCTGTAAGAATCCTTGCGTGCGGTGAAAATGCCCCGGTTGATGAGTTTGAATCGGTGGTAACCCACAGCGGGCCATACGTTTGCAGCCATAAAATATACTGACTCAACGGGTAGCTGGCCGGAGCCTCACCGATCATCTGCATGGCCGTGATAAATTCTTCTTTCTCGGAAGCAAATAAACCCTGGTTAGCATCAAACTTTGCCGTATATCTAAATTCGTCAGCCGGGTTTAGATTGAGCCCGGCTTCACGTAATACGCTACGGATAGGGGATGATGTACTTGACTTCCAGTTCCACATCATGGTAGCTGCAGTAGCCCAGCAGAGCATTGAGCCTGGTTGTTGCATTGCAGGCACATCATAACGGATATTTACACCGGCATTTTCGCCTTCTGAGGTGGAAGAACTTATTTCGACCGACTCAAGATTTCCGTCGGAGTCTGTGCGTTGTGCGGTGACACTTCGTCCGCTACCGGCAGCTTCAATGGCGGCGGCGGCCAAAGATGGCCTTGCAACTTCTCTCGCAGTTTCTGCTTCACTTCTGCGTGTATCACCGCCATCAATTTGATTTTCAAGATGACGCGATACCAGATCGGAGTGGCGTTCCGGAGTAATTGCTCCGGATTCCCGGGCATTATTCAATGAAGACATAATATTATCGGAGTTGGCTGTATTATGTTCCTGAATAGCCATACCTTTTGCCATTTCTGCCAGGGCTTTTACGTTTTCCTGATTAGAAAGATAGGTTTGCATCGCATTCTGCTGGTTTCCTGTTAAACCGGTAATATCATTGAAGATACCGGCCTTACCCATCAGGTCCGACAAACCGGCCAGTCCGGCTCCAGGTGCTGGTGTCGCCGGCACATTCTGAATGCTCACGATCGGCTGTGCAAACTCTTTGAACACAGCTTTCCAATCCGTAACCACAGGCGTTGGCGTTACCACGGGAACAATCGCTGTTGGCTCCTCCGTTTTAAACTTATCCCAGTCTTGAGATGAGTTAGGTTTCACTTTTTCGCAGGCATCGCAACTGCCTTGTACAGCTTCCAGGAATACCCCCCGGTTAGGCAGGCTAACCCGGTATGGGGGTGCGGGGGTCAACGGCTTATAATGATTAAACAGCGCTTCCGATACGGAAACGGCAGCTTCCTGCTCGCTATTCATTTCAACTACGTAAGATTTGTTAACCCTGTAGCCTTCCGCCACCGGAAATACCAGCGAGTTTCCGGTTACCGTAATGAGCTGGTTTTTAATCACAGAAGCTAAACTCCGGTATCCGATCGGATTACCAAACTCGTTATAGATCTGGATGCTGAAACCATCCATCAACATAAATCTCCTTTCTGTGTCGAGGTTAAACCAAAGGGTGCGGTTATAGTGTTCGATGTTGCTGTTTAGGTGCTGAATTAGTTGTTTGGCAACATACTGATCCTCTTTTCTCGGGTTTCGTTTTTCCTGAGCATTAAGTGGTGTAAAAATAGGCGGAATGTTGTCGCGCAGGTCATCCTGCAGCGATTTTTGCAGAATGGTGTTATTGCTAAACTCTGTTGCATAGTCAATACGTACACCTTCGGCCTGAAAGGTCACAAAGTTAAAAAATATTTCATGCCGCGGAGAACCCGCTAATGGTGAATTATAGGTGATGGTAATATTGCTTACGTCTGAGCGCCGCAACGAACTGGTGCCGCGTAGTTTCACTTCTATAAGCCTTTCACCACCGCGATATTTACTCTGAGGCGCGAGATCAAGTGTAAATGGAGACAATTTCAGACGATCCTGCCCGGTTTCCGTTTTCAACAACTTTTCCAAAATCATCGGAGCTATATTGTCATTAAAAATTCTGTCCCAGTCGGCCACTACATTATTATTGAAGTATCTGAACAATTCTTTGACACTCATTCCTAATATCGAGGCATATGCTTCCCAAAGCGCTTTTTCCTGGTTCATTCCGGCAAAGAAGTCCATGGGGGTGGGCGTGAGGTCTCCGTTGAAGACCAGCGTCATCGGATTTTCGAACATATCTATTGCATCGAAATTCACACGTATGCATTGAGCCGGAGGAACAGACTCGTAGTTTGCATCCAGGGTCATAAAAATGTCGAAAATTGCAGCGCGGGTCAGTACTTCGGTTGTGTTGGTTTCGTACTTAATGCCAGGACCTTTAGCTGCGCAGGGAACAATAGCCCCGACAATACTGTCTTTAATAGTATCGCGGATAGTACCTGCCACATCCACATCCCCGCGCGAGGTAATAGTCTTTTTGATTACAGGAAAAGACAGAATGCGATCGAACCTCGTTTTTGGGCGTGGAATATTCACCCGTAAGTTGATCTTACCTGTAATTTCAGTCATTCTTTCGTCAGCGTATCGACCTGTTGGATAATCCACCTGCGAATAGTTGGTTTGGATGCGTTCAATGGCATCAAAGGCTTTTAAAAGAGGATGACGGTAACGCCCCAAATAGAATGAGATTGGCTGGAGGTAAGTATTGGAGTTAACCGGCAACAAGTGGTTAACCAGAACATCTTTCCATTTGTAGATGTTCTCGTAAGTAAAATTGGTCATTAGCAGCGGCACAAAAACACATTCTTCCACGGCCGAAAGCTCCTGGAAAACGGCATAGTGACGCAGTACTTCAAAGTACATCATGGTTAGCGCATGACAATGATTATGATTGGCGACTGCTTCTGTTGCCACCGCATATTGTTGTCCTTCTCTTACAGTAGTTACCACAGAAGCATTTAACTGGCGGTAAGAATCTGCGTTCTGGGAAACCTGCTGCCGGAGTTGTTCGTTAAAAAACTGCGATATATTGCGGGAACTATCCTGCGAAGCGGAAGAGTTAGAGTTAGAATACCCCCCTGAAACTCCCAGAACCCCACTGATCGGTCCCATTGATCCTCCCAAACCCAACCCTGCACTAATACCTGAGGTAGAGGCCGTACTCCTGCCATCGACCGATTCGGAAATCCCCCCGCCAATCTGGTCGAGAATAGTGCGATCGTTTACCAGACTTGCCGACAGGCTCTCCGATTGTGATATGGTTTGCGACTCGGCCCCGGTAAGTGAATGGGACGAATCAAAGATCACAATCTGTTTTTTTTGTCCCGGTGCTAAAGGCAGTGAATACAGCAGGTCCCCCAAAGAATATCCATCTGATTTAAAAACTGCTTTATAGTGTAGAATGTGTCCGGTCGCTACAGAAACGGCCTGGTAAAAAGTCAGATTCTGGTGGGCATCCGGAGCATCTTGCCAGCGGATGGGATTTTGCAAATTGACCACTTTGTTACGCGGAATGGTTTGGGTGCCTCCCGTTAAGCGGAAGGATAGATTTTCTCCCTGCTGAATCTTTTCCAGCGTGTAATTGGAAACATCAGGGTCTGAAGTACGTACAATCGCTTTATAGGCATATTCCTTGAGTGTCCTGTTAGGGGTGGTCAGGTTTACACATGCACCCCCGATATCCTGGGTGTATTCGTCGGAATTCACAAGATCCTCCTGATCGGGCAATCGTTTTGCTTTTTTAGGCGAATGGCAATCACAGTCATCCTCTTTTTCTGCCTCTCCCTCCAATACCACTTCATCGTCAACAAGGAGGATGTAAAGGAAGTCATCTGAGACTGATTCGTTTGGTTTATCTTTACGTATGTCTATGGCCACGGGAGAATCAGGCATCAACGAAACCAGGGCCTGTGCCTCCAGATAATCGCCGTATGGATAGGGCAGGGTAAAATTACCACTGCTGTCCGTTTGTCCGGCAACAAGAATGCGCTGCACCGTATCGCCTTCCTTTCTGCCTTGTACCAGTACCGTAATATTATTGAGTTTATACTTGTCTCCATGTTGCAGGACACGGCCACGAAGCTTTTTATTGGACTGTGTATTGCTTGAATGTATTCCCGGAATTGTATTCGCTTTTTTTAGCGGTACGCGAATCTGGATTTTCTCCCCGCCTCCTATTTCGTTATCACTCTGTGTGTATTCTTGTTGCCAGAGCAGGTCTCCGTTTACGCCTTTTACGGCTACTTTTATTATCTGGTGGATAGGCTCCTTTATCTGAAACTTAAAATCAATGGCTTTATTTTCAATAAATTGCTCTTCAGTGTTCCAGCTGTGATACAGTGTTTTTGCGTTTTGCCCATTATTGTATTCTAGAGATAATTCGTATACATCCAGGGTGGAGGCTGGTAGATTGGATTCTTTGGTTACGATAGTGAGGTCGCCGACTATTTCTGTTGTTTTGCCTGATATTTTACTTAAATGTATGGGAAAATCGAACAGTGAGTTTCCCTGTTTTTTGATCGTGGTTATAAAACGTTTTACTTTCTCCACGTTCTCCGGTATTTCATTTTGGTTTGAGTCATATCGGGGGAAAAGTGCGTATAATCCCTGGGTTAGCTCATCCGCAGATTCACTGGGGAAAGTAAATACGGGCTCTTTTTTCTGGTAACTGAATCCAGAGGCAATGATGCGGAGAATATCCTGGCAGTGATGTCCTATGTTGAGTTCGTCAACCAGTAATGAAAAGGCTTCTTTATTGATGAGAAAAACAAAATCATCGACCGAAAGAAAAGGCCCGGAATAGGAGCTCCTGGCAGAACCGGCAATTTCAACAGTGGAGGTTTGGATCTTATTAGTAAAGTACTTGTATAAGTCGAAAGCTTCAAATTCCTGCTTATCTAACTCTTCGCCCGTATCCGCATTATAAATAACCACAGGAATTTTGAAAGATATATCATCAATATCAATTTCTTTGTATTCGAACAGTTGGCGTTGGTATAAGGAATAGAGGTTATCGTCGTCATTTTCTTCGATAAGGGTGCCTATTGTTCGGACGTCTACAAAATAACTTTTAGTGTTTGCGGCAATTTTCGAACGGAATGACTGGTATCCTGTTTTCTCACGGAGCACAGTTACTTTGTTAACGTTTTTTTCCCTGGCATGCTTAAGGCTAAAGTATTTGAACTGGGGAATCTTAAATACAACTTCAAGGTTAAGGTTGTCCGTTTCTCCCGTATTTAACCGTATCGACTTTTGTAATGTTGCCATTGCTTAAAAATTAAAATGTGAAAGATTTGAAATTTTATATAAAAACCCACTGAGCATTCGTGGCTAAGTCATAAGAGTACTAAAAATAGCAGTATGACCGCTAACACAAAGTTCGGTCAGCAAATTATGCGGGGGTATACCCAAAACAGGTGATATTTGTCGGTGTCGTCTAAGGGGAGACAGGCTCTCTGCTTTTGTGTACCCGATACTTATTTTTGGGCAGATATGGCCGGGTTCTGATTTAGTATGAGGTAGTAAGAGGATGTAAACATCTGCATTTCAGGAGGGGGGAGCCTCGCGAAGAGTTTGTAAGGAAGAAGAATATACGGGCGGCAATTCAACCCACCCGGTAACTCACAAAGGCCACTTTCCGGCTATCCTGACTCCATGACGGCACATTGATCGTACCCTGCCCTCCGAAAAATACGGGCGTGATATCCTTCACTTCCCGGGTTTCAAGGTTCATTAACCGGAGCTTCACCTGTTTTCCGAAAAGGTGGTTCTGTTTCTCATCGGTGGTGTAGGCAATATATACCAGCCACTTTCCATCAGGGGAAGGGTGCGGAAACCAATTGGAGTAAGTGTCAAAGGTCAGCTGTTCCGGGTTGCTTCCATCCGGGCCCATTCGCCAGATTTGCATATGCCGGGTTCGGTAGGAGTTGAAGTAGATATATTTCCCGTCGGGGGAATACTCAGGACCATCGTCGAGGCCTTCTGTATCGGTCAGTCGTGTTTCTTTTCCGCCGTTTATGCTTATGCTGTAGATGTCGAAGTTCCGGTTACGTTCGGCACAATATACCAATGTTTGTCCGTCCGGGCTCCAACCGTGCCAGAACGATGGCACTTCCGGGGTTATTCTTCGGGGCGTTCCACCCTTAATCGGTACCACATAGATGGCTGACTTGTAGGATTTTGAAGAAGTATCCCGGATGTCGTTATGGCTGATGGCCAGCCATTGCCTGTCAGGTGAAATTCCGTGATCATTATTATTTTTATCGGCAAAACCGGTGTTTAACTGAGCCAGCTTGGTGGTGGAAAGATCCAGGGTATGGAGTTTCCCTTTGCTGTTTAATATAAGGTAACCTTCCGGATGCCAGTTGGGGGCTTCAAAATGTGTATTGATCCTGAAAACGGTATCCAGTTCTCCTGTATAAATATCAACGGTATGAATAAAGCTGGTCGTGTCTTTTTTTGTCTGGGCCGGACAGCTGAAATAAAAACCCGTAATTAACAGGATCTGAATGAATAAGCTCAGGTAAGATTTCATGGGTATTAAGGTTGATAACCCGAAATTAATGATTTTAACGGATAAAACAAGGAACAATAGTTATAGATTAGTGCGGTTTGGGTTTGAAATAAAAGTATATTCAGCAAAAAAGCTCCTTTAGCGTTTTTATGGCGATGAACATTTTTCCGCTGTCCCGGATTTGCCAAATCATGGTTGCTTGTAGCAATATTTACGGTTAACCTCGCCTGAAACTAACTCTTTACAGTCTATTTCTTTTTTGACAGATTTTTTTGTTGGAGTTTTTTCCCCAACACGAAAACAGTTACTAATCCGATAATAGTTGTTGTCCCAAATATTGCGGCGATAGTCTCATGACCAAACATTGCAAGAGCAGATGCAAGTCCCATTCCGACTAATCCTAAAATAAAGCCGAATATTTGACCGAGTCTGCTTTGTTTTAATTCTTCCCTGATTGCATGATTCTCCAATTGAATTCTGTGATCAGATTGCTTTTCTGCCATAGCTACAATTCTTTCAGCTCCGCTATTAATGGCTTCCCCATAACCTTTCAAAATTTCCGGGGGAGGTATCGGACCACTAAAAGAAGAAGATTTGTGTACTGAAACATCAAGTATTGCTTTTAATAGGGTCTGTTTATGTTCTTTCAGAATTTCGGAGTCTGAAATAATTGATTTGAATTCTTCAGGAAAAATTATGTCTTCATTGCCACCATCTTTTAACTTTTTGGGTTGGTTGCTCATTGGATTCAATTCTTGTGGATTCTGATTCTTTTTCCAGCTCTTCGATAGCCTGTAGTATGTCCTGACCAACAACTCCCCAATCAGATAATATTGCTTTTGTATCAGCATCATTATCAGAAGATGAGAAGTCAAAATAATTACCGGCAATATTCATAACACTACCCACTCCAACTAAAAATGAAGGCATGGGAAACAGGAAATCGGTACTATATCTTTTCACTTTGTTCATTGCATTTAATTTTTCCGATTCGAAGCTATAACTTTTAAATCCGGAATTCAAACTCATTGAGCTTTAAAACCTTTTTTTTTAATTACGATTCATAAATCACATACTGTAATCACAAATGATCTATAGAAATACAAAATTTTGCGCCTTTAGAGGTGATACACCCGCACCGCATTCTCTCCGAAAATCCCGGCTTTCTCATTATCCGAAAGTTCTGAAAAATAGCTTTCCACAATATCCAGTTGTTCCTCATAGCCGGCGGCCACCAGGCACACCGGCCAGTCGGAGCCGTACAGCAGGCGATCGGTGCCGAAGGCGTTCAGCACCATGTCGAGGTAAATATAGAAATCTTCTTTTTTCCAGTGGCGGTAGTCGGCCTCGGTTACCAGTCCGGAGACCTTGCAGACCACATTGGGGTGGGTGGCCAGTTCCAGGATGTAATTGGCCCATTGAGTCACTTTTCCTTCCTTAATTAGGGGTTTGGCCATGTGGTCGAGCACGAAGCGGGTGTCGGGGCATGACCGAACAATATAGACAGCGTCTTTAAGCTGTTTGGGATAGATCAGGATATCGTACGTAAAGTCGTATCGTGCCAATTTACGGACGCCCTCCGTAAAGTACGGATTCTTCATAAAGCCCACCGGCTCGCCCTGTACAATGTGCCGGAAACCTTTTACTTTCGGCAGTCCGGCATATCTTTCCAGGTTTTCTTCCAACTTTTCTGAGAAAAGATCGGTCCAGCCTACAACCCCTTTGATGAAGTCGTTTTGCAAGGCCACGTCATGAAAGTGCAGGGTTTCTTCTTCGGTCTGGTTCACCTGTACAAAAACACAGCCGTCAAAAGCGTGGTAGTCCAGGATGGGCTTCAGGTCTTCGGGCTGAAAGCTCCGGCGGATAGCGGCCATGTCATCACTGATCCAGGCAAAAGTTTCCGGATCATAGGTCCAGAAGTGCTGATGGGCATCTATTTTCATACGTATAAAATTTTAGAATAAGACCATCTGATAAGGTTAGTTATTTATGGCCAGAGAAGATGTTTAAAAAGTGACGGTTCGCCGCTGCGACAAAATGCAAGGCGTTGAGGAGGAGGCCGAAGGAGCATACTAAAAGTATGTGACTGAGGCCGAATTCCGAAACAACGCAGCAGGTTGTGTGCTTTTTAAGCATCTTCATCCCCGGATATGATAGGCTTTGGGCTGCACAAAAGCCCTTATCCCCAAATGCGAAAGTGTAGCTCCGAGGCCGCTTTGCTTACGTCCCGACCAGGGGAGGCCGGCACTCACGCGGTCGCAGCAGTTCCAGTATACCGTACCGGTATCCAGCTGCGCCAACAGCTTTTCGGCCCTTTCGTAGCTTTTGGAGTAAACGGCAGCCGTAAGCCCGTAAGGGGTATCCTGCATGAGTTCAAGGGCCTCTTCGTCAGAATCTACCTTTTGCAGGCCGATCACCGGGCCGAAAGATTCTTCTTTCATCAGGCTCATGGAATGGTTGGCATTGAGCACTACCGTAGGCTCAAAGAAATAGCCGGTTCCTTCTACAGGCCTTCCGCCTGCGGCTACGGTTCCGCCTTTGGCCCGGGCATCTTCTATCTGGTGAGTGAGAAAAGCCGCCTGCTCTTTCCGGGTCAGCGGGCCTATCTCCGTGCCCTCCGCCAGAGGGTCGCCAGTCTTCATTTTGCGGGCAGCTTCGATGAAGTGTTCCACAAAAACATCGTAGCTGTTTTTATGGATGTAAATACGCTCTACCGCACAGCAGCTCTGGCCGTTATTGTACATAGCTCCTTCCAGCGCTGCCTCGGCCACCTGCTTTATATCTTCGACGTCGTCCATGACATAGAGCGGGTCTTTTCCCCCCAGCTCCAGCTGTACATTGACCAGCTTTGAGGCCGTTTGGATAGCGATATGCTGCCCGGTTTTAAAGCTCCCGGTAAAGAAATACCCGTTAAGCGGAAGTTCAAGCAGGACCTGTCCGGCTTCGCCTTTTCCCGGCACTATTTCAAAGGCATCTTCCGGGACCCCGCTTTTATAAAGCAATCGCTGAATATTTAAGCCGGTCACCGTGGCGTATTCCGAGGGTTTATAGAGTACGCCGTTTCCGCCGATAAGGGCGGGGACAAAAACGTTTACGCCCACCAGGTAGGGATAATTCCACGCCGAAATATTAGCGATCACCCCTAAGGGCTCATACACGATTTTTTCACGGGTGGCATCCTCTTCGTTTATCCATTCATCAGCCAGGTATTTTTCACTGTTTTTGATAAAAAAGGTGATCCGGCTCCGGGCTCCGTTGATTTCGTTACGGGACTGCCACAGCGGTTTTCCCGTTTCGCGGGTAAGATCCAGAGCCAAACGATCTTTTTCTTCTTCCAGAAGTTCATTGAAACGCACAAAACACCCGATCCGGTCTTTTAAGGGTACACCGGCCCATTTTTTCTGTCCGGCTTTTACCTTTTCCAGTTTCGTCATGATCGAAACCCGGGTATCTTCCTGTATTTCCTGTATAACGCTTTCGTCAAACGGATTGATGATTTTCATATGTATAAAAATTTAATACTTCATGCACGCCTGCACAAAAGCCTCTCTGATATTTTTTGCAAACGGGCTTTCCTGTTGGGCCATTCGCTCGGGATGCCACTGTACCAGCGACAGGTACGCTCCCGCTGACGGGTCTAAACGCTCAAGGGCTTCCACCACACCGTCGTCAGAGAGGGCAGAGACCACCAGGCTTTTCCCCACTTTTCCCACGGCCTGATGATGATTGCTGTTGATGTGCCCGGAGGTTGCTTTTATCAGGCTGAATAGTTCCGAACAGGCATCCACATTCACAGGATGGTAACGGTCGGAACCGTCCGGATATTTGCTGTGGTTAAATTTTCCCCATACGGGCAGATCCGGGATGAGCGTCCCCCCGAAAAACACATTGGCGACCTGGAGCCCGCGGCAAACCCCCAAAACAGGCAAACCGTGGGTTTGGGTATATTCCAGCACTTCCAGTTCCAGTTCGTCGCGCTCTTCGTTGATGTCGTTTTGGTTACAATATTCGTAATGATCCGGACAGCCGTAAAACCGGGGGTGTACGTCTTCTCCGCCGGTTAGAAAAATGCCGCTGCATTGGCTGATTTCTTTCCGGCTATCGTCTTTCCAACTGATCCGAAGGGTCTTCACCGAAGGGCCGTAAGCCAGCATCCAGTTATTATAAAGGTCAAATTTACTGCAATCCGTCACTCCGATGACTATCGGTTTCATAATGCTTTTAAATACAATTGTTTAAAATCTTCACGCGAAACCGGCTTAGGGTTATTCGGATGGGCAAAATCTGCAAAAGCCAGGTCAGCCAGTGTTTCAATATGCTCTTCTTTAACCCCGATCCCGCTCAGGTGAAGCGGGATATTGATTTTGGCATTGAGCTCAAAAAGCTCGTTCACCAGTCCCGTACCGGATTCATCTTTCAGTTCTAAAGTACGGGCTATCTGCCTGAACTTATTTTCAAATCCTGCGATATTAAACGCCATGCCGTAAGGCAGGTTGACCGCATTGGCCAGCCCGTGATGGGTATCCAGTAAAGAAGATAAGGGATGAGCCAGCGAATGCACCACACCCAGCCCTTTCTGAAAAGCGATGGCTCCCATCATCGAGCCCAAAAGCATTTTGGAGCGCGATTCCAGGTCGGGATCCAGCGTAGCTTTTTCGATGGATCCGTAAATAAGCTTCATGCCCTCCAAAGCGATGCCGTCACACATGGGATGATAATTTTTGGCGAGATAGGCCTCCAGGTTATGCGTGAGGGCATCCATACCCGTAGCGGCGGTTATCGGAGCCGGGATATGCATGGTCAGCACCGGGTCGGCAAAGACAATCCTGGCCATCAGCTTCGGCGAGAAAAGGATCTTCTTCTGATGCGTTTCATCATCGGCCACAATGGCGCTACGCCCCACTTCAGAGCCGGTGCCTGACGTGGTAGGTACGGTTACAAAATGCGGCACGTCATTCGTTACATACACATCGCCGCCGATAAGGTCGTCGTACTTAAACAGGTCTTCACGGTGGTGCACCCTCAAAACGATGGCCCGGGCTACATCCAGGGCTGCTCCGCCGCCTATGCCTACCACACTATCCCTGGCGGTGCTGTCCCAAACGTCCGTGCCTTTATAAACATCTGACTTTACCGGGTTTTTATGAATATCCGAAAACACTTCGGGGCTTAAGCCATTCTTTTTCAGGTCTTCAATGATTTCCTTAAAAAAGGGCAGTTGAGCCACATTCGGGTCCGTCACCACCAGCGGGGTTTTCAGCCCGTTGGCTTTTAAATATCCGGGAAGCTCTTTTACGGCACCGGCTCCGAAACGTATGGGGGTGGGAAAATTAAACTGGGTTACAGTAGTAAAGTTCATTGCTTTGTTTGTGTCGTTAAATATACTCTTAAATAATTTCCATGTACCGTTTCCGCTCCCAGTCAGTCACTGTTTTTCCAAACTGTCGCCACTCCCATTCGCGCGTGCCGGTAAAATGCTCCACAAACTTCTCTCCGAACAGTTCTTTGGCCACGTCAGCGTTTTTCATGGCCTGGGTGGCATCCCAAAGGTTGGCGGGGAGGAGTCCGTTTTGTTTATCGGCGTAACCGTTTCCCTGAGTAGGCGCTATATCGAGGCTTAGATTATTCTGAACACCGTAAAAGCCCGAAGCGAGGCAGGCCGCTATGGCCAGGTAGGGATTAGAATCCGAGCCCACCACACGGGTTTCGAGCCGGGAGCTTTTGTTGCTGCCGGGAAGGGCCCTCAGCGCCGTGGTACGGTTATCGATCCCCCAGGTGACGGTGGTAGGAGCCCAGGCCCCCTCCACGAGGCGCTTATAGCTGTTAACGGTGGGCGCATACATGGGCAGAATATACGGCAAACAGTACAGTTGCCCGGCGATGTAGCTTTCCATCACCCTGCTGATTTTGTTCCCGGTATCGTAAAAGAGGTTGGTCTTTTTGTCGGCTGTCCAGAGGCTTTGGTGCACGTGGCCGCTGCAGCCGGGCAAAGACTCATGGAACTTGGCCATAAACGTAGGCAAAACACCGTGTTGATAACCGATCTCCTTAACGCCCGACTTAAAAAGTACGGCTCGGTCAGCGGCTTCAAGCGGTTCTGAATACATAATGGCGGCTTCGTAAACGCCGGGCCCTGTTTCGGTATGCAGCCCCTCAAGCGGTACACCGAATGCCCCCAGCATATCAAACAGGTCATGGAAAAACGCCCCGTGCTGCGATGCCCGCAAAACAGAGTAGCCGAACATGCCGTTGCTCAGGGGCACAGTTGCCTGGAAACCGTCTTTGTGAAGGTCTGAACTGTTGTCCACAAAGTTGAACCATTCAAACTCCTGTGAACA
>CAZLXI010000008.1:19853-25729 GCA_964563435.1 uncultured Lacihabitans sp.
ATAAAATGAAACCAGGCATAACCCAGCAATAACAGGGAAAAGAAAATCAGGGCTACCACAAAGTTATAAATGGTCATGGCTATTAAGGCTATGATAGCGATAACAAGTGAAATAACCGGGAACCAGGGATAAAACGGTACTTTAAACGGTCTCGGCAGTCCGGGATCATTTTTTCTTAAAACCATTACGGAGATGGAAGAAAAAATATACAGTGTGATAGCACCGAAACATGCGATGGTGATAATATCGCCGGTTTTTCCGGTCAGAAGTGCAATGATCCCGATCACCATATTGATGATGAGGGCATTGGCGGGGGTTTTGAATTTTTTATGTACCTGTCCGAAAGCAGGGGGAATATACTTCACCCGCCCAAACTCAAAAGTCGCCCTTCCCGAGGCCAGGATAATGCCGTGAAAGGAGGCTACCAGCCCGAGAAGCCCCACGGTAATCAGCAGATGGTACAAAAAGGCATTATTTCCCGTGATGGCCGAAAGAGCCAGCGGGAGGGGGGAGTCGGACGGTTCCGCTCCGGGCGAAGGGTAAACGATGGCCTCCCAGCCGCCAATGCCCACTGCTGAAACAAATGTCAGTACGCAAAGCACGATCAGTGTAAACAATGCCGACCCGAAGCCAATCAGCACGTTTCGTTGCGGGTTAATGGCCTCTTCAGCTACATTGGCCACCCCCTCGATGGCCAGAAAAAACCAGATAGCAAACGGTATGGCGGCTAATGCACCGCCCCAGCCGTTGGGAAGCGGGTTTTTATGAAGATTTTCCATTTCAAAATGAGGCAGGGTCACGCCGGCAAATATCAGCAGCTCCACCACCGCAAGTATGGTCACTACCAGCTCAAAGGTAGCGGCCGCTTTTACGCCGTAAATGTTTAAGGCCGTAAATACCATATAAGCAATAATGGATATGGCAATCACCGGGATACCGGGCAGAAACAAATGAAAATACGCTCCGATAGCCGCTGCGATGGCCGGCGGCGCGAATACAAACTCAATGATCTGTGACAGGCCGGCCACGAACCCGGCATCTTTACCGAGGGCTTTGGTGGCATAATCAAAAACCCCGCCTGCCTTGGGAATGGCACAGGCCAGTTCGGTATAGGAAAACGTAAAGGTAACGTACATGATGATGATCAGGAAGGTGGCGGCACCCAGGCCGTAAGTGCCCCCGGCTTCCAGCCCGAGGTTCCAGCCAAAATACATTCCTGAAATAACATAACCTACTCCCAAACCCCACAACATCAGGGGGCCGAGAGTGCGGGAAAGGTGATTTTCCTGAGAAGAGGGGTCAGACATAAAAAACGATACTGTTTGTTTGGGTTGAACAAATGTAACGATAATGGATTAGCCCCTCAAAACTTCTCCCGTAAAAACTTAGACGTGTAATTGTCTTCCAGCTTTATCATATCTTCGGGCGTGCCTTCAAAGCAGAGATACCCGCCCTTATCACCGCCTTCCGGACCCAGATCAATAACCCAGTCGGCCGATTTAATGACCTCCATATTGTGCTCGATTACGATCACCGTATCGCCCTGATCCACCAGGGCGTTCATGGCCTTCAGAAGTTTGCGGATATCGTTGAAATGCAGACCGGTGGTGGGTTCGTCAAAGATAAAAAGGGTTTTCCCCTTTTCCGAGTTCCCCTTGCCCAGGAAATAGGCCAGTTTTACACGTTGTGCTTCTCCGCCGGAGAGTGTGTTGGAAGCCTGTCCGAGGCCAATATATCCCAGCCCCACTTCCTGAAGCGGTAGTATTTTTTCTGCCAGCCTGGGTTGAGTGGCCGTAAAGAAATCCATCGCTTCATCCACCGTCATGTTGAGGATATCCGCTATGTTTTTATCGTGATATGTCACTTCGAGGATCTCCTGTTTGAAACGTTTGCCGCCACAGCTTTCACAGGTGAGTTTCACATCGGCCATGAACTGCATTTCAATGGTCTGGTAGCCTTCGCCCTGGCAGGCCTCGCAGCGGCCGCCGTCTACGTTAAACGAGAAATGAGCCGGCTTGTAGTCACGCTGCTTCGACAGCGGCTGATCGGCCATAAGCGCCCGGATGGTGTCGTAGGCCTTGATATAGGTGACCGGGTTCGAGCGGCTGGATTTCCCGATGGGGTCCTGATCTACCATCTCTACCTGGGCCACACGGCTGATACTTCCGGTGAGCTCGTCGTATTTGCCGGGATCTTCTCCCGACCGGGGTTCGCCTGTGAGGCGGTCCAGCACGGGGTAGAGGATCTTGCGGATCAGGGTAGACTTCCCGGAGCCGCTGACACCGGTCACCACCGTTAATATCCCCAGCGGGATCTTTACATCCAGGTTTTTGAGGTTGTTTTCCCGCGCTCCGCCGAGGCTGAGAAAATCGAGGAACTTTCTGCGGCTTGGAGGTATTTTTATGGTTTCGTGCCCGTTCAGGAAGTCCAGGGTGTGCGAACGGCCTTCGCTCTGATCATTCCATTTTCCCTGGAAGACCAGCTCACCGCCGTATACGCCCGCTTCCGGCCCGATGTCGATGATGTCGTCAGAGGCTTTCATCACCTCTTCCTCATGTTCCACCACGATCACGGTGTTACCGAGGTCGCGGAGCGACTTCAGCACGGAAACCAGCCGTTCGGTGTCGCGCGGGTGCAGTCCGATGCTGGGCTCGTCAAGGATGTACATCGATCCCACCAGTGCACTGCCCAGGGAAGTGGCGAGGCGGATCCGCTGACTTTCTCCGCCGGAAAGGGTACGGGAAAGCCGGTTCAGGGTCAGATAGCCCAAACCTACCCGCTGCATGAAGTCGAGCCGGTTATTGATCTCGATCAGGATACGTTTGGCCACTTTGGTCTTGTAGTCGTCCAGTTGAAGTTTTTTGAAAAATTCCGTAGCCTGGTCAATAGGCATCAGAACGAGATCTACAATAGATTTGCCGCCCACCTTCACGTAAGAGGCATCCTTTCGCAGGCGGGTGCCCCGGCAATCGGGACATACCGTACGGCCGCGGTAACGCGACAGCATCACCCGGTACTGTATTTTGTAGGACTGCTCCTCCAGGTGTTTAAAAAAGTCGGATAAGCCCGTAAAATATTCATTCCCGTCCCACAGCAGCTGGTACTGCTCCGGATCCAGGTCTTTGATGGCCCGGTGAATGGGAAAATCAAACCGGATGCCGTTACGAAGCAGCGGGGTCAGGAATTCGCTCATTTTCTCACTCCGCCAGGGCGCTATGGCCCCTTCAAATATGGAGAGCTTCTTATCCGGGAAGACCAGCTCAGGATCCAGGCCGAGCACACTTCCGAATCCCTCACATCGGCGACAGGCCCCGTAAGGATTGTTAAAAGTAAAGAGGTTGATGCTGGGCTCTTCAAACAGGATCCCGTCACGTTCGAACTTGTCGGAGAATGATCGTATAATATCGCCGTCCTCGGTTTTAATGACCACTTCGCAGATGCCGTTTCCTTCAAAGAAGGCCGTCTGTACGGAGTCGGACAGCCGGAACTGGGTGTCTTCGTCCGGATTGCCCCCGGCATCATACCGGATCACGGCGCGGTCGATCAGGATCTTTACGTCTTCCATACGGGCGTCAAAGCTGAGCACATCTTCGATCAGAACGGTCTCCTCCTTCACCTGGATACGGTTAAAGCCCTTTTTCAGGAGCAGGTCCAGCTCCTGGTTCAGACTGCGGTCTTCCTTAGGATGCAAGGGGCTCAGGATCATCACCCGGGCGCCTTCCGGGTAGGTGAACAGGTAATTCACCACATCGGTCACCGTATCTTTGCTCACCTGCTCTCCGCTGGTCGGTGAGTAGGTGTCGCCTGCCCGGGCAAAGAGCAGCTTCATGTAGTCGTAGATCTCAGTGGAAGTGCCTACTGTAGACCGGCTGTTACGGGTGCTGACCTTCTGGTCAATAGCAATGGCCGGCGAAATACCCTTGATATAGTCTACTTCCGGCTTTTCCATCCGGCCCAGAAACTGCCGGGCATAAGAGCTCAGGCTCTCCACGTACATCCGCTGTCCCTCAGCGTAAAGGGTGTCGAAAGCCAGGGAAGATTTTCCGCTGCCCGACAGGCCCGTGACCACCGTCAGGGTATTTCTTTTAATGGCGACATTTACGTTTTTGAGGTTATTGACCCGGGCACCTTTAATAATGATGTATTCCTTAGGATCCAGCCGGTCGATGTCAGGAGTAGCGCTCGTGTTTTTCATTGCACAAATTTACAATGTTTTTGAGAAAATCAGCGGGTTTATATAAACCTTCCCATAGGGTTTTGGAATACCGGATGATTTTTAGGATGGAATGGTTCAGTATACTTTACAAAGGCTTATTTTTGGGCCATGAACAAAGCAGTAATATTCGATATGGACGGGGTGATCGCCCACACCAACCCCTGGCACTCCGTGGCCTTCCGTGAGTTTTTTAAGAAAAGAGACCTGTATCCGACCGATGCGGAATTTGCCGAGCACATGTTCGGGAAAAGCAACAGCTATATTTTAAAGCATTTCCTGGGAAGGCCGGTGACCGGAGAGGAATTCACGGCGATGGAAGAGGAGAAGGAAGGACTTTTCCGGGAGATCTATGCCGGTCATGTGAAAGATATCGACGGTTTCCTGGGCTTCCTGGCTTTACTGAAGCAGGCAGGCTTTAAAACAGGAGTGGCTACATCTGCCCCGCGGGCCAACCTCGACCTCATCATGGGAAAACTGGGCTTTGAGCCGCAGATGGAGTCTGTCATGGCCAGCGAAAACGTGACCCGGCACAAGCCGGATCCGGAAGTGTACCTCAGATCGGCCGCCAACCTGGGCCTGGACCCGGCCGGCTGCGTGGTGTTTGAAGATTCCTTCTCCGGAATTACGGCAGCCCGTAATGCCGGCATGAAGGTGGTAGGTGTGCTGAGCTCGCATATAAAAGAAGAGCTGCCGCCCTGCGATCTGTATATTTACGACTATACGAAGATCGGGCCGGAGGATATCCTGAAAATTCTAAGCCGATGAACCTCTATCTTTTACCCATGCTTCTGGCCGAAAACAGCCATGCGCAAGCCTTAACGCCACACAGTGTGGAGGTGATCAAAACGCTGAAAGTGTTTTTTGTGGAAAATGTGAAAACCACCCGGCGTTTTATTTCCTCTTTAAAGCAGCGCATAGTGATCGATGAGCTTCGGTTCGTCGAGGTAAATAAAGATACATCTTTTGAAAAGATTTTTGAGGTACTGTCGGAACTGAAGGAAGATGCCGGCATCATTTCGGAAGCCGGCTGTGCGGGGGTGGCAGACCCCGGCGGGCTGATCGTGGACGCCGGCCACCAGTTGGGCTTTAATATCCGGCCGCTGGTGGGGCCCAATTCTATTTTGCTGGCCCTGATGGGCTCCGGACTGAACGGTCAGTCTTTTGCTTTTCACGGCTACCTGCCCATCAAGGAAGACGAGCGTGTCGCAAAGCTCCGGACCCTGGAGAAAGAAGCTGTACAGCGAAACCAGACCCAGATCTTTATGGAAACACCCTACCGGAATAACCAGATGTTCCAGGCGATCCTGAAAACGCTCGGTCCGCAGACCCGGCTTTGTGTGGCGGCGGATCTTACCGCAGAAACCGAATACATCCTCACCCGCAGCATAGCAGGCTGGAGAAAGCAAACGCTGCCGGATCTGCACAAGAGGCCGGCTATTTTTTTAATAAACTGACAGTAAGTAATAGTGAACAACTAACAGTGAACAACTAACAGTTAAGGTACATTCGTTTTTATATTAATGTATCTTACAAAAGAATGTTCCATAACTGTTCACTGTTAGTTGTTCACTGTTCACTCAAAATCCCACCCAACTTCGCTTCTACGAACAAAAGAATGTTCCATAACTGTTCACTGTTAGTTGTTCACTGTTCACTCAAA
>CAZLXI010000008.1:25829-39239 GCA_964563435.1 uncultured Lacihabitans sp.
GAACAAAAGAATGTTCCATAACTGTTCACTGTTAGTTGTTCACTGTTCACTCAAATTCCCCCACCTGCCCTCGCTTATACGAACAGGATCCGATAACGTTACCGATAAGGATAAGCCCGCAAACACCCGTTTTCTTGAACTTTTCGGATAGAACGTTGGATATGCCAAATAAAAACGGGCAGTCGTAACGCGCACCTTTTAAAATTGATTTCCGTTTTGGATAAATCTGGTTATTTTTGCTGCGGAAAAAATTGAAACAGAATGAAAAAAATAGCGGTTTACACTTCAGGTGGAGACGCTCCCGGTATGAATGCCTGCATCAGAGCCGTAGTGAGAGGAGCCATTTATCACGGGCTGAAAGTTTACGGTATCCGGCGGGGATATAATGGAATGATATCCGGCGATATCTTTGAAATGACGTCAAGTTCGGTAAGTAATATTGTACAAAGAGGAGGAACAATCTTAAAATCGGCCAGAAGTAAGGAATTTATGACCCCGGAAGGGCGGAAAAAAGCCTACGATAACCTGGTGAAATTCGGTATTGACGGCTTGGTAGCTATCGGTGGAAACGGTACTTTTACGGGCGCCGAGGTTTTTTATAATGAATACCAGCTGCCTACAGTGGGTTGTCCGGGAACGATTGATAATGACCTTTACGGAACGGACTATACCATCGGATTTGACTCGGCGGTGAACACCTCGCTGGAAGCGATCGATAAGATCCGGGATACGGCCGATTCACATGACCGGGTATTTTTTATCGAGGTAATGGGGCGCGATTCAGGCTATATCGCCGTGCAGTCGGGCATAGGCGGCGGCGCGGAGATCGTGATGGTGCCGGAAACCCACACCCCCCTGAAAAAGGTAGTATCTTCCCTTAAAGACGGTTGGAGGCGCTCCAAATCTTCTTCGATTGTGGTGGTGGCAGAGGGTGATGAGGAAGGCCACGCTACCGAAATTGCAGAAAAGATCAAAACGCAGGTCGGCGATAAGCTGGACATCCGGGTAACTACCCTGGGCCATGTGCAGCGAGGCGGTTCACCTACCGCCTACGACCGCATCCTGGCCTCCCGTATGGGTCTTGCGGCTGTAGAAGGACTCATGAACGGTCAGAAGAATGTGATGGCGGGAGTGGTCAATAATGAGGTGGTGTATACACCTTTCATTGATACCATTAAGAAAGCTAAGCCTATTCATGATGACCTTTTACGCATGGTGCATATACTGAGTATTTAATGAGGATGTTTTAATGTATGCGAGCGCGGCCCGTCAAAAACAAGAACCGTACTTGTCAATAACATCCTGCGCGGCCCGGCCTGTCGAAAGGTGCCTGTATACTTTAAAACCCTTTCTTATCGTTTTTAGAAGAAGATACATACCCCTCCCTATGAAAAAAATCTTTTTCCTGGCATGCGTTTTCACAGGTGTTTTACCGCTACAGGCCCAGCAAAGACTCACCGTAAAAATGCAGGTTGCTGATACCAGCAAATACATTTCTCTGGCTCATTACTTTGGTTATAAGCAGTTTATAAAAGTAGACTCCGTCAAGACCGATAAAGACGGCCTTCTGAAATTTACCAGCGGACCTGAGGGCTGGAAAGGAGGCGTTTACCTGGTGGTGGTCTCCTCTTCAAAGTATTATGACCTGGTCATCTCCGGAAAAGAGAACGACGTCTATATGGAATTTGACACTTCGGATTATGTAGGGTCTGTAAAATTCCGGAACTCGGAAGAAAATGAGCTTCTGTTCGGATACAGGAAATTCCTGAATCAGAAGATGAAGATGGGAGAGCAATTGCAGGCACAGCTTAAAACAGAGACCGCCCCGGATCGTACGGCCGCTATACGAAAAGAGCTGGACGGGCTGCAAAAGGAAGTGAACGGAGAGCTGAAGAAAAGGGCCGGCGCCCGAACTGACCTGTTTGCCGCCCGTATCCTCACCGCCAACCTGGAGCCTGAATTACCGGAAAAAGCCCCCCTTTTACCCAGTGGAAGGCCGGATTCCACTTTCTTCTACCGGGAATATAAGAAAAGGTATTTCGACCACCTCGACTTTTCCGATGAGCGAATGGTTCGCACACCTTTCCTGGAGAGCAAAGTGGAACGGTATTTCAAAAACCTGGTGTACCAGCGGACAGATACCCTGAAAAAGGAAACTTCCTATGTGCTGGGACTGGCCGGGAAAAATAAGGATGTTTACAAATATGTTTTATGGTACCTGACCAACAAGTATGAAAATACGGATGTGGTAGGGCTGGACGGAGTAGTTGTGCATCTCTATGAAAATCACTACCTGAAAGATGCCGACTGGCTGGACAGCACCGCCCGGGCAAAATTTGTGGACCGTCTGAGCGTAATGAAGCCCCTCGAAACAGGCAAGATCATGCCTGCCCTCATTCTGAAAGACACTCTGGGTAAAACCCATGATCTTTATAATGTCAGGGCAAAATACACCATTGTGTACTTTTACAGCCCCTCCTGCGGGCATTGCAAAGACCATGCCCCCGAGCTGGTGAAATACCAGGACGAAAACCGGAACAAAGGCATCGTGGTATGGAACGTGTCAGCCGACGTGGAACGGAATTTTGAGGAAATGAAGAACTTCATCCGAACCTATGACACGGGCCGTATGACCAATCTGCATGACCCCGACCGGAAGTACGACTTCTTCCACCGTTACGATGTCTATTCCACGCCCACCCTGTACATCCTCGATGAGCAGAAACGTATTATCGCCCGCAGGATTCCTGTGGAAGACCTCAATAATTTCCTGGCCCATTTCGAAAAAAACGTGGCCGGCAAATAACAAACCGTAGTTTATTGGCTTATTCTTATATGACCGCAGCTGCAGACCGCTAATATGCCTTATAGGGTTCAACCCGATTCCGAACGGAATCCGAAAAAACTTATTTCTCCAGGAAATACGAAACCGCCAGCTTATAACCTGTCAGCCCCAGCCCGAAAATGGCTCCCTGTACTTTGGGACTGATATAAGAATGTTTCCTGAACTCTTCCCGGGCATGGATATTGGAAATATGAACCTCTACAGCAGGAGCCTTCACACCGCCCAGTGCGTCGGCGAGTGCCAGTGAAGTATGGGTCAGCGCGCCCGCATTTAAAATAATGCCGTCATAGGTGAATCCTACCTCATGGATCTTATCAATGAGATCTCCCTCGTGGTTCGACTGAAAGTACTCAAGGGCCATCCCGGGAAAATCCGCCTTTAAGGTTTCGAAATAATCTTCAAAGCTCAGATGGCCATAAATTTCCGGTTCCCGCTTTCCGAGGAGGTTGAGATTGGGGCCGTTAATGATGATTATTTTCACAGATTTGCTGGTTTTTGATTTCAAATGTACGGAATAAAATTCCAAAATCTTCTTGTCTTCAGATACTCCGGGTTACGGTCGTTGGTATAGGCTTCCCGTTCAAACCCGATATCGTAGTAGGCTTTGTTCGGGTCTTTACAACGCAGCCATTTTACAGCCCATTCCATAATATACCAGACATAAAAAGGAAGGATAAGCATTTCCAGCTGTTGGCGGAGATGAATACGTTCATGAAGGAGCAGCCTCTCCGAAGGATTCTTACTCCTGACCAGCACAAAAGGCCACAGGGCTATGCCTTCAATTTTCCTGAAATTAACGCCCCGGATAACGATCATTTTTCATCCTTATAGATCCCGATAAAAACATTTCCTTCCGTGTCGATCGAAGCCCGGTACATTCCCTCTGAGTTGAAAGGCATGGCGATGCTCCCGTTTTTGTCTACGGCGATTACACCGCCTTCTCCGCCGCGTTTTACCAGCTTTTGCATGACCACTTCGTCTGCGGCGTTTTTCAGCGGCAGGTCTTTGTATTCCATCAGGGCAGAGATGTCATAAGCCACTACGGAGCGGATAAAATATTCGCCGTGCCCGGTAGCTGATACGGCGCAGGTGGCGTTGTTGGCGTAGGTTCCGGCACCGATGATGGGGGCGTCGCCCACGCGGTTCCACCTTTTGTTGGTCATCCCGCCGGTGGAGGTGGCGGCAGCCAGGTTACCGTGCTGATCCAGGGCCACGGCGCCTACGGTTCCGAACTTTTTACCTTCGTCAAAGATAAGATAGCCGGTTTTGGGCAGACCTTTTTTGAGGGTATCGGCATGGTCCAGCTCCACTTTTTGCGCCTTAAGCGCCCGCTGAAGTCCTTCCCAGCGCTTTTCGGTATAGAAGTAGGAGGGGGAGACGATAGGCTCGCCCTGCTCTGCGGCAAACTCTTCCGCACCTTTGCCGGTCAGCATCACGTGAGCCGACTTTTCCATGACTTTCCGGGCGGTTTTTATGGGGTTTCGGATCGTGGAAACCCCGGCGATAGCGCCGGCGCCCAGGTTAGCCCCGTTCATGATCGCGGCATCCATCTCGTTCTTGCCTTCGTGGGTGAAAACAGCCCCTTTTCCGGCATTGAACAGGGGGTTGTTCTCCATTTCCACCACGGCTGCTTCCACTGCATCGAGGCTGCTACCACCGTTTTTTAGTACGGCATACCCCTTCCGGAGGGCAGCACTGAGGCCTTCACGGTAGGCTTTTTCCATTTCGGCACTCATGCTTTTACGGGTAATGGTGCCGGCTCCGCCATGAATGGCAATGGCTGTTTTCCCCTGAGACCACGCGCCGAACGACAACGCCATAAGGGTAAGTACGATTGATATTTTTTTCATTTATATAAAATAGTTCTGAGTTTTACCACATGCTTTACCTGTCTCCTTTCTCCGCCTTTCCTTCCCGGATTTTTTCATCTGCGTCAGCGAGGTCTCCGGCATCTGCCTTTTCCTTCAGACTATCCTGGGAAGAGTTTGCCGGATCGATCACAAAACTAAATAAAACCGGTAAATGGTCAGAATCTACATCCGCTAAAGTTTTGAGTTCTTTTACAAAAATATCGGAAGAATGATACACCTGATCGATAGGGAAGCGCAGCAGGCGGTATCTGGCGTGAAAAGTGGAAATAAATCCGTGGCCTATCCGCGGGTCGATCAGTTCGGAAGTTTTTACAAACAGCCTTGAAGCCTCTGCCCATGCCACACAGTTAAAGTCACCGATGGCTACGGTGGGTATCTCTCTGTTTTTCCGGATGGCTTTTGCTATTGACAGCATATCGCCGTCGCGTTCTTTTGAAGTTTCTTCCTCAGTAGGGCTGGGCGGTGGAGGATGGAGGGCAAACAGCCTGAAATTAAACCCGTCAACACCGCTTACTTCTGCTTCAATACTGGGAATATCATCGGAAACAAAAAAGTGAGTACGCGGATTTTTCAGTTTTAATCTGGAAAATAAATGCATGCCGTACGTGTTGTCGAGAGGTACTTTTACCGAATAGGGATAATCTCTGTCGAGTGCCCGAAGGGCTTCATCCCACCGGCGGTCACTTTCCATGGTGAGAATGAGGTCAGGGTTTTGTTTTCTGACCAGTTCCAGGAATTTTCCGTAATTCCGGTTTTCCTGGTACACATTCAGAGAAACCATACTGACGGTCTTTGAGGCTTTGTCTGTAGGGGGCCTCGTGCCGGTTTGGTAAAGTGGAGTGTAACGATAGAGGGTAAGACCGTTATAAAATGCTGCTACCGGAAGTATCGCAGAAGTCCATAAGGTATCCTTCAGGAAAATCAGGGAAACCGGCATAAGCAGAAGCTGCATTACGAAGAGTTGAATCCTTCCGAAATCCGGTATCCGGAAAACCCAGTGCGGGTTTTTGACCAGTGGCAGGAAGGTCAGTATAATCAGAAGCCATGCCAGAATGTGATAGGTCAGGATCATTATGCCTGCAGGTTAGAAGTGCCGGTCAAACATAAGCTAATCTTCTGACATAAAAAAGAAGGCGCCTGAAAAGTACACAAACGTTCCGGATGTTTCGGGGATCCGATTCAGCGGCATTCAGTAGACGAGTCTTGAATCTTATTCCCGTTTTCAGGCATTTGTATTCTGTTTGGGCGCCTTCAATGGAGGTGCTATTAGCCACCGCTATTCTTTTCAGGAGGCTGTCAGAGAATCCGCAGACCCAGTGTCACCTGCCAGCCGTCCATTTTCTGGTTGAATTTTTCATCCTGGAAATGCTTGCTCGAAACGCTGCCGAGGCTGCCTTCTTTCCGGACGTCTATATCCAGCTTGCCGAAAGAAAGCCCGGCTCCCAGCTGGTAGCCGAACGTAGCGTTTTTAAAAGCTTCGTCTTCCGTAACGGTAGTGGTAACCGAGTTAAGAAAAGTATGCTCTTCTTTCAGTTTCAGTGTGGCTACCGGCCCTGCATTCACACGCAGGAAATCCAGCAGCTTAACCCCCACCAACACAGGAATATCAATGTTTTTTACTTTGATGTCATACGAAGTGGAGCCGGTAGCTGAATTAAGAGAACCGTTCCTTTCGGTATAGAGGATCTCCGGTTGCAGGTAAACCCCTTCTCCGATCCGGGCAAATGCACCGACAGAAAACCCTGTTTTGGTGTTGAGGCTTTCCTTATAGTTGCTGCTGAGATTTCCCTCGTCGGTGTGGATCTTGTTCAGGTTGATCCCCCCTTTGATACCAAAGCCGAACTGTGCGGAGGCTGCATGAGCAAAGAATACAGTGGCTAATACTAAAATCAGTTTTTTCATGATCTGTTTCATTTGGTTGTTGTAAATTAAGTTATGAAGTCCGCTTAAGAACGTATATTGCAACTTAATATTTTACTCCATGGCAAAAGTTAAAACTTCCTGGTTCTGCCAGAAATGCGGCTACAATTCCCCCAAATGGCTGGGCCGGTGCCCGTCGTGTGGTGAATGGAACACCCTGGTGGAAGAGGTGGTCTCATCCGGCGAACCGGAGAGAGGGAAATGGGGAAATACGGAACGAACAGGATCGAAACCGCGCCTCCTTTCACAGATCGATAAAGCGGAAAAATACCGCATCATCACGGAAGATGAAGAGTTTAACCGGGTGCTGGGCGGGGGGCTGGTTCCGGGCTCGCTGACGCTCATCGGCGGGGAGCCGGGTATCGGCAAGTCCACCCTCATGCTCCAGCTGGCGCTGAGCCTGAAAGATTATAATGTGCTCTACATCTCCGGTGAGGAAAGCGAACAGCAGATCAAGATGCGGGCGGAGCGCCTGCCCCTGCACAGCGACCGTTGTTATGTGCTCACGGAGACTTCTACGGATGTGATCTTCAAACACATTGAGTTGATCGAGCCGGATGTGGTGGTGATCGATTCCATACAGACGCTGGTGTCACCGCTGATCGAGAGCGGGGCCGGCAGCGTTTCGCAGGTAAAAGAATGTACGGCGGAGATCATGCGGTTTGCCAAGGAGTCGGACGTGCCCGTGATCCTGATCGGCCATATTACCAAGGAGGGCTCCCTGGCCGGCCCGAAGGTACTGGAGCACATGGTAGACACCGTGCTCCAGTTTGAAGGCGACCGTTTCATGACCTACCGTATCCTCCGGACCATCAAAAACCGCTTCGGCAACTCCTCTGAGCTGGGCATCTATGAGATGCTTTCCAACGGCCTCCGTCAGGTCAGCAACCCTTCGGAGATCCTGATATCGGAAAAGACGGATAACCTCAGCGGGGTAGCCATCGCCGCCATGATCGAAGGCAACCGACCCCTGCAGATCGAGATCCAGTCGCTGGTCAGCACGGCCAACTACGGCACTCCACAGCGAAGCAGCAACGGGTTCGACCTGCGGCGCCTGCAGATGCTGCTGGCCGTGCTGGAAAAAAGGGGCGGCTTCCGGCTGGGCACACAGGATGTGTTTCTCAATGTGGCCGGGGGGCTGAAAGTAGATGATCCGGCCATAGACCTGGCGGTATGCTGCAGCATTGTTTCTTCGTACGAAGACCTGTCCATTCCGCATTCGGTCTGCTTCAGCGCAGAGGTGGGCCTCGGGGGTGAGGTACGCCCGGTAAGCCGTATCGAGGCCCGTATTTCAGAGGCCGCCAAGCTGGGTTTTGAGAAAATATACGTTTCGAAAAATAACCTGAAGGGGATCAGCCCGGAGAATTTCGGTATTGTGGTGCGTGGAGTGGCTAAGCTGGAGGAGGTATTTGCGGAGCTGTTTGGATAAATGATTCTTAGCAAAAATAAAATATTGTATTTTTTATAAATTCTAGTATAATATTCATAAAAATAAATAAATTTGCTACTGCATCCCCCTGTGGGATAGGTATTTCGCAGTATATTATTTGTTCACCTTTAACCCTAACTATTATGAATGTTAACAAAATTCTTACTTCTGGTGTAGTGACCGGAGTATTTTCGTTTTTCTTGGGCTGGCTGCTTTTTGGGATTTTATTAAGTGATGTTTTGCCTCAGGGACCCGCCGGTTTTATGCGTTCTGAATCTGACTTTGTCTGGTGGGCAATGGCAGTTTCTACGATTACATCCGGTCTTTTACTGGCTTATATTTTTGTACAGTGGGCCAGCATTTCTACCTGGAAGACAGGACTGCAGGCGGGTGCTATTATTGGCGGACTGATGTGCCTGTCTTTTGCTACATCCATGTATGCTTCAACAAACGTGTATGGCAATGTAACTGAAGTGCTAACGGATGTGGTAGCTAATACAGTTTATTATGGAATAGTCGGGGCTTTCCTGGGCTGGTGGCTGGGCTGGAGAAAGTAAGTCATCAGATTTCCATTTATACTCTCATATGCCACTTTGCTGTATTGCGAAAGTTGGCGGGGTAAGCGGATACCGTTTCAATCCATGTGTTGATTGAAACGGTATCTTTTGTTTATTTTACGGTGTAATTACCCCACGTTCGCTACCTTGTTTTCTATCAACAAACTATCAGTAAGTGAGATTGCCTATAAATTAGGTTTTGAACACCCTGCATCATTCAGCAAACTTTTCAAGACCCAAACAAAACTTTCGCCTTTGGAGTTTAGACAATCATTTAACTAAAAACACCTTCATCAATTTTATAATTTTTTCCGACAGAGAAGGCTGACAGCGGACAATAATAGTCATTAACCGCCAACAACCGACAATTTGTGATACGTTACATACGAAACGATAAGAAATACTACCCCAAAAACCAATGACTGGAAATTTATCTTTAAAATAGACCGATTGGTTTATTTTTATTTATCTTTGCCTCCGTAATTCAGTCCTGATAATGTCAAAAGCAGAAAATACAAAGCAATTTATAGTTAAAAAAACCGCACCCGTATTCAATACCAAAGGATATGCCGGTACTTCAATGAATGATATTATGAGTGCGACAGGTCTTTCAAAGGGCTGTATATATGGTAATTTTGAGAATAAAGATGAAGTTGCTTTGGCTGCCTTCGACTACAATTACAACAAAGTGAACGAGCATATGAAAGTACGGATACTGGCAACCGATAATTCTGTTGAAAGATTATTGGTCTATCCGAATACCTATAAAAATTATTTCAGATATCCTTATTTACTGTCGGGTTGCCCGATTTTGAATACATCAACAGAGGCAGATGATACACATCCACAGCTGAGAGAACGCGTGGAAAAGGCACTTGATTTCTGGAAGGTATCTATCGAAAACCAGGTAAAGCGTGGTGTTTTAAGAAAAGAAATTAAAGAAGATGCTAACCCCACAGAAATAGCAGTAGTGATGATTTCGATAATTGAAGGCGCTTTTATGCAGGCAAAGGCTACTAATAGAACGAAAGAATTGAAAATTGCGATGGAGTTTTTAGAGAAAATGATAAAAGGGATAAAAGTATAATTTTTTTCACCTAAAAAAGACCAATTGGTCTTTTTTAGAACAATAGAGCTATGAATAGGATTAAATCAGTTCAAAAAAAAATTTAAAAAATGAGAGTCGTAAAATATACAACCGAATATCAAAAACATTTTGAGCAATTAAACAGGGCCTGGGTAGAAAAATATTTTGAACTAGAGCCAATGGATGTAGCTTTACTTTCGAATCCTGAAGATACCATTCTAAGAAAAGGAGGGCAAATATTTTTTGTCGAATATCAAAATCAAATCATAGGGACTGTTGCCTTAGTATTTGTCAGTAAGGGTGTTTACGAAATGGCCAAAATGGCGGTTGACGAATCGTTTCAGGGAATAGGAGCAGGGAAGTTCCTTTGTACAACAATTATTGAAGAAGCCAAAAAGATAAATGCAGATAAACTGATATTGTTTACCAATTCAAGATTGAAAACAGCAATTGGAATTTATCAAAAATTCGGCTTCAAAGAAGTTCTGCTGGATGGACAGGAATACAGCCGTGCCGATACTAAGATGGAATTGTTGTTGAAACCTCAACCTGTTATTAAGTGGTTCGACAGGCAATTCGATTTCAGTTTTGGGATAGAGCAGTTTCCCGGTTTATTGGAACGACTGAAAAAAACTTCTTTACTAATTCTTGAAATAACAAATCGAATATCCGAACAGGATTTGAATTTCAAACCGGCTGGAAAATGGTCTGTTAAAGAGCAAATAGGCCACTTGTGGGTTTTAGAGCCTTTGTGGCAAAAAAGGTTTCTGGAAATTAAGGAAAATCAAGCCCAAATGTCGCCTGCCGATTTGAAAAACAGAGCAACAGATAACGCATCATTTAACCAATACAATATTAAGAAAATAATAACCGGTTTTCAGCAGGAACGAAAACATACCATCCGCCTTCTCGAGAGTTTCAGCCAGAGCGATTTACTGAATAGCCTGTATCATACGAGATTAAATCAACCAATGCGGATTATCGACCTGATGTATTTTGTTGCCGAACACGATGAACACCATTTGAACATCATATTGAAAATTCTTAACAATCCGACTCACGTTTAACTATTATCTATTATAATTTAAGTTAGACGAAGCAATCGGAATGTATGCGTGACTTTATAATCGTCATTTTAAATCGGGATGCTATAAAATATAATACAAGATGAAAACAATATTAATAACAGGAGCAAGTCGTGGTATTGGTGCAGCTACTGCTTTGCTCGCTGCTGAAAGAGGATTCTCGGTAGCAGTAAACTATAACAAAAGTAAAGAGGAAGCAGAGAAAGTAGCAGAAGCCATCAGGCTAAAAGGAGGTTTGGCCAAAGCATTTCAGGCAGATGTTTCCAAAGAAGAAGAAATAGTTCGATTATTTGAAGAAGTCGATACGGAGTTAGGCAACCTAGCATCATTAGTCAATAATGCCGGAATATTAGAACATCAATCTCGATTAGAAGATATTACCCGCCAAAGATTACAACGGATATTTGAAGTCAATACATGGAGTACATTTCTATGCTGCAGGGAAGCAATTAGAAGAATGTCGCCCAAATACGGAGGAAACGGAGGAACGATTGTTAATGTTTCTTCCATCGCTTCGAGAACCGGAGCGCCGTTTGAGTATATTGATTATGCTGCATCAAAAGGGGCTGTTGATTCGCTGACCATCGGATTAGCAAAGGAATTGGCAGACGGAAATATTCGTGTAAATGCCGTTCGTCCTGCATTTATTGATACTGATATCCACGCTTCAGGCGGAGAACCAAACCGGATTGAGCGGATAAAAGAAACAATTCCATTGAAAAGAGGCGGATTGGCAAGTGAAGTGGCGGAAGCTGTTCTATGGCTTGCTACGGAACAATCTTCTTATTCTACCGGAATATTTATTGATGTTACCGGAGGCCGCTAATCGAAATTAATCCTATTGAAGTCTATTAAATCAAAATCTAATGAGTTCAGCAAATAAAGCAGTTAATATACCGAAGTCGCTTTGGAAACTTCACGGCAAACAATCCTATAAAAATGATTTGATACTGACGTATCTGTTAGCAATCATCGTTATGCTTTTCAATATTCTGACGATAAAGGAGCTTACATTATGGGAGATAATCGTGATAGCAGTTTTGTCAGTTGATATTGGCGGCGGCGTAATAAGTAATTTTACTAAAGGCACGATTAATTATTATCGGGAGTCTGATTTGTCGCCACATCTTTTTGTATGGTTTCACGCTCTGCAAACATTGGCTCTGATGTTTATTTACAGTGAGTTTTATATACCGGTTTTATTGATAATGGTAACTGCAATGACAGGGGCAAGTATTGCTGTTGTTTTCAGAAAAAATGCTTTTCAATTACAGATAAGCGCTTTCTTTTTTGCTTTAGTAGTATTGTTCACAGGTTTTTATTCTAAATTACCCATACCGTTAAAATCATTACTATTGCTTATGTCATTCAAATTAATGGTTGGTTTTGCGGGACATTACGGTAAACAAATAAAGTAAACCAGTGAATGCAGGACTGTTGATAATAAGCACATAGAAGGGGCAAAATAGCGGGCCACACGGCTAATCGACACTTTCTGCATATTAACCGTTGAAGGTATTTCACTGATATCCTCTCCCCATAGAAAAAGAAAATCCCCCAACGGTGTTGTTCTAAGCCTTAATCATTAATTTTGCAAATTGTTTCCGGAAATATAGGTCGATGAAGAAAAACATCCTCGTGGTTTACTATACCCAGTCGGGTCAGTTAAGGGAGATCGCTGACAGTCTCACGCAGCCCTTCGGGGATCCGGCGGAGTATCAGATCACGTGGCACCGTATTGAACCGGAAGAAGATTTTCCCTTCCCCTGGACGGGCGAAAGCTTCTTCGAGAGCTTCCCGGATTCTTTTCAGCAGAGACCGCATCGGCTTAAGCCCGTACCGGCAGAGATCCTCGGGGGAAAATATGACCTGGTCATTTTTCACTACCAGGTGTGGTTTCTGAGCCCGTCTGTTCCGGTGACTTCCTTCCTGAAAAGTGCCGACGGGCGAAAGCTCCTGTCGGGCAGGCCGGTGGTTACGGTCAGCGGAACCCGCAACATGTGGATCCTGACCCAGGAGAAAATCAAAAAGCTTTTACAGGAAGCCGGGGCCAACCTGGTGGGAAATGTGGCGCTGGTAGATCGTGCCGGAAACCTGGTGAGCGTGATCACCATCGTCGACTGGATGTTTTCAGGCATTAAAAGAAAAGTTCTGGGGATCTTTCCGATGCCGGGCGTATCGGAGGAAGATATTCGCGGAGCCGAACGGTTCGGCAGGATCATCAGGAAGCACCTGGAGGCCGGTAGCCTGGATACTCTTCAGCGTGAGCTGGTGGCTAACGGCGCCGTACGGATCAGCTCTTTCCTGCTTTCCGTAGACCGGAAAGGAAACGCCATCTTTAGAAAATGGGCGCAGATCATCGACAAACATCCCGCCCAAAGGAAATTTCTGTTAAAGCTGTTTAACCTGTATGTACTATTGGCATTGTACGTGGTATCTCCGATCGTATTTGTGTTTCATATACTAAGCTATCCGTTTTGGAGAAGATCATTTTTAAGAGAGAGAGAATATTTTCAGAGTGTTTAGATTTATGGCAGAAGTTTACATCACCCGCGCGGCAAAGTTTTTACCCAATAACCCCGTTACCAACAATGAAATGGAGGATTACCTGGGTCT
>CAZLXI010000008.1:39339-139961 GCA_964563435.1 uncultured Lacihabitans sp.
AGTTTTTACCCAATAACCCCGTTACCAACAATGAAATGGAGGATTACCTGGGTCTTGTCAACAATGCGGCTTCACGGGCGAAACGGATTGTATTAAGAAATAACGGGATTAAAACACGATATTATTCTTTTGACAAGTCGGGAAACAGTACTCACACCAACGCCCAGTTGACGGCAAAGGCCATTGAAGGTCTGTACGGGGAAGGCTTTGGCCCGGAAGATATGGAGCTGCTCTCCTGCGGCACATCTTCCCCCGATACCCTGATGCCCTCGCATACCGTATTGGTTCATGGATTCCTGAAAAACCGGAATGTGGAGGTCAATTGTGCCTCCGGAAACTGCTGTGCCGGCATGAACGCCCTGAAATTCGGCTACCTTTCGGTGAAATCAGGGGGAAGCCGTAACGCCGTATGTGCAGGATCGGAGCGGACCTCCTCCTGGATGCTGGCCGACAAGTTTAATGCCGAGATCCAGAACCTGGAAAAGCTGGAAGAGCAGCCTATCCTTTCCTTTAAAAAAGACTTTCTTCGTTTTATGCTATCCGACGGAGCCGGGGCATTTTTGCTGGAAAGTCAGCCGCGGGGTCCCCTTTCCCTGAAAATAGAATGGATGGAAGGCTATTCTTACGCCCATGAGCTGGAAACCTGCATGTATGCCGGCGCGGAAAAGCTGGAAGACGGCACGGTAAAGCCCTGGAGTGAATATGACCCCAAAGAGTGGCTGAATCAGTCGCTGTTTGCCATCAAGCAGGATACCCGCCTTCTGGACCAGTACATCCTGGAAAAAGGTGCGGAAAGCCTGAAAATGGCGATTGATAAGCATCATCTGTCTTCGTCGGAGATCGATTACTTCCTGCCGCATGTGTCCTCCCACTATTTTGTCAGCGGCCTGGCCAGGGCTTTGGAGGAAAGAGGAGCGGGCATTCTTCCTGAAAAGTGGTTCATGAACCTGGCCAAAGTAGGGAATGTGGGCGCTGGCTCTATTTACCTGATGGTGGAAGAGCTTTTGGGTTCCGGAAAGCTGAAAGAAGGAGAGAAGATTCTGCTTTCGGTGCCGGAAAGCGCCCGGTTTTCCTATTCGTATGCGCTTTTAACCGTGGTGAGCGTATGATAAGTGTAGCTGAATTGTTGCCTCAGAAGTATCCCTTTGTCATGGTGGATACCCTCATTCACTACACAGAAACAAGCATTCAATCCGGCTATACGATCCGGCCTGCCAATATTTTTGCCGAAGAGGGGGTTTTCCTGGAAGGCGGTATTATTGAGCACATGGCCCAGTCGGTGGCCCTGCACACCGGTTATCAGTATTTCTTAAAAAATGAACCGGCGCCGGTGGGCTACATCGGTTCCATCAATAATGTGTCTATTCAACGGTTGCCGGCTGTAGGAGAGACCCTCATTACCCGGGTGGAGATCCTGCAGGAGTTTATGGGGATCACCCTGGTTGCCGTGGAAACATTTGTCAATGATCTGCCGGTAGCTTCCGGGAAGATGAAAACGGTGCTGGCTTCATGAGTGAATTGCTGCAGATACACCCTTACCTGCCGCATAAAAAGCCTATGCTGATGGTAGACGGTATCCGCCAGATCACTGCAGAAGGTGTAGAGTGTGAGTTTTATATCTCCCCGGAGTGCATATTTGTGGAAAACGGCTACCTTAGCGAGTCGGGTATGATCGAAAACGCCGCCCAGACCTCCTCCTGTATTGTGGCCCAGAAATATTTCTATGAGGTGACGGAGAAAAGCGTTATTGGTTTTATCAGCTCCATCCGCCGGGTGAATATCCTTCAAAAGCCTTTAGCCGGCAGCACCATTATTACCAAAGCCGTGCTCTTATCCCGGTTTGATTCGGAAAGTTACAGCACATGCCGTGTACAATGCCGGACTTTTCAGGAGGAAATATTACTTTTGGAGGGAGAAATCAATCTGTTTATCCAGGAACAAGGCAATGAGAAAGGAAGAAGTACCTCAGGACAAGAGTAACCTGGCTTCCGCCAACATGCGGGAGCTGTGTTATGCCGTAGATAAAGACGGGAATTATACCACCGCGCTGAGCACGGGCTGGGAGCCTAAAACCGTAGCGCTGGACAACTCCATTGCAGCCATTGAAGAGTGGGTGGAAGATGCCCGGCAGAAGATCAGGGCCGGGAAGGCCAGCCCTGTCCTGTATTTTATGGAACTGAATAAAATGGACCTCCAGGTGTTGGCCGGGTACACGGGCATGTGGGTGTGGCGCGTAAAAAGGCATCTGAAGCCTTCGGTTTTTAAAAGGCTCAGCGATAAGGTGCTGGACCGGTATGCCCACACTTTTAACATCACCCTCGAAGAATTTAAAAATTATAAACCGGAATAATGGTTGTTGAATTTAAGCATCATCAGTCGGCTCACTGTGAGAACGGAGTGGCCTCCAACCTGCTCCGGTACAACGGGCTGCATTTAAGTGAACCAATGATCTTCGGTCTGGGTTCGGGTATCTTTTTTGTTTATATCCCTTTCCTGAAAGTAAATCATGCCCCCGCTATCAGCTACCGGCCGCAGCCGGGCATTATCTTCAGCCGGGTAGCCAAACGCCTGGGGATCCGGATAAAGCGAAAAAAATTCAGTAACCCCGACGATGCCCGCAAAGCACTCGAAGAAAACCTTGCCAACGGTATTCCCACCGGGCTGCAGGTAGGGGTATTTCACCTTCCTTACTTTCCGGACCAGTACCGGTTTCATTTCAATGCCCATAACCTGGTGGTTTACGGGAAAGAAACGGGCAATTACCTCGTCAGCGACCCGGTGATGGAAGGACCTACCTCCCTGAGTCCGGAAGAGCTGGAAAAGGTTCGGTATGCCAAAGGAGCGCTGGCTCCCCGGGGCCAGATGTACTTTCCGACCCATATCCCGGAGAACATTGATTTTAAAAAGGCCATTGTCAAGGCCATCAAAAGCGCCTGCTCGACCATGCTGGCCCCGGTGCCCATCGTAGGCGTAAGAGGAGAACGGCTGGTGGCGCGGAAGATCCGGAAATGGCCGGAAAAAGTAGGGGTAAAAACCACCAACCACTACCTGGCGCAGATCGTGAGGATGCAGGAGGAGATCGGCACGGGCGGCGGTGGCTTTCGTTATATTTACGCTGCGTTTTTGCAGGAAGCAGCGGGCATCCTGGAGAAGCCGGAGCTGAAGGCGCTTTCCGGCGAAATGACGTCTATTGGAGATGAATGGCGTGATTTTGCCCTGAATGCATCACGCATCCTGAAAAACAGGAAGGCCGAAGACGGGATGTACCAGGCCCTGGCCGACCAGCTCGACGGCCTGGCTGACCGGGAAGAGGCCTTCTTCAAAAAACTAAAGAAAGCAGTGTGAGCGAGACGTTAAAACACAGGCCGGAACCCGTTATCCGGATTCATACGCTGAGCAAAAAATACCGCGAAGCCGAAGAGTACTCGGTGAATGAGCTGACTCTGGCTGTTCCCCAGGGGGAGATTTTCGGGCTGCTGGGACCTAACGGGGCGGGCAAAACCACCCTCATATCCATGCTTTGCGGGCTGATCCGGCCCAGCAGCGGCGACTTCACCATCAACGGCTGGTATTATCGCTCGGAAGGCGAAAAGATCCGGAAAAACATAGGTGTGGTGCCCCAGGAATACGCCCTGTATCCTTCCCTGACCGCCCGGGAGAACCTGATGTATTTCGGCAGCATGTACGGCCTGAGTGGAAAAACCCTGGAAGTGAACGTAGAGGAGCACCTTGGCCACCTGGGGCTTTTGAAATATGCCGATAAGAAGATAGAGACCTACTCCGGAGGGATGAAAAGGCGCGTCAACCTGATTGCCGGCATCCTGCATTCACCCATGGTGCTGTTTCTCGATGAGCCTACCGTGGGGGTCGACATCCAGAGTAAAAACGTGATCATTGATTTCCTCAAGGCTTATAACAGCCGGGGAGCCACCCTTATCTATACTTCACATCACCTGATCGAAGCCCAGGAATTTTGTACCCGGGTAGCTATTCTGGATCACGGCAAGGTGCTGATCGAGGGGAGCCCGCAGGAGCTCATTAACAGTGTGGCTCATGCCCGTTCGCTGGAAGATGTATTTTTATCATTGGTAGGAAAAGAATTACGGGATTATGCATAAGCTTTGGGCATCGGTAAAAAAGGAAAGCCTGCTTTTGCTGCGGGACGCCGGAGCGCTGATTATCCTGTTTGTGATGCCTCTGGCGCTGATCATTACAGTTACGCTTATCCAGCAGGGATCTTTCAAGGTACTCGGCAATGCCAAAATTCCGGTGGTGCTGATCGACAATGACCGGGGAGCCGTTTCCAAAGGCATCCGCGAAAACCTGGAAAGCAGCGGGAGCTTTGAGATCATTTCGGAAAAAGACGGTAAGCCTCTTACGGAAGAGCAGGCCCGTGACGAGGTATTTAAAGGTCGCTACCCCATGGCGGTGATCGTGCCTGAAGCACTTTCGGCCGACCTGAACCAGAAAGTGCAGGTCAATGTAGATAAGATATTGAAAGATGTAGGCCTGGCCGACGAAGATACGGCGGGGTTGGCTTCCGAGGTAGAGCCCAAAGAGATCCGACTCTATTTCGATCCGGCCACCCAGCCGGCTTTTAAAAGCGCCGTGAAGAACAGCATCGACAAGATGGTTTCCGAGCTGGAGGTGCAGTCGGTTTACTCCCTTTTCCAGGAGCAGCTGAGCGACAGCGTGGCCATCTTCAGCCAAAAATCTTTTCTCCATTTCAAGGAGATCATGCCTGTTGACGGCAGCCGGGAGGTCATCCCCAATGCCACCCAGCACAACGTGCCGGCCTGGACCCTCTTCGCTATCTTTTTTATTGTGATCCCGCTTTCCATTAACCTGGTCAAGGAAAAAGGCCAGGGAACACTGGTGCGCTTAAGAACCTTACCCATGCCCTACGGTGTGGTGATCATGGGAAAGACCGTAACCTTCCTTGTGATCTGTATGATCCAGTTTTACCTGATGGTGGCCGTTGGCGTTTACCTGTTTCCCCTGCTGGGGCTGGAGCCGCTGCAGGCAGGCGGGAAGCTTTTCCTGATGAGCGTGGTAGCCTTATGTTCGGGTTTTGCGGCGATCGGCTTTGGTATTCTGCTCGGCACGGTGAGCCAGACCCAGGAGCAGTCGGCGCCGTTTGGTGCCACTTCGGTGGTCATTCTTGCTGCCATCGGTGGGGTTTGGGTGCCGGTGTTTGCTATGCCGGCCTTTATGCAGTTTGTTTCGGGGCTTTCACCGATGAACTGGGGACTGAACGCCTTTTATGACGTGATCCTCCGGAATTCGGACTTCGGGGCCATCCTGCCCCGCCTGGCTTTATTGTTGGTGTTTTTTGTCTTTATGGTAGGAATATCTATCCTGTATGATGAAAAGAAAAGAGCCGTATAAGATTTTTGAAAAGCTGACCATGAGCTTCGATTTTCGGGTAAGGTTCAATGAAACCGACCCGTTGGGGATCGTCTGGCACGGGAATTACATCAAGTATTTTGAAGATGGCCGGGAGGCTTTTGGCCGGAAATACGGGATCTCCTATCTCGATGTGCAGGCGGCAGGTTACACCACACCCATCGTCAGAACGGTCTGTGAGCATAAGCTTCCGTTGCGCTATGGTGAAACCGGGCGGATCGAAACGGCCTTGGTGGATACGCCCGCCGCCAAGATGATCTTCCTGTTTACTATTTTTAACAGCCGCAACGAAGTGGTTTGCACGGGTGAAACCACGCAGGTATTTGTGGATGTTTCGGGTGAATTATCACTCACTTATCCGGACTTCTTCCGGCAGTGGCGGGAAAGCGTTGGCGAAAAATAAAACTATTAAATGTTCTCCCGGAAATTATTTTCCCGTTCTGAAAGAATCTGATCTGTGAACATCAGTGAAATCTTTGAGCCAAATTACACGCCTGCGATTTTTCTCACAGATTTCACAGATCACCAAAGGTTTTTAGAATTTAAATCCGAAATTGGTACTCAGCTGTACCGTCCCCCCGATATCGTTCGGTTTAAATGAGCTTTTATCCACATACAATAACCCGAACCCCAGGTTGATGCCCATGGTAAACTTCCGGGAAATATCGAAATTGACATAGTTGGTGACCATCACGCCGATACGGGTATTGTTGGCCCGTTCATAGTGATCCTGCCATCTGCCGTCAGGGTCATAAGTGGTATTATTGAAATAATATCTGTCCCCCGAGCCCAGCACCAGGTTAGAGCCGATGGCATACTTTACAGGCCTCTCATGAGAAGCGGGATAGAATTTGAAGCCCGGTGTGAAATAAAAATAGGCCGGACTGTTATACGTGTCGGTGTCCCAGTATCGGTCATGCTGCCGGAATACAACGTCCAGCGGGAAGATCAGACTGAGCCTCGAATTTTTAGCCAGGTATTTCTCATAGCTGATTCCTACCGTGGTGCCGATCTCATTGACCCCTACCGGTGAAAAGCGGATGGCGTTGGTTTCATCCTGGGAAAAAGCCGGTACGATACCGGAAAAGAGAAGGAGCGTTGATATCAGGTATTTTTTCATTTCCGTGCGATTAATTATTTTTCATATAAACTTAAGAACTCTTGTTTTATTGTCTGCAGAGGAACAGTTAAGGCAAAGGTATTGTGACGGGTTTGTCCGGGTTGCTGATCCTCGCCGAAAGCTTGGCGTCTATCCATACATACAATACGGGCTGATCTCCTTTCCTCCGGGTATTTCCGTCTTTTTTCCAGGCAATGTCCACATCATGCCCGTGGTAGCGCAGGTTTCCCAGGAAAAAGTACTCCCATTTACCGTCAGGAAGCAGGGGGTAGAGGGTAAAGCTGTTTTCGTGGGAAGGTGAAAACCCGATCAGGTCTTCAATGATGATGTCGGGAAAGGTGGAATGAAAGTAATCTTTCTCTCCTCCGAACTCCGTGCCGTCACTGGGAATATACCACTCACCGATATTCAGCTCATCGCGGCCGTGCAGAGCCGCAAGCTTTTCAATATGCTCAAAGAGCAGGCGCTTATCCGATGCATCAGGCGCCTTTTTGTAATGCCGGAGATAGTTGGCAAAGCTTTTATAGACCACCGAATTCTGAAAAGGCCAGCCCCGGCCGTTCCAGGCGTATGCCTGTTCATTGTAATACGGGTGCTGTCTTTCAGCGGTGGTCATTCCCTGCCTGTTGTAAAACCCCTGCTCCGATCCGAACATTTCCCAGGCTTTACTGTATTGCCGGTGATTTTCTTCCGGGATCAGGTGGAAATACCACGGAGTATAGCCCACAGATTCCCTGACCCGCGCTTCAAAATCACGTACACCGTAAAGATTATCGCCGGCGCTGACAGTGTTAAAAAAATTATCCTCTTTGTTCCAGAGTATATCAAGTACTTTGTTTTGAAGGGTCCTGGCCCGCTGATCATAGAGGCCGGCTTTCCGGAGGCCGGCTCCCTGGAGGCCGGCTTTGAGCGAATCGGTTCCTGCCAGGCTGTAAAGGTTTGACAGGGATTTAAGGTTCCCGTAAGCGTAAGCATTGACAGACGGCCGTACCAGGTAAAAATCGGGATAGCCGCTACGGTACGCCCGGGGATACTGTCCGGCCCTTTCACTTTTGGCCGCATTTGCCGTAGTCGACCAGCCCAGGTAATAATTCTTCCAGGAATCTTTCGTATAAATATCATAAGCGCCCCGGCTTTCAATAAGTCCCAGCACGGCCGACAGGCTGAATTCCATGCCGTCATAAAGATCCAGGATCTTATACATCCCATCGGTTTTCGCTTCGGGGCGCTGCACGGTAAACAGGCTGTCCCATACCTGCTGATGTTTTTCGAGATGCGGAAGCACACCTTCCAGCCAGGAAATGTCGGGATGTATTTTGAGATAAGCCTCGGTCCCGTTGATCATCCAGCTGGAAAAATGATGACTTTCGGGCCGGCTGAGATAAGTCAGGAAATTGGCATTTTCCCTTTGGTTAAGACGGGAAGCAGACCCCTGCATGAAATAATCGGCGTACGATCTCAGGTATTTCGGATCCCGCAGCCAGCGCACGTCGTAAAACTGGTGCCCGGCCGGACAGGTGATGGCTCCGCTCAGGGAGGCCCAGGGCTTAACGCCGAAAAATTCGGTCACTACCCAGTATTTTCTCTGGTCCGCCGGGTCATTATATTCCTTCAGATGCTTGGAGATCATCCACCACCGGTAATTATATACCTTAGTGATACGTGGGTCGGAACAGCTGAAAACCGGGATGTTCTTTTGTAGAAAATCCAGGTTGTTTTCCGCATTAAAAGGCCCGTCAGACGGTGGTCTGCCCGAATACCGGTTAAATTCCCCGGTATGGGCGGCCAGATCCACATAAGCGGAAGCAAGAAAGGCCTGCCGCTCCTCTTCAGGGGAAGGATTTTTAAGCGTGGCGCAGGAGAAGCACAACAGGGCAGTCACCGTCCCTACACAGAGATTAAGATTCATTCTTGCAGGTTTCATCGTTGGTTAATTTAGCCCAATTTACACATAAGAAATTTCAACGGGACGAAATGTTGGAAAATATCTGTAACCGGCCGGCAAATGCATGGTGAACTATGGTTTTACCGGCATTTCTGCTAAATTTGCAGACTTCAAAAGCGGCGCATGAGTTTTATCGTTGACTACAATTGCTTTACTCCTTTGGGAACCGACCTGTCTGCCACGGTAGACCGGTTGGAAGAAGGCATAAGCGGTATTCAGTTTTTTCAAAACGGTGAACGTCCTTATTATGCAGCGCAGATCCCGGAGCCGGTAGAGACGCATCCCGGGTTTACCCGCCTGGAAAATATGCTGATCCGGGCACTGGAGCCGGTCGTTGAGCGGAATCCTGTTACGGAGAGATCCCTCCTTCTGATGTCTACCACCAAGGGCAATGTCCGCGCCATAGCAGGAGGAGAGGCTGTTCCTTCGGCATTTCTGTCGGTGATGGCAGGGAACGTGGCCCGGCATTTCGGTTTCCGGGAAACACCCTGGGTACTTTCCAATGCCTGTGTTTCGGGCATCCTGGCCGTGGCCGTAGCAAAACGGATGATCAGCTCAGGAATTTTTGACGCCGTTTATGTGGTGGCCGGCGATGAGGTCACGGAGTTCGTTTTGAGCGGCTTTGCCAGCTTCCAGGCGCTGAGTTCCGGTCGGTGCAGACCTTACGACAAAAGTCGTGACGGCGTTACACTGGGTGAAGCGGCAGCAGCCGTACTGGTGTCCGGAGAGCCCGGCCTGTTCCGGGTGGCGGGAGACGGGGCCATTAATGACGCCAACCATATTTCGGGCCCTTCGCGCACGGGTGAAGGATTGTACCGGAGTATCCTTCTGGCTTTAAAAGAAGCAGATCTGGATGGCCGGGAACTGGATTTTATTTCAGCCCACGGCACGGCTACCGAATATAATGATGAGATGGAGGCGGTAGCGCTGGACCGGCTGGGGCTGAACAACGTGCCGGTCAACAGCCTGAAAGGCTACTTTGGGCATACGCTGGGGGCATCGGGCCTCCTCGAAGCGGTGATCTCTTTTGAGTCTGCCCGTAAGGGTCTGCTGTACCCTTCCCTGGGCTTCGAAACCCCGGGGGTTTCCAAAGAGATTAACGTGATCCGGCAGCCGGAAATGAAGCCTGTCCGGTACTTTATGAAAACCGCCTCCGGTTTCGGAGGCTGCAATACCGCAGTAATTTTTGAGAAGCTGAGTTGAACAGGAAATTTTACATACAAAGCTATTGTGAGATCCGGGGCGGAGCGCTCCGGCTAAACGGAGAAGAGCTCTTTTCCGCGGCGGGAGACAGCTTTACTGACTTTGCCAAAAAAGCTTACCAGCACTTTGGCATAGCCTATCCGAAATTCTTTAAAATGGATAAACTCAGCAAGCTGGCCTTCCTGGCTTCCGCTCAGCTGCTGACGGAAGAAACCCATACGGCGCTGGTCTTCGCCAACCGGTCATCGTCACTCGATACCGACCTCGTTTACCAGCAGTCTATTGCCGATAAAGAGGTGTATTATCCCAGCCCGGCGGTTTTTGTCTATACCCTGCCTAACATTTGTTTGGGAGAAATCAGCATAAAGTATAAACTTTATTCAGAAAATAGTTTCTTTGTGTTTGAAAACTTTCCGGCAGTTTTCTTTTCCGCCTACGCCGGTATGCTGATCGAAACGGGAAAGGCGGAAGAAGTGCTTTGCGGATGGGTGGAAATGCTGGGAGAAGATTACCGGGCTTTCGTGTACCGGGTGGGAAGCGAAGGCCTTACGGAGCATAATGAACAGAATTTAAACAGACTGATATAAATGGACCAATTAAAACTGGAGATCAAAGAAAAAATTATAGCCGCACTCAACCTGGAAGACGTTTCGGCCGAAGATATCAATGACGATGACGCCCTTTTCGGCGATGGCCTGGGCCTGGACTCCATTGATGCGCTGGAGCTGATCGTCATGCTCGATAAAGACTACGGTATCAAGTTGTCAGACCCCAAGGAAGGCAGAAACATTTTCCGGTCGGTCAACACCATGGCCGTCTATATTAAAGAGCACAGAACAAAATAGATGGGAAAAGTAGGTATTACAGGAATGGGAATCATTTCGGCCATTGGGGATACAGTGGAAGAAAATCTCCGTTCACTTGTGGATCTGAAGCCCGGAATTTCGCGAATTGAAAACCTTGATACGGTGCATAAGGATGCGATCCGGGTAGGGGAGATCAAGAAGTCAAATAAAGAATTAGCTAAATATCTAAATTTAGAGAAGGAAAATAATTTTACCCGCACGGCCATGCTGGGTGTCATCGCCGCCCGCCAGGCGGTACAGAATGCCGGCATTACGGATATGGGCGAATGGAGGACCGGCCTGGTGTCGGCCACCAGTGTAGGGGGAATGGATACCACGGAGCGCTTTTTTACGGAGTATCCGGAAAATGAGGCGGTCAGGAGGTATATTCTCAGCCATGACCCCGGCGACAGCACCCATAAGATCGCCGATGCCCTGGGGATCCGTGGTTTTATTACTACCATCAGTACGGCCTGTTCTTCTGCTGCCAATGCCATCATGCTAGGGGCAAGGATGATTCTTAGCGGTGAGCTCGACCGCGTGGTGGTAGGCGGAACCGATGCCCTGTCCAAATTTACCATTAACGGCTTTAAAACGCTGATGATCCTTTCGGATACGGACAATACTCCGTTTGACCGCGACCGGAAAGGACTCAACCTGGGAGAGGCTGCGGCTTACCTGGTGCTGGAATCGGAGGCGGCTATAAAAGCCGCAAACAAGAGCGTTTTGGCGTATTTATCCGGTTTCGGTAATGCCAATGACGCTTACCATCAAACCGCTTCGTCTGAGAACGGTGAAGGAGCTACTCTGGCCATGCAGAAGGCCCTGCAGGTGGGGGGGCTGAGCCCGGGGGATATTGATTACATCAATGTGCACGGTACGGCTACCGGCAATAATGACCTTTCGGAGGGCCGTGCGCTGATCAACATTTTCGGAGAGCGGGTACCTGAATTCAGCTCTACCAAGCCTTATACCGGTCATACTCTTGCTGCGGCAGGGGCTATTGAAGCGGTATACAGCATTTTTTCATTGCGGGAGGGGTTGGTCTGGCCCAACCTGAACTTCCGGAACCCCATGGCGGAGTTTGACCTGGTGCCGGTGACTTCGCTGCAAAAAAAGGATATCCGGCATGTATTATCAAACTCTTTTGGCTTCGGAGGGAATTGTTCCACTTTAATATTTTCCGATGATCTATATTAACGGAAGGGGGTGTGTGTCTGCCCAGAGAACCTTTGACGGCAGCTTTCCGGACGAAGTGATCGTCCCGGAGGGGTACATATTACCCATTGTAGCACCGCCTTACAAAGAATATATTTCACCGGCCATGATCCGTAGGATGGGTTCCGGGGTGAAGAACGGCGTGGTGGCGTCGGCCCTGGCGTTGCAGGAGGCGGGATTTACGGTGGCCGCCGATTCATCACCGGTCAATTCTTCGGCGGTTGCATACTCTCCGGAGAGCGTATCAGCAGAAGAAGGCAACCCGTCTAAAAAACTGCCTCCGAATAACCGGCCTCTGCAACCTGATGCAATCATCACAGGTACAGGGGTGGGCTGCATCAAAGATTCCGAAAACTTCCTGAAGGCCATCCTGGAAAACGGGGAGGCTTTCCTGACTCCCACGGCTTTCATCCAGTCTACCCACAACACGGTGGGAGCACAGATCGCCCTCGGGCTGGGTTGTAAGGCCTATAATTTTTCCTACGTCAACGGAGCGATCTCCTTTGAATCGGCCCTGACAGATGCGCGGCTTCAGCTTTTAAGCGGAGAAGCCCGAAACATCCTGGTGGGCGGCGTAGACGAAAAGGCCGATTTCACTTACCATTTGTTTGCATTGGGAGGATTGATCAAAACAGAGGAATCCTCTTCCGGTGCATCCTACAGTGAAGGAGCTGCTTTTTTTGTTCTGAGTACGGAAAAGAAGGCGCAAAGCTATGCTACGTTAAAGGACGTGACGGTGATCAACCGCCTGGAACCGGAAGGGGTGGCATCGACCCTGGAGCGTTTCCTGAAACGAACAGGTACCGCCGTTGATGATATCGATGCGGTGGTGATCGGGAAGAACGATGACATCAGTTTTCAGGAGTATTATCCCGGATTATTGAGCGGATTTTCTCCGGAAATACCAGTGGTTCACTATAAGCATCTGAGTGGAGAATACAACACTGCTTCGGCATTCGGCTTCTGGCTGGCGGCCGGTATCCTGAAAAATCAACGCATACCGGAAGTGGTTCTACTCAGCGGGAAGCCTGGGGCGGCGACCCTGAGACCGGCCGCCCTGCGGCCGGATCAAAAGGGAGAGGCCGTCGGTAATGCGGTCAACCTCGGGGCGACCTACCGCGGGGCGGCTATCCGCAATATCCTTCTCTACAACCAGTACCGGGGCATGGATCACAGCTTTATACTGCTGTCGGCATGCTGACGCACCGGTTAAATACCGCCGTCCTGATCCTCGGAGTATCTTTATGGCTGGTGGTTCGTCTCTTTTACCCGGTGAGCGGCGCGGTACTGATCGTACTTTTTCTGCTGTGGCTTATCATTACGGTGGCGGGCTCTTTCTTTATCCGCTGGAATTATCACCTGGAAGCCCTGCATGAAAACCCCGCTTCGGAAAACATCGCGCTCACGTTTGACGACGGCCCTACCCCGTACACTGCCGAGATCCTGGATCTTCTGAAGAAATTTAACCGGAAGGCCACTTTTTTTCTCATTGGCAGGCAGGTGGAGAAATACCCCGGCCTGGTACAAAGGATGCTGGCTGAAGGGCATACGGTGGGGAACCATACGTACTTCCACTGCGGGAACACCGGTTTTCTGAACGCCCGGAAAATGGAGGCTGAGATCAGGGCCGGCAACCGGGCGATACAGGCCGTAACCTCTCGAAACGTAAAATTTTACCGCCCGCCTTTCGGGGTAACTAATCCTTCGGTAAGAAATGCAGTCCAAGAAACAGGACATACCGTTATGGGGTGGAGTATCCGTTCGCTGGATACCGTTATCCCGGATGAAAAAAGAATTCTTGACCGTATACTGAGGCGCCTGAAGCCGGGTAAGGTCATCCTGCTGCATGATACCTCACAGAAGAGTGTAAATGTGACCGGGCAATTGCTGGAGGAGTTGGAGAAACGGTCACTGCGGTCGGTTTCTTTGGACGAACTGTTTGATTTAAAAGCCTATGAAGAAGTATAACTGGATATTATTGCTGCTGTTTTCGTCCCATCTGATGGGGTGGGGCGGCCATCCGTGGGGCGGCCTTACGTGGGACGGCGTCCCGCAGCAGGCCCTGAGCGAGGCGGAGATCCGGACGTTTAAAGAAGGGGTAAAGAAGGTGGCAGCGCATACGGAAACCCTGACGGCCGATTTTAGCCAGTCGAGGCACTCCCGCTATCTGGCCAGGGCTGCCGAAAGCAAAGGCACGCTCAGCTTTCAGAATCCGGGCCGGGTGCTCTGGAAATATACTTCACCGTCTTCCTACAGCGTTTTATTCCGGGAGAACAAGATGTACATTAATGATGCCGGGAAAAAGAAGGACATGAACGCGGGTAAACGCCTGGAAAAATTAAATAAGCTGATCGCAGGAAGTGTGACGGGTGATATGTTTGATGCTCCGGAGTTTGTATTTTCTTATGCGAGATCCGGGGAGAAAACGCTGGTTCGCCTGGTGACGAAAGAGGCTTCGCTCAAAAAATACATCCGGGAGATCGAGCTGACGTTTGAAAATAATACGGTCAGTGAGGTGAAAATGACCGAACCGTCTGAAGATTATACACGGATCATTTTAAAAAACAAGGTGCTGAACGGCCGGATCGATCCCGCTATTTTTGTTCCGTAGAAAGGTGATGTAATCAACAGTGGTTTCACAATGGTTTTTCCGGACGGTACCAGCAGCTGAACTTTTCTGACCGTAAACTAACAAACCGGTGTGAGGGTTAAGAAATTTCCGGCAAAACAGTTTTAAATTCGGTCACATAAAAATAAAAAAATGAAAACACACTATCTCACAGGTCTCCTGCTCTTCCTCTTTTGGGGAAGTAATGCCCAGACCTCCATAAGACCCGGGTTTCGTGCGGGGGCGAACTTTTCGCAAATTACCCGCACCTACTATGAACCCCGGACCGGTTTTTATTTCGGCGCTTTCGGAGAAATAAAGATCAGTGACCTTTTTCGCCTCCAGCCGGAAGTCGGTTTTTCGCGCCAGGGAGCCAAAGGCGATGTTTATCGTGTGCCTCAGCCTGGTGAAGACGATAAGGTCTGGTTCAGAAAGAACATAGAATCCGGTTATGTAACCCTGGGCGTGACCGGGAAGCTGGCCTTTACGGAAGCGATCCGTATTTTGTTCGGAATGTCTGCCGAGCAGGGGCTTGAAGTAGTCAAACCCCTCCGGAACGATGTGGATCTTGCTTTTCTGGCCGGGGCTGAATACCGGTTTCCTTTCGGCCTGGGAGTGGAAGTACGAGTGAAAAGAGGAACATTTGACATGATCGACAGCCGGGAGTATGAAACTTTTTCCAGCGGGAGAGGCCTGACCATAGACCGGAACCTGAACCTGGTGATCCAGGGCGGGCTTAATTATTCTCTGAACCGTTAAAGAAGTGAGACGATGAAAAAGATCTTCCTGTTAATGATCATGACCGGTATCATCCTGCCTGCCTGGTCGCAACGTACAAAATCGGTGGGTCTGAGGGCCGGGGTGAATGTTTCCAATATTACCCGAACGGTTTTTTCGACCCGCACGGCGTTTTATACCGGCCTGACCGGTGAAATGCGGATGACCGATCTGTACGCTTTACAAATGGAAGTGGGTTATTCACAGCAGGGGGCCATGGGGGAAGTACAGGATCGAAGAACGATAAACCGCAGTTTCTCTGCTTCCGGGATCCGAACAGACTATTTTACGGCGGGGTTGATGAATAAATTTACCTTTAACCGTACGTTCAGTTTTATGGTGGGTATCTCGGGCGAACAGGAGCTGGGCAGAAACCCCTTTCTGAGCAGGACCCTTGATCTGGCCATAGTAACAGGGGCCGAATATAAATTTTCGCCCGGTTTTGGCCTGGAAGTAAGGGCAAAACGCGGACTTTTTGATATTTTTGAGAATTCAGCCTATACCACCGGACAATATACCGGGAATCTGCTGATGGGCAGCCAGGCCAACCTGGTCTTTCAGGCGGGTTTGGTGTACTATTTTAAAGACAAAAGTAAGTGATGCTTTTAGAAAAAGGATTTTATTCCGTGAATTCCGTTACCGGCCAGGGAGAAGGCAAATACCATGCTTCGGTGGCCCTGAATAAGGACCATGCGATTTTTAAAGGGCATTTCCCCGGGAACCCGGTCACACCCGGCGCCTGCATGCTCCAGGTGGTGAAAGAGCTCACCCAGCATATCCTCGGTGTTAAGCTGATGATGACCGGCGCCGCCAATGTGAAGTTCATGGCGCTGATCAACCCGGAGATCAATCCGGAACTCCTTTTGGAACTGGAAATTGACGCCACGGAAGAGGAACACATTAAGGTAAAAAATATAACCCGTTTTGACGACGTCACCGCCCTCAAGATGAGTAATACCTACAAAAGGATATGAGAAGTCTGACGCTATTGATTTTATGTGGGTTTGTCTTTAGCGCACATGCACAGGATCTCACCCGTCTGCGCAAAGAATTTGTGTCGGCGCCGGGTTCGGCACCGGCCGCGGAGAAATTTCTACAGACCACCGGGCCAATAACCTCCTCCTCGAAACCCCTTTTACTGGCCTACAAAGGGGCCGCACTCCTGATCTGGGGCAAATACGTAAAAGGAATAGAAGACAAGAAAAAGATGGCCCGGGAGGGTATCACCCTGCTGGAGTCAGCCGTTTCGAAAGACCCGGACCACATTGAGATCCGCACGCTCCGGCTGAGCATCCAGGAAAACTCTCCCAAAATATTAAAATACAAAACCAAAATAGAGGAAGACCGGGCCTTTGTGACCCGGAATTTTGCAGAGCTGCCCGAGGGAGAGCTGAAAGCCTTTGTCGGTGGCTACCTGAAAAATAGTGAAAAGCAGTAAACGGCTACACCGCTAGCCACGCGCCTCTTTTTTGAACCATACGAGACATACAAGTCATATAGGAAGTAAGTGCTAAAAACCGCAACAGTAACAGCTTATATGTCTTATATGACTTATGTGGTTCAAAAAAACAAGGCGAAGCCGTTTTAGTTTTTACAATACTGTACTACTTTCCGCGGTACATGAATTATCTTTGCAGACAAAAGACCATTAGGAGATTGAGGGTTCCGTCGAAATACAAATGGTGTGTGATCATCCCCACCTATAACAACCACCGGACACTAGCCGGAGTGATCGGCGGTGTGCTGCAATACACAGAGGCGGTGATTGTGGTGAATGACGGCTCTACCGATGGCACAGCGGAGATCCTGAAGCGATTTCAGGCCATTTCCGTTATTGAACATGACCGAAACCGGGGAAAAGGAACGGCCATGAAGAACGGTTTCGAAAAAGCCCGGGAACTGGGTTATGAGTTTGCCGTTACCATCGATTCCGACGGTCAGCATTTCCCTGACGACATTCCTGTATTTATCGAAAGGCTGAACGCCTCCGACGGCAATATTCTGCTGATCGGTGAGCGGAATATGGCCCAGGAGGGTATCCCCCGGAAAAGTAGCTTCGGGAACAAGTTTTCCAACTTCTGGTTCTGGTTCGAAACCGGGGTAAAGCTCGGAGATACCCAGTCGGGGTTTCGATTATACCCGCTAAACCGGATGCCGAAACGCTATTTTACCCCCAAATTTGAATTTGAGATCGAGTCGATCGTGAGGGCTTCCTGGAAGGGAGTGAAAGTAGAGAACGTGCCGGTTCGGGTGCATTATGAACAGAAAGACCGGGTGTCTCATTTCCGGCCTTTTCGCGACTTTACCCGGATCAGCATCCTGAATACGGTGCTGGTAGTGATCACGCTGCTGTATATCAAACCGCGGGATTTTTTCCGCAGCCTAAAAAAAAAAGACATTAAGCAATTCCTGAAAGAGGAAGTGCTGGAAAGCAGCGACAGCCACCAGACCAAGGCGTTTTCCATGGCATTAGGGGTGTTCTGGGGTATTGTACCGCTCTGGGGCTTTCAGACGGTAGGTGTGCTGGGGTCGGCCTATGCGTTCCGGCTCAACAAGCTGATCGCCTTTGCATTTTCCAATGTCAGTCTTCCGCCTTTTATCCCGCTGATCATTTTCTGTTCCCTGAAAGTAGGTTCCTGGTTTGTGGATTCGCCATCGCTGCCGGAGGGACCGCTGACCTTTGAGCTGATCCGGCACCACCTGTCGCAATACCTCATCGGGAGTTCTGTGCTGGCGGTTTGCCTGGCATGTGTCGCCGGGCTGACAGGCTACGGCATTCTCACCTGTTTTTCCAGAACTAAAACGGCGCTGAATGCATAAGGTCTTTATTCGCATCCACCGTTTCATTGAGGAAAACAGGGCTCTTTCCCTGTTTCTGGCCCTGATTTACCTGGGACTAACAGGTTTGCTGTTCACCCGGTTGCAATTTGAAGAAGATATTACCCGTCTGATCCCGAAAAGTGAATCGTCGGATAGGGCGTCCCGCGTGCTGAACAGCCTTGAGTTTGCCGACAAGATCACCGTGCTGATCCGGAAGGAGGAAGCGGGCTCTACAGAAGATCTTACGGCCCTGGCCGACGCCTTTCTCGACAGCCTGGTTGTGTGCGAGCCTTACATCCGTTCGGTGCAGGGCCAGCTTTCTGACGATACCTTTGAAGAGGCTTTTGCTTTTGTGCGTTCCCACCTGCCCCTTTTTCTGGACCCGGCCGACTACCAGGCCCTGGACGGCCGGCTGCGGCCGGATAGCCTGAAGGAGATCGTGAGAGAGAACTATCAGGCCTTAATCTCACCCTCTGCTTTTCTTTCGGGAAAAATGATCATGGAAGATCCGTTGGGGATGACCTTTCGTGGCTTGCGGAAATTGCAGGACCTAAGCGCGGGCGACGAGTTTGTTACGGAGAACGGCTATGTGCTGACGCCCGACCGGCAGAGCCTTCTTCTGTTTATCAATCCGCTGCCGACCGGCAACGAAACTGAGAAAAACACCCTTTTCGCGGAACAATTATACCGCATCCAAAACGATCTTAACAGGGAATTTAAAACGAAAAGCACCCTCGAATACCACGGGGCCGCGCTTATCGCCGTGGCCAATGCCCGGCAGATCAAGCATGACATCGTGACCACGATGGCCGTGGCACTGACGGTTCTGATGCTGATCCTGATGCTGTATTACCGGCGCTTCTATATCCCCGTGCTACTTTTTATTCCCACGGTATTCGGCGTACTGCTGGCCACCTCGGCATTGTATTTTCTCAAAGACACTATTTCGGCCATCTCGCTGAGCATCGGGGCTATTTTGCTGGGGGTCACCATTGACTATGCTTTGCATATTCTGACCCATTACAAGCACAACAGCGACATCGAAACGCTGTATCGCGACATCACCCGGCCGCTGATCATGAGCAGTACCACCACGGCCGTAGCCTTTCTCTGCCTGCTTTTTGTACATTCCGAGGCGCTGCGGGATCTCGGTATTTTTGCAGCAGTGGCGGTCGTGGGTTCGGCGGTGTTTTCGTTGATCATTATTCCGCATTTGTACAGGCCCGGGGGAGAGGTGACAGTTTACGGTTCCCACGACCGTAGAGACGCAAAATCTTGCGCCTCTACCGGGATTTCCGATAGGGACATCCCTACGGCCGCCATTCCGCAAAGGAAGAACATCCTCGACCGCCTCTCGGCCTACTCATTTGAACGAAGCCGCCTGCTGATCATATTATGCATAGCCGCTATTGGGGTCAGTATTTTTACCTGGCGAAAAGTAGGCTTCAACGAAGATATTTCCCGCCTGAATTATGTTCCGGAAGAGATCAGACTGACGGAAAAAAAGCTGGAAGCCTCGACCCATCTGACCTCAAAGTCACTTTACCTGGTGAACTATGCCGGCACCCTGGATTCCGTGCTGGACAGGAGCAGGATGCTGGCTGCAGAGCTCCGGAAAGTAAAAGCGGCGGGTCTTATCCTGGAATTCAGCTCACCGGGCGATCTCCTGCTTTCGCAGGCTGCCCAACAGCAGAAAATAGATCATTGGAACCGTTTCTGGACCCAAAAAAGGAAAACACTCCTTGAGCAGACCCTGGTTTCCGAAGGCCTGAAAACGGGCTTTACGGCAGATGCATACCGGTCATTCTTTGAGCTGCTCGGTCATGATTTTCGCCCTGCCGGCCCGGAGGTTTTCCTGGACTTCGAAGCTCTTTCGATGCAGGATTTTATCAGCGAAAAGGAGGGCCTGTACAGTGTGACCACCCTGGTAAAGGTAGACGAAAGCCGGCGCGGTGAAGTGCTGGATCGTTTCAAAAAAGAAACCTCTGTACTGGTTATTGACCGGCAGCAGCTCAATGAGACGTTTTTGGGTAACCTCAAAAACGACTTTAACCGGCTGGTCAACCTGTCTTTCATCGCGGTTCTGCTGATTCTTTTCGTGTTTTTCAGGCGGGCGGAGCTGGTGCTGATCAGTGCCGTTCCCATTGGTCTCACGGGCCTCGTAACGGCGGGGCTCATGGGACTGCTGGGCATCGACCTGAATATTTTCAGTACCATCGTCTGTACCCTGGTCTTCGGGCACGGGGTAGATTTCAGTATTTTCATGACCTCCGCTCTGCAGAAAGAATATACCTACGGTAAAGATGAAATGCCGCTTTACCGTACCTCCGTACTGCTGGCGGTACTGACCACCATCCTGGCCATAGGCGCCCTGATCTTTGCAGAGCATCCGGCCCTGAAGTCTGTTTCCGCGGTTTCGCTGGTGGGGGTATTTACGGCCGTACTCATTACTTTTGTATTTTATCCGCTGCTCTTCAGGGCTTTTATCGCGTGGCGACCCAAACACGGGAAATCTCCTACCCGGCTTTTTATCCTGGTCACTTCTGTCATCTCTTTCATTTATTACGGATCGGGCGGGCTTTTTTTCTCATTTTTAAGTACGTTGGCCTCGTTCTGGCCGGGAAACCAGGAAAAGTTGAAAAGCGGCCTGAGGTGGTTCATGGCCAAATTCATGAAGAGCGTGCTCGATACCAACGTGAACCTGAAGAAAACCCGCATCATCAATAACACGGGGGAGGATTTCCGGAAACCGGCCGTTTTTATTGCTAACCATACCACCTTCCTCGACATTCTCCTGATGGGCATGTTACACCCTAAAACGGTTTTCCTGGTCAGCGACTGGGTCTATAACAGCCCCATTTTCGGAAAAGGAGTACGCTTTTTAGGATTTTACCCCGTTTCAAAAGGCCTGGAAAGTGGTGTAGAGCAGTTGCGGGAGAAGATACAAGCCGGCTATTCGGTGGTGGTATTCCCCGAGGGAACCCGGTCGACCGATAACCTCGTCAAGCGTTTTCACAAGGGAGCTTTCTACCTGGCGGAGCATTTCGGAATGGACATCCTGCCCATTCTGATCCATGGCGGATCTGACGTTTTGCCCAAAGGTGACTTTTTTATCCGGAAGTACCGGCTTACCCTGAAGTTTCTGAAACGGATCACGCCGGAAAATCCGTCTTTCGGAGAAGGTTACAGGGAGAGAACCAAAGCCATCAGCCGGTATTTTAAGGAAGAGTACGATCGCCTGCGGGAAGAGCTGGAAGGGCCTGCGTATTTGCGGGAGATCCTGATGGAGAATTTTGTATATAAGGAGGCAGCTGTGCGGGAAGCTGTAAAAGCCGGCCTGGAAGAAAAGGAAAAACGCTTTTTTGCGATAGAGGCACAACTTTCTCCCAAGGCAAAAATTTTGCATATTGCCGACGATTACGGGGAAGGGGACTTGTTACTGGTTCTCCGGCAACCGGCGCGGAAAGTGGATTCCTGGATCAGGGACAAACATAAACGCGATGTGGCCCGGAACAATTATACGGTAAAAAACCGGCACCTGCAGTATGCTGATGAGCTTCCTGCAGGCGGAGGGCATGAGGTTCTGCTCATCTCCTGCGCGCATGAACTGCCGGAAGAGTGGCTGCGCTCTTTCCCGCAGGTAATAGATCTTAAGGATTATGAATCAATATGATGCGATCATTATCGGGAGCGGGCTGGGTGGCCTGGCATCGGCGATCATCCTGGCGAAGGAGGGGATGAAAGTGCTTGTACTGGAGAAAAACAACCAGTTGGGAGGAAATCTGCAAACCTTTTCACGCGATAAAGCTATATTTGATACGGGGGTTCATTACATCGGCGGGCTGGGAAAAGAACAAAACCTGTATAAGTATTTCAAGTATCTGGGTATTTACGACGGACTGGAGCTCCGGAAGCTGGATGAAGACGGATTCGATGTGATCTCGTTCGACGGTGATCCCAACGAATATCCTCATGCCCAGGGCTATGATAATTTTGTTATACAGCTGCTGAAGTATTTCCCCGGCGAAGAAGAGACACTAAGAAAGTACTGTGCCCGGCTGAAGGAGGTTTGCAGCTCTTTTCCGCTGTATAACCTGGAGTGGGAAGGCAGCTATGACCTGAACGTGCTGTCTGTCAATACCCGGAATTACCTCGATTCGCTGACCGCTAACGAGAAGCTGAAGGCCGTGCTGGCCGGCTCTACCTATCTTTATGCCGGTATTGCGGAAAGATCGCCTTTTTACGTACATGCCTTATCCGTTAATTCTTACATTGAAAGCGCCTGGCGCGTGGTAAAGGGCGGGAGCCAGATCACCCGTCAGATTGTAAAAGAGCTGAAGAAGTATGATGTGACGCTCCTCAAACACCGGGAGGTGACCGGATTTGTTTTTCATGAAGGGGAGCCTGCGGCAGTAAAAACCCGCTCGGGTGAAGAATACAGCGGGAAGCTGTTTATTTCCAATGTAGACCTCAAGGCTACTCTGACTATGGCAGGGGAGAGCCGTTTCCGGAAGTCGTTTACGAACCGGATCAGGTTGCTGGAGCCTGTGGTGGCCGCCTTCAGCCTGTATGTGGTATTCAAACCCGGCTGCTTTAAATACCGGAACCGTAACTTTTATCACCTGCGGGATCACGGCAGCGTGTGGTCGTCCCAGTTTTATCCGGATGATTCCTGGCCCCAGAGCTACATGGCTTCCATGGGGCTGAAGAACCCGGACGATGAATATGCCGAAAACATCACGTTTATGACCTATATGCGTTTTGATGACGTCAGGATGTGGGAAGATACCATCAATACAGCAGCCAGCAAAAAGGAAAGAGGTCAGGCATACGAAGCGTTTAAACAAGACCGGACCGAACGTTTTCTGAAAGAGATAGAAAAGAGATTTCCCGGAATACGCGACTGTATTGAAACGATCTATACTTCCACACCGCTTTCGTATCGAGACTACATCGGGGGAGAGGAAGGAAATATGTACGGTTATGTTAAGGATAGTAACCAGCCTATGCTTACCTTTATATCTCCGAAATCTAAAGTAAAAAACCTTTATTTTACCGGCCAGAGTGTCAATATGCACGGTGTGCTGGGGGTAACCATCGGTGCGGTAAATACTTGTTCCGAGATCCTGGGGAAGAAATACCTGGTGAACAAAATTAACCGGGAGATCGAATCGGATACATAATATATCAGTCTCCTTTGAATACAACCCGGAACCCGCTACTCAAAACTCACTACCCTGAACTATCGTATAAAATTACCGTGAGAGCAATTCTGATACCTAGTATATGCGGACTCCTACTACTTACGGGCTGCGGAACGGCCCGGCTGAAAAGGTATTCCCTGCCTTATACGGCGCCGGAAGTTTCTCAGGTTTCTCCCTCGGCCCGCATATCGGGTAACAGCAGTATGAAGCAAAACCCTTACCGGCTTTGGGAACTGTACGTGGAAGGTTCTCCGTTAGAGCTGGGGCTGCAGAATGGTGCGCTAAGCGACAGCCTCTATCAGCATCAGGAAACCGTTTTTTTCAGGAAGGTGGAGGAGATTGTGCCTTCGAAGGGCAGACAATGGCTGCTCCGGCAGTTCCTGGCCTGGTATAATCGTAAGCTGCCGCGGAGCATTATCCCGGAATACAGGAAGGAGATCTACGGGCTGTCAAGGTATGCTTCCGACAGTCTTAATTTTATTGCTCCCCCTTATGCCCGCAGCCTCTATCTGCATGGCGCGCATGATATCGGCCATGCCCTGCAGGACCTGGCCATGGTGGGCTGTACTTCCTTTGCCGTATGGGGTGAAAATACGGAGGACGGGAAGCTGCTGATCGGCCGGAATTTTGATTTTTATGCCGGCGATGAGTTTGCTGAAAACAAGGTGGTGGCCTTTGTAAAGCCGGAGTCGGGGTACGGCTTCATGTCGGTCAGCTGGCCGGGAATGATAGGCGTGGTCTCCGGCATGAATACGGAAGGACTGACCGTGACCATCAATGCCGGGCGGTCGTCTGTGCCGTGGAAGGCCCGTACACCGGTGTCTCTCCTTGTGCGGGAGATCCTGCAATATGCCCGGAATATAGACGAGGCTATAGCGATCGCAGCCCGCCGGCGGGTTTTTGTTTCGGAAAGTATCATGGTAGGCAGCGCAGCGGATAACCAGGCCGTGCTGATCGAAATCTCGCCCCGTAAAAAAGGCATTTTTGAAGTGGAGAATTCGACCCGGCTGGTTTGCTCCAATCATTTCCTGAGCCAGACCTATTCGCGGGATAAGAAGAACAGGAAGCAGAAGGAAGAAAGTCATTCCCTGTACCGCTTTGACCGGGTGAACCAGTTGCTGGATACCTACGAAAAAGTGAATGTGGAAAAGGCCGTGGCCCTGCTCCGCAACACGGGAGGGGCAGACGACCGGGACATCGGGCTGGGGAACGAGAAATCGTTGAACCAGTTGCTGGCCCATCACGGGGTAGTGTTCAGGCCGGCCGAGCGCAAGGCCTGGGTGTCGGCTAATCCTTATCAGCTGGGCGCTTTTGTAGCTTACGATCTGAAAGAGGTCTTTTCGGCGGAGCGGAAAGAAATGCTTTATACCGCTTCCGAAACTCTCAAAGAGGATCCTTTCCTGCATAGCCGGGCGTATGCCGGTTATGAGCGCTACCGCGTGCTGGATCGTGAGCTTGACAAGGCACTCAAAGAGCGGGCTGTGCTGCCCGATTCATTTTTTGAGGAGTATATTTCTTTGAATCCTGAACTTTGGTCCGTATATTACAAATCAGGAAAGTATTTTAAGAGCAAAAAGCAGGAAGATAAAGCCCGTGTTTACTTCGAAACGGCTTTGACCAAAGAGATCACCACCCTGCCTGCGCGAAGGGAAATAGAGAAGAATTTATGATGGAGCATGCCATAGAGACCTGGAGCAGAGAGAAAATAGATGCATTTCAGGAAATCAGACTAAAAGAAGCCCTGGAGTATGTAGCCCGGAATTCGGCATTTTACCAGCGGTACTACCGGGAAGCAGGGGTCAGGATACCGGAGGTAGTCGGTTTGGCCGACCTGCAGAAGCTGCCCTTTACCACCAAAGAGCATCTTCAGCAATTTAACGAAGAGTTCCTGTGCGTTCCGCCGCAGAAAGTGGTGGATTATGCCACTACTTCCGGCACATCAGGAAGTCCGGTAACCTTTGCGTTGACCGACGCGGACCTCGACCGCCTGGCCTACAATGAGGCCCTGTCTTTTGCCTGCTCCGGCGTGGAAAAAGGGGATGTGGTGCAGCTGATGACCACCATGGACCGGCAGTTTATGGCCGGGCTGGCCTATTTCCTCGGGTTAAGGAAGCTGGGAGCCACCGTGGTACGCGTAGGTGCCGGGATCCCGGAATTACAGTGGGACGCCATACAGCGCTACCAGCCGGCCTACCTGATCACCGTACCGTCTTTCCTGGTCAAGATGATCGAATACGCCGAGGTAAACGGAATAGATTATCGCAATAGCGGGGTCAAAGGGGCGATCTGTATCGGAGAACCGCTCCGGAACGAGGATTTTTCGCCCAACAATATCAGCAACAAGATCATGGAGAAGTGGGACATCCGCTTGTTTTCCACCTACGCTTCCACGGAAATGAGCACGGCTTTTGCCGAATGTGAGCTTCAGCAGGGCGGGCACCATCATCCGGATCTGATCATCGTGGAGGTGGTGGATGAAGAGGGAAGGCAGGTCAGTGATGGCCGGAGCGGTGAGCTGGTGGTGACTACCCTGGGCGTGGAGGCCATGCCCCTGGTGCGCTTTAAAACCGGGGATATCGTTCAGGCGCATTACGAGCCCTGTGAATGCGGCCGGAATTCGCTCCGTATAGGACCCGTGATCGGCCGCAAACAGCAGATGATCAAGTATAAGGGCACCACCCTTTACCCCCCGGCCATGAATAACCTCCTGAGCGGATTTGAGGAGATCCGAAACCACCTGATCGAGATCTCTGTCAATGAGCTGGGAACCGACGAGATCCTGATCTATCTGGCGGTGGATGAGCCGTCAGACGACTTCCTGAGCCAGATCCGTGACCATTTCCGGGCGAGGCTCCGGGTAACTCCCAAAATCGAATTTTTGCCGCTTGAGGAGCTCAATAAGCGGGTTTACCTGCCGAAGAGCCGGAAGCCGGTGCAGTTTGTGGACAGGAGGATGATATAACCGACTTTATAATAAATTACTTTTATTTAGTTTATTAATTTGTTTTTGTATCATTTCTTTTTCCGTGTCTGTCTTGCATAGATGAAGCGCCTTTGTCAAATAATCGTTTGTTTTCTTGGGGTCAATATGTCTGTATAATTCCGCTAAAAGAATGAAATAAAAATGATTTGATTTTAAGTTCAGCTTTTCAGCTTGTTTTATGGCTGATAAATTTCCGTGAACTTTCGAGCAGGCCCAAATCCTGTTTAAGGCTGCTATGGGGGAATTATTAGCGGACAATAAAACGTCATACAATTTCAAAATGCTTGTCCATTTGTCGGGATTGCTGTTATCAACCGTGTGCCAACAGGCAATGCTTGCTTCGATGTAATAGGTTGATCTCATTTCCCATTTAGAGGCTTGCTGTAAATAGTGAAATCCCTTTTCAATAAATTCCGTGTCCCAAAGTGTTCTGTCCTGGTCATCATATAACACAATGTTTCCGTTTTCCGATTGTCTTGCTTCTAAACGGGAGGCCTGAAAACACATTAACGACATTAAAGCATTTATGGTGTGGTTGTTTGTACGAGGATTGTTCAACAGTAAATAAGTTAAATTCAATGCTTCAACGCAAAGTTCTTTCCGCACAATGGAATTGTTGCTTTCTGAATAGTAACCTTCGCTGAATAAAAGATATATTGTCTGGACAACGGTGTTCAATCGTTCATTGATTTCTTTATCGTCGGGCATTTCCATCTTTATCTTTTCTGAATATAGTTTCTCTTTTGCCCGTTGCAATCTTTTATGAATAGTTTCCTTGTTGGATAAAAACGCATCGGCAATTTCATTTAATCCTAATCCGCAAAGTATTCGTAATGCCAAACAAATTTGAGCTTCGGTCGAAACAGATGGGTGACATACCGCAAAAAGCATTTGAAGCTGGCTGTCCGAAATGTTTTTATCCGAAAAGTCAATACATGTCTCACTAAACAAATCTTTACCGGTTAATTTTTCAGATACAATTTTGTTGAAAGTATTATTTCGGCTAAGATGGTTTTTCAATTTGTTTTTCGCAACAGCATAAAGCCAGGCTGTTGGATTTTCGGGTTCCCCTTTATACGCCCAACTGTCAAGTGCCGACAAAAAAGTTTCGCTTATAATATCTTCCGCTGTTTCAATGTATTCAAGGCCAAATGACCTGGTAAGGACAGATACCATTTTGCTGTATTCTGTCCTGAACAAATGAGGAATTATATTGCTTTCGTTCATTTTAGTTAAAGTCCCTGAAAAACCAGGGACTTTTTTCAGTCTAATGCGTTACAATTTGCCGCACTTCTACCGTATTGCCATTGCCTTGTAAAATCGGTGCGCCTTTTGCAAACTCTGCTGCTTCGTCTGCCGATTCAGCTTTTACAACAATGTAGCCGCCAAGCGTTTCTTTGATGTCGCCAAACGGGCCGTTTGTAACAAGCTTTTGGTGATTAACTACTTTGGCATCGTCAAATAACAGTCCTGTGCCACTCACAAATTTGTTTTTTGCAACAATGCTGTTTACCCAATCCATTTGTTGTTTCATCCATTGTTGAATTTGTTCCGGTGAAACTTTACCGTTCGCGTTTTCGTGCCTGAAAAGAAGAATATACTCTTTCATTTTTTAAATTGTTATTGAATGTTTGAATTATACCCCAATAACAATCTGCTTTGGCTAAAAGGGACACTCAAAGGTAGAATAATCTTACGTGGCGTCTGGGTCTGTTATGTTTATAGCTTTATTGATGGTTGTTCTTCCGTTTTCACAAACTTAGCTGTTCAATTTCTGTTTTGAGGTTTGGAAACGATTTTATCAATTCATTTTTGTCACCTAATTCGAAGTCGTTAAAGTCAAAACCCGGTGCAACAATACAACTCACAAGTGCAAATCCTTTTTCGTCTTTAAGGTGTGCCGCAAACCAAACGTTTGCTGGTATGGTCACCTGCGGTTCTTCATTCAGATCTAACCGGTTGCCTAAAATTTTCGTTTTAATCTTCCCGTCATTGGTTATCATAAATATTTCTAATGGCTCGCCCTGATGAAACAACCAGAATTCGTCTGAACCTACCTTGTGAAAGTGTGATTTGTCAGTGTCTTTCAAAAGATAATAAATGGCAGTTCCTGTATTTCTCTCCCTGCCATTGTCAAGCGTAATCAATTTTTCGCCCCGATAAGTTTCCCTGTAAAGACCACCTTCGGGGTGTCTGGTTAATTTAAGTTTTTCAATTATCGTTTCTGCTGTCATTTTTTGCTTTCATTTTCTGATTACTCATTTATTTCATTACCAGGTTCGTATGTCAACAATACTACTTCTGGTTGAGAAACTGTGGCTTTTATTTTTCATTTGTCCGTTCCGCCAATCCAATCAGCAGCCCCTCAACCCCACGAATATAGCAAAGCCGGTAAATGTTCTCATAATTAACCACTTCGCCAGCCAGTTCAGCGCCTTGCCTGGTAAGTCTGGATACCAACTCGTCAATATTTTCTACTCTGAACATAATTCTCAGATACCCCAAAGAATTAACGGGTGCTGTCCTGTGATCTGAAATAGGGGCGGGTGTCAGAAACCTTGAGAGTTCAAGCCGGCTGTGTCCGTCAGGAGTAACCATCATTGCAATTTCCGCAGATTGGTTTCCGAGTCCTGTCACTCTACCTGCCCATTCTCCTTCCACCATCATTCGGTATTCCAACGTCAGTCCTATTTCTGTGAAAAAAGATATGGCATTATCAAGGTTTTCTACAACGATACCCACGTTGTTCATTTCAAGTAATTTACTTTTTTCCATATTTTTAGTCCAAAATAATGTTTACGGCCCGTCCTCTGAGTTTTCTAATCCGCGTTGAAGTTGTAGTTTTTCTTTATCCTGCAGGCCAGTTTAGTCTTTAGGAGAAATTGCAACATCCGTTTCTCATTAACTTTAAGCCTGCATTGTTTTTAAAGTATCATTCCTGAATTAGCTCCGGATATTGTAGCTATAAAATAGTTCGCACCATACACACCAAATAATAGCAATAATGGATCTTTTGATGTTTTTTCATAAGCTATGTTATATTTGATAGTATAATTATAAACAAATTTGTTTGCCGTTTTCAGTCAGTTGAAATGTTTTTTTAAATGAAAAATGCGAACTCCCTTTTTGCCCCTTCTAAGTCGTGGTTTGAATCGGGTTATAATACTCTTATCGCTATCAACTCATTCGAATTTATAAAATTCGGGGTCTTAAAAGGAGTTGTGAAACAGCTGCCCGTGTTAGCAGCAGTATATCCTTAAGGGTGACTATTTTGTCGTTTCAGCACCAATTTGTTTACCCAGTTTTTCAAATTCGATGTCATTAGGTTCCCAAAGTTCAATTTTATTTCCTTCTACGTCAAGGATATGGACAAATTTTCCATATTCAACCGTTTCAATCTTGTCTACAATGGTTACCCCTTCTTTTTTTAATTCTTCAACAAGTGCTTCCAGGTTCTCCACCCGATAGTTTATCATAAATTCCTTTGTTGAAGGTTCGAAGTATTTTGTCTTGTCATTGAAAGGGCTCCATTGCGTAAATCCTTTTTTTGTGCTGTCAGCACCCTGGTACCACTCAAACACACTTCCGTATTCGTTTGTATTTAACCCAAGGTGTGTCTGATACCACTCTCTTACTTTTTTGGGGTTTTCACATTTGAAGAAAATACCCCCGATACCGGTTACTCGTTTCATTTTATTACTGATGTTGGTTGTTGTCGTTAATGTTTTAAATGCAAACCCATGACAAAAAGTTGCAACAAATTAAACTTTTATTCACACTTCGTCCATAAAGAAAATGCTTCTGTAATACGTGTACATAAAATTGCAAAAGTCAGTACTGTAATGATAATTTTCAAACGTATTCCGAGTAGATTATATTAAAGGTAATTATTTGTAATCCGTTCTCTTTGTTTAAAGTATCAGCTAATGCCAATTTGTACTTTGAAGACGAATTCTCAAATAGTTTGATGCCTTTTCCCAATATCAGGGGATTAAGTTTTAATTTCAATGTATCAGTCTTCTGATTATCTAAAAGCCAGCCTGCAAACTTTCCACCGCCATATTTAATAGTGATCTATATGATTAAACTTAAAGAAGGGTTGAAAAGGAAGTTAAAGGCCGGTTGGCATTTTACAGGTGGTCAATATATAATCTTCCAGCTGCTCAAATTGAAAGCAAAACTCCTTCTCCCAGCCGGGGAAGGTGGAACAGGCAGTGCCGGAACCGGATGTAAGATCAAAAGGGTAGACATGCAGGTCGGTGAGGGGGCTCAGGGGCCGGGAGTCGCTGAGTTTATAAATGGCTTCTTTGACTGTCCAGATGACGGTAAGGGCCTGAGGTTCGATTCCTGCCGGGATCACTTCTTTTTGAATGAAGTGAGATTTTGCTTTTCGTAATTTTGTGCTGATCTTTTCAATGTCAATTCCACAGGCCTCAGAGCCGATATAAAGCGCTGCAAATGCATGTGAATGGCTGATAGAAACGTACCGGCCGTCTTTCAGGAAAGGCCGGCCATCCGGTTGATAAAGGAGGTCATGGTCACTAAGCCCGGCCCTTTCCAATAGCATTCTGACAGCCAGGAAGCCCCGCCGGTGATCTTCCCGCTTCATGCCGGACAGTCTTTTTAAAGAGTTTTCGTTTAATGCTACAGGAAAATGTTCCTCCATAATCTTCCAGATACTCAGCCGGCCCTCGCCGGGCAGATCTGTTTCCCTGTAAAAAGGCATCAGTCCAGTGTTTTGATGAGTTCGCGGAAAAGCAGGGTCATCTTGGGTTCGGCCACGGCCGCATGAGCCAGGATGTGTTGCAGCTCCGCCTTTTTCAACGTTTCGGGGATACACATATCCGTGATGACCGACACCGCCAATACCGGTATCTTCAGCTGAACGGCCACAATAACCTCAGGTACGGTACTCATTCCCACAGCATCGGCGCCCAACTGCCTCAGAAGCCTGTATTCCGCCCGTGTTTCCAGTTGCGGGCCCGGCACGGGTACATAAACGCCTTCCCGGACATGGTCTATCCCTTTTTCCAGGACGATGCGCCGCGCTTTTTCCAGGATTTTCGGGCAGTAAGGTTCGCTCATATCGGGGAAACGATCACCGGATATATTCTTGCCAAACAGCGGATTATCGGGGAGAAACAACGAAATATGATCAGTGATAAGCATGATGTCACTTTCCGAAAAGGCGGGGTTCAGACCGCCGGCGGCATTCGAGATCAGCAGGTGCCGGATACCCAGGGCCTGCATAACGCGCACCGGGTAAGTGATCTCCTTCATGGTGTAGCCCTCGTAGTAATGAAAGCGTCCCTGCATGCAGACCACCCGCTTACCGGCCAGGGTACCGAAGATCAGCTTCCCCTTGTGGGACTCCACGGTAGAGTGTACAAAATGAGGAATCTCTTCATAGGGTATTTCGTATCGTACCTCAATATCGTTTACCAGTCCGGCCAGCCCGGTACCCAGGATGATCCCCGCCTCCGGTTGAAAGGAGGAGGTGCGGGAATGGATGAAGGTTATGGTCTCTTGCAGCATAGACGTTTGTTAGTTAAAAGTTAAAAACTAAAAGTTAAAAGTTATGGTACATAAGTATTATAGTGAACAACTAAAAGTGAATAGTTAAATGAAAAAAATGTACCGCAACCGCAGCGGCGGACCGTTTTTAGTTTTTAACTTCTAACTTATTTTTTCCAGAAATCAAAATAGTTAAACCACTGCAACGGATACCGCCCAATCATGCCCTCCACGCTCTGCGTATAGGAGGTCAACAGGGCCTCAGCATCGCGATGCTTTACGGTAGCCTCCCGGGCGTAAAGATGGTAGTGGAGGTTCGATTCTTTCATCACATAGACGTACACTACCGGCACGCGTAGGCGTGAGGCGATCATAAAAGGACCTGCCGGAAAGCGGGCCTCTTCACCCAGCAGGGGGGCTGAGAAATATTTGCTGCCTTTCACGTAGCGGTCGCCGGTAAAGCATACCACCTCATTTTTGGAAAGAGCCTCGTTGATCTCAAAGATATGCGACATGTCTTCGCGGATCAGGATCAGCTTTACCGAAGGTTTCTTGATGCTCTCCAGGTATTCCTTGATGGCGGAATGCTCCTGGTCAATGGTGACCAGATTGATCTGAAAGTCGAGGTCAATTTCAGCGAAGAAATGCTCGGCGATCTCAAAGTTACCCATGTGTGCACTGATAAGTACGGCCCCTTTTTGTTCTGCCAGGAGGCGCTTCAGGGTCTCAATACCGTCAAATTCATAGGTGAAGCGGTTTCGTAGTCCGGCAGAGATGGCGATCTTATCGATGATGGTCTGTCCGAAAGTAAAGTAGCTTTTGAAAACAGACAGCCGCGCTTTCAGTGGCGGGTAGTTCAGTCTTTTCCTGAAGTAGTAATAAATGGCCCGGTTGCTGTCAGGCAGAAACAGGAAATAGTAGGTGGCAACAAAGAAAAGTAAGCCGTAGGCAACTCTTACACCCGCCTTGCGAATCAGGAAAACAAAAATCTGGTAGCCGAGAACCGTTCCTTTGGATTTACCATCCCACTCACTCATTGTTTAATTTTCTTTCTATCAGCCGGTAGAAATCATTGAAGGTAGAAAGACCCGTAAAATCGGCCTCACCCAGCTTCACTTTGAAGTTGGCTTCTACCGTTACTACCAGATCCACATAATCCAGGCTGTCCAGTCCTAAAGTATCTTTTAAAATAGCGTCGGGCCGGATGGTATCGATATCCACTTCAAACTCTTCCGATAGAAAACTGTTGGTCTTTTTTATTATTTCTTCCTTGCTCATATCTTTTTAACCACTAATGCGGAATTCGTTCCTCCGAAACCGAACGAATTTGACAAAAATATATCAATTTTTTCGTTTATTGTATTTTTGGCAATATTTAATTTAGCCGATTGCTCGTCAGGAGTTTCAAAGTTGATATTGGGGGCAATAAAATCATTTTGCATCATCAGGATGGAGTAAATGACCTCGCTGGCTCCCGCCATCCAGCACTCGTGGCCGGTCATGGATTTGGTAGAGCTCACGTAAGGATTTCTTTCCCCGAAGATCCCATAAATGGCTTCCGCCTCATTGGAGTCGCCGAGGGGTGTGGAGGTAGCGTGGGCATTGATATAATCCACTTCTGTGGCGCGGATGCCGGCCTGATTAACGGCCCGGTGCATGGCTGTCGAGGGGCCTTCCACGTTAGGTGTGGAAATATGGCCTCCGTTGGAGGAAAACCCGTATCCGATGACCTCCGCCAGAATAGGGGCGCCGCGTTTTACGGCATTTTCGTACTCTTCCAGGACCAGGGTGGCAGCCCCGCCGCTGGGAACGAGCCCGTCGCGTGAGTGGTCAAAAGGTCGGGAGGCGCGGGCAGGGTCTTCGTGATAAGTAGAAAATACGCCCAGTGCATCGAAACTGCTCATGGCATACTTATTGATCTCCTGGGCACCGCCGCAAACCACCGTGTCCTGGAGGCCGTTCTGGATCAGGTAAAAGCCCAGACCGATGGAGTGGGAGCCGCTGGCACAGGCCGCGCTGACCGTCAGATTGATCCCCCGCATCTTAAAGATGGTAGAGAGATTCATGTTCACCGTCGAATTCATAGACCGGAAGATGGCGCCGGAGCCTATCAGCGAAGTATCGCGCTTTTCCCGTAAAATATCGGTTGCTTCTATAATGGACTTGGAAACGCTGTCGTTGCCGTAAAGAATACCCACTTCATTTTTTTCCAGGAAGTCGTCATCAATGCCTGCCTGCTGCAAAGCCTGTACGGTGGCCAGATAGGCGTATTCCGATTCTTCGCCCATGCTGGCGCGCTGACGGCGGGTCAGCATATCCTTCAGGTTGGGCCTGGGCACCTTACCTGTCAGGGCCGACTTAAATCCATACTCCTGCCGTTCCGGGTCAATGACGATCCCTGACCTGCCCCGGTAAAGCGAATCTTTTACCTCTTCCAGGGTGATTCCTATACTGGACCAGATCCCCATGCCCGTGATAACCACTCTTCTGTGCATCTTATGAATAGATTCCTCCGTTTATATTGATCACTTCCCCGGTAATATAAGAAGCTTTTTCGGATACCAAAAAGTTCACGAGATCAGCCACTTCTTCCGCTTCGCCGAAACGACCGGCCGGTATAAGTTTCTTCAATTCTTCTTCATTCAGATTGCCGGTCATATCCGATTTTATGAAGCCCGGCGCCACGGCGTTAACCGTGATATTTCTTTTGGCCACCTCCTGGGCCAGTGCCTTGGTAGCGGCTACCAGGGCTCCTTTGGCGGCGGAGTAGTTGACCTGCCCGGCTGTGCCCTTCATACCGGATACCGAGGCAATGTTGACGATCCTGCCGTACTTGTTCCTGAGCAACTGCTGAATGAAAAAGCCGGTGACGTTGTAAAAGCCGTTCAGGCTGGTTTGGATCACCTCGGTCCAGTCTTCCGGGCTCATCCACATAAAGAGGCCGTCACGTGTAATGCCTGCATTATTGATGATCACTTCCACTCTGGCTTCGGAATGGGCTTCCTGCCATTCTCCCAATGCCTTCAGGGTGTCTTCCCGGTCAGCCACGTCGAACCCGATGATCTCGCCGCTACTGCCCAGTGCTCTGATCTCCTGCAATGTTTCTTCGGCGGCCTCCCGGTTAGACCGGTAGTTGATCAGGAGGTGGTAGGAGGTTTCCGCTGCCAGCTTACGGCAAATGGCCCTCCCGATCCCCCTTGATCCGCCTGTAATAATTGCACACTTCATTATACCTCGCCGTTTAATAACAGATTTTTTACCGCTTCAATTTCTTTGTACATCGGCCGGTCTTCACGGTAAGCCGGAGCTACCGATCTCACCCGGTCGTAAATATCTTTCGTAGCCGAAGATACAAAATCTTTGCATTTCAGGGCATCAATGGCCTGGCATATCGTGATAAGCTCAATGCTCAGTACCTGAAAACCGTTTTCTATGACCTTAGCGGCCAGCAGGGCGGAGTTGGTACCCATGCTCACAATGTCCTGGTTATCGTTATTATTGGGAATGCTGTGAATGTACATGGGATTGGAAAGGGTCTGGCTTTCCGCTGTGGTGGACGTAGCCGTGAATTGCAGTCCCTGCATCCCGAAGTTGAAACCCAGCACGGCCAGGTTCACAAAAGGAGGCAGGATGCCGTTCAGAGAAGGGTTTACCAGGTAGTTGAGCTGGCGCTCGGCCAGCATGGTCAGCTTGGTGACCACTATTTTCAGCTTGTCCATTTCGAGTGACACGTAGTCGCCGTGGAAATTTCCACCATGATAAACGTGTTCAGTCTCCATATCCACGATGGGATTGTCATTAGCGGAGTTGATCTCATTTTCCAGTACGACAGCTACGTTATTGAGGGTATCCAGCACCGGCCCCAGGATCTGGGGAACGCAACGGATGGAATAGTATTCCTGTACTTTTTCCTTGAATATCGACTCTTTATTCTCGCCGGTGTACAGATGTTCTTTCCTTTTTCGGGTGAGCTGACTGTCGGCCAGATAGGTCCGCATCTGCGCTGCTATTTCACGTTGTCCGTGGTGTAGTTTGGTATGATTCAGCTCCATAGACAGGTGGTCGTCGTAAGCCCGCATGAGCTCGTTAATGGCGCATGAGCATATCACCGACCAGTCGAGAAGCTTTCGGGCCCGGAAAAAATTAACGATCCCTATGCCCGACATGACGGAAGTGCCGTTGATCAGGGCCAGACCTTCGCGAATCTCCACTTGTATGGGAAGCAGCCCCTCCTGTTCAAAGACCCCGGCGGTATTTCTTCTTTCACCCTTGTAAAAAACCTCACCCTCGCCGATAAGCACCAGCGCAAGGTGGGCCAGCTGGACCAGGTCACCACTGGCACCCACTCCGCCATGCTCAAAGATCAGCGGGATGATGTCGCGGTTCAGGAGCTCTTTCATGAGGGTGATCACCGAAGGGTGAACGCCGGAATTGCCCAGGCAAAGGGTATTCAGCCGGGCAAGTACGGAGGCGCGGGAAAATTCAGGAGCCAGCGGCTGTCCGGACCCGGTGGCGTGACTACGGATCAGATTGTATTGCAGCCGGACGCGGTCGGAGTCCGGAACCCGGTACTGTGCCATAGGGCCAAACCCTGTATTTACCCCGTAAAGGACCTTGTTCCGGGAAAACTTTTCAAGGAACGAAAAACTATTGCTTACCCGCTGCAGGGTATCTTCATCAATTTCTACAGGGGTTTCTTTGTATGTTATTGATTTAAAGTGATTTAGGTTTAGATGACGCGTATCGGAGCTCATTAAATGTTAAGGGTTAAACCGGACTTGTTTCCAAACAGAATTATTTTTGTCTTTGAATATAATATTCCTAATTTTGAGGCTGCAAAGATAGTATATTTCTTGCGTATTTTTTTACCATACTAAACAGATAATATATAATATGAAAAAGGAAGAGGTTGATGTGTTGGTGATCGGAGCGGGTCCCTCCGGATGTGTAGCATCGGCTTACCTGTTTAACCACGGCGCAAAGGTGAAGGTGGTAGAAAAATCGAAATTTCCCAGGTTTGTGATCGGAGAGAGCTTTCTTCCCAGGTCAATGGAACACTACGAAGAAGCAGGCCTGCTGGAAGCCCTGAAAGCAAAAAGCTTTGAGATAAAGCCCGGTGCCCGTTTTATCCGGGGAGAAGAAATATGTTTTTTTGATTTCAGTAATAAGTTTGGAGAAGGTTGGGACTGGACCTGGCAGGCACCCCGTGCCGATTTTGATAACACCCTGGCGCAGGAGGTGATCCGTAAGGGGGTGGATGTGGAATTTGAAACGGAGGTGTTGGATGTACAGTTTCAGGGTACGGACTCTGTGACCACGGTAAGGAATAAAAGCGGTGAAACTTCGGAGATAAAAGCGAAGTTTATCATTGATTCCAGCGGTTACGGCCGGGTTCTTCCCCGGATACTTCAGCTTGACCGGCCCTCTGATGTTACCGAGAATTCCGCCATTTTTACGCATGTGAAAGATGATATGCGGGTAAGTGGAGGCGAAGGAACACTGATCTCCTTTGATATCCTGGAAACCCAGGTGTGGCTGTGGGTGATCCCTTTCTCCAACGGAAATACCAGCATAGGTGTGGTAGGACCCACAAAATATATTCAGGCGTTGCCGGAAGATACGGAGGAAGCCCTGCGGGAAGCTATCCGGCATTCGGATTACTACCGTGACCGCTACCTGGATACGGAATTTATTTTCAAGCCGCATAAGATACAGGATTATTCCTGTGCGGTGAAGCAGAACTACGGCCCCGGATTTACACTCACAGGCAACAGCGCGGAATTCCTGGATCCGGTTTTCTCTTCCGGCGTGTGTTTTGCCACCGAATCAGGACTCCTTTCTGCCAAGCTGTTTCTGAAAGAGCAGAGCGGCCAGCCCGTAGACTGGGAAAAAGAATATTCAGACTATATGAAAAGAGGGGTGCGGGTGTTCTCGACCTACGTGAAGGAATGGTACACCGGCAACCTGCAAACCCTGTTCTTCCACCGGCCCGAAAACCCCGACGTCAAGCGGAAGATCTGTGCTGTACTGGCCGGTTATGTATGGAACGAGGAAAATCCGTTTGTGCAGAAGCATGACCGGGTGATCAGGAGCATGGCTTATTTATTGCAGAACGGGGGCACACCGGAGGAGTTTTTAATTCAGTGAAAAACTAAAAGCTAACAGTGAAAAGTTAAGGAACATTAGTATTTTATTGAAAGAATATTCCTTAACTTCTCACTGTTAGTTGTTCACTGTTCACTTAATTAGTACGCTTCTTTCAGAATTCTGTTCCCCAGCGTCTTCGCCGTTTTTTCAAAACCCTCGCCGATGCGTGACTCATTGCTGAAGTTGCTTCCCCACTGATCGCCGGGGGCATTTTCGCTTTTGATCTTCAACAATACTTTGGAGGGGTTGCCAGATTCTGTAAAGGTCAGCAGCGTGGTGACTTTGGCGGGTTGCTTCATTACGCCGGCATCCCAGCCCGGATAAAGCCAGATAGCGTCTACTGTCAGAGTGTAGGGAGCATCTTTTTGGTTCTGCCCGAAAACGGTGCCTTTTTTGGCCGTTACGGTTTTCGCAAGAAGGTCCATAAAGTTTGGCTCCCATACCGACTCTTTGGCGCCATCCCATCTTTTGGCCCAGGTGTCGCCCGTGCCGGCATTCTTGGTGTTTAGCTCAGCGGTTCTCTCTTGCACGTACTGTAGCTCCGTTTTGTTTTCTTTAAGTAACTTCATGTCATCGTAACGGAAGACCACATTGACAGCTTTGGCATCTTTCAGGAATTTGAAATTTCCTTCCTCCACGGCCATTTTCTGGGCGAAGGTTCCTGCAGCTGTTAGCAGGAAAAATAAGAAGATGGTGATTTTTTTCATGAGTTGATTGCTTTAGGCTTCAAATGTACTCAATAAGTAAGTTAAAAGTGAAAAGTTAAAAACTAAAAACGGTCCGCCGCTGCGGTTGCGGAACATTCTTTCAATAAAATACTAATGTACCATAACTTTTAACTTTTCACTTTTAGTTTTTCACTTTTAGTTTTTAACTTGTCAATGCCCACGGAATACGCTAAGGAGCTTGTCCCAAAGACCGGTCTGGTGAAAAGTGAACCTTTTATGGACAATGAAATTAAAAATAAAACTCATGCCCATCCCCATAAAGTGGCCGAGGGTTCCGGCCGGGCTGAATTCCTTTCCGGTAAGAGGTACAATCAGTTTTCCGTCGCCCAGAATCTGCATCAGCAGGCGGATGGAGTAGTTGGCCCCATAAACGGTAATGCACCCGGAAACCACAATGGTGATGAGGTATTTTACCATTTCCCGGGTAGTTTTTCCCGAGTTCCGGGCGTTAAAAGCCAGGAGTTTGGTCAGATAGAAACCTACAGGAATAGAGACCAGATAACCCACCCAGAAGGCATTTACATTATTCCATTGAAAGAAATTAACAAGGAGGGTGGTCCCTGTAAGATACTGGACAATAACCCCCCCCAGAGCAGCTATAAAGTAGCCAATTAAATTTCTATTTTTTCGGTAGAGTTTTCCTGTCCTGCTCAAAAGTGCTTAAGATTCTGATTAAAACCCAAATATACGATCATTTTTGTGTTTTATTTGAGTTTTTTTTAGATAAAATCAATGATTCGCCGACCCTTTTGTCCGGTATGGCAGCATCTGGTGCTATATTTGAGATATTTTTTTTCCATAAGACTCCAGATGCTGGTTAACACACTGCTTATCGTATCCTCCGTTTTCTGCTTTCGGCCGGAGAGCGATACCACTTTTTCTTTCAGGGAACATCCCCTTTTTTTTGAAAAATATAAAGAGCTTCTGGTCAACATCCGGAATCACTACGTCACGCCTTCGGAGGCAGAAGAGGAGTTTAAAGCCTTCATGAATGAACTCCGGCGAAAATTCCCGAATACATTGTCACCTGGCGAATACATTCCCCTGGTTTTCCCCCTTGCCGGCAGTAATGTTTCGGCGGTAGGCGGAAGAAGAGGAAACGGATATTATGTCCGTGAATTTGATCTGTTTGATCAGTCGGTCAGCGGCAGCCATCCGGCCCACGATATTTTTATTTTTGATAAGGACCGCGACTGTATCGATGACCGGCGGGGAGAGTATGTGGATGTAGTGTCGGTAGGGCACGGGATAGTAATCGCCGTTGAGCACCACTGGAAAGAAGGCTCGCTGTTCAGGGGCGGAAATTACGTATGGGTTTATGACCTGGAACGGGGCGGACTGTGGTATTATGCCCATAACCGCATCAGCATAGTCGAGGCCGGCCAGCGGGTGCGGCCGGGCGACAAGCTGGGCGAAGTGGGACGGACGGGTTTTAATGCTATTCAGAACCGCTCAGATACCCATCTGCACCTCATGTATCTCGAACTGGACGATAACCTTTATCCCCACCCCGTCAATTATTATGAATGGCTGCAGGATGCCCATACGATCTATGCCTCTGCAAAAGCCGAAAGATACTTCCGGCCACGCCAGCTGGATTTTATTCCCGTCAAAAGGCGGGAGGAAAGAAAAATTACGGTCAGGGAGTTTCCGCCACTCAGGCTTCCGACAAAGTAAAGGAATATTCTTCCATGATCAGGTTGGCCAGAAGCTGCCTGCAGGCATTTTCCACACTTTCGCCGGCCTCAGCTTCCGATTCAGCTTCCAGTATCAGCTCAATGTGACGTCCGATGCGGCAGTTGTCTATGTTGGTGATGTTCAGGTTCTTCAACCCCAGAAGAACGGCTTTTCCCTGGGGATCAAGAATCTCTTTCATAGGCATGATGTCAATAGAAGCTTTAAATTTCATGAGTTATTTATTTCTGATGTACTGTATTATCGAATAGAGTATATAACCAAAGATGATCAACGGTACGGCCGACAGCTTCAGCAGCGCCAGCAAAATTACGGAAAGAATAAGTAAAGTGTATGTAAACCGGTTATCCTGCCAGCTGTAATTTTTGAACTTTAAGGCGGGCAACGGGATTTCAGCTACCAGGAGATAAGCAAAAATCAGGATGTATACCGGCAGAAACCAGGAGTTCATCAGAATGTCTGCTGTTTGTGGAGAGCTTTGCACCAGATAAGGGAAAACGGCGATCACCATAGCATTGGCCGGGGTAGGCAGGCCGATGAAACTCATCGACTGCCGGGTATCAATATTGAATTTGGCCAGGCGAAGTGCTGAAAAGACAGGGATAAGAAAGGCAATGAACGCGCTGTGCTGAGGCAGGTAAGCCGAATCTTTTATCAGCGCCCAAAGGATAAACCCCGGCAGTACACCGAAGGAAACCACGTCCGCCAGCGAATCCAGCTGCTTTCCCAGCTCTGAACCCTGTTTCAGCAATCGGGCGGCGAAACCGTCAAAGAAATCCAGAATCAGCGCTATTCCTATAAAAAGCCCGCCCTTTCTGAGGTCTCCTTCCTGCAGCACGGCTAACGTGCCTAGACAACCGCATAGGAGGTTGGATAAGGTAATAAAATTGGGTAGGGTAAACAGTCTCACTATTGCAAAAAGGGGTTAAGTTTTTTCTCTTCGCCGATGGTAGTGGGCTGCATGTGCCCTGCATACACGGTGTAATCATCAGGAAGAATGAAAAGCCGGGTTCGGATAGAACGGATCAGGGTGTCGTGATCACCCAGGGGCAGATCTGTTCTGCCGATGCTTCGGTAAAAAAGGCAGTCGCCACTGATGACCCATCGGTCCGGTTCGCAGATAAAGGCTACATGGCCGGGAGCATGGCCGGGCACGTGGATAATATCCAGCACGGTATTTCCGAACGAAAAGGTATCGCCTTCTTCAAAATAATGTTGGGCTTCCACGGGTTCACATCCGGGAATCCCCCAAAGCCGGCAGCGGGTTTCAAAGTCGGCCAGTATAGGCTTTTCCAGTGGATGCATGTAAATTTCCACCCCGAATGTCCGGGCTATATATGCTGCTCCGAATACATGGTCGAGATGGGCGTGGGTAAGCAGGATGGCTTTGACTGTCAGTCCTTCGCCTTGAATGTAATCTCTTAACTGCTCTTTTTCAGCCTGGGTGTAGCAGCCCGGATCGATGACCACGGCTTCACCGGTCTCGTGAGAAAGAACATAGGTGTTCTCCGAAAACGGAGAGAATACAAAGGAGTGAATAGTCACCATAACAGGGGCAAAGATAATGAAAATACCTGTTTAGTACCTGCAGGAAAAATCAGTATTTTCAGGTCTTTGATAAGAAAACACCAAAGACAAGGCTCGTGAAGTTTTTGAAATCAAGGAGTTTACATTTAGCAAATGATTATTTCAAAAATAAGCATAACACAGTATTTGGTGTTTTCTTACAAAGATTATTTGCTTTTCGGCAGCTCGAGGTAGAAGGTGGTTCCTTCGCCTTCCACAGACTCAAACCAGAGATTCCCCCCGGCATGCTCAATACCTCTTTTGGCCATGGAAAGCCCGAGGCCTGATCCACCCTGCTTGGTACTGAAATTGGGTATAAATACTTTTTTTCGCAATTCTTCGGAGATACCTGCGCCGTTATCCTGCACCTCTACCATGCCCATATCCCCTTTTTCGGATACCGACACCGTGATGATAGGCTTGCGGGTAGGGGGTACAGACTGCAGTCCGTTGAGAACAAGGTTATTTACAGCACGGGTCAGGATCATCTTATCGCCACTGACCATGACTTCATCCGCTTCTGTACGGAAGTTGATCTTGATATTGTTATTCTGGGTGTAGAGGTCTATGGTTTTTTGTACGGAAGAGACCAGGTCAAAGACCTCCGAGCGTGGAACCGGCATTTTGGCGAATTCCGAGAAAGAATTGGCGATCTCGGAGATATTGTCGATCTGTTCATTGATGGAAGCCAGCGCCCGGTCTATTTTCTGGCGGGTTTCCTCGTTATCCGCAGGCAGGGTGCGTTGGAGCTGCTGGATCGACAGCTTCATCGGGGTTAGCGGATTTTTGATCTCATGGGCCACCTGCCGGGCCATTTCACGCCAGGCGGTCTGCTTCTCACTGGTGGAAAGTGCTTCCCGGCTTTCTTCCAGCTTTTTGATCATCCGGTTATATTCATTGGTCAGCAGTCCGATCTCATCATTAGACCTCCAGAGAATTTCCTCGTTCTTTTCATTCAGATTGGTCTTTTTCAGCTTTTGGGCGATCAGCTTCAACGGATCGGTCAGGTTGGTGCTGGCCGTGTAAGAAAACGCCAGGAGTATAAAAAACATGATCAGGAAGATGATCAGGATGGCAGCGCCCACCTCTTTAATCTGCCTTTGCAGGGAGTAGCCCGCCTCCGGGTAGGAAATGCCGATCACGCCGAAGGTTTTCCCGTCCGGGGCCTTTCCGCTGAGGTAAACGGTCTTGAACTCAAGAGCCCCCAGGGTTTCTTCCAGGAGCACTTCGCTGTTTTGTCCTGACATGATCCGGGCATAGGCTTCAGGATTTATCCGGTCCGAAAGCTGATGTACCCTGTAGAGCCCGGGGGTAGAGGTATAGGTAAGGCGACCCTCGGGATCAAAAATGCTGATCTCAAAGTCGGCCGACAAGGCAAGCGTACTGAGCTGCTCCTCCAGGTAGGCTTTTGTACTTTTTCCATTGAGGTAATCCTGGTAATGAAGGTTAATGGTGCCGGCCACATTTAACGAATTCTCCTGCATGGCTCTGTTCTGAAGCGTAATGAATGAACTGATCACTACGCCCAGGGTCAGCAGGATAATGATGGTAAGCGGCACAAGGAAGGCGAGGTTCAGGAAGAACTGGATCTTGGAAGAAAAGCTTATCCGGTATACTTTAAAGCCTGACAGGATACCGAGGAGGGCCAGTAAGACTACCATCCCGCTAAGGGTAATAAGGAATAAATAGGAAAAGCCAGAAAGCGTATCCCGGTAGAAGTCGGAAGGTTGGGTGATGACGGCTACATTTCCCCCTGCATCTTTCCGGATATAATGGAGGAATCCGTTGGTGAGCACCTGGCGGTCGGAGACCTCTCCGCCTTCCAGCAACCGGAGGTCAAGTTCCCGCAGATAATCATAATTTCCTTCCTTATAAATGATTCGCCTGTTCTTATCAAATAGGGCATAGCTGCTGGCGTTCATTCCCGGCTCCCGGCGCAGGGTGTGGTCGGTCAGTTTTTCGGCGGTATGGGCCAGGTCGGAAGTGCTGTAGCTTACTTTCAGCATTACCGCACCCCGAACAATACCGTTTTTCAGCACTTCGGAGAAGAGGACATACATATTGTTTTCCCCGTTTTCCTTCCGGTGAAAGTACAGGCCGGGAAATTCGGTTTTATTGTCCTTCCCGGCGTATTGGGCATACACCCGGCTCAGGCTTAAGAGGGAGTCGCTGGTCAGGGGTCTTCCTCCGGTAGTATACGCCTGTACGTCCACATCGTAAGCGTCAAAGTAAGGGCTGAGCAGGCTGTCTTTTACCAGGTAGCGAAGCGACTCATAGGCCAGTACGGGTCTTTCGAGTGTGTTGGCAACGGTAGTATCGCTCTGAATCAGGTTGTGAAACTGGTTTAGCAGCAGCTCCGCTTTCAGGTCTCTCTGCTGCAGGAGCTTTTCCGCAAACAGGTGCTTGTCTTCCAGGTTTTTATCGTTATCCTGGCGGGTCACCAGGCTGAATAAGATAAAAGTGAAGGCGAAGACCCCGGTCAGAAAATAAATAAAGGTTTTGAACCGGAGGATATAGAAATACCGGGGGAGCTTCAATAAGTATGCCGCCAGAAAATACAGCGCCGAGATAAGGCACACCCAGTAATTCAGTTCGTGGTAATAAAAGAGCATAGCGGCCAGGATAGCGCCGTAAAGCCAATGCAGGAAGCCGGACCGGGGGGAGGCGGGCCGGATCTTGCTGAAAATGTTGATCAGCAGGTGATTTCCCAGGAAGTAAATACCGAATAAGCTGAAAAGGAACAGGTAGGTTCCCATTTTGATGTTGGTCAGCTTGAGGGAGTAGTCCAGACCGATAACCTCGTTATTATAAATCTTCAGTACCTGTGTATAGACGAAATATCCCAATGCGATGGCCATAAGAACCAAAGCCACGGAGGCCAGGCTTTTCATGTTGACCGAATATTTCTTGACACTGGTGTAGGTCAGGGCCTCCAGCTGCCATAGGGCCATAAAGGCCAGTACCAGCATTACGGAGAAGGCAGACAGGATCATATCTCCGAATCCGGGAGGAACCACCAGGTATTCCGGGACCAGGAATTCCGGCATCAGCTGCCAGGGCAGTCCCAGTATCAGCATCCACATCCGGATAAAGAGAACCAGCAGGATCAGGTTAATGCTTGCCAGCATGAACCGGTGCTTTTTCTCCAGGGCACCGATATGGAAGATACAAAAAATCCCTATCAGGATGAGTCCGGCCGAAAAAAGGAGGAGTGTGCTTTTGGAGGCCCTCATGGTTAGTGTTTGCGGGTTTTCAGCAGGGCTAATGTAGAAAAGGGGCTTTCCGTTGGAAGCCCTGATCTTAAAAGTGCCTGCTGACTCTTGCCGCGAAACCGCCGTTGGGATGGTGTAGAAAATACCGTAGTCAAAGCCCGAAGAGGCTGCATTATCCGGAGAAAACCGGTAGAGGTTGATCAGGCTGACCACCTCATAGTTACTGCTCCCGTGGCGGAAGGGCGACTTCACCAGCAGCCCGTAGTTTTTATGATATTCCACAAAAATCTCGGTCTCGTCCTTTACCCGGCTTTCTTTTTCGGGAATGTACTTATAGGAAGACCAGTAGATCAGGCTGTCGTCTTTAAAAAGAAAATAAGGGTAGGCTGTTCCGAGTTCGTATCGGTCAAAGCTTTCCCGGCTTTGTGTTTTTACCTTAGCTTCGATGGCGGAGTGTTCCGACCGGGTCGTGGAAATGGCCTGATCGATGTTTTTCTGGATAATGCTTTGGTATTTGTTCTCACTTTCTTTATCCCGGAAGACCAGGCTGAAAAATCCGGCCACAAAAAAGAGTATCCCGAGGATCAGTAATATGAATTTTGTCGGTTTTTTCACTTTCAACATCTGTAGGCTATCCGTCGGAAATATATGATTCCTAAAACCTGAGTCAGAAATCGTGCCAAAGCACGATACCTGATCTTTCAATTACCCCCTTCTTTGATAAACCCCGGCTCCTCTGCGGAAGTTCGGCAACGAAAAATAAATTAATATGTTAACTTGCCGCCAGATTTAAGAATGAAGCATGAACAGTAATTGGACAGGGATTCTGGGAGTGGTTGCGGTTTTGGCGGGTGCCGGGTATTTTTTTTATATCGCACTGAAAAGATCAAAGGAAGCGGGTGCCTTAAAAGCGGCCCGACAGGCCATCAGCTACCCCTTACAGCTTCAGGCAGGAGAAAGGATGATCCTGTTTCTGGAAAGGATCAGGCCCCAAAACCTGCTTACAAGGATCAGTACGGTGAACCTGAGTCCTACAGAACTGCAGCAGGTGATTCTTCAGGAGATCCGGGCCGAACTCGATCACAATACGGCCCAGCAGCTGTACATGGGAAAAGATACCTGGAAAAAAATCTCGTCGGCCGCTACAGCCACCTCGGCTGCACTGGTACATGCGGTGGCTGAAAGGTCCGGTATGAAGGATACTAAAGCAATAGTAGTCAGTATTTTACAAAATGAAGATACGACGATTAGTGCCCTGGTCGAGGAGGCCCTGGCGGCAATAAAAGATGAGGTGCAACAGAATTTTTAAAGTGGATTAGCGTTATTAGGGAAATAAAACAAACACAATCATGGGAGTTAACAAAAAACATCTGGCCACTTTTATCCTGGGGGCTGCCGCCGGGGTAGCATTGAACAAATACCTGAACTCAGAAGACGGTGAAAAAATGGTGGAAAGTCTGAAGGAGAAGGGCAAGCAACTGAAGTCCGAGGCGGAATCTGCCGCAGACCGGGTACCTCAGTATTTTGAAGACCTGAAAGCCGGGGCAAACGAAAAATTCAACGAGATAGTGGGTAATCTCAAAGAGAAATACCCGGACGCCGAAAAAATGTTGAACGATCTTTTTGCCGGTTTTTCAAAGCCGAAGAATGAGCCGGGTACGGGAGCGGAAGAAGAAAAGGCGTAAGTATAAGTAGAGAGTTCCGGGTTCTGAGTTCCGGGTTCCGAGTAGTGAGTAGCGGGATCACCAGGTAGCCGGAACTCAGAACCCGGAACCCGGAACTCACTACTCGGAACCCGGAACTCGGAACTATCCTTCCTTACTTGACATATTCCTTGGGAAATTGCATAAATTTGACCCGGAAAACAGAAGGAGCTGAGAAAATTTAACCTGAGAATAAGCTGGATAAGCATTAAGGAGAAGTTTTTTATCCTTAAGGAGGGCCTTGAGCGCAAAATCGACAAGGCTGCGTTTATCGCTTTGCTGGTGGGCTTTCTGCTGGTGCTATACCAGATCAGTTTTCCGAAGGAGGAATTTATCCGTGACTGGATCAATCACGCCCTGAGGCAGATCCCGCGGTTGCTGATGTTTTTTTATCTCCTGCGCTGGTTCATCGGGGTGTTTCTCAGCGACAAGAAGGGATTCTTTCATAAGAAGCACAACATTGAGTTTATTCTTTTTCTTTTGCTGCTGGGCTTCAACTTTTTTAAGCGGCATTCGGAAATGCTGAGCTCGGATTATTTTTTATACCTGCTGATCACCACGCTTTTTTTCCTGAGATTCATGGAGTTTTCGTCGCAGATAAAAACTTCGCTGATGAATCCTGCCGTACTCTTTGCCATCAGCTTCCTGGTATTGATCTGCTGGGGAACGGCCATGCTGCTGATGCCGCATGCCACCAACGGGAAGTTCAGCTTTGTGGACGCCGCCTTTATGGCCACTTCAGGAGTGTGTGTTACCGGGTTGGCCACGGTAGACGTTTCTACCAAATTTACGGAGCTGGGCACACAGATCCTTTTTGTATTGTTCCAGATCGGGGGGTTGGGCCTGATGACCTTTACCAACTTTTTTGCGGTATTGTTCCGGGGCGGGATGTCGCTCAGAAACCAGCTGATGCTCAGTAATATCGTGGAGCTGAACGAACCGGGCTCCCTGTTTTCGGTACTGAAACGGATCCTGTTCTATGCATTTTTTGTGGAAATTGCCGGTGCGTTCATGATCTTTATGGTGATTGACGGTAATTTAGAAGCCAATTCGGCCAAAAGCTGGTTTTTCTCGGTGTTTCATTCGGTGGCCGCTTTTTGCGGTGCCGGCTTTTCCATTGTTCACGACGGGCTGTATAATGCTAATTACCGTTTCAATTACCCCTTCCTGATGATCATTTCCCTGCTGGTGATCTTTGGCGGGATGGGTTTCCCTGTGATAAATGATGTTTACAATGCCACTAAGCATTTTCTGAAGGGCCTGCTTCGCTATTTGTTTTTCAGGGAAAGATATACCTACCAGGCGCGGATCCTGACTGTACACAGTAAGCTGGTACTTACCGCTACGGCGATACTTCTGATCTTCGGTACAGTGGCTTTTTACTTCCTGGAGTACGACCATACTCTCGCAGAGCATACTACCCAGGAGGGCAAGCTGGCACTGTCTTTTTTCGGTTCGGTGGTACCCCGCTCGGCAGGATTTAATGCGGTGAATATGGTGGGCATCACTCAGGGAACCATCCTGATCTACCTGTTGCTGATGTGGATCGGCGGTGCTCCGAACTCCACGGCAGGAGGGATCAAGGTGACCACCTTCTCGCTGGCCCTGCTCAATGTGGTGGCGCTGGCCAAAGGAAAAGAGCGGGTGGAGATCTTTGACCGGGAGATCACCCTTAGTTCTATTCAACGCTCATACGTGGTTATTTTTCTGTCGTTTATGATCATGGGGATAGGGGTGTTCCTGGTCAGCATTTTTGACCCGGAGATACCTCTTCAGATGGTGGCTTTCGAGTGCTTCTCGGCTTATGGCACCGTGGGGCTTTCCTTAAACCTTACGCCCCAGCTTTCCGATGCCAGCAAATGGGTGATCATTGTGCTGATGTATCTGGGCCGGGTGGGGCTCTTTACCATCCTGTTCGGACTTTTCTCCAAAGACAGGAGTGTGGACTATAAATATCCGAAAGAAAGTGTTCAGGTGTTGTAATGATAAAAAAAATAAAACAGCCATTAGTTATCAGAAGTTAGACATACCTACCTGATCTAACGGCTAAAATTTATAGATAATGAAATACATAATAGTAGGTCTGGGAAATTTTGGTTCTACGCTTGCAACACGGCTGACCGAGATGGGGCATGAGGTGTTTGGAGTAGACGCACGTTTTGAGATCGTAGAGCAGCTGAAAAACAGGATCTCGCATGTGGTGGCGCTGGATACTTCCAAGGCTTCGGCATACGGTAACCTGCCTATTAAGGATACGGACACCGTGGTAGTGGCCATCGGCGAAGACGTGGGGGCATCCATTATCACCACGGCGCTGATGAAGCAGCACAATGCCCGGCAGATCATCAGCCGGTCGATCAACTCCGTTCACCTGGCCGTACTGGAATCCATGGGCATCGACATCATCTTTAACCCGGAGCAGATCGCGGCCAATATTTTTGCCAAGCAGCTGGAAATGAAAGGGGTGGAGGAGTCTTTTGAGCTTGCGGACAACTGCAGTATCCTGGAGATTCGTGTACCGGACCGCTACCTGGGCAAAAAGGTGGGCGACGTAGACTTTGAAAAGATTTTCAATATCCGGCTCCTGGCCATTAAGTATTATGAGCAGAAGAAAAATTTCCTTGGTATGCGGACCCAGAAATCAACAGTCAACATGAACGTCTCCGAAGAGCATATTTTCACTAAACGGGATATCCTGGTGATGATGGGTGAGTTGCAGAGCTTCGAGAATATGATCGGGAAGGAGATCCGCGATTGATGCCGGTTTCCTTGTATTTCATACGACCCGGATCTTGTATTTCTTAACATGTCCGAATATGCCTGACCCGATATTCAGGATTTTTTTCGGTTCTTCCATAAAAAGATAGCAAGGAACAGCAGCGCGTAGGTGATAATTTTATTGGTGCCGGTCATGTTAACGAGATTCTCCGGCCAGCTCATACCGTTGCGGTAGTTCATGAAGAAACCGAGCAGAATGGAGAGGATGATGATGGTGACGGGGAAGCGGAAGTTCAGGTTTTTCATTAAGTGTTATTGAAATTTTTTCCCAAAAAGGCGACTATAATTCTTCCGGCTTTATATGAAGCTTTTTAAGAAGACTAAGGAAGAGCCCCGTGCTGATATCTTTGTTTCCGTGTACGGGTACTGAGATCGTTTCAGCTTTATCAGGATGTACAAATATATGATGGCTTCCGGCTATCCTTTTGAGAACCCATCCTCTTTTTTCCATTATTCTGATGAGGTTTTTGGGAGATTGATTCATTGTGTGTGGGTAAGTCGGTAGATAAGTTTTGTTGTATGGTGGATTCTGTATTTTGACTGTCATCAGGTATCGGCAGTCCTTCTTGTTGCATCACTTCCAGTGTGGCCTCCAACACTTCAGTGATACTGGTAATCACTTCTTCTATACTTCCTCCGCTGCTAATACAGTGTGTTAGTGAAGGTATTTCTGCCAGGTATTCATCTTCACTATACCTGGTCACTACCACTCGAAATGTTCGGTTATTCACATGGAGTATATTTTGTATGGTCTTGCCGTTCATGATATGATTAAAAATAGATTTCAGTTTTCAAATTAATATAGCACAAAACAAATTTACATAATTTCCAACTCCTTACCGGCATACACAGGTATTTTTTGCCGGTACTTAATTCATTTCTTATCCAGAGTGAATTTTTTGCCGATAATTTCCCTGTATATTGCCCAAAAATCCATACAAATAATGAAAAGATTCTTTCTTTCACTTACCGTACTTTGTATTTTCTCCTGTTACTGCTCCGCTCAGTATATCCAGTTGGGGGCCGATGCCTTCGGCAGGGCCAACAGCCTGGTGGCAGTTCCCGGTTTTTCTTCTATCTATCAGAATCCCGGGGGAATAGGGGCAGAGACTTCGGGCTTTTTAGCCTTTAATTACCTGAAAACGTTAGCGGTGGAAGGGTTCCAGACCACGGGTGTGCAGGGCGTTTTCAGGGGCAGGGGGTTTAACTACGGCTTTTCTGTCGACAGCTTCGGAGACAGGCATTACCGGGAAAGCCGGGCAGGGGTGGCCCTGGCCCGCAGGCAGGACCGGGTGGCGCTGGGTGTGAAAATGTCGTATATGGGCATCCATACCGCCGGAATAAGCTCCCGGAAAACTTTTCTGGGAGAAGTGGGGATGGTGGTCACGCCGATGCCGTATCTTAGCCTGGGCCTTAGCCTGATCAATTTTACTTCGGCTAAGTTTTATGAGGGCCGTCCTTTCGCTACGGTTCTGGCCCTGGGTGCAGGCATTTATCCCAATCCCAAAGTAAACATCAGCGGACAGCTGGATTACAGATCGGGCGGCGGGACAACGGTCCGGTTCGGTCTGAATTACCAGGTCAGGGAACAACTGGCCCTTTCGGCCGGGATCAACCCGGAAATGCGCAGTGTGCATTTCGGAACGAATGTCCTGGTCGGCCGTTACGGATTTTTTTACGGCGTTGCCACGCACCCGTATGTGGGAATCGCCCATCACACTACCTTTATTTATAAGCTCCATGAATAAGAAGCTGATCCTGTTCCTGTTTTTGGGTGGGGAGGTATGCGGACAGTCTTACCCCCGGCAGGAGATCAACGTGCAGGAACTGCTCCTGCAGTGGGGGCCTGTGGCTACGGAAGAGCTGAATTATGAGGAGATCTATGAAAACCTGTACAGCCTCTACCAGAATCCCCTCGACCTGAACCGGGCAGGCAGGGAGGATCTTTCGGTTTTATTTTTTCTGAACGAACGGCAGATCAGTGAGCTCCTGGAGCACCGGCGGAAATTTGGCCGCTACCTCAGCTTATATGAGCTGCAGGCGCTGGAGTCGTTAAGCCTGGAGGAGATCCGTTGGCTTATTCCCTTTGTAACGGTCTATGAAGGTTTCGGTGATTTGCGTCCCCAAAGCATTTTTAAGCGGGCTACGGATCACTACCTGGTGATCCGGGCCGACAGGACCCTGGAAAAGTCGCGCGGGTTTACCGAAGAGAAATATGCCGGCTCACGGCAGCGCTACTACACCCGGTACCGGCTGAGCCGGTCAAAGGACTTCAGTGCCGGTTTTATTTCTGAAAAAGACCCCGGAGAGAAAAGCCTCCTGGATTATACCGCCTTTCATATACAGTTGCAAAACAAAGGAAACCTCAGGAACCTGGTGGCGGGAGATTTCCTGCTTCAGTTCGGCCAGGGGCTGGTATTCTCTGTCGGTTACGCAGCCGGAAAAGGAGGGGAGCCGGTGTATACCACCCGGCGGAGCAACCTGGGAGTAAAATCCTATAATTCTTTGGTCGAAAACGGGAGTTTCCGGGGACTGGCTGCTACATACCGACTGGGCAAATTTGAAGTGACAGGAATGGCTTCCCGGAAGCGGCGGGACGCGTCAGTCGGAGGCGTACCAGTGCCGGATGCGTCAGCCGGGGACGCCTCAATCAGCGAACCGGAAGATTTCAGCTCCCTGCTCAGCGCGGGAATGCACCGCACCGAAGGGGAAATCGCCGGTAGGAAGGCCATAGCCGAACATAATTTCGGAGGGAATGTGCTATATAAGCTGGATCATATCCGGCTCGGATTTTCCGTACTGAATACCCGTTTTGACCGTAATTTCCGTAAAAGAGACCTGCCATATAACTTCTATGAGTTTGCCGGAAAGGTCAATACCGTTTTGGGGCCTAACTTCTCGGTTTCATGGCATAACTTTACCGTTTTCGGTGAGGCGGCCCGGTCCTCTTCCGGAGGCTACGGTTATATAGCAGGCCTGGTGGGGTCATTGGGGAAGCAGGTAGAAGTATCGCTGAATCACCGGAACTACAGGCCGGATTTTCACACGCTGTATGGCAACGCTTTTTCGGAAGGTAGCCGGACCATCAATGAACGGGGGATCTATGCGGGATTGAAATACCGGTTCAAAAAAGGATGGGAGGTGGCCGGGTACTACGATAGCTTCCGTTTTCCATGGCTGAAATACCGGGTAGACGGGCCTTCGTCCGGGCAGGATTATCAGCTGAGGATGAATTACCGGCCGGCTAAGAAATTCAGTTCGTTTTTTGCGTACCGGGGCGACACAAAGCTGCAAAATTCCGGAACCGGAGCGACCGTGATCCGGGAGTTGGCGGAAGTTCGCCGGCAGGGAGTGGTGCTCAGCGCAGATTACAGTCCGGGCTTTTCCTGGAAATTTCAGACAAAACTGCAGTATAATGCTTTCCGGACCAGCGACCTGCCGGCTTCGGAAGGCTGGGCATTCATTCAGGATGTGGAGACCCGCTTCCACCGGATGCAATTCAAGATACGAATGGCGTGTTTTGCTACGGATTCTTACGATTCCCGGATCTATGCCTACGAAAATGACGTGCTTTATGCCGTTTCTTTTCCGGCCTATTACGGCAGGGGGATCCGGGGGTATCTGATCAGCCGGGTCCCGTTAACAGGAAGCCTGGACATCTGGTTAAGGCTGGCCAGGCTTTTTGTAACGGACAGTGAAACCATAGGAAGTGCCCTCGACAGTATTGAGGGAAATACACGGACCGATATCCGGTTTCAGGTACGCTACAAACTGTGAAAGGCCTGTCTCCGCAGATAATGTCCCGGACAGTGTAGAAAGAAATACATGGACAGGCGCCCGGGCGCATACCCGGTACAAGCTATCAACAGCCCGGCTGTGCAATCGCTTACAATCAGGGGTCAAAGAGGTTGATAAATTAGGATTTAGCTGTTTTTATGCGTACCTTTGCAAAATATCTGGCTTCTGCACCTTGCTTATTCTGCCATGTTGGGATTTCCCTACCTCAGTTTTCGCTTTTTCAGCTGCCCGTTCTTTAACTAAAAATTATCTCAGTGAAGTGTATCTAAGCGCCCTGAAATGTTTGGAACGTTAACCCTCGCCGGTACGGATCAGAAGAGCAGCTTTATCGCATTATCACTATATAAAATACTAATACAATGGATTTTAAAAAATTGGGCGTAGCCGGCCCGGTGCTGAAGGCATTGACGGAAGCAGGCTACACCGCCCCTACAGAAATACAGGCCAAAGCCATACCGCCGATCCTCGCGGGTGAAGATATTATAGGGTGTGCACAGACAGGCACGGGCAAAACCGGGGCTTTTGCCATTCCCATACTTCAGCGCTTAGAGGAGAAGCAATCCGGGTCAAGGACGATCCGGGCCCTGATCTTAACCCCAACGAGGGAGCTGGCTATTCAGATCGATGACAATATTAAGCTCTACGGAAAATACCTGGGCTTAAAATCACTATGTATTTTCGGCGGAGTATCGCAAAATAACCAGACCCAATCCCTGAAAAAGGGTGTGGACGTACTGACGGCAACACCGGGAAGGTTACTTGATCTGATTCAGCAGAAATACATAGATATTACGAAAGTTGAGATTTTCGTTCTGGATGAAGCCGACCGGATGCTGGATATGGGTTTTGTGAACGATGTAAAGAAAGTTCATGCTTATCTTAAGAACAAAAAGCAAACCCTGTTCTTTTCAGCTACCCTGCCGGATCGCGCCCTGAAGCTGGCCGCAACGATGGTAAAAGATGCCAAAATGGTTCGGGTTAACCCGGTGTCTTCTACTGCCGAACAAATTAACCAGGGGATATATCTTGTCAACAGGCAGGAAAAATCAAAGCTGCTGGTAAGAATACTGGAAGAAAAAACAGACAGCAGGTCGCTGGTCTTTACCAAAACCCGCCACGGTGCCGACCGCCTTGCCAAACAATTAGGCAAATCAGGTATTCCGGCGGTAGCCATTCATGGCAGTAAATCACAGAATGCCCGGATACGGGCGCTGGAGGAGTTTAAAAGCTCCAAAGTGCGTGTGCTCATCGCTACGGATATTGCGGCAAGAGGGATCGATATAGAGGCTTTACCTTTCGTAGTGAATTTTGAGCTTCCGGATGTGCCGGAAACGTATGTGCATCGGATCGGTCGTACCGGCAGGGCAGGAATGTCGGGCGAGGCCGTATCGTTTTATGCTCCCGGAGAAGATGATGAAAATCTTTCCGGCATACAAAAGCTTATCGGATTTGAAATTCCTGTCAGAGATCAGAATTTACATTAAATATTATAGTTATGGGGGATTCTTTTGCGAAGAAAGAAAATATAAAAAAGAGAGTTAAAAAGAAGGAAGACAAGGCGAAGAAGTCGGAAGAGCGGAAATCCCGTAATAATAAAGGGAAGAGCCTGGAGGAAATGATAGTTTACGTAGATGAATTCGGTAATTTTACTTCTGCTCCGCCCGATGTTAATAACCGGCGGGAAATTTCACCCGATGAAATATTGTTGGGGGCTGCGCCTGTAGTGAAAGAAGATCCGGAATGGAAGGGGACCGTTACGTTTTTCAGTGAAAAAGGATATGGATTTATTACCGCGGAGAATTCGAGGGAAAAAATCTTTGTGCATCATAATGATCTCTCGGAGCCCGTGAAGGAGAAAGATAAAGTACGTTTTGAGGTAGAAAGGAGGGAAAGGGGCCTGGTCGCGATCAACGTCAAAAAAATAGGGAGTTAAATAATTATGAGTGATATCATACTTTTCTTTTAACTCTAATCCATAGATTTGCGTAATTTATTAGTAAGAGGCGGGTAAATTATAACGATGACAGAAAATTTTGACCTATTTATTAGCCGTTTTAAAACCCGGCTGAAAGCGTTGTTTCATGATGAGTCCAATATTAACGAGCTAAGCCTGAACAGGGGGCTTCCGGATGATGTATGGAACGGAATCATGGAGATGAACCCTTTGTCGGTGGCAATACCCAAAGAATTCGGAGGCCGGGGAGCGGAGGTCAGGGAATGCCTGGGTATTCTTTCCGCAGCCTCATACGAGGCTTTGCCTCTTTCGCTGACCTTCGGAATCAACATTGCCCTGTTTCTGGAGCCGTTGGCCAAGTACGGTAACCCGGAGATACAGGCACCCATTTTTGAGCGGTTTATGAAAGAGCAGGCCATGGGCGGCCTGATGATCACCGAACCCGATTACGGAAGTGATGCGCTGAATATGCGCACTGCCTATAGCGAAACCGCTGCAGGCTATTCCCTCAAAGGGCAGAAGCACTGGCAGGGACTGACCGGTATGGCGGATTTCTGGATCGTGGCGGCCCGCAAAAAAGTACAGGAAAATGACCTGGCCCGCGATGTGGAATTTTTTGTGACCGATAACAGCCGACCTGAACAGCAGATCGTTGTAGAGCATTATTTTAATAACCTGGGGCTCTATATGATTCCCTATGGGCTGAATACCGTAGATGTTCAGGTACCGAGCAATCAGAAACTGATCCAGCACAGTACCGGAATAAAAATGATGCTGGATATCCTTCATCGCAGCCGTCTGCAGTTTCCCGGCATGGGAATGGGCTTCATCCAACGGATGCTGGATGAGGCTCTGGCTCATACTACCCGCCGGAAGGTAGGCGGACAGCCCCTGGTGGCCATGGACTCCGTACGGTTTCAGCTTTCCCGCATCCAGGCGGCCTATACGCTGGCTTCGGGCATGTGTGCCCACAGTTCTTCTATGAGCGGCATAGCCTTTGATGTGGCCGGAGAGGGAGTGCAGGCCAACAGTATGAAGGCGCTGGTGACCGACCTGATGCAGGAATCGGCGCAGATATGTGTCCAGCTTTCAGGATCCAGCGGTTATAAAATAGATCATATTGCCGGTCGCGGAATTGTAGACAGCCGGCCTTTCCAGATCTTCGAAGGCTCTAACGAAATGCTCTACACCCAGATCTCAGAGATTCTCGTCAAGCAAATGAGAAAGCTGAAAATCACTAATTTCAGTGAGTATCTGACTCATTTTGAAACTACGTCCCGTGTGGCGCCTCTTTTCCGGAAATATCTTGACTTTGAGCTTCCCGCCGTATTGGTGCAGCGGCAAACCGTGGTATTGGGTAAGATCATTGCCCGCCTGGTGTGTCTCCAGTATGTGGATGAGATGGTGGAAAAGGGCTTCCGCAAGGACCTGTTTGAAAACTGCGTAAAGCATATCCGGATGGATGTGAAGAAACTGACCACCGACCTGTCGGATTATAATAACGCCGAACCGATCATCGATTACCGGGAGGATTCAGCCTGGGCAGATTATATCGGGTAACATATAGTAGTGACCAGGGAATACTGCGGCCGGGTGTAGAGACGCAAAATTTTTCGTCTCTACCGAACGGGTCGTCTTATCGTCTGCCCGCCAGCATCAACCCCTTTGACCCCCGGTAAAAATAAATGGCGCCAATGAACATGAACATGTGGGCCAGGTCGGCATGGTTAAACCATTGACTGATGCTGAGCCGGGCTACAAACACCACTGCGCATACAAAGATCCACCCTACCCCGATCATCATGTCTTTCATCACTGCGGGGTAATGCCCCCTGCGGTAGTTGTACAGACAGAAGCTGAAGACCACCACCAGGAAACCGTAAGTGGAATGGATCTGTACATACAGGAAATCCAGCGTGCCGAAGGCCAGTGCCATGAATATCAGGAGTTCAATGATGTTAAATACAGAGAAGAACCGGAGCATTCGGGGGCTGAGCTCCGAGGCAGAGAAATGGATCATCACCCGCTCCAGCAGGTTAACGGCGATCATACTCAGCAGCCAGCCCGGAAGCTTCCAGAAGAAGCCCAGCGCGTACAGAAATCCGTGCCCGACAATACCCCCGAGGAGGGTGGCGATGCCCATCAGGATGAAGTAAAGCATGATCTGCCGGTGTATGCCACTACCGCTATAAAGAGGTCTCAGCTTCCAGGCACAGATCAGGCAGGTAATCCCTACCAGCACATCCGTAGCGGTGGTTACCGGTTCATCGATTCGTATCCCGAAAGGAAAAACGGAGGGCTGCATATGTATATCAGAAATCACCAGCCTACAAATCCGATAGGAGTGATGCCGTTCAGCCTCAGGTAGCAGACGGCCTGTCCCCGGTGGTGAATAATATGATTTTCCAGGGCGTAAAACAGTCGCCATAAAGGGATATCCTCCGACCCGAAGCTGGTCATCTCCGGGAGCTTTTCATCGGGAGTTTCCCTGACCACCTTCCTGACCCACTCGTAAAAACCCTGCAACTGTTCTCCCAGCTGTTGCTTCGATAATTTTGACCAGTAGCCGCCTTTCATGGTTACCGCTTCGTAGGGGTCTTCTATGCCCAGACGCAGGGCCAGCTGGGCTGAATTGAAAATGATACAATGTACAAACTGCGTGCGCCAGGAAAAAGATTCCGGTGTATATTTCCAGTTCATGAGCCTCTCCGGCATCTGCCCGTACAGTTCCAGGGTATATTTTTCAGAACTCTTCCAGGCCGTCAGAAACTCCTCGCGAAAACGTTGATTTTCAGATGTGTTTCCGGCCAGGACAGGACTGCCTATCAGGCTTAATCCTATAGACTTCAGTACATTTTTTCGTGTAATTTTCATTATTATTCAAAGATCATTATTCCGCTTGGTTTTTGAGATACCGGCAATCTCTTCAGAAGCTTCATATCGTCGCAATCGAAAACCATTATCGTATCTTCCGCAGGAGAGAGAGCCAGAAGTTTAGTGAAGTTTCGGTAAAAAGCGAAGCGATACACAGGGGATCCGGTGTGAACCTGCCCTTTTCGCTCCCATTGTTTTTTCTCATTTTCACTATAAACATATAAAACAGGTCGATCGCCGGCTGCTATCCATATTTCCCGGCTCATAGCATTGTATTTCATAAAACCGGGTTCAAAATCAAAGTCAATATAACCAGTAACTTTCATCTGATCAAGGTCAATTATGTTAAGTGATTTCCTTGACCGGTTTTCTACAAAAATCTTGTTTTCATAACCGGGCCAGACATGGTCGGGGTAGGGATCTACTTTAATATTCTTAAACACCTTGTAGGTTTGGGTATCAATCACATTTACAAAGCTACTCTCACCGCAGGCCACAACGGCATATTTTTCATCAGGAGAGAAAATGACGCCTGAGGGGTCCGGGTCTACGGGAATACTATGCTTTAAAGTGCCCTCAGGAAGGGCGTAAACATATACGCGACCCCTGTGAGTATAGCCGGAGGTCCAGAGCTCTGTGCCACCCCTGTTAATGATTGTATTGTAGTTGGCATCAGGCACATCTATCCAAAGCTTCTTTTCAGGTTTATTCAGCGGAATAACGAGGGCTCCCCCCGGCTTGCTGAGATGATGTAATCCGGAATGACCGGTAGAAAAATCATATTGGGGAAGCGCTATGGATAACAAGGAAGACATTTCCGAAAAACTGACATGGTTTGCATGATAGGTGCTGTCGGGGTATGGTAACTCTGCTTTTCGGATCTCCATTTTATCAAGATCCAGGATTTCTGCCTTATTCTCCCTGTTACTGATGATCAGAGCCTCTCCTTTTTTAATGAAAGAGGTGTGGCAGGAATAAAGCCCTAAGACGAGTATCAGATAAGAGAAACGCATCATGTACTAAACTTTTAACACCTGTGTTTAGTTCAATGTAAGACTCCCTGCGTATAAAAAAATGAATTAGCGCCTGTGAATATGAATCCGGTCTTTTACTGCTGCCCGCCATCCCGCAAACTATCCGAATGTGGCCTGCCGGAGCAAGAGGGCCGGGCAAAGTTGCCAAACACCATAGGGGCATTTCCATCTGTTTTGGCACAGGTACGGAGAAGTTACCGGAAGCATTTGCACCCTGTTTATTTATTGAATAGATTTGTTGTGCATTAACAGAGCGTATACTGGGATATATAAAGCAAATATTTACCATAGGGCTTACCGGGCTTATTCTGATCCGGTCTGTGATAATACCTGTGGTCTTTGTTGATTACGAACTGCGGAAAGACTATATTGTTCAGAATTTCTGTATAAATAAAGATAAGCCGGCCCTGGAATGTGACGGTAAATGTTTTCTGGCCAAAAAGCTGAACGAAGCGCGGGAAAAGGAAGCCGAGTCTGCTTTTGTTTCTTATCTTCTCACGATGGAAAGCCATTATCTTCCCCCGGTTTTTAGGCTTCAGTTTATTCCGGAGATATTTTTTGAGGCCTCGCGGCAGCTGTTTGCGGAAAAGTCTCTTTCCCTGCAAAGTATTTGTTTTGGTTTTTTTCATCCGCCCCGGGTATAATCTTACCTGTTTTATCCGGTTGTATTCAAACAGGCCGGCCATGAGTACTGTCATTTCTTAAGGCCTGACGAAAAGGGGCCTTGCCTGAGGGTTTTGTACCAGCCGCCTGTCTTGTGATTACTTCTGTCAGACTAAGTACAAACATTTAATTATCTACCGGAACGGCCTTCCGGAATAAATCAGAATAAATGAAAAGGATCATCATTTTATGGAGTCTCTGTATAGTAGCTCAAGCCGGCTATGCCCAGAAGACAGGAAATGTGGAAATCAGCTTTCATCATCTTTTCAACGGTCAGGAAGTGACTTTTGATAAAACCTATACAAATGTTCACGGAGAAGATATGAAGTTTACCACCATCAATTATTTTCTCAGCAACATCAGCCTGCAGCGCAAAGACAGTACCTGGTATGATATACCGCAGGACAGTGCCTATTTTATTGTCAGGTATACTCCTGAAAAAGATCTCCGGAAAATCATGCTGATGAATATACCGGAAGAACAATATACCGGTATACGATTTGTAATCGGGGTGGATAGCCTGAGAAATACCCTGGGCATTGAGCATCGAACCGGCAACCTCGATGTGGGCGCTGCCGCCCGCGGGATGTATTGGGTATGGAACTCCGGATATATTTTTTTTAAACTGGAGGGAACCTCATCGGCCTCTACCGAAAAGATGAAATACCGTTTTACATACCATATCGGAGGGTTTGGAGGTTACCGGACCAGAACCATAAATTCTATCCGTATGAAAGAGCTGGGATTTGATCCTTTCAACGTTTCTTCGGAGTCTTTAATAAAACTCGGAGTAAATGTAAATCTGGATAAGTTTTTCTATGGTCATTACGACCTTAAAATCTCCGAAAAACCGAACGTAATGTGGGGAGCTGAGGCAGAAAAAATTGCAGATAATTACAGGGAGGTTTTTGAAGCAAGATGAGAAAAATAATTGTAGTATCAGGCGTAGCAATATTTCTGGGAGTGAGTGCATTTACTATTCATAAAAAATCTTTTCCGGAGATTCCGTCTAATTTTCCGGCACCGGTGTATGATCTGTCGGCTAATCCTGTAACCCAAGCCGGATTTGAATTGGGTAAAACGCTTTTCTACGATCCCATCCTGTCGAGTGACGGTTCTGTTTCCTGCGGATCATGCCACCAGCAGTGGGCGGGTTTTACGAATGAAGACCATACGGGAAGCCACGGGGTCGGAAACCAGGTAGGCCTGCGTAATGCTCTTCCGTTGTTCAATCTTATTTTTTACGAACATTTCTTTTGGGACGGCGGCGTGCATAACCTTGATCTTACTCCTATGAACGCTATCGAGAACCCTATAGAGCTGAATGAAACGCTGGATAATATTCTCAGGAAACTCAATGAATCGGTATTTTATAAAGAGAAATTCAGAAAGACGTACAGAGTGGAACAAATCACTTCCAGGGAGTTTCTGCAAAGCCTGACACAGTTTCTGGCGGGTATGATCTCCGCTAACAGCCCATATGACAGGTACATCCGGCAGGAAGGGGGGACGCTTGGAGAAGAAGAGCTTGCCGGAATGGCACTGGTGAAACAAAAGTGTGCGCCCTGCCATTCCACAGATTTGTTTACCGACCGCTCTTTTCGTAATGCCGGCGTGGAAAACAGTTTTCGCTTTGATAAGGGCAGAGAAGAGATCACATTGAACGCAGGCGACAGGGGCAGGTTCAGGGTACCCACCCTGCGAAACCTGGATTATACGGCTCCGTATATGCATGACGGGAGCATCGGCACACTCGAAGAAGTTTTGGAGCATTATAATTCAGGAATGGAAGACCAGGAAACCCTGGATCCCCTTTTCAGGCAAAGAAGCGGTCTCCCCGGACTCACACTCAGTGACACGGAGAAGAGACAGATACTGGCATTTCTGAAAACCCTGAATGACCATGAATTTATAAGGAACAGGCGTTTTTCAGAACAATAAGACGGTTTAAGCCCGGATTATGCATTAGTTTACGGGCAGGTGATGTATGTTTGCAAAATAGCTGCCTTTTGTACGGATCAGAATTATTAAAAACTAAATGAAAAGTAACATGAAACAATATGTATTTATTCTTGCGGCAGGTATATTAACCTGGGCCTGTAACGCAAAAAAAGAAGGCCGGGAGCAGGAATCCGACAGCCACGGCAGCCATGGTGACGGAGGACACGGAATGAAAACCGGCGCTTATCAAGGATACCTTGATAGCCTCCAGAGCGGGCTCATCGCAGAAGATACCTTAAAGGGCAGCCCCACAAGGGTAGCCATGAATACCGTGGGTAAGTCGCATGTGCATATTACTTATCAGTCGCCGGGAGTAAAAGGGCGTGTGATATGGGGCGGGCTGGTATCCTATAACACCGTGTGGGTAACGGGCGCACATAGCGCCACTCATGTGCTGATTATGCATCCGGTAGAAATAGACGGTAAACGTATCGAGAAAGGTACCTATGCCCTCTTTACCATTCCTGGCGAAAAGGAGTGGACGTTTATCCTGAATAAAAATTATAAACAGCACCTGGCAGACAATTATAAGGAGTCGGAAGATGTTTTAAGGGTGAATGTTACGCCATTGGAAAATGTATTCACTCCCCGGCTGACGTATACGGTAGAGGCTGTAAATGAAACGGAAGGCAAAATAGGGATGAGCTGGGACAAGCTGAAAATTGAAGTTCCGTTTAAGTCCCTGGAGGAATAATTACTTTTAGAATAGTTCTTAATAGGAGATAATTATTTATATATTCGTGATAATCGGCAGCGGATTTCAGAAACAGGATTAATTTTGTGAACTGTTTTGAACAGGACTTCAACGATATGGATAATCAGGTCAAATCTACGGTATTGGCAAGACTACAGGAAAAATGGGGGTTGGAAAGCCTTTTTCAGGTAATCGCCGTTTTAATTGTATTTTCACTTGCGGGCTCGTCGGTGGTATTTCTGCGAAAAACCTTCTTCGGTTTCCTGGGGTTTGATGAGCATACTTCTGTATGGGTGAAGACCATCACCTATATTTTGTTTGTTTTTCCGGCTTACCAGGTACTCCTGCTCACCTACGGCTTCATTTTGGGTCAGTTCGGCTTTTTCTGGGAAAAAGAGAAGAAAATGGGAAAATGGATCGCCGGGAAGTTCCGGAGATAAACCCCGGTTGTGTATTGGATTCTTTAGAAATTTTCCACCCATTTCAGGGTTAAAAACCGGAGGAAAGACTCACGTAACTTTTATGACCATATTGCCTGTTTTCTGTCCTGTCTCCACATAGTTATAGTCATTTACTATTTCATCCAGAGGATAATACCGGTCAATCACCGGCGGTATTTACCGTTTTCAACCAGATGTTTGCGGAAATCCAGGTCTTCCTGTTTTATATATGGGATGGGCAAGAGTACCTTTTTGCCGCCTGACAGCGGTGTTAAAAGGGCCAAGAACACATTCGCTCCGTTTTTACCTAATTCCGTGGAAACGTACAGCCCTTTTTCAGTTAGCAGCTTTTTGCAGGCTTTGAATGAAGTTTTCCCTACCGCATCAAGCACAAAATGAAACGGTTCATCGGTTTGCGTAAAATCCTGAGTTTGGTAATCCATGACCCTGTGCCTGTGAGCCTAGGCCCCGTTTAATCTTTCAGGGCTTTTGCGATATCTTTACACATTTTTCGGATCCTTTCGTAGTTTTCTTCAGAATTTTTCCGCCTTTCACAAATAATCTTCAACGAGCCCGGGTGAGAATAAATGTAGAAAAACATACCATTGTCAAACCCGAGATCCGCATCCAGGTCTGTATTGGTAAACGACATTCCGCTGTCTCTCAGATGACGGGAAAGAATGTTTTGTACAGTACCGGTTTCTGATTCGGGGTAATCTGCCGTAAACTGGTAAGTAAGATCGTCTGTCACTTTTTCGGTGATATTGGTACCGTTACGCTGACACATCAGAAATGCAGGAGAAAGGAATACAATGAGCAATAGCTTTTTCATAAGTTTTTCATTTTTTCTCAAAATTAATACATAGCATAGTATTATGCAATACAAAGTACTATATTTTACATTGATTTAAAAAATATCCTGTTTCATTGATCCTGAAAGGCCTTTTTTCTTATTTTTGAGGATTACCATTGAATACTATGCGATACCTCATTGTACCTGCCCTTCTTCTGGTCTCTCTTTCCGGATTTTCCCAAAAGAAACCCGATTTCCTTACCCGAACCAATGAAAAATGGGTGGATTCGGTTTTCAATACCTTAACCCTGGAGGATAAGGTAGGGCAGATTCTCATGCCCCGCGGCAATTTTTCCGGAAAAGGTTATGAGCCTGAAAAGCTGAAGGAGTGGGTGCAGGATTATAAGCTCGGTGGGCTGGTGTTTTTTGCCGGACAACCCACTGTTCAGGCGCAGATCACCAATGAGCTTCAGCGCATCAGTAAGGTGCCGCTGATGATCGGGGTGGATATGGAGTGGGGACTGGCCATGCGGCTCGACAGTACCGTCCGATTCCCGTTCCAGATGGCCCTGGGCGCCATGCAGGGCGGAGATGACCTGCTGTACCGCATGGGGGTGGAAGTAGGCCGGCAGGCCAAACGCATGGGTATCCATGTGAACTATGCGCCGGTGGTGGATATCAACAATAATCCTCAAAACCCGGTGATCAACTTTCGTTCTTTCGGTGAAGATAAGATCGGCGTGGCCAATAAATCACTGGCCTATATGAAAGGGATGCAGACGCAGCATCTGCTCACCACGGCCAAGCACTTTCCGGGGCACGGCGATACCGGCACGGACTCCCATTATGACCTGCCGGTGATCTCCCACCCGAAAGATTACCTGAAAAATAATGAATTGTATCCCTTCAGATACCTGATTGATAACGGCCTGAGCGGGATCATGACCGCTCATTTGAATATTCCTTCCCTGGAACCTAAGCAGGGCCTGGCATCTACCTTCTCTTCGAAGATCGTCAGTGACCTGCTGAGGAAGGAGCTGGGCTTTGAAGGACTGACCTTCACCGACGCCATGGACATGCAGGGTGCCGTGAAAAATTACAAACCGGGAGAGGCGATGGTGGAGGCCTTCCTGGCCGGAAATGATGTACTGGAAACGTTTATGGATGTACCTGTGGCTTTTAACGCCCTTAAAGCCGCCGTGCAGTCGGGGAAGATCCCCGTTAAGCTGCTTGATGAGCGGGTAAAAAAGATCCTGAAGGCCAAGGCCTGGGTGGGCCTGGACCGCTATGAGCCCGTGAAGATAGAAGGGCTGATCGAAGAGCTGAATACACCGGAGTCGGACTTACTGAACCGGGTTTTGGCGGAAAGAACCCTCATTGCCCTGGAAACCGTCCACCTTCCGGTAAAAGACCTGCGGCAAAACACCCTGGTGGTCTCCGTAGGGGCAGAAGGCAAGACGTGGTTCCAGCGGATGGCCGAAAATTATACCCTGACGGAGTCGGTGAGCATCCACAAAAGTTCCGGCGGGGATATGCCCGGCGTGGACACCCTGAGGTCAAAGCTGGCCGCCGGGCAAAATCTGATCATCGGTCTGCATCTGAACAATAACCGGCCGGGAGCCAACTACGGCTTCGAACCCTACATGCAGGACGTGCTGCGTGAGCTGTCCGGACGCGATAACGCTATCCTGGTAATTTTCGGAAACCCGTATGTGCTGGACAAGATCCCGGACATCGGTAAGTTCAGATCGCTGGTGATCGCCAACCAATCGACAAAATATATGGAAGAAGCCGCAGCTATGGCTGTTTTCGGGGGCATAGAGATGAACGGGCGGCTTCCGGTGACGGTAAACGATGCCTTCCGGCTGGGAGCGGGGGTGTGGGTGCAGAGAAACGGCCGCCTGGCTTACGGTACCCCCGAAATGGTGGGACTCGACAGCCGCGTGCTGGAGGCCCGGGTAGACTCGGTGATGCAGCTGGGCCTCCGGGAAAAGGCCTACCCCGGTGCGGTGCTGGAGATCGCCAAGGACGGCCGGGTGATCTGGCAGAAACCTTACGGCTTTCATACTTATGAGGAGGCGGAACAATACAGCGGATCTCTAAAAGCGGAAAGCAGCTTTGCCACTGCCAACGATGCCGAAGCGATGGACAGCAAAAATGTGGGCACATCTGCTGTCAGGGCCCTTTCTGAGGGCAGAAAAGCAAAAGGCGCTGTAGAGGTAAACGATATATATGACTTCGCCAGTATTACCAAGATCAGCACTTCGGCCCTGGCTGTGATGGAGCTGATGAGCCGGGATAAGTTTGACCCGGACAAGACCTTTGCGGACTATTACCCCGAATTTAAAAACAGCAATAAAGCTTCGCTGACGTTCCGTGATATGCTTACCCACCGGTCAGGACTGAAAGCCTGGATACCGTTCTGGATGAACTGTGTAGACTCGGTGGCCACCCTGAAAAAGGCCGTTCAGCTCCACCCGGAAATGGAGTCCCTGTTTATTAAAGAGCCGGAGCGCCGTACCTTTTGGGACAGGCTGTTCGGGCGCCCCCGGACCTACGTGATCAATTACGGGAAGACCCTGGCAGAAAACAGGGAGATCTGGGGAAAGGCGCTGAGCAGCGAAACACTCACCTGGCACCCGGGGATCTTCTCTAACCGGCGATCGGAGCAATACAGTGTGGAAATAGCCGATACCCTGTTTATGAACCCGGAAAGGGTAGACTATATTTTCAGGCAGATCGAGGTATCGTCTGTCAACCCGGCGCAAGGCTATGTGTATTCCGATCTTCACTACTATACCTATCCGGTGTTCATGGAAAAACTCACGGGGAAAAAATGGGAAGATTTTCTGAACGAAACCTATCATTCCCTCGGGGCCTATACGCTGACCTACAACCCGCGACGATTCTTCGGCCTGGATCGCATCGTGCCTACCGAAAAAGATACCCTGTTCCGGAAGACACAGATCCACGGGCGGGTACATGACGAAGGGGCGGGCATGCTCAACGGGATCTCCGGCCATGCCGGGCTTTTTGGCAGCGCCAACGACCTCACCAAGCTGATGCAGATGTATCTTCAGGGCGGCTATTACGGCGGTGAGCAGTACATCCGGCCCGAAGTACTGAAAGAGGCCACTTCCTACCAGTTTCCGGAAGAAGGCAGCCGCAGAGGGATCGCTTTTGACAAACTGGATCTCAATAAGAACATTGCCAACGGCCCGCAGCTGGCCTCTCGGGATAGCTATGGTCATTCGGGCTATACCGGCACGTTCACCTGGGCAGATCCGAAATACAATCTCGTGTATGTTTTCCTGTCAAACCGGGTATATCCCACAAGGGATAACGTCAAGATCTCCACGCTTAACCTCCGGACGGCCGTAGGCGATGAGATCATCAAAACGATCCGGGGAAAATGAGGTTCAGAACAGGAAATTCGGAATATAATATTATGACAGATTCTGCGTTAACTTGAAAATGTATCTTTGTCCGTTTACATGACACAATTTTTTTTTAAGGGTATACTCCTTGTATCCCTGCTGCTTTTTAATGGATCATTATTTGCTCAACAGGAAGGTATAAAATTCGGAAACGTAACCTTAAGCGACCTGTCACAAAAGACATATCCGGTAGACAGTACAGCAGATGCCGTGGTTCTGTACGACTATGGCTACACGTATTTTACCTATCATGAGAATACAGGAATAAGCATCAATACCGACTACCATACTAAAAAAAGGGTGCTGTCTGAAAATGCCACTGATCTGGGGATACTGGATATTGTTTACCGCAGACCGGACTATAAAAAAGGGGAGTCGGTCAACTTTTTCAAAGGGAGGACCTACTGGCTGGAAGGCGGGCAAATGAAGTCTGCGGAGGTGACTTCCAAAGATATATTTGAGACGAAGCTTCAGAATTCATTTTACAATAAGAAGGTTACTTTTCCTCATGTAACCGGTGACTGCATCATAGAGTATTCCTACACGATCTCTACCCCCATGACGATAAGGGATAAACCCAGGCCCTGGTATTTTCAGAGTAAATATCCGGTAGTGTATAGCGAATACAATATAGGCTTCCCGAATTTCCTGGACTATACCCTGCTGATGACAGGGTATCTGCCGCTGGATGAAAAGAAGACGGAACAGAGAAATATGGATGTGGGGCATTCCTTCCTCGACGGAATGGGTAGCTTCCAACGGTATATAATGCGGAATATTCCGGCCTTTACGGAAGAACCGTATATCAGCAGCAGAGATAATTTTATATCGAAAATAGGTTTTGAGCTGGTTCAGGTCCGGATGCCCGGCGAGAACCCGAGAGACTATTCCACTACCTGGAAGGCCATGAATTCTACCCTGATCAACAGCGATAATTTTGGAAAGGTACTTTTACGGAAGACCGGCTTTCTGAAAGATCAGGTAAGTCGGTTCAGCGGCATTGCAGACCGGAAAGAGCGGCTCCGGGCCGCTTATAAGGCCTGGAACGGGAGCTTTAAGATAGACAACGAGCAGGGAAGCGTGTTTCTGGCCGATGAGCAGAAAAAAGTACTGGAGAACAGAAGAGGTACACCGAACCAGGTCAATGGTTTGTTTATCAGCCTGCTCCGTGAGCTGGACCTCAACGCCACTCCCGTTATACTGAGCCGGAGAAGTAACGGGGCCATTAACAGGAGTTTTCCCATGCTCGACAGCTTCGATTATATTATTGCAAAAGTGACCCTGGGCGAAGAGTCTTTCCTGATCGATATTACCGACAAGGCCGTGCCGTTGGGTGTATTGCCTTTTGAGTGTCTTAATCTTATGGGTTTTGAAGTAAAGCAGGGCGGAGGTGACTTCGTAGACATCCTGCCGAAGGCCAAATATTGGGAGACGATGAGTTTTACCTCGGAAATCGATCTGGAAAGCGGACGGGTTAAGGGAAGCGCTGAACGGAACTATCTCGGCTACAGCGGAGTGGAGGTAAGAAGGGACTATTATAGCCAGGGGCATGATTTTAACGCAGAATTTAAGAAGAAGCTGGGCAACTATACGATCGAAGACCTGGATATAAGAAACCTGGATGATAATTCGATGCCGGTAATGGTAAAATATTCCTTCGGCTATGAGGGGGAAGATCTGGATGATCCTGAATTCATCTATTTTAATCCTATGCTGGGTGAGCAGGTGAAAAAGAACCCATTTACCCTGGAAGAACGTTTGTATCCGGTAGATTTTGGATGGACATATGAAGATGTCTTTTCCCACACCATCAAAATACCGGAGGGCTATGAGATTGAATCCCTGCCTAAATCGGAAGGATATGCCCTGAACGATAACTCTGCCCGTTATACCTATCACGTATCAGCAGGGCAGGGAACGATCAATGTTCTGGCGAGGTATTACATCAAAAATCCGGTTTATTATGACGAAGCCTATCATGATCTGAAGGAACTTTTCAGCTATATGGTAAAGAAAGGGAATGAACAAATTGTATTAAAAAAGAAGTGAGAACGCTGATCGGAATAATTCTGCTTTTCCTTCCGGGGGTTGGGGGGGCACAGATGGTTGACCTGTATTCCTTCCCGGCCGGGCTCTCAAAAGGAGCGAATGCCGTAATTATTAAGGACGAAACCGAGGTTACGGTGGAGAAGCTGAATAAGGTCACCACGCGAAAGCACCTGGTAGTAGCCATCCTCAATAAGCAGGGAGAGGCGATGTTCGATACGTATTCGTCCTATTATAATCCTTTTACAAAGATCCGGAAAATGGAGGCTGCCGCTTACGGCCCGAAAGGAGAACTGATTGTGAAAAGTAAGAATTCGGATATCCGGGATGTGGCATTGAATCCTTTTGATAATTCGGTGACAGACATTCGGGTAAAAAGTATTTCACTCGACAGGAAGCAGCTGACCATTCCTTATATTCTGGAATTCAGGGTGGAGGAGGAAAGCAGTGAGACCTTCTTCTATGAAGACTGGACCCCCGTAAGCTTCCTGCAAACCGCCATTGCAGAAAGTATATATCGTTTGAGAACACCTTCTGAAATCCACTACAGAACCCGGGAAATCAACCTGGATCAGCCGTCAACGAAGACCGAAAAAGACGGCTGGAAGGTAGAAACATGGAGTCTGAAAAATTATGCAGCACTTTCATCGGAGCGGTATTTGCCCCCGAATTCGATCCCCCAGGTCTTTATTGAGCCCGGAAATTTCCAGATCGATAAGTATTCCGGCACCATTTCTTCCTGGAAGGATATCGGTGATTTTTATATGCGGTTGAACAAAGGGCGGGATGTCTTACCTGGGGCCGTAAAAGAGAAGCTCAGAGAAGCGGTAGGCGCCGAAACGGATACCCTCCGGAAAGCGCGCCTGGTCTATGAATTCATGCAGGGGCATACCCGCTATTTTAATGTTTCTTTCCGGCTGGGGGGCTGGCAGAGCTTACCAGCTTCCACGGTAGCTGAAAAGGGTTACGGCGATTGCAAAGCCCTGACCAATTATACGCTGGCCCTTTTAAAAGAAGCAGGCGTGAGGGCGTATCCGGCCCTGATCAATTCGGGAGTAAGAACAGATTATACCGAGCTGGATGATTTTCCTAAAAACGCCTTTAATCATATAATTGCCTGTGTACCCACCACGCGTGACACGATCTGGCTGGAGTGTACCAGTCAGACCAATCCTTTCGGATACCTGGGCAGCTTTACGGGCAACCGGAAGGCGCTTTTAATTAGCGAGGATTTTACAGGTTTAGTGAATACCCGTTCTTATGCCCCTGAGGAAAATTCACTGGTCTCCACTACCAACATCCTGTTGCAGAAAGACGGCTCTGCTGAGATCGCTTATCGAAGCCGGTATAGCGGAATTCAGAAAGAGGAGGTCTACGGGCTGGCCTTAAGTAAGGACAGGGAAAAGCAAAAGCGCTGGCTGATCGGAAAGAGCCGATTGTCGGACGCCGTATTTAACGACTTCCGGCTGGAGATTTTTGACCGGGAGGTCATCGAAAATGTAAATTTAAAGGCACCTGGGGCGGGTAGTATCTCCGGAGACAGGTTTTTCTTCCAGCCTTACGTACTAAGTTCGTTCTTTTCGGATAACCCGGCGGATCAGCCGGAAGAACGAAGCAGTGAGTTCTATCTGAATCCCAATATTTTTTCTTTCATGGACCTGGATACCGTAACGGTCATGCTGCCGGCAGGTTTTGTATCGGAAAACAGGCCCAAAGATGTGAAGCTGGAAATGCCTTTCGGCTTTTACGAGTCGAGGGTGGTGGCTTCACAACCGGATCAGCTGCTCTACATCCGGAAGGTTCTGGTCAAAGGGGGGCGTTACCCCAGAGAAGTGCAGCAGCAATGGACAGACTTCATTAAAGCGGTCAACAGGGCCGACCGGCAGCGGACCGTGCTTAAGAAAGCCGGATGAGGCCGACCGGGTTGGAAAGATTATGCCATTTAGAAGGTAATTTCTTTAAGATCGTTTGCTCCGTACACTTTACAATCATTTCTACTTTGAAATTGATCCCCCCCCGTAAATCAAATGAAGACTAATGTCAGGGATGATTTTTTTCAGATAGTTTAAATTCTTAAAATAATCGGGTTGTATGGTTTTTCCCGCTTTGATTTCTGCTGCCTCTAATCGTGTACCGTTTTGGATCAGCAGGTCCAACAGAGGTATAAGGCGTGCCTTTTAGCTCTTTGAGAGATAAAGGGAGAAGGTTAAAAATGGCCACTCTTCACGCCAAGGACTGTGTGATCTTTTCCCTCAGCTGAAAATTCTGTGAACCGGTCATAATATATTCACCTGGCCGTTGGCGGGCATCTGTTAATGTTTGCAGATAAGAAAACAATTCAGGTACATACTGCACTTCATCCAGAATAACGCCGTTTTGATAGGTTTCCAAAAAACCCACCGGGTCTTGTTGGGCAAAGAGCCTGTCGGAAGGATTTTCAAGCGATATGTATTGATATTGCGGACATATCATTCGGGTTAAAGTTGTTTTCCCTGATTGTCGGGGTCCGGTTATGCTGAGAATCGGGTATTTTCCCAGCATTTCATTTATCTTTTCGCTGATACTTCTTGTAATCTTTTTTTTGTATGATTAGGAATTAAATTCCTAATCATACAAAAAAAATAATAGTGAAATGACTACTAAGGGTATTTTTTAACCGGAAACACTACAAATTTGACCGGTTCTTTTATCTTTAAAATTTTATCCTTTCTTTTATAATGTTTTCTTTTAACTGTTGAATTACTTTGTAGGAAACACCATTGAATAGTTAAATTTTTATATCATGTTGAGAAAAATTATATACTTTGTCGTTTTATTCTTTTGCCACCTCTCTCACGCCCAGCGGGGAGGCGCTTCCCAATGGACCGAAGACGGTAACGGAAATTATTCAGTAGAGGAAGCGGGTATTGTGCGCACCGACTTTAAAACCAAAGCAAAGGAAATTGTAGTTCCGGCCACCTGGCTGACCCCTTCCGGAGCAGCCCAATCCCTGAATGTACGCAGCTTTGCCTTCTCCAAAGATTTCGGATCGGTATTGATCTTTACCAATACGCGCCGGGTTTGGCGGTACGATACCCGCGGCGATTACTGGCACCTCGACCTGAAAAGCCGCGAGCTGAAACGCCTCGGCAAAGACCTGCCCGAAGCCTCGCTGATGTTTGCCAAGGTGTCGCCTGACGGAACTAAAGCAGCCTACGTCAGCAGAAACAACCTGTATGCGGAAGACCTGAATACCGACCGGGTTCAGCAGCTGACCTTCGGCACCGGAAAACTGATCAGCGGAACGTTTGACTGGGTATATGAGGAGGAGTTTGACTGCCGCGACGGCTTCCGGTGGAGCCCCGACAGCAAATCGATCGCTTTCTGGGAGATCGACGCCAACACCATCCGCGATTTCTATATGATCAATACCACGGATTCTATATATTCCTATACTGTTCCGGTAGAATACCCTAAAGTTGGCGAGACCCCGTCGGCCTGCCGGGTAGGGGTGGTAAGCGTGGCTGATGGCAAGACAGTGTGGATGAATGTGCCTGGCGACAATCGTCAGCATTATATCCCGAGGATGGACTGGGCTGAAAATTCAGATGAGTTGATCCTGCAGCAGCTTAACCGCAAGCAGAACCACAGTCGTTTATTCTATGCCAACGCGCACACCGGGGAGGCCCGGTCCTTCTACGAAGAAAAAGATGATGCCTGGGTAGATGTAAGAACCAGTTGGGCCGGAAGTGAAGGCGGATGGCGCTGGCTGAAGGGGAATAAGGATTTCCTCTGGATCAGTGAAAAGGACGGCTGGAACCATATCTTCCGGGTGTCGCGGGACGGGCAGAACGAAACCCTCATTACGCAAGGTGAGCTGGATGTGATCTCTCCGCTGGCGGTGGATGAAACCAACGGCTTTGTGTATTACCTGGCCTCACCGTCTAACGCCACCCAAAGGTATCTCTACCGCTCCCGTCTCGACGGAAAGGGGGAGGCGGAGCGGGTGACGCCGAGGGAACTGGAAGGATCACACGGCTACCAGATCTCACCCAACGGTCTCTTTGCCATCCACTTTTTCAGCAATTATTATACGCCACCTATGACGGAAGCCATTACCCTGCCTGACCACAGGCCCATCGACGCAGCGGAAAGTATAGTAACGAAGTTTGATCCGGGAAAAAAGGCGCAGTCGAATGTAGAATTCTTCAAAGTAATTACGGAAGACGGCGTGGAAATGGACGGCTGGATGGCCAAACCGAAAAATTTTGATCCGGGCAGGAAATACCCTGTGGTATTCCTGGTGTACAGCGAGCCGGCTGCCACCACGGTAGCTGACCGTTACGGTATCGGGCGTAACGGGCTGTATGACGGTGATATGGTGGAAGACGGCTACATTTATATGTCGGTTGACAACCGCGGAACCCCTGCACCCAAAGGCCGGGCCTGGCGGAAATCCATTTACCGCAAGATCGGTATCATCAATATCCGGGATCAGGCCATGGCCTGCAAGGCCATCCTGGAGACCTATCCGTTTACGGATGCCGGCCGGGTTGCCGTGCATGGATGGAGCGGCGGCGGTTCGGCTACACTAAACCTGCTGTTTCAATATCCCGATCTCTACCAGACGGGTATTGCCGGGGCGGCCGTGGCTAACCAGTTGACATACGATAATATTTACCAGGAGCGTTACATGGGCCTGCCACAGGAAAATCTTCAGGATTTTGTGGAAGGATCACCCGTCACCCATGCCAAAAACCTGAAAGGAAACCTGCTGTATATTCACGGCACAGGCGATGATAACGTACATTATCAGAACGCGGAAATGCTGGTGAATGAGCTCATAAAGCACAACCGCCAGTTTCAGTTCATGCCCTACCCGAACCGGAATCACGGCGTGCGGGAGAAGCATTTGAATACGCTGTTTACCAATTTCCTGAAGCAGCATTGTCCGCCGGGGGGCAGGTAGGATTGTCTTCAAATACTATCAGATAATTACAACATGGACTTATGATCAAATACAGGTTTTTTTTGTGTCTGATAATAGCAATAGCAGCGGGATGCGGCAAAGATTCGCCGTCGAAGCCCCGGTATATTACCTCATTAGAAGTAATGGCGCCCCCAGCAAAAACGGATTATCTGATGGGCGAATCTCTTGATCTTACCGGTTTAAAGCTCCGGCAGGTGTACTCCGACGGGTCTGTGCAGGAGACGGAAGATTATAAAGTGTATCAGGGAGATACTTTTACAACCGGCAAAGCCGAGGTAGTATTAGTTTCGGACCGGGTGGCAGGTACTACGGTCGGGTTCACCATAAATGTGCAAAATACGCTTACGGATACCGGTCTGCCTGTGCTATATATAAATACGTTTAATAATAACCCGATAGTTTCCAAAGAAGATTATATTAAAACGAATATCAGGATCACCTCCGACAATCCTCAATATACTCTGGATCATACCCGTTTCGAAGACGAGATCAGGGGACGGGGAAACTCCACCTGGGACAACCCGAAAAAACCATATCGTATAAAATTTGACAAAAAGACCTCATTGTTCGGACTTACGGCAGCTAAGAGCTGGGTTTTATTGGCTGATTACAGGAGTCCTCTTCTTTTACAGAATACGATTGGCCTGGAATTGGGACATAGGTTCGATCTGCCTTTTACCAATCACTACAAACACGTAGAGGTGGTTTTAAACGGTAATTATATCGGAACATATATTCTTACAGAACAGGTTCAAACCGGAGAAGGGCGGGTTGATATTGATGAGAGGAATGGTTTTCTAGTCGAGCTTGATTTTCGCTATGACGATGATGTAAAGTTCCGCACAGAGCTTTATAAATTACCGGTACTGGTGAAATCTCCCGAAGACATTACTCCCGGGAATTTAAATATAATCCGGAATGTATTCAATCTGTTAGAACTTAGCGTGAATGATAAATCGTACGGGGATAGAATAGAAGTGGATAATTTCATAGATTATATCCTTATCAATGATATGATCATGAATTTTGAACTGCAGGTACCAGCCAGTGTCTTCATGTATAAGAACGGAAACGATAAAATTAGAATGGGCCCCCTATGGGACTTTGACTGCGGTTATGGTTATGAAGATGACGGAAAAACTTTTTACAGGGAGTTTTCAGGTCGTATCCCCCGTTTACCGCGGAGAGACGGGTGGGGAGCCCAGGCTTTTTTTGTAAAGCTTTTTGAAGATCCCGCATTTAAAAAGAGGTACAAGGAAAGGTGGAATGAAAAATATGCGGTTATGGCCGCCATCCCTTCTTACATTGACTCCATGTCTGCAGTACTTGAAAAATCACGGGAACTGAATTACCGGCGTTGGTACACGGATTCCCGTAATAAAGACAGCGGGCCGTTAAAAATCTGGTGGAATAGCAGGCTTAATCATCTGAATGATGTTATTAACCGCGACTAGGAAACTACCGTTTATGACGCTCTACAGACCCGTCTGCAGATATTGTCCCTAATCTGTTCTCTTTCAGGGTTTTGATATACACTTAACTTCTTAATGGTTTTATTACCACAACACATTTTTTTTCGGTTGTATGGGTGCGGGAATATCCTTTTCTCTAATCATTTGAAGCAGGTCTATTTCAATGGCTCTACTGATAGAAAGCATGGGTTGATAGAAAGCATTGGTATATCGTCCCGTAAATTCGGAATAACCGCCTATCAATTCCATTACTACATAAATCCAACCGACAATGGTTCCGACCGGAATGCTCAGCCATATCATATTTTCTCCGGCTTTGGAAAATTCCGATATAATACCAAATGGCCATAGGAAGATGAAAATGCAAGTAAAAATAAAACCGTGACTGGCAAATTTTCGGGAAAAGGAAAGTTCTTTATTCGCTCTGCACGACCTTGTTCATCATAAAAAGGATTGACGATATTTTGGATTTCAGCCTGCTGCATCATATTCATTTCCGCTCCATATTTTTCGGGCTTCCCACATGAGGTCGTAAGCCTGATTGTTTTTAAAACCCCAAATAGAACGCAACAGCAGTACCAATTAACGAAAGCGGCAACCAAGGAATGGTGAAAAATGCAAATCGGTAAAATGATACAAAACCGTTATTCCACGGCAGTAGCCAGATAAAATGCTGCCCCGAAAACTTTAGGATGTCTTTTAAGGACAGTTTTTTTTGATAATCATTACATTCGTTTTTAGAATTTATTTTCTATGAAAATCAAGTTCCAATGCCAACACCACTTCTTTATGTGATAAGAGTGCGGCACACATTTTTCTTCAAATATTACTTTGTACTTTTTTTAAATTTTACAATTTCTAAAAAGTCATTCAACTCTTCTTTCTTTTCAATATCAAGAACCAGAGGAATTAACCTTCCAATTGGTTTTGCCTTGTTGAAATTTGTTTTGATTCCTTGTTTTATGGGTAAATCAGCAATGCGGGAACGGGTTTTCTCCGTAAAATAAAAACTTGTTTTTATGAACTGTTCCCAAATGGAGAGCCAAAAAATAGTTTTTTTCTTATGCGTTGCTTTCAAAAGCCAGGATTTTCCGTCGTTATAAAACCGCCATTCGTATTGCAGTTCAAATTTTGCTGTGATACCTTCAACTAATTCTTTATAAACTTCAAAAACGGCTTCGCCCAAATTCTCTTTTAAAACTGCGTTTGTTGGTTCAATTTCGGCTTCTCTCAATAAAATTCCCTGATTTTCTGATTTCATACACTTTTTAGTTTGTTGGAATTGGGGTTCTAATAATTTTCTTATTTGTTAAGAACTGAATGATAAGCTCTTTGCCTTGTTCATCTAAGAAAAATACTTTGTATAACCCGGACAAAACAACATAGTCGTAACTTGCCTCATCGCCTTCGCTTAATAAGTATTGGTTTTTATGCCCTCTTTTTAATGTAAATGAAGATTGTATGTAGTTAAACTCCTCATCGCTGATAGGTGTTATTTGCCTTTTTTATTGTCAATTCGTTCCTGTTAACTTGCATAAATATAGGGTAGCATAATTTCAAATTTGAGTGAATATAGATCACTCCACCCCATTCTTCAACACCCCGATTCCGTCAATGCTGATCAGGATCTCATCGCCGCTTTTCAATGTAAAATCATTTTCAGGAACAATGCCCGTGCCGGTCATGATGAGGCAACCGTTGGGAAATGAACATTCGCGGAAAACAAAGGAGACCAGCTCCTGCGGTGTTCGCTTCATCTGGCTGATGGCGATAGAAGACCGGAAGGCGGCATGATCCTCCCGCCGGATCTCCAGGTGGATGCGGGTGTCGGAAGGAAGAGGCTCTTCGGTGACGAGGATACAGGGTCCTACGGAGGCACATCCGTCGTAGGTCTTGGCCTGGGGCAGGTAGAGCGGGTTTTCGCCTTCGATACTCCGGCTGCTCATGTCGTTTCCAATGGTATAACCCACGATTTTTCCGGAAGAGGTGACCACCAGGGTGAGTTCGGGCTCGGGTACATCCCAGCCCGAATCTTTGCGGATCCGGACCGGCAGGCCGGGATGGGCCACCCGGTGGGCAGTGGCCTTAAAAAACACTTCCGGGCGTTCGGCTTCGTAAACCCGGGCATAAAAATCACCTCCGCCGGCGTCTTTGCTTTCTTCCTGGCGCCCGATCTTGCTCCGGAGGTAGGTCACGCCGCAAGCCCAGAGTTCCTGCCGGTCAAGCGGTGCAAGCACCGTCCCCATATCCTGAAGCACTCGCGCGGTCCTGATATCTTCCGTCATCTTTTGAAAGAGCAGGTCGTCATTGATATACGTATTCCAGTCTTTTCCTTCCAGCAGGTGAAGGGCATTATTTTTTTCAATGACAATACCCCGTTCTGTTCTGTATAGTTTCATTGGTATAAAAGTTTTGAGTTTCGAGGAGTGAGTTTCAAGTGTAGAGAGACAAAATCTTGCGCCTTTACCCGGTGTCGGTTGGTGTCATAAGGCCGGCCATGGAAATTTATTCTCTGATTCGCCACCGCAATACCCGCGTATTATTGGTAATGTACAGGGTTTTCTGGTCTTCCGACAGCGCACAATTAGACACCGGTTCGTCGAGCCGGAGCCGGCCGAGCGGTTTACCGTCTGCGTTGAAAATAAGGATACCTCCGGGCCCGGAAGAATAGACGATGCCCTGCCGGTCGATTTTCAGGCCGTCAGGTGACCCTGGCAGCTTTTCCTGTCGGGTGTGAAAGATCCGGCCGTTTTCGAGCCGGTCGCCCTGGATGTCGTAAATATACCAATGAGGTTTTGCCGGATCGGAGTTTGCGATCAGCAGCCGCTTTTCATCCGGAAAAAGGGCGATCCCGTTGGGGCGGGTGAGGGAATCCACCAACAAAATGACCTCTCCGTCGGCTTTGATCTTATACACCCCGTTGAAAGGGATCTCTTTGGCAGGGTCGTGGTCGTTCTGGGCAGGAAGACCATAGGGCGGGTCTGTAAAAAAGATCTCGCCCCGGGAATTAATGGCTGCATCGTTGGGGCTGGAAAAACGCCGGTTTTCGTAGCGGTCGGCCAGGGTGATGAACCGGGCCTCCGGCTGAGAAACAGGGGCATCCATTCGCGCCATCTGACGGTCGCCGTGCTGGCAAAGGAGCAGGTTTCCGCTCAGGTCTGTTAAAAGCCCGTTACTCCCCGGCTCGCGGCTTTCCGATTTTTCGCCTGTAAATCCTGAAGGTCGAAGGTACACAGAGGTTCCGCCTTTTTCGGTCCATTGATAAACGGTGTTTCCGGGGACGTCGGAGAAAAGAAGCCGGCCGGCGGCCCATAAGGGGCCCTCTGTCCAGGTATAGCCCTCGGAGATGACCTCCGCCAATTCTCCTGTAGTAAAGACCTGGTCGAGGTCTTTATCCCACTTCTCTATTTTTCCTAAGCGCTTTTCCTGCGTCTGGCAGGAGAGGAAAAGGAAGAAAAAAGTCAGTAAGTGTTTCATAGGTATAAAATTAGTAATGAGAACCGGGTAATGAGTATTATTCATCGGCGGTTTGTGGGCCGTTTATTTCTCATGGCTCTGAGTTATTTTATTCATTTAAGGTTTCTTATTTCAGAATATCCACCTCAATGACCGAGTCATTGAATACTTTGTGTAATGCTTTCACGAAATCACTTTCATCGGCTTTGTAAATATTGTCGACATATTTCTGCGGGTTACGGTCGAAAAGCGGGAACCAGGTGCTCTGAACCTGGATCTGAATCTTGTGACCCTTCCTGAACGTATGGTACACATCCTGGAGGGCGAAGTTGACGTCCGTTTTCTGGTCAGGGGCGAAGGGTTCGGGCTTCCCGAAGCTGTTCCGGAACCGGCCCCGCATGATCTCACTTCTTACCATCTGGTGGTAATTACTCAGTGTAATGTTTTTATGGGGCATGTAATCATGGTCCGGTTCATCCGGCGGATACACATCGATCAGCTTCACGATCCAGTCGGCGTCTGACCCGGTGGTGCTCACTTTTAAGCGGGCCATAATCTCCCCGGCCAGGGTAAGGTCATGGTCCAGTGCTTCGGTTTCAAATACCAGTACATCGGGCCTTCTTGCGGCAAAACGCTGGTCTTCGGTCATATAATTCCGGGCGGTAAAGCCCATGCTGGTGGTGATGTCTTCGGTGTAGGGAACCGGCTTCATCGGGTCACTGGTAAATTCGGAATTACCGGCTGCGGCCGGCGCGGATTTGCTTAACTTTCCGTTTTCCTGCAGGTAAAATTTCAGTTTTTCAGCTTCTTTGGGCGGCCATTGGGCAAATTCACCCCATTTTTTGGCGCCCGTGTCGAACATATAGGCTTCGGGCAGGCCCGTTTCTCCGTCACCGGACTCTTTCAGGAAGTGCCGGAAGAATTTCGCTTCCATATTCTTCTGGTAAAAAGTGGCGATGCTGTCGCCAAAATAAACACTGGTATGCAGCGTCTGACCTCTTTCCCTTGACCAGCCACCGTGGTCAAAAGGCCCCATGACGATGCTGTTGTATTTTTTGCCGGGATTTTGTTTCCGGATGCTTTTGTAGGTGTTCAGCGGGCCGTAAAGATCTTCGGCATCAAACCAGCCGCCTACTACCATCACGGCCGGCGTGATGTTTTTCAGATGCGGTAGGATATTCCTCTTCTTCCAGAACTCGTCATAATTGGGGTGGTCGACGGTCTCCTGCCAGTAGAAATTGTCTTTGTAATATTTTTGCACATTTTTCAGCGGGCCCAGCTCCATGTGGAACTGGTAGCCGTCTTTCGTGTATTTTTCGATCATCTGATCGCTGTACCAGGCTGTGGGGGTAGGCCCGCTGTGCTGCTTTCCGAAGACCGGGAAGGTGAACAGGTAGGCTTGGGTAAAGGCACCGTTATGATGGAAATCATCGAAAAAGAAGTCGGCAATAGGCGCCTGGGGTGATGAGGCTTTCAGGGCCGGGTGCGCTTCTATCGTGCCTGCTGTGGTATAGAAGCCGGGATAAGAGCCACCCCATTGGCCCACCCGGCCGTTATTGAAGGGAATGTTTTTTACCAGCCATTCAATGGTGTCATAGGTATCGGAGCTTTCATCCGGTGCTATCCCCGGGCCGTTCCCGGGATTATTCGGCGTCATATTGGTCCAGGAGCCTTCCGACATCCAGCGTCCGCGTACATCCTGGTAAACGAAAATATATTTTTCCTTCATCATGTGCCCGGAAGGACCCAGCCGTGCCGGGTACTCGTCGGCTTTGTAAGGTCCGACACTATAGCAGGTACGTTGCATAAGCATGGGGTAGAGCTTATCGGCAGAAGCGTCTTTGGGGATATACACATGGGTGAACAGCCGGGTGCCGTCCTGCATGGGGATGCGGTATGCTTGCTTGGTGTAATTTTCTTTGATCCATTCCGCATCACCCTGGGCAAAGACGCCCCATGGGAGCAGGAAAAGAAACAGGTATTTTTTCATAGGCTTTGGCTTAATCGGAACCAAATATATCGCTTAAAATTCGTATTTTTGTACTTTAACGGTTTTGTAATTCATTAAATCCTCTGAAATACCCTATGGAATTATACTATTCCTTTTCGATCCTTATTGTTCTTGCTTCTTTTTTCGCCTACCTGAATTTACGTTTTTTAAAGTTGCCCTCGGCGATCGGGATCATGGTGATCGCTATGTTTTCTTCTATTTTCCTGGTCATTTTTGGTAAGTTTTTCCCGGAAACCCTGACCGAATTCTCCCAGCTTCTGACGGGAGTAGACTTTACGGAGGTACTCATGGGCGCTATGCTGAATTTCCTGCTTTTTGCAGGAGCGGTCCACATCAATATCGGTGACCTCCGGGAGCAGAAGCTGCCCGTGATGTTGTTTTCTACGGTCAGTGTGATCATTTCTACCTTTGCGGTAGGATTGATCCTGTATTATGTGCTCCCGGTTCTGGGTTTTGAAATGCCGTTATTGTATTGCCTTCTGTTCGGAGCGCTGATATCACCCACTGATCCGGTGGCTGTACTCAGCATTTTAAAGAATGCGAAAGTGCCGAAATCACTGGAAACCAAAGTGGCGGGAGAATCGCTCTTTAATGACGGGGTGGCGGTAGTGGTATTTGCGGTGATCCTCAAGCTGGCTTCAGGCGATTCTTTTGACATTACTTTCGGGAATATTTCCTGGTTGTTGCTGAAGGAGGCCGGCGGTGGTTTCCTGCTGGGGGCCTTATTGGGCTTTTCGGCTTCGAAAGCTATTAAAAGCGTTAACGACTACATCGTTTCGGTGCTTATCACCCTGTCTGTGGTGATGGGAGGCTACCTGATCGCGCATGCCATGCACATTTCCGGGCCGCTGACCATGGTGGCTGCCGGGATCATCATAGGCAATTATGGTAAGCGTACGGCGATGTCGGATGAGACCAAAGACTACCTTAATAAGTTCTGGGAGCTGATCGATGAGATTATGAACGCCGTTCTTTTCCTGTTCATAGGCTTTGAATTGCTGCTGATCCCCAATATCCTGGATTACTGGCTGGTGGGTGTAGTGGCTATCGTAGTAGTACTGGCATCCCGTTTCCTTTCTATCTGGATCCCGACCTTCCTCATCCGTTTTAAAAGGAAGTTCTCTCCCGGAACCATCAAGATCCTCGTTTGGGGCGGATTACGCGGCGGGGTTTCCATTGCGTTGGCCTTGTCTGCCGGTGACAGCGGGTATCGCAGTCTCCTGATCGCCATCACGTATTTTGTGGTGGTCTTCTCTATCGTGGTCCAGGGACTTACGGTGGGGAAAGTGGCGGGGAGAGTGCTGGCGCAGGAGAAGAGTTAACAGCTAACAGTGAACAGTTATGGAATAGTCTTTTAGGGAAAAGTTAAAAACTAAAAGTGAAAAGTTGCGGTACATTCTTTTATATAAAATACTAATGTACCGCAACTTTTCACTTTTCACCGCTGCGGCGGACCGTGTTTAGTTTCCTTTATGTAATCAACAAACGTGACTCCGGGTTTACCCAGGTCCTGCCATGTTTTTTCCGCTTCGAATTTTTCGGGGTAATTGTTGAGGGCGGTGACGATTTTTGCGCCGTAGTTGAGTTTATTGCTGAATTTTCCGAAGAAATAGAAGAGGCTTAATGGCATTTTCAGAATACTTAGCTTTTTGGCGGTGTAGTTTTCAGCATAGATTTTTGCCGCTTCATCTGCGGTGTATCCATCCAGACCCTGTATCGCGTATTCATGGTTGCCGTTGTTTTGCTGAAATGCTTTTACCACCTGCCTGCCGTAGTCGCTTCCGGCAATGAAGAACATTTTGTGATTCGACCTGCCGGCAAGCAATATTTTATTGCCCTGTACGTAAGCGCCCCTGTCAAAGTTTTCCATGAAAGTGGAAGGGTAGAAAACCGAGTAAGCCAGTCCGCTGTTTTTAATTTTCGTAACAGCTTCGCGTTTTAGGTCGAACGCCCACCAGTGAAAGCCGTTTACACCCTCGTATAAATGAACCAGCGAAGACAGATAACCAATTCTTTTCAGGGATGAGCTCCGAGCCACGGCAAGAAGGTTATTGAGTCCGTCTCTTTCCGGCTGAAAGTCATTTTTGCCGCTGTTTTGCTCTACCGACAGGCTGAGATAAACGGCGTCCTGTCCTGCTAATACTTCCTTAATGCTATCGATGTCTTTCAGATCACCTTTTACGAGCCGTACATCTGAGCCGAAGATCTTTCGGGCCTTTTCAGTGTCGCGTACCAGCAGACTTACGTCAAATCCCGCCCGTATAAATTCTCTGGTAACGGGTTGGCCTAACATTCCGGTGGCTCCGATGACGACGATTTTTTCTAATTTAACCATATGAGGCACATAAGTACATATTAGTGAAAAGTTAAAAACTAAAAACGGTCCGCCGCTGCGGTTGTGGAACATTCTTTTAAACGGCCGTCGCTACAATGAAAAACTAATGTACCGAAACTGCAGCGACGGCCACTTGACTATTAGTTGTTCACTGTTACCTGTTCACTGTTAGTTGTTCCCTATCCCAGCCCCAAGACACTCTTATTCACCTTCTCATCCGCACCGGTGGCGGCAAAATCATCAAAGGCGCGGGTAGCTACTTCAATGATGTGGCTCTCGATGAAGGGAGCACCTTCAAGGGCACCCTGCTCCGAAGACTTGATGCAGCATTCCCATTCCAGCACCGCCCAGCCGTCGTAGCCGTATTGGGTCAGCTTGGAGAAAATGGCACCGAAATCCACCTGTCCGTCTCCCAACGAGCGGAAGCGCCCGGCACGGTTGGCCCAGCCTGAAAAGCCGCTGTAAACGCCCTGTTTACCGTCAGGGTTAAACTCGGCGTCTTTTACGTGGAAGGCTTTGATCCTTTCGTGATAAAAGTCAATAAACTGCACATAGTCCAGCGCCTGAAGTACGAAATGGCTGGGGTCGTAGTTGATGTTCGCTCTCGGGTGGTTATCCACATTTTCGAGAAAACGTTCAAAGGTGGCGCCGTCGAACAGGTCCTCGCCGGGGTGCAGCTCAAAGCAGTAATCCACACCGTTTTCGTCGAAGACGTCCAGTATAGGTTTCCATCGGTTTCCCAGCTCTTTAAAAGCGGTTTCGATCAGTCCGGCCGGCCGCTGCGGCCAGGGGTAAAGAAACGGCCAGGCCAGGGCCCCTGAGAAGCCCACGTGAGACGTGAGGCCCAGGTTTCGCGAAGCTACCGCCGCCAGCTTGACCTGCTCAATGGCCCATTCTCTCCGGGCCGGCTCATTACCGTGCACTTCTTTAGGAGAAAAGGCATCGAATAAGGGGTTATAGATGGGGTGGGAGGCCACCAGCTGCCCCTGCAAGTGTGTAGAGAGCTCGGTGATCTCCAGGCCTTTTTCGGCCAGCTTCCCTTTTATTTCGTCGGCATACGTCTTTGATTCCGCCGCTTTTTTTACATTAAAAATGTTCGGATCGTTGGTCGGGATCTGCAAGCCTTTGTAGCCCAAAGAGGCCATGTGAGCGGCTATCCCGTCGAGGGTGTTGAACGGCGGGGTGTCGCCCAGAAACTGGGCGAGGAATATGCCGGGGCCTTTTATTGTTTTCATTGTTGGTTTTAAGTTTATAGTTCCGAGTACTTAGTTCCGAGTTCCGAGTACTCGGAACTAAGTACTCGGAACTCGGAACTATTAAACTTTTGTCCACTTCTCACTCCTGCTGCTTTCCAGGATGCTTTCAGCGATCAGCAGCTCGCGGTAGCCTTCGGCAAAGGTAGGGAATTTCGGTTCGGCCGGCTGCTTACCTTCTTCAATGGCCGCGTAAACTTCCTTAAACATCTGCTTGGAGGTATCGCCGAAACCTTCGTTGTGCCCTCCGGGATAGGTGATCAGTGGTCTTACTTCGGCATGCACCAGTGAGGGGTCACGCATGAGCAGCTCATTGGCCGAATCTCTTTTCCCGATCCATATTTCATTCGGTGCTTCCGAATTAAAAGCAATGGTGCGGTTGGATCCGGAGATCTCCAGCTTCAACTGGTTTTTCCGCCCGGCAGATACCTGTGAAACGGTCACGGAGCCTTTGTTACCGTTGTCAAACCGGAGCAGAATGGTGGCATGGTCTTCGGTGTTGATCTCCACATCGGCGTAGTCTTCCGGAGTCAGCATTTTACCCGAATAGGTTTCTACAGGTTTAAGCGGCTTTTTCCGGATTTTGTGAATGATATTGAAATCGGCAAATACTTCGGTGATCTTCAGGCCGGAAGTGTACTCGATCATATCGATCAGGTGTGAGCCGATGTCTGCCACAGCGCGGGTATCCCCGGATTTATCAGGCTCCAGCCGCCAGCTGTAATCGGTATTATAAAACAGCCAGTCCTGGAGGTAAGAGCCGAGAATGCTGTAAATTTCGCCCAGCTCACCCTTTTCACGCATGGTTTTGATCTGTCTTACCAGCGGATAATATCTCAGGTTAAAGTGAACGGCATTGACCAGCCCTTTTTGCGCAGCCAGCTCTACCAGCTCTTTTGCCTCGTTAACATCAGTGGCCAGGGGCTTCTCGCAGATCACATGCTTACCGGCTTCCAGAACGGCTTTGGCCTGCCTGAAATGGAGGAAGTTGGGAGTACAGATGTGTACTGACTGAATGTCTTCCATGGCCAGGAGCTGATCAAATGTACAGGGTCTTTCAATGCCCAGTTGTGCGGCCTTTTCCGTGGCCAGTTCCAGGTTTACTTCACAAAGTGCCACCACGTCTACATTGGGTAGCCTTCTCAATGCTTCGATATGTGCAGGTCCTATAAAGCCCGTGCCTACCACACCTACTTTGATTTTAGACATATTTTTTAAGGTTTAATTTTTAAGAGCGTATTTGAATTTTGTTAAAGAATAAAATTTAAATATGCCCTAAGTTTAGAGGGCACAAGATAGGAAATTTTATTGGAACAAAACCGGCCCGGTATAGAAAAGACGTCCGGGTTATCCGTATTTTTGTTCCTGAAGATATTCTTAAACATCATCGGGATTTGAAATACCTGGCCATTGATATAGGAAACACTACGGTGAAAGCGGGTTTTTTTAAAGATACCCAGCTGATAACGGTAAAAAGATACCGTTCGGCTTCGGAAGTGTTGAGCGATACAGGGGCGTATTCTGAAGTGCCGGTGATCATCGCCTCCGTGGCCCACCCGGAAGAAGAGTTGAGACAGATTTTTGCGGCTTTTACCCGGAAGGTGCTGCTTAGCCCGCAAACGCCCGTGCCGTTGGAAAATGCATACGAAAGCAGGGAAACGCTGGGTTACGACCGCCTGGCAGCGGCTGTGGGAGCCAACGCGCGCTTCCCGGACCGGAACTGCCTCATCGTGGATATCGGCACCGCGGTCAAATACGATCTCGTGTCGGCAACGAATGCGTTTGTGGGGGGAGTAATATCGCCCGGGAGAAAAATGAGATTTAACGCTTTACATACTTTTACAAAGAAACTTCCGTTAGTAGATGCAACAGACATTCCCGCACTGGTGGGTACTAATACCGAAGCCTGCATGATAAGCGGAGTAATGAATGGTATGGTGGCCGAGCTCAACGGAATGATCGGAAGTTACCAGGAATCTTATAACCCGGTAGTTTTATTGTGTGGCGGCGATGCTCCGCACTTTGAAACTCAAATAAAATATCCGACCTTTGCAGCTCCAAATCTGGTTTTGGAAGGTTTAATACGAATACTACTTTACAATGTCGCTGAAGCTTAGACACTATTTTCTTTTATTTTTTCTGGTAGTTCATCATTTGTCTTTCGGCCAGGGCCAGGGACGGAGCCCGTATTCGGTCATCGGTATCGGTGAACTGACCGATGAGACCACTGCCGTACAGGACATGATGGGCGGAACGGGGGTGTCTTTCAGTAACACATTTTATGTGAATGGGGTAAACCCGGCTCTGCTGGGCAAAGACCGCATAGTTAACGGCCTGAAATATGTGGCTTTCAATGCGAGCGGGAACGGGTATTTCAGAAACCTGGAGCAGGGGAACAGCCTCGGGCAGGATTTCGGGATGAACCTTTCCAATCTTTCTATGGCCTTCCCCATAATAAGACAATGGACGGTGGGTGTGAATTTCCGTCCCTACAGTGTAGTAGACAATGAAAATTTCCTGCGTAAATCTTTCTCCGGATCATCCTCTATCAGCAGTTATACGTTTACGGATTACGGCGGCTTGTCGAAAGTAGGGCTGACCAATTCGTTCAATATCGCCCGCGGGCTTTATGCCGGAGTGGAGGCGCAGTATTTTTTCGGCAATATTGTAAGAGATACCACCAGCCTGTTTATCACCTCTACAAGGCAATACAACCGTTATACAGGCCGGAGCAGCCTGGGTGGGGCGTCGTTGAAGGGCGGGGTGGCTTACCAGCAGAGGGTGAATAAGAAATGGAAGGCCAACGTTGGGGCTACCTACCAGCTAGGCAGTAACCTCAAAGGAGAGTATCTGAATATTCACCAGATACTTATGGAGGGGACTAACGGTATCCTGCCTACGGGAAGTCCGGATACTCTTGCTTTACAGGATTTCAGTACCGGTATTCCGGCGCGCTATAAGCTGGGGGTGAGCCTGGAGAAGACTTACAACTGGGTCTTTGCCGCAGAATATGGTTTTACTGACTGGGAGGGGATCAGCCGGCCGTTCGATGCCCGTGCAGCAGAAACTCTGCGGAACAGCAGGGAAGTAAACCTGGGAGTGGAGTGGATTCCGAATGTAAATTCTGCGGCTTATTTTAATCAGGTATTCTATCGTGCCGGGTTTAAATCGATTACCACTCCTTATTATATGAACGGTATCCAGATCAAAGATAACAGTGTGTCTTTCGGGATGTCTATGCCGTTGGGCAAAGGCGGAAGCTACATTGACTGGGCGCTGGCCGTAGGAAACCGGGGTACGCTGGCCAATAACCTGGTGAAGGAAAATTATGCGCGGATCTCCGTGAGCTTCTCTCTGATGCGCGACTGGTTCCACAGGCCAAGAATTCAGTAGATATGAGCCGTTAGCTATTAGTAGTTAGAAATCAGCACACCGGGAGGCGCCCCTCCGGGTGACGCTTCAAATCGGCGATGAATAAATCTAACAGCTAACGGGTAATTTCTAATAGCTAAATCTTATACAGATGAAAAGGTTTTGGATTTTGCTTATTACGGTTGTCGTTTTCTCCTGTCAGGAACAGGGAAACGACCTCAAAGGGAAAATAGAATATCTCGGGCCTGTTCTTGAAGCCGAAAATATCAACGTACTGCACAGTGATTCCGGATATGCCCGGATCAGGATGACCACCGCCCGGCAGCTGAGGTATGCCAGTGGGGAAGAATTTTATCCGAAGACCGTTTATATTACATTTATCGATAAAAACGGGGTGGAGTATTCCCGTTTGCGGGGCGACTCGGCCCGCTACAGGAAGGGCGAGAATATTTACCAGATGCAGGGCAATGTGCTGGTGAACAATACCCGTGAGAATCAATCCCTCGCCACAGAAGAGTTATTCTGGAATCCCAATACCCGCAAGATCTATTCTGAAAAAAAGGTGGTGATCAAAACACCCAAGGAAAATTTTACCGCTCTCGGCGGCATGGATGCCGAACAGGATTTCTCCAAATATACGCTCCGGAAATCGAGGGGTACGGTGGTGGTGGACTCGATCCGCACGATCGTGGACACGACGGCCAATTAAGTTAAAAGTGAGAAACTAAAAGTTAAAAGTTGCGGTACATTTAGTATATAATAAGAGAATTTTCCGCAATTTTTAATTTTTAATTTTTAATTTTTAACTTTTAGTTTTTCACCGCAGCGGCGGCCGCTTATTCCTCCCTCCATAAATCCACTAATCACACACTATTTTGGTCACCTCCTCCGTCTCGGTCATCTCCCCATCTCCCCACCGGTCATTCAGATAGGTGATGATCTGGGCGATGTCGATGTCGTAAAGCGCTGTATTGCCCGGCATATCGATGTCTTTTCCCGCGGTGCCGTTACGGATGAGGCAGGTGAGGTAGCCTGTTTCACCAAGCCTTGTGGATTTGTTCAGGGAAGGGTAGAGGCTCCTGAGCCCTTCCCCGTTTTTACCGTGGCAGTTGGCGCACTGGCTTTCGTACAGGTTTTTCCCGGCTATGACGTACTGTTCATGGCGGATCTGCCGGTCGGATCTGCACGAATTAACGGCTAAGCAGAAGCCGGTCAATATCAGCCATAAGCTTATCCACTTCCTTTTCTTTGGTGCCGTCATAAATAGCTCTGATGTGTCTGTCTTTGTCGATGAGCACAAATGCCCCGCTATGAATAAAGCCCCCTTCCTCCACGGCAGAAGAGTCTTCCAGGGCCGAAGTGAGGTAACTGTTCTGGGCCAGTTTATACACGTCGGTCTGTGTACCGGTAAGAAACTGCCATTGCGGTGAAGTTACCCCCAGCTTTTCCTTGTACAGCTTCAGTACCTCCGAAGTATCGTACCGGGGGTTGATGGAGTGCGACAGGATCATCAGCGAATCGTTGCCTTTGTATTTTTCATGGATCCGCAGCATCTGGGTCTTCATGAGCGGGCAGATGGTGGGACAGGTGGAGAAGAAGAAATCCGCCACATAAATTTTTCCTGCTACATCCTCCTGCGTCAGGGTGTCGCCGTCCTGGTTGACAAAACTGAAATCAGGGATGCTGTGATATACCGAGTCTCCGGCGGCATTCACCTCATGATGGCCCAGGTAAGGTAGCGGTTTGTTTTGGCTGCCGCAGGCCAGAAGGAATATGCCGAGGATAAGAATACCTGCCTTTTTCATTGAAATTCTGCGGTTAGATTTTTGGCATCGCTGATCGAAGAGTCGGTGTCTGCTTTCAGGCGAGTGATCTCTTCATGCAGCCTCTTATACGTATCCAGCTTATTATCTTCGGTCTCTGTATTAATGGCATTTCCGAACTCCACCATCCATTCGTTCATTTTTTCTTCGGCTTTCAGCAGCCGGGTGGAAATGTCGAGAGCTTCGTTTCTCTTTTCTTCGGAAGCATTTTCTACCGCCTTGATCATGCTTTCCCGGATGGAGGGAATGGCCATCGATTTCGGCATTACCTCATCATGCCCTTTCACGAGCTCATCGTATAGCCGGGCCATTTCAGCCGAAGGCCGGCTGTTGCAGGATAGCGTGAAAACCAGGAGGGCGGGAAGAACAGATTTTAAAAATTTCATATTTGTTATATTTGATTCTATAATGCTAACAATTCGCGGGCGCTATTCATTGCACTGAGTGACGGATTTTGTCCGCCGATCATCACGGCTATCTCATTAACCCGTTCGTCTTCAGTGAGTTTTTTCATGCGGCTGACGGTTTTCTCTTCGGCATCATCTTTATATACATAGAAGTGAGTGCTTCCCTTGCCGGCGATCTGCGGCAGGTGGGTGATGGCCAGGACCTGCAGCGACCGGGCCATGTCGCGGAGCAGGTTCCCCACTTTCACGGCCACTTCGCCGGATATGCCGGTGTCGATCTCGTCAAAGATGATGGTGGGGAGTTGGGTTTTCTGGGCCAGAATATATTTTAGCGCCAGCATTACCCGGGAAAATTCACCCCCGGAAGCCACTTCTTTCAGTGGCTTGGGTGCCGCACCTTTGTTGGCGGAAAACCGGAAGGTCACGGTGTCGGCTCCGTCGGCAGACAGCGGCTTTTCCTTAAGATCGATTTCAAAAACGGCATTAGGGATACCCAGGTCGGTGAGGAGGGCAGTGATCTCCAGCTGCAAACGTTCGCCATGCGTTTTCCGGCTGCCGGATAATTGCTGCGCGGCCTCTGTGGCGGCCTCCTCTGCCGCTTTGCGTTCATTTTCCAGCTTTTCGATCTCTTCCGAGAGGTTCAGCACCACATCTACTTTCGTGCTGAGCTCATTTTTCAGCTCCACCAGTGCAGCAGTGGTTTCCATCTGGTGCTTTTTCTGCAGCTTATAGAGGTTACTGAGAGTGTCCTGGATCATTTCGAGGCGGGTGTCATCGGTCTCTATCCGGGTATTTTCCACTTCTAGCTCCTGGGAAATGTCCTGTAATTCGATCAGGGAGCTGTTGAGGCGGTCGCGAAGCAACTGATACCGGACCGACAGTTCTGAAATGGAGTTCAGGGCCTGAATGCCGTCTTTCAGGAGCTGCAAGGCCGGCATTTCAGGGTGGTTCAGGCTTTCATAGGCCAGTGCAAGCTTACGCTTGATCTCCTCCGCATTTTCCAGCATCTGCTGCTCACTTTCGAGTTCGGCCTGGTCTATCTTTTCCGGGGCCAGTTCGGTGAGTTCGGCCAGGAGAAAGGAGTTATAGTCGAATTCCCGTCGGAGCTGCTCAGCCCGGCTGACCAGCTCATGGTAGGCTTTTTCTACCTTCCGGAATGCAGAATACCGGTCGGAAAATGCCCGGTACAGGGCCTGGTTCCGGGCGTAGAGGTCCAGCAGGTTCAGCTGAAACGTGTGAGCGGCGAGAAGCAGGGTGTCGTGCTGGGAATGGATATCCATCAGCTGGTCTCCCAGTTCTTTGAGGATATCGAGTGTAACGGGCTGATCATTGACAAACGCCCGGGATTTTCCGGTAGGGGCTACCTCCCTGCGGATGAGGGTGGAGGTGTCGTAATCGATGTCATTTTCTTCAAAAAACTTTTCCAGCGCCCGGCCCGACAGGTCAAAAGTGCCTTCTACCACGCATTTTTCCTCCTCGCTGAATAAGGCCTTCACGTCTGCCCGGTTTCCCATCAGCAGACCCAGTGCACCCAACATGATCGACTTTCCCGCACCCGTTTCACCGGTAATGATGTTCAGACCCGGATCAGGACGGATCTCGAGTTCTTTTATCAGGGCGTAGTTTTTGATGGTTAGATTCTTAAGCATCCGTAAAAGTAAAGTGAAATACAAAAATAGTGTTTAAGCCTAAAAGCACAACAGCAGAGGAGCTGCAAATTAGAGAACGCTTAAAATTTATGTGTTGGGGTAATTTCGGAATCCTTTAGTCACTCCTTCGCCCGAGTTCGAGGTACAACACCTTTCGTGTGGCGGGGGTAATCTTAAACCTATCCGCAATGCGGTGCCCGGCCAGCCAGAGAATTCCTGAAGCATCTTCCACCACCCACTGGTCTTTCTTTTCCGAAGCGCTGATCTTAATGTCTTTCAGGTAATCGGAAACCAGCCTGCTGCCCTTCATACCGAAAGGAATAAAACGGTCGCCGCTTTTCCAGGGCCTGATCCGCAGCGGCCAGGATACCTTGCCGGCATCAAGCCAGGCCATATCGGGGTTTAAATAATCAGGATTTAATTTGTCTGCATCCGCCAACTTTACCGAGAGATACCGCTGACCGGCCGGGAAAATGCCCTTTCCTGTAATCTCCGTTGCTGTTTCCTTTTCCAGCCCGCCCTTTTCCGTTAGCCACCAGTGATCTCTTTCCCGGATCAGCACGTGGGTGGGGGAGAGCACTTTTTTGCCTTTTTCTGAAACGCTCAGGACGAGGAGGGCATCCTGGCGGTTAAATCCGTACTTTTTCAGGAACTCTTCCAGCACAAGGGTGATGCCGGGTGTATGGCTCAGTGCCTCCGGGGCGATACGGATTCCTCCGTCCGTTTTGCTGAGGGTGGCTTCGAAATTTCCCAAGGTTTCCTCAAAAACGGCTTCGAGGTCAAGGAAGCGCTGCAGGTTGACCGAGAAAGTATGCTCCAGTCCCGGGTTGATTGCCTTTAGCTGGGGAATGACCCGGTTACGGATGCGGTTGCGTTGGTAGTGGTCATCGCGGTTCGACAGGTCTTCCCGCCAGGAGATGCTGTTCTGTTCGAGGTAAGAGAGAATTTGTTCGGGGCCGGCATGAAGCAGGGGCCGGATGATACGACCCGTTTTTAGAGGAATACCCGTAAGTCCGCGGGGGCCTGTTCCTTTGGTGAAATTCAGTAAAAGGGTTTCGAGGTTATCTTGCAGGTGATGCGCCGTAGCGATACGGTCCAGTTTCTGTTCTGCGGCCAGTTCTTCAAACCACGCATACCGGAGTTCACGGGCGGCCATCTGGGTAGACCAGCCCCTTTCACCGGCAAAAGCTATGGTGTCAAATCTTCGTGTATGAAAAGATACTCCTTCCTTCCGGCAGAAAGCCGCTACGAGATTCTCATCTTCATCGGAGTCGGCTCCCCGCAATCTGAAATTCACGTGGGCTACTTCCACCCCGTAGCCTTCCCTTAGAAAAAGGTGCAATAAGGCCATGGAATCTTTGCCGCCGCTGACGGCTACAAGTATCCTGTGGGTCTTCCGGCAAAGATCATGCGCGGAAATGGTGTTTTGGAAGAGGTCACGCAGCATAAAGAATAATTTCCTTCAGGCACTATTGAACACAAATATAAGAATATATTTATACTTTATCTTTGGCCTTATTTCGCATATTTTTGGCTAAAATTTCGTTAAATTTTTCAAGGTAACTACCCGCTACCTTTGCAAAATTTGCCTCATTTCGCTCAAAAATATATCTGAAATAAGACTCAGGAACAAAGTTTAAACATATTCTTGCGTTATTTTTGCCTAATGAAAAGTGCGCTCCGATATTTATTGCTGGGGGTGATGCCCGTTTGGGCCTTTGCCCAGAAACCGCTTAATCCACCTAAGCCGGCAGGTCCCCAGAGCATTGTGGAAGTGCTGAATTCCGACATCCAGGAAGGTGTGAACCTGACCAACATGCAGGTGCAGACCTTCACGGGAAACGTGATCTTCCGGCACCAGGGGGTGCTGATGGGCACCGACAAGGCCATCCAGAATACCGGTACCAACATTATGGAGGCTTTTGGTAATATCAGGATCAACCAGGGCGATACGCTCACTATTGTGGGGGACACGCTCTATTACGAAGGCAATACCCGTATCGCGACCATCTGGGGCAAAAGTGTGGTGCTCCGGGATAAGAAAGTGACCCTCCGAACGAAGAAAGTGATCTATAACATGGCCAACGGTATGGCATATTACCCGGTGCCGGGTCAGATCATGCAGGATTCCAGCCGGCTTTCCAGCAATACGGGGTATTATAATACCAACACCAAGTATTTCAATTATATCGGGGATGTGGAGGTGATGCACCCGAAGTTTGTGGTCTGTACCGATTCCATGGATTACGACACCCACACCAAAAAGGCTATTTTCAAGACGTTTACCACCATAAGAGGGGAGAACGGCAATATGACCGCAGAGAGAGGCTGGTACAATATCCAGACCAAAGAATCTTACTTCAGCGGCCGCTCAAGAGTAGACAATGAGAAATATGTGCTGATGGGTGATACGCTGAACTACGACAGTGAGAAGGATTTCGGCTGGGCCCGGGGCAATGTGGTTTTTGTGTCTAAAACCGACAGCCTGATCACCGTGGGCGACGAGGGGATACGTGTAGGAAGCCAGGGGATCACCAAGATCAACGGTTCTACCATCACCCAATATATTTCTCAGAACCAGGCTGCGCTGATCGCCGGCGATTCGCTGCGGATCATCGAAAAGCCTAAAGTGGCGGCGAACTCTGCGCAAGTAGCCGGTGATTCTCTTCATACAATAGAAGAGCCTGAAATGGTGGCGGACTCTACGCAGAAAGCCGGAGATTCCCTGCTGACTATTGAGAAACCTAAAGTGTCGACAGATTCCATATCGATCACCGGCGATCCTCTTCGTAGCATCGCCCCCCCTAAAGTGGCCACGGACTCCACATTAATAACCGGAGATTCTCTTTCGGCGACCCGGAAAGCCAAAGGGGTGGCTGTTCCCACACCGATCACCGGAGATTCTCTGCTGACCGCCCGGGCGACGGCTGACTCCGCGACCGTAACTTCCAACACCATAGCTTCCAACACCGCGGGCAGAGTATCCGATACCTTACAAAATACTCCCCGAAGGGAGCCCTCGAGAGAAGATGTGCAATATCTCATTGCTACCGGGAATGTTAAGGTTTACCGCACCGATATGCAGAGTATTTCGGATTCCCTGATCTATAACGCCCTCGATTCTACGGTAGGGTATTATAAAGAGCCGGTGCTGTGGCACAGGCGGAACCAGATCAAGGCGGATTCTATCGATGTCTTCCTGAAAAATAACCGGATAAACCGGATGGAAATGGTGCGAAACTGCTTTATTATCGAGCAGGACAGCCTGCTTAATTTTAATCAGATCAAGGGGCGGAATATCAATGCCTATTTTACTGACAGCTCCCGGCTGGAGCAGATCCATATCTATGGAAATGCAGAATCCAAGTACTTTATCCTGGATGAAAAAAACAAAATAGTGGGTCTGGATCTTTCGCAGTGTTCCTCCATGAAGTTTATCTTTTTGAACGATGAGCTTGAAGATATTTATTTCTACGGCGATGTAGACTCAAGGCTGGTGCCACCGGGCGAAATCACGCAGGCGGAATCCCGTTTTGAAGATTTTAACTACCGCATTTCGGAGAAGCCTACAAGGGAAAGCATATTGGCGTTGAAGCATGGGAAATTGCTCGAAAGTAGCGCTGAAAACTTTATGAGTAAAAAGGAAGAAAGTGAAAAACTAAAAGCGGCTACGGAACAGGTAGATGAAAAACTCTGAACGGCTTCGCCTCTCTTCTCTGAACCATATTAGGCATATAAGCGGTCCGCCGCTGCGGTCATACAAGAAACTAACATATAAGAAAATAAGCTTATATGTAAAGCTAACATGTCTTATATGCCTAATATGGTTCAGAAAAAAAGCCCTTAGGGGCTCAGCCTCGAAATTTCCCACCCGTCCACCGTCTTCGTATACAGCAGCCGGTCATGCAACCGGTTGGGTCTTCCCTGCCAGAACTCGACAGATTCCGGTAGCAGCGCATATCCACCCCAGTGCCCCGGCCGGGGTATAATCTCCTGATCTTTGAATTTTTCCTCGTAGAATTTTTGCTTCGCTTCCAGGTCCTGCTGGGAGCCGATCCGCTCACTTTGATGGCTTACCCAGGCACCGATCCGGCTACCTCTTGGCCGGGAGTGGAAATAAGCGTCGGATTGTTCCCCTGTCAGTTGGCGGATCACCCCTTCTACCCGGATCTGCCGTTCCAGGAGATCATAAAAAAAAGTAAGGGCAGCATGGGGATTTTCGGCCAGCTGGGCTCCTTTGTGACTGTTATAGTTGGTATAAAACTCAAATCCTTCCGCGGTCACCCCTTTAAGGAGAACCACCCGGGCGTGCGGCCTGTTTCCCGAAACCGTGGAAAGGACCATCGCATTGGGCTCCCTTACCCCTCCCTGAAGGGCTTCCGCAAACCAGCTATGGAAGAGATCAAGGGGCGAAGCAGGAGCATTCGCCTCGGAGAGTTCGGATTTTTCATAGTGGATCCGAAGATTTGAAATATCTTTGCTGTTCATGTAAATTTTCTGTAGGTGTTTGAATATTATTATTAATTTTGCTTTTTCACAAAAGTAACTATCATTTCGATTAAATGAGCGAGTCAAGTTTAGAACCGAACAACATGGAAGATAATAATGACGGGAAAAAAGTTTCTGATACGTCTGTGGAGCAACCCTCCTCTCCCGAGGGGGAAACGCCTGATCCGGTAGAGGAATCTGCTGAAGAGAAGGGTGAATCCGCTGATCTGGAAGCTTTAGAGGAGATCGAAGAAGAATCGGAACCTATCCTTGAATTTGACGAAGATTTTTCCAATTATTCAAAGAAAGACTTCGTTGATCTGGCCGATCGATTGCTGGAAGCCATGAACGCCCGCACCCTGACAGTGGCGGATGTGAAAAATATTGATAATGCTCTGAAAGTGGTACGCGGTGCTTTTGATGAAATTCACCAGCAGGAGAAAAGTGAGGCACTGGCCAACTATATAGCTGAGAACGGATCTGACGAGGGTTTTGAATTCCGGAACGATAATTTTTCGATCCGTTTTGAAGGGATCATGATCCAGGTTCGTGAAAAGAGACAGGCCTTTTATCAGCGGCTGGAACGGGAAAAAGAAGATTATTTTGAAGTGAAGACCCGCCTGCTTCAGCGGTTGCGGGAGATCGTGGATACGGAAGAGCGCGGTGAATCGAAGAATAACTGGGAAGCCTTCAAGAACCTGCAGACCGAATGGAAGAATGCCGGGAATATCAATTCACCGCATAACGGTTCGCTTTGGTCGGCCTACAACGCCCTGGTAGACCGGTATTTTGATATCCGGAGTATCCAGAATGAGCTGAAGGACCTGGACAGGAAAAAGAATATCGAGGCAAAAGAGGCAGTAGTGGTGAAAATTGAGGAGATCGCACAGTCGCTCCAGGCCACGCCTGTCAATAACGTCACCCTGAAGAAAGCCAATGAGCTTCTGCAGGAGTACAAGCACATCGGTCCGGGGCCAAGAGAGGAGCAGGATGCGCTTTGGGAACGGCTGAAAAGGGCATTTGATGTTATTTACGATAAGAAGCGGGAACTGCAGAAGGAAAGTTCGGAGCTTTCGGAAGAAGTGTTAATGGCCAAAAGCCAGTTGCTCGCCAACCTGCAGGCTTATCTTGAATTTAACAGCGATTCCATTAATGAATGGAACGCAAAGACCCGGGAGGTACAGGCCATTCAGGATCAGTGGAACGCCATAAAAGGCGGAATGCCGCGGGAGAAGGGGAAGGAGGTCAGCAAAAGTTTCTGGAGCACGCTTAAGCAGTTCTTTAAACATAAGAGCGAGTTTTTTGCCAAGCTGGAAGCCAAGCGGGAGGCCAACTACAAAGCCAAGAGCGAGCTGGTGCAGCTGGCCAGGGAGGTCCTTGAAACGGGAGATTATTCCGCTCCTCACACCAATAAGATCATCGACCTGCAGAAAAAATGGAAGACGATAGGGCACGTACCTGAAAAGTATAAAGACAGCCTGTTTGAGGAATTCAAGTCGGTGTGCGATACGTATTTCAATAACAAACGGGACGAAAGTAAGGTCCAGGATTCGGAATACGATAAGAACCTGGCGGCCAAGACGGCCATTTGTACCGAAATAGAGAAGCTGGTCACCGAAGGCGAAACCAACCTGAACCGGCTCAGCGAATTCAAGAAAAGCTTTAATGCGATAGGTTTTGTACCTAGAAAGGATATGAAGACCATCCAGGACCGGTTCATCAAAGCGATTAACTCGTATGTCAAATCGGCCAGCGGACTGGAGAAGTCGGAGAAAGACAAGCTCATGATGCAGAACGAGGCAGAGGTGGTGCTGAAGTCGGGTGGAAATCTCAACAAGACGGAAAGCGAGGTACGTAGAAAGATCAAAAGCCTGGAAGATGAAATAACGCTGACCAAAAATAACCTGGAGTTCTTCGGCTACTCAAAAAATGCCGATAAGCTGCGGGCCGAATACCAGAAGAAGATCGATAAAGGTGAAGCGGAACTGAAGGAGCTGAATGCAAAACTGAAGCTCATCATCGCCGCGAACTGAGGTTTAGGCTTCGTCTTGTTTCTTTTACCATATAAGGCACATAAGTTCATATAAGAAGCTTTTTATGAAAACCGCTAATATGTGCTTATGTGCCTTATATGGTTCAATAAAAAAGTTTAAAAAACGCTTGCACGGTATTCCTCCGCTGCTTAATTTTGCACCACTAAAATAAGGAACGCCTCCTTAGCTCAGCTGGTAGAGCAACTGATTTGTAATCAGTAGGTCATTGGTTCGATCCCGATAGGGGGCTCTTTTTCAAGGCAATTAATTTTGAAATACTTAGTTGCAATAGTTGAAAAAAACATTCTGATAATAAAAAAAGTGCGGTGGTATCACCGCACTTTTTTTATTCCCGTTACGTTCTGTAAGTTAAAATTTTGTTAACGAGGGATTTTTCTGATTCTTATTTTAAACTTTTTGGATTTGTTCTTATCTTAGTACTGTAGTAAAACAGGAAATCAAAATTTTGTACTGTTTTATTAATAAACGAAAATAAATCAAAACCTAACCATTTAACTAAAATGAGTACTTTGCCCCTTGTTCAAAAGCTGAAGGAGGATAATTTGTTTGTCCAGCTAAATTTACCACTATCAAGTAAATGGCCCGAAATAAAAAAGGCTTATGATACACGTGCTTTAGAATTAGCTTCCAGCCTGAAATCCGAAGACGCCGGCAAAAGGAAGGAATCGGAACAGAAGCTGAATCTTCTGAAATCATCTTATCAGTCTTTTGCTTCCCGCGTGAGCAATGAAAATACTTCACTGCATCAGACAAAAGATTCTTTAAAATCTTTAGGTCTTAATGAAACTTCTGACTGGGATAAGGTAAACCGGAAGATTGAAGAAATTCGCCGGACTACCCCTGAAAAGGTTAGCGGGCTTCAACCGCACATTGATTCTCTAAATAAGAATAAGGCACTGTTAAAACCCCAGTCAAAGTTTGGCGGTCAAACTTTGGTAGCATCTGCAGCGGCATTGGGTGCCGCAGGAATATCGTTGGTAGCATACCATTACCTGAGCCAGGAAGAAAAAGAAGGTGTTGTGGAAGAATTACAAAAAGAAGACGCCGTAAATGAAGGTGCGGCAAATGCAGTATTTAAGGTGGGAGGGGTGGATCAGCAGGCCCTGGAAGATTACATCAGGGAAAATACTGCTTTTGAAGATGAAATATTCTCGCTGATGGGTTTCTTACCATCGCCGCAGTTATCCCTGTCTTTGCAATACAAAATGCATGTATTTTCGGCACTTTTGAAAAACGTATAAACCCCTTATCAGGGATTCTCTAATCTTTTAAACTTATTAATCTTAAAAGCTTTTTTATTTATGGACAGTTCAGCAAGTCAGTTAAATGATATCCTTGCCGGTGCAGGCAGCGCATTGGATGAATTAATCGGAAAGGCCTCTTCGGCTCAGGGGGCAACAGACGAAATCCTGGCAAATCAGGAGCGTGCTCAAAGCATTTTGTCTGAAGTACAACAAATTCAAAACCAGGTGGCTTCCCATGCAGAAGAAACCGCTTCGCTTCGGGATGAAGTGCTTGCCCTTAACAATGAGTCTGTAACCCTGCGCGATGAATCTATAGGTTTACGAGATGAAAATATTACTCTCAGAGACGAGTCAGTGGCTCTAAGGGACGAGTCTACAGGCCTACGGGATGAGTCTGTCGGTCTTCGGGACGAATCTGCCGCCTTGCGTGACGAGTCTACAGGCCTCAGGGACGAATCTGTTGCTCTTCGGGACGAATCTGCCGGTCTGCGAGATGAAAATATTGCTCTCAGAGACGAATCTGTAGCCTTGCGGGATGAGTCTGCTGCTCTCAGAGATGAAAATATATCACTTCGGGATCAATCTGTGGACTTACGGGATGAGTCTACCGCGCTCAGAGATGAAAATATATCACTGCGGGACCAATCTACAGCTTTACGGGACGAGTCTACTGCGCTCAGGGATGAAAACATATCCCTTCGGGATCAGTCTACGGCTTTACGGGATGAGTCTACCGTGCTCAGAGATGAAAACACGGTACTTCGCGACGAATCAACGGTCTTACGGGATGAGTCTACTGTGCTCAGAGATGAAAACACGGTACTTCGGGACGAATCAACGGTCTTACGGGATGAGTCTACCGTGCTCAGAGATGAAAACACGG
>CAZLXI010000008.1:140061-144115 GCA_964563435.1 uncultured Lacihabitans sp.
GACGAATCAACGGTCTTACGGGATGAGTCTACCGTGCTCAGAGATGAAAACACGGTACTTCGTGACGAATCAACGGTTTTACGGGATGAGTCTACCGCGCTCAGAGATGAAAACACAGTACTTCGCGACGAATCCACGACTTTGCGGGATGAGTCCACTACGCTCAGAGATGAAAACACGGTACTTCGGGACGAATCTACCACCTTACGGGATGAGTCTGCGGCTCTAAAAGAAGAAATAGACTCTCTAAAGCAGGAAAGTGAAACATTAAAAAGTGAAATCCAGCAACTGCAGGAAGAAGCTCAAAACCTTATTTCAGAGATTAACAGCAGCAGGGATGAAATAAATAGTGCTAAGGATGAGGTAGAGTCTGCCCGCTCACAGGCTCAGAGTTTGCTTTCAGAAATAGAATCTATCCGCTCCTCAGCAGCTTCTTCAGGCGGTAACTTCTTGTTTTAAAAGTTTTGACTTGAGACCTTTTACAGGTTTTTTCAGATTGCCTTAGCTATACCCTGAATTTATTCGGAACTTTACGGGGAAATTAGCTTTGGCAATCACCTTTCGGGGTGGATTTATAATAGACCATTGTTCAAATATAAAAGTTAATATTTTGGCTGTTTCGACTATTTTTTCAGATCGTTTTCAGAAAGCAATATCCGGGCTAAGAGAGTTGATGAGGGGCTACCCCGGCATGGAAATGGGGCATCATTTAGACGTTCACCTTCAGGAATTGGGTTTGCAGGCAACCGCTTTTAAAGAATACCCTGTGGAGGTATTATTCCTGGATACGCCCAGAGAGCAACAGCTCCTTCCGCTTTTCAGGTTTTTACAGGTGGATGAGCAACAGGGGACAGAACTACTTCAGCACTTGAATAATCCGCAAAATAAGTTTGTCTACACCTATACGGTTGGGTCGGCATCGGCAGGCTTTACCATGCAGGTATACAATTCCGCCCATTTGCCGGTAAGGAGTACGGGCAAAGTGGTCCCCTGCCTGAAGTTCGTTTTCGGCTTTGCGGAAGATTTGGCCGATCAGGATGAAATTGAACCCATCTTATTAAGATTACAGGCTGAGGGAGGTGTTTTGGTAGCTGTCTATAATTCATCGGATAGTTTTATTTCCTCCGCCGAACGCCTGAAAGTAATTCCAATCCGGCTGGATTCATTACCCGGCACCTTTGAAGATCTCCTTTCCAAAGAAAACCTGACTCCGCTTTTACCACTGCTCCACAGCGACAGGCTGCTGCATGGATTAGAGAAAATCTCAGAGTCGTTTGATCAGTACATTACCCAGCAGGAAAAAGACCTGAAAACCAAAAAGTTTAATGCCCAGCAGGATATTAATGCCGTAAAGCTCGAGGAAAAACTGAATCTAAGGGAATTGTTTCAGCAAATTAAGGGAGAACTGCAGCGGAACTTTTCAGAGTGTGAACGCACGATAAACGACCAGTTGGTCAAAACAGGTCAAAAGCATTCGGGCAATTCATTAATGGCAAAAGTAGAGCAGCAGGTACAGGAGGTAGACCACCTGGAAGAAGAGAACTTTGCAGGAAGCCTGAGGATGACCCTGCCTGCCGGTACTCATGAAAAGCTGCTTTTTACGATCAGTCAGGGACTTCGCACACACATCGAACAGGATGTGTTTTCTTTCCGGGAGTTTGTGAAGCAGGAAACCGACGCCTTGATGAAAGAGCTGAAAAAGCACGGGGTTTCTTTTTCTTACACGCCCAGGATACAGGTTAACCTCTCACGACTGGAGGCTAATATGCTGGAATATATAAGCTTTACTCAAAAGTACGAAATAGAAAAGAAGCAGCTTCAGTTTACAGATTACACCCGGGCAGCTATGGCCCCTATTATGGGTTTTATGTCGCTTTTTGTGTTGTCACGCCTGGTAGCGCCGTTAGGGAAAATTTTAAATGAGTATATGTGGGTTCTGGCTTTTATATTGATCCCGCTTTCCATTTACAGTTTTTCGAAGTTTCTTAAGAACACCAAAGTCCGTAAAGCGCACGATTATGAAACAGACCTGAACCGCATGCGGGAAAGCCTGCTGGCAGAATCCAAGGGAATGATCCGGAAGATAACCGAGGAGTGGCAAAGAGAGATTGTATCTGCTCTCAGGGAAGAGCTGGCTTTGATTATTAATGCTGTGGAGCAGGTGTTTTCCAGTGCCTCGGAAGATCATAAAGATAAGGTGCAGGTAGCTCAGCGCTCTGTACAGCGGAGGGTTCAGGGACTTGAACAAAGGGAGAGAGGCCATCAGACCATTGCTAAAAACAAAGAAACCTTTGACCGCTCTCTGGCTCAGTTTAAAGGAGAACTGATGAACCAATATCAACAAAGTATTCAAAAACTATGATTCTCGGAATAGATCTGGGTACCACCTATTCGTTGGGAGCCACGCTGAACCTCGACCATCAGCCGGTGTTACTGCCCGATAACTCAGATAAGAATGTACTCTATACGCCAAGCGTACTGCATATCAACGGTAATAATGCCTTTGTGGGGCAGTCTGTCATGCACATGCTGGAGCAAAACCCCGACCTGGCGGTTATCCGTTTTTTTAAACGCTACCTGGGAAACAAGGAGGAGCTGCACATAGACTCACTCGGCGAAGTGTGGTACCCCGAAAGTGTGGCGGCCCTCGTACTGAAAAAGATAAAGTATGATGCTGAAATATATGCCTCCAATACGGTAGAAGGGGCGGTGATTACGGTACCTGCCCATTTCAGCGATGACCAGCGCAGGGCCATACTGAACGCCGCCGCTATGATAGACCTGCAGGTGCTGGGGCTGGTAGAAGAGCCTGTAGCGGCAGCCATGCACTATGGTATAAGTAACAAGGCTGCAGAGCAGAACATTGTGGTTTATGATTTAGGGGGAGGCACCTTTGATACTACCGTACTTACCATGAATGAGAAAGGGTTTTATGTGCTGAGTAAAGACGGGCTTACCGACCTTGGTGGTAAAGAGTTTGACGAGGAAATAGCCGGGCTCATTCACGGGCAGTTTGAAAAAGCTACCGGTAGGAGTGTTACATTTTCAGGGCGTATGCTTCAGCAGCTCAGGGTATTTTCGGAAGAAATAAAAATAGAGCTGTCTACCCCGGGAGTACGTTATGTCAATAAAATGTGCCTGTTGGGTAACGATAGTGTAGAGGTATTCATTTCCCGGAAAGAGTTTGAGAAGGCCATTGCTCCGCACGTCGATCGTACCCTTAAGATTTTGCGTCGCTGCATTGCATCGGCCAATATTGCCAATATTGAGGATGTAGACGTGCTGCTTATGGTGGGGGGCTCGTCGATGATTCCTTTTGTGAAAGAGCATATAGCAGAAAAGATGCCCTCTCTGGCCGGTAAAATCCGGTTTCAGGACCCCATGCGTGCGGTGGTTTACGGAGCGGCACTGTATGCGCGTATGATTTCGGGAAGAGACACCGCCTTTAATATGGATATGCCGTCTGAACTCAAAGGAGTTACGGGCTATAACCTGGCCGTGCGTGCCGTAGATGCCGAAAAAGGCCGGACCATACTTGATATCATCATTCCCAAAAACAGGCCGCTGCCCATCAGGGTGAAACGAACCTACTATACATCGCCCAATAACGGGGGGAAAATGAAGATAGAGCTGGCTCAGTTTATTGAAGAAGATGATGTAAAAACCTTAGGCACACTCAATGTGGGGCCGCTTCCCGGCAATGAGGCTAACTACCCTATAGACATTACGTTGGAATACACCGAAGACAGTGTTATCGTGTTGCAGGCGTATGACCCGCAGTCGGGCAGGGAGCTGGAAAAAACATTCGGCAAAGAGGGGATGGGTGCCGGCTACCTGGCGGCACAGAAAAAACTCGTACAGAAGGCATTTATTAACAATGTGTTTTAAAAGCCTTAAGTTATAGAATAGCACTGTTTTGATGAGGCGGCAGCCGCTGCTGTTAAATTTTGAGAGATGAAACAAAAACTGATTCTAACCCTTTTGCTGAGCATGGGGGTGTGCCTGTCTCAGGCCCAGTCACAGAGCGAATACAGCGGCTACCTCGAAAATGCCC
>CAZLXI010000009.1:0-51768 GCA_964563435.1 uncultured Lacihabitans sp.
CGACGGGAGTGTACTCAGGATTCTCCATCACGGTTTCAGGTTGCACGGGAAATGCTTCCGGCTCAGCTACTTTAAGTGACCCTGCTTCTCCGACGTTGACCTTAGGGACGGCGGTGAATCCTGCTGCGTGCAGTGGCGCGGATGGGAGCATCGCGTTCAGTACCAGTCTACCGGATGGCGCTTATACATTGAACTATACGAAAGGAGGCATAGGTGCTATATCTTCCATAACGGTTGCTTCGGGAACCTTCACTTTGTCGGGTCTTACGACGGGAGTGTACTCAGGATTCTCCATCACGGTTTCAGGTTGCACGGGAAATGCATCCGGCTCAGCTACTTTAAGTGACCCTGTGGCGCCTACTCTTGCTTCGGGAACAGTTATCCAGCCCGTTGAATGCGGCAGTACGGGGAGTATCGCCTTCACTACCACCGGGTTGGCGGCCGGCACGCATACCCTGACCTTCAAGAAAGAGGGTATAGACACTACCGCACAGGTTTCGGTCAGCGGTAATTCCTTTACTCTATCCGGCCTGTCTGCCGGAGCTTACAGCGCCTTTGGTATTTCTGCCTCCGGGTGTCAGTACACTTTGACAAGTACTATTCCACTCACCAACACCACTGCCCCGGTTGCCACGATTACACCTGACGGCACTCTCGAGCTCTGCGAAGATGAACAGGTGACCCTGACGATCACTGAGGCGGCTACCTATCTCTGGAGCACCGGTGACACCACCCGCAGTATTACCGTCAATGAACCCGGCCTTTATTCCGTGACCATCACTTCCGTCCTGGGGTGCACCTCCCAGGCACAGATCACCGTCACCCAAAAGATCTGTAACATACCACCGATGGCCGTCTGTAAGCCCCATGTGGTGCTGGTAGCCAAAGACAACTGCTACGCCACCCTGCGGCCCGAAGATCTTGACGCCGGCTCCTACGATGCAAATAATGACTGGTTTAACCGCAGTATCGATATTAACCCCGACCTGAGCATAGGCTCCTATAGTGTTATCTTCACTGTAGTTGACATCCGGGGTGCTTCCACCTCCTGTCAGAGCCGTGTGGATGTGGTAGATCATGCCCCGCCTGTGGCCCTGGCTCGTGGAGTGACCCTGGCATTGGATCATAACGGTAATGCCTCCGTATCTGCTGCTGATGTGGATGCGGGGTCTCACGATAACTGCGGAACCGTGAGTCTGAGCCTTAACCGTACGCATTTTGACTGCAGTGACATCGGTCACCACCAGGTGATTCTGACCGTCACCGATGCCTCCGGTAATACCGCTACCGCCCTGGCCGATATCACGGTGGTGGATAATATCCCGCCGGTATTAATTACAAAGGCGATGACACTGGAGTTGAATCATGACGGGAATGCGTCCCTGACGGCTGATCAGCTCACCGAGGTCATCTCCGATAACTGCGGGATATGGCATATCCGCCTCTCTCAGTCTGAATTTTCCTGTGAACATATTGGAATCAACCGCGTGGTACTTACCGTTGAAGATGTACAGGGCGGTACGGTGTCTGATACCGTATTGGTTACAGTAACAGACAATACCGCCCCTGTGATCACGGCCCGGTCTGCCGTGCTTTATCTTGATAACTCGGGTCAGGCTCTCTTAAATAGTGTCCACCTCGGCCTCGTCGTCACCGACAACTGCGAAGTCGACTCCCTGCAATTGAGCCGCACCCACTTCGGTTGTGATGACCTCGGAGAGCACAGCATCCGTATCACGGCTGTGGATGTTAACGGAAACGTCAGTGACACCACTGTGACCATCACCGTTACCGATACCCTGGCGCCGGTGGTTCAGACCCGTGACGTCACCCTCTTCCTCGATGCTTCCGGAGTGGCCACCCTTACTCCCGAGCTGGCCGATGCCGGGAGCTCCGATAACTGCGGCATCCTGAACCGTCAGCTTCAGCGCACGGCCTTCGGCTGCACCGATACCGGGCAGCATACGATTACTTATATGCTCACTGATGCTTCCGGTAATCAGGCAACAGCCACGCTGCTGGTCACTGTTCGCGATACCGTACGGCCGGTAGCCCGTACCCAAAACGTCATCCTGGAGCTCAGTGAGGCAGGAACCGCTTCCCTGACCTCTGAAGAGGTCGACAACCTCAGCTTTGATAACTGTGCCATCGCCTCCATGACCCTCTCACAGACCCTGTTTACCTGTGAAGACTTAGGAAGCAGGCTGGTGACCCTTACTGTGACCGATGTCAACGGTAACGCTGCTACTGAAAAAGCCGAGGTACTCATCCGTGACCCCCAGGGCATCTGTCCCTGTTCGTACGGGGTGCTGGCTACTGACGGGATCGTGCTGCGCAGCAACGAGGTCTCTGCCGGCGGCCTGGGAATCACTTCCTCCGGCGGTAAAGTAAAACTGCGTAACACTGCGGTCAACCAGGAAGGCACCTTTGTCAAAGCACCGCATACCCGTTTCGATTCCGAAAGTGAGTCTTCCATCTACTTCCGCGGATCGGCGCCTCAGCCCGAGGCCTTCCGTAAGAACTCCGGTAAAGACAAAGGCAAAGAGAAGATCGGCAAAGGCGAAAGCAAAACCCTGGCGGCCGGACGTTACGGCAAGGTAAGGGTCGGTAAAGATGCTGCTCTCAGCTTCAGCGGGGGTGAGGTCTATATCCGCAGCCTGAAAGTGAAGAAAAAAGCGAAGATCACCTTTTTAGCACCCGCTGTTCTGCTGGTACGTGACCGTGTCTTGCTGGCTTCACAGGTTGAATTTAACAGCGGCGGCGAATCCGGACGGCTCTACACCGGAAAACGCATCATCATCGGTAACGGGGCGGAGGTTCACGGCTATTTACACACCCAAAGCACCCTCAAAACCCGTGGCGGGTCTGAGCAGACCCGAATGGAGGGCTTCTTTGCTGCCAACCGCATCAGGGGAGGAAGAAACAGCCACTGGGCCGGAGGCGGAGTGCTCTGCCGCGAGAATGAACAGCAGCAGCAAAGCACCACGAAAGCCAGGCAGAAGATGATCGCTGAAGAGGAAAGTGAACAGGCCGTGGAAGCCGAACCGGAGATCCGCATGAGCCTGTCGCCCAACCCGGCCTCTGACAAGGCACAGGCCGAAGTTTTCCTTCCTTCCGGAAAAGGAGAGCTCACGCTGACCGACATCCTGGGCAATGTGCTGATCCGCAAAGCCGTCAGCTCGGCTCAAAGCCTGCATCACCTGGGTATCCGTACACTCAGACCGGGAATTTACATTCTCCGGGTCACCGACGGAGAACAGGTGAAAACGATGCGACTGGTGAAAGAGACGTTCTAAATTGCAAATATAAGCTATATGCGGGGTACTTACAGGTGTATCTGGAGAGGCGGATACAACTGTAAGTACCTTATATATAGCAATATGAGCACCTGGTGATTATAAAATATAATTTAATCTATAGAATATATAGATTAAATGCATATCTTGCCTCGTTATTTTATAACATTTAAACATTCATTGCCCTGATGCAGTATTTTCTCAAACTTCAGACTCACTGATTATGCCACGGATATTGCCTTTACCCGAAACGGAGGTAAGCCCTGAGACCTTTAATGCCTACCGATATCACGAAAAGACTTATAACGGGCGGATCACCAACATGAAAGCCACCCTTGGTTATTCTCATATCGCGTTTGAAGCGTATATGCAATGGTACCCATTATACCGGGAGGTAAAGGAAATTTTGGGAGACAGGCTTTCGCCCATTTTCGCATGGGCTATCTCCGAAGCTTCTGACTGCCCGTTGTGCAGCACTTATTTCAGGAAAATGATCATCGAGTCGGGAGAAAACCCTGAAGAGTTGATCTTATCTGAAAACGACCGGGAACTGTTGACCTTTGGTGCGGGCATTTCGCTGAAAAGAGGGTTCATAACGGAGGAGGAATTTAAACCGGTCAGGGAAAGATTTTCCGACAGGGAAATTGTTATACTCACTGCATTTGCAGGAATTATGATAGCAACCAATATATTTAATAATGTCATTCATACAGAAATTGACGAGTATCTTAATTTGTTCAGATCTAATAATTTATAGCCATGCCATCATTAAAGGATAAAGTAGCTTTTATTACCGGAGCAGCCCACGGCCAGGGTAGGGCCACTGCCATTGTTTTGGCAAAAGAGGGGGTGAATATTGCCGCTTTTGATATCGCCAGACCACTTACTTATCCGGGCTATAAACTGGGCACCCCCGATGACCTTTTGACGCTCAAAGCGGAGGTTGAAAAGGAAGGTGCGGAATGCCTGATACTGCAGGGTGATGTAAGAATTGATTCAGAAGTGAAAGCAGCAGTACAGAAGACCCTTGCTCTATTTGGGAGGATCGATATACTGTTCAATAATGCGGGAATCTGTGCTTACGGTGCAGTACATGAGCTTCCGGAAGAGGAGTGGGACGCTATGATCGGCATCAACCTGAAAGGGGCGTGGCTGGCCGCCCGTCACATTATACCTGTTATGATAAAACAGAACTCCGGAAATATTATCAACAACTCCTCTATTGCAGGTCTGAGAGGAATGAACCGCCTCAGTCATTACGCGGCATCAAAGTGGGGATTGACAGGCCTGACCAAATCATGGGCGATTGAACTGGCCCCTTACCATATCCGGGTTAATTCTATTCACCCCACCGGTGTAAATACGCCGATGAATGACGGCCTGGCTGCCCTGGAAGGAAAAACGCCGGAGGAAATTGCGGAAGCTTCCGCCGGAAATCTCATTCCCGTTCCATGGATTGAAGCGGAAGATGTTGCACAAGCCGTACTTTATCTTGTGTCGGATAAGGCACGCTTTATTACGGGTTCTCAGTTTGTGATTGATGCGGGTTTACTCACCCGCTGACAGATGCCGAGCAAACCTCAGTGCAGTAGTTTTGACTTTACCTTGATTATTAACATTAAAAAGAACTAAAATGAAAAAAGAAAGAAAAGCGGTGGCTATACTTTTGGTGATTTATCTGTTGGTGGGTGTGGCCTGGGTACCGGATGACGATACCTATAAGAAAGAGATAGATGATGCCCATGCAAGACGGGAGGCAGCTCTGAAATCGGAGAATGGCTGGTTAAATGTTTCAGGACTGTTCTGGTTACAGGAAGGCAATAACAACGTAGGCGCTACACCTGGTTTTGAAGTAAGATTTCCGGATGGAAAGGCACTTCCGAAGTTAGGCGAATTATATCTTAACGACGGCGTGGTAACCTTTGTTTCTGACAGTGAGGAAGTGCTGCTTAATGGTAAACCTGTTGAGTCGTCTGTAATCGTTTTTAACGGAGAAAGCAGAACTCCTGTTTTACAATACAAGAGTCTCAAATGGTTTATTATAAAAAGAGGAGAGCAGTATGCGGTACGGTTAAGGGATTTGGAAAGTGAGGCAATTACCAACTTTAAAGGCATAGAGCGATATCCTGTGAATAAAGATTGGCGGGTGAAAGCAAAATTTAAGGTTCCTTCCAAGCCACGTACCATCACCATCTGGGATATTACGGGCTTAAAAAGTGAACAACCTCTTGCAGGAGAAGCTATATTCAGGTGGAAAGGAAAGACGTTTAAATTACAGGCTACCGGAACAGACAGGTTATTCTTCGTTTTCGGGGATTTAACAAACAAGCATGAAACATATGGAGGTGGTAGGTTCCTGTATGCTGATCGCCCTGATGCTGAGGGGAATGTTATCCTTGATTTTAACAAAGCGGTTAATCCGCCTTGTGCGTTTACCGATTTTGCTACCTGCCCCAAACCCACGAAAGAAAATCATCTTTCTTTGCCTGTAACAGCCGGAGAGAAGAAGTATACTGATCATTAATTCATATCTGGTAGTTTTGATGGAATCATTCAGCCTTAAAATATCTTCTGCCCTGAAAACTGCATGGCTTCTCCTTTTCCAAACCCATAGCTGATTCCCAAAGTGACGAAGCGCCCTTGCCGACGGTGGTTATAGAGGGCAAAGTCAGGTTGGTGGATGGTGGTTTCGAAGAACCGGGAAGCAAAGGCGTCCCTGATACTCAGGTTCACGATGATCCTTCCTTTAAACAGCTTGTTTCTTGCGCCTAAGTCAAGATAAGCGGTTTCGGTAACGTAACCCTGCAAAGTGCGGTACCCCGAACGGTAATGCCCGATCAGCTCCAGGTCAAATCCCGCGGGCAGCTTCAGCTTGGAGGTTAGCCTGGCGGTAAACTGGTCGGCACTGAATCCGTACAGCGTGTTTTCGTACGAGCCGTTCCGGGTAAAGTAATTGTAGTTGAGGTCTGTGCTTAGTGATATCCGGTTTCCAGGTGCATATTTGGCGTTCAGTTCCAAACCATTGGTCTTTCGTGTTCCGATATTGGCGGGCAGGGTGGTCCGTATATTGTTTTCAACCGTGGCAATGTCCTCGATGGCGTCAGTTGTATACCGGTGATACGCTCCCAGGTTTACACTGACTGTTGAAAAATCGTAAATTCCCGTAATTTCATAAGAGTCGGTATACTCAGGTGTGAGCAATGGATTACCCGCCTCAATGTTATAGTTGTTCTGAATGCTAAAGAAGGGATTGAGTTCCCACAATCCGGGCCGGTAGATCCGCCTGGAGTAGCCGGCCTGTAAAGAAAGGGCCGATGTGAATTTATAGGAAGTGTGTACCGTAGGAAACAGGTTGAGGTATCTTTGCCGGCTGGTCTCCCCGGTATTTTCAAGCCGGGTGTCAAGAAACGTATTCTCCGCTCTGAGCCCTACTTTTATCCCCGTCTTTTTACCTTCATAGGCTCCTGTGGCATAGGCGGCCAGTACATCCAGATCCATCCTGAAAACATTGGTCAGGTTAGGGTCTGTCACCCAATTGCCCTCCACCCCGTTTTGTACTGCAAAATCACTTGAAAGGTCATTTACCTGGTACTGAGCTCCGGTTTCGAGCGTCCATTCTTTAGAGAAGGGTTTTGTGTAATCGGCCTTGAAAACATATTCCGCTTCCCCGTAATCGGTGTGTGCCTTCTGATCAGAAGGCAAAACGTCTCCCTTGGACAGTTTATGTGTAAAATCGGAATACTGATCTTTCGCGAAAAAATTGCCGGTAGAAGAAATCAGCAGTTGGTGCTTCTCGTCGTCTTCAAAGCTTTTCTGATACTGTACGTCATACTGCCATTTCGGGTTGTCTGCGCGGGTCGATTCGCTTCGTGACCAACCCGACTCCGTCACCCCGGCCTTTCTGACTAAAAAGTCGTTATCTGAAGTCTGGGTTTCTTTTTCAAAGCCGAAAAGCCCGGATACAGACAGCATGTTGAGCTTGTTCAGATGGTAATCGGCCCCCAGCACCAGGTTGTAAAATTGTTCATTCATCCGGCTGTTTCCCGAGGCCTCCACTTCAGAATCGTTGCTCTTGTTGACTGAGCGGTATTTTGCAGGGAAGGTCCGGTACCCGATCCCCACCTGGCTGAATAAGTTCAGCTTTGGGGTGCGCCGGTTAAGGCTAAAGCCCAGGCTATGGTTATTGGGTACTCCGCCGTTAAGGGTAACGGAGCCGTTCACCCCGTTTTTATCTTCTTTTTTCAGGATAATATTGATAATTCCGGAAGTGCCCTCCGCATCGTATTTAGCGGAAGGGTTGGTGATCACTTCAATCCTGTCGATCATCTCTGCGGTAATGGAGCCCAGCGCATTTCCTCCCTCACTTGCCAAAACGGAGGGCTTACCGTTAATGAGGATCCGTACGCCCTGGCTTCCGCGCAGACTGATCTGCCCCTGGATATTCACAGTTACGGAAGGCACATTATTTAATACCTCCAGGGCGCTGGCGCCGGTGCTGCTGAGATCCTGCCCTACATGAAATACACGTTTATCTAAATGAAATTCGGTTTGTGACCGCTGTCCGCGCACCTGAACCTCCGCCAGGTTACGGGCATCCTGTTCTAATAGTATTTCACCGAGATTGATCTGTCCGTTGATCGCTTCGGGTACCTTTATTTCTTTTGAAATAAAGCCGATAAAGCTGATTTCTATCAAAGACGGAGCTTGGGAAACAGAAATTTCGAATTCACCGGTTTCCGAGGCAGACGTTCCGGAAATGATTTTATCATCCCGGTCTTTAAGAATTATAGTGGCGTACTCTACCGGCATCTTGCCCGTACTTTCCAGTACTTTTCCTTTAATCAGTATGCCCTGACCTGAAACGGGTGCAGCCATTACTGACAGGGCGCACACAGTAAGCGTTTTGAAAATGAGTCGGATATGCCTTCGGGCCATCTGGGGTTTCTTTTGTTTTATGGCCACAAAAGTAACTATTATTTATAATTAATCTAAATTATTGACAATAACTCTACAGGTGCTTTATTTTGTGAATGATTTCTGTAGTAGATATTCCGTCACTATAGGGGATAATGCAAATTCTATCTTCGGGAAGCTCCTTACAGTCCAGTCTTTTTATGCCGGCCTCCTTTTCACTGGAGAAGCCATAAGCATAAACAGCATACCCGTTCGAATTCATAAAATCCAACGTTATCTCTTTAGGCCCGGAAGTGTGAACTTCATCCACATATCGACACGAGGCTATTATTTCTGCCCTTTCGGCCTGGCTAAAAACAGGCTTTCTTTTATAGGCCTCCACTCTGTCGTCTGATACAATTTGCACCACCAGCTTGTCACCGAGAGCTCTGGCATTTTTCAGAAACCTGACGTGGCCGGGGTGAAAAATATCGCCAACAATTTTAGTGTAAACGACTCTTACCATATTCTGTATTGATTTTCTTCCAAAAGGTGTCATTCCCAAGCCTCTCACTAAACAAATTCAGATAGTGTTCAATTCTTAACGTATCATTTTTATTAAGGCAATTTAAAAAATATTCCTTTGCTAAAAACTGCACATGAGGCAAATTGAAGTCTGTAAGCTTAGAGTCTAAAATCCAATGATGGATCCTCCTCGGGGTTTGCCAGTCTCCATAGTTCTCGGTCAGGAAGACTTCCGGGTTTTGCGGAATCCGGATTTTTACCCCGTAATACTCTTTTTCTACCAGGGAGAAAGGCGTTCTGTGCCTTACTACGTAGGAGTCAGCCACCCTTCCATAAGTTAATAGCTTGTCTGCTTCTTTTACAAAAAAAGCGATGTCTATGGGTGGATGTTTTCGGTTAAGCCGGCATTTTATTTTAAACGGGATCTTTTTTCCACAGTTAACTATAAGTTTAAACCCCGTGTCTTTAAGCAACTTTTCCAGCCTTGCCACATCTGTTTCCTGATATAAAAAGCAAATGTCCAGATCTTTATCCCATTCAATAAACCGCCCTTCCCTGACAAACCCCAGAAGTGAGCCGAATGCCAGAAAAGGCCTGAATCCAGCGTCATTAGTAACTTTAAAAAAAATGCGCATGGACTCGGCAAACAGCGATTCCTGAATACCGGGCTTATTATATTCTTGCTTATTATCTTTTATATTTTTACGGGTTATTAATGTCTCAATATGCTTTTCGATAAAAGTTTCCATATTTCTTTCCCCCTTGTTGTGTAAAAAAGTAGCAGCCTGCCTGAAATAAGGTGTTTGCAATGTGTTAAAATCCAAGTACATCGTCCAGCGAATGAGGAAGCCAAGATTAAGAGTATAAAGTATACTGAATATTTTTTTTATTACTACGAGTATCTGAGTCCTGTCCATTCGTTTTAAAAGGTATTATTAAATAACAGCCGTGCGATCCGTATTTGATCAGCTCCACACTTTATCGCCATTCCGTAATCGCCCGAAAAACCCATCTGGCACTTCTTTAAGCCTAATTTATTGGCCACTGACCTCGTTTTTATGAAATAGCACCGGGGGGTTAAAAATTGAGGAGGGATGATCATCAAGCCGGATACAGGCAATTCGCTTGCATAGCAATAATTCAAAAGACCCACTAAGTCATTTTCAGAAACACCATTTTTCTGAGGCTCATTTCCAATATTCCACTGTATAAAGAACTCTGTGGTTTTTACAGGGCCCTCCTGCATTTCCTTTTTGATACAATCTACCTCTAAAGTCCTGGAAACAGATTCGATCGTGTCAAAAAGCTGTAGAATGCGGGGGATTTTATTGGTTTGCAGCTTTCCGAAGTAATTAAGATGAATGCCAGGATATTCTCTTTTTAATACGGAGAACTTTCTTTCCGCTTCCTGAAGGTATTTTTCGGCAAAATCAACATGCCCGGCGTCTAACAGTCTCCTGATCGTTTGTACAGACCTCCCCTCGGTGGCAACAAATACTTTGCCTCCGAAGTTTAAAAACTCCTGTATTTGGGGTTGTTGAACAAAAGATAAATAAGAGGAAGTTACACAAAAATCCTCCCCGACGGGGTTTATCATTGTACGTGTATTAGGGTTCCTTAAAATTTTACAATTATACATAAAAGAGTTAAAACCTTTCGAAGTAAGGAGAAAAACCTGCTTCCGGCTTTCATAAGCCAGCGTATTTTGCACAGGGAAAACCACTGCCAGGTATGATGCATTTTCACATGACATTAAACTTCTGCTTTCCGTCGTTATGCAGGAATGCTACGAACCTTTTTGGGAATAATACCTCTATTTATGGGGAGGAGAAAGGCGAAGGTAGCTGATTTCGGAGCCTCCTTCCAGCAAAGCGAGTGCAAAGTGACCGGAGCCAAAGGGGGCTTCCGGTGACGATGGTGTCTGTGCCTCTTTCGTTTTCCAGGCGTTCCTGGCTTCTTCAAAAAGGGAGCGGATTTCCACTATTCGCGTATCGGGATCGACCCTGACGGCAGCGGTTGTGGTAAGTTGCTTTCCGTCAGGTCCACGGAAGCTTTTGCTCCATCCGTCTTCCGTTTCTTCCAATCCGAAGTGAAGGACATCCGGTTTCAGCCGGAAGGTCACCTGGTTTACCGGGCCTTCGAAAAGACAAAGGATAGTGTCTGTAGACAGTTGACGGCGGATTACCCGGGTACTGGTCTCCGTGGCTGTAGATACTTCGATCTCCAGACCCGGGTAGCCGGATACAACTTCTGATTTCAGCAGGAAGCCGTCGAGCGGTTTATCTGCCTGCAGATTTTGCATGACGGGGTGGTCGTCATCTTCGGTGTACCAGTGGTTGGTTCCTGCGTCCTGACCGATGCTGAAAGCCCCGTGAACAAGACAGGCCATCCAGTCGGGATCGAGGGAGAAGAACCTAAGCGACTCGCCTGGCAGTAGACGTGCATCAGGCACCAGGTAGTTGTAGGGAATACCCTCCAGTGTCCAGAGTTGAGACAGCCAGTTATGCAGGATCCCGGGAAATTCTTTTAACTCACCCGTATTCCCGGTACCGGACAGGGGCAGATGGAGGTGCGCCTCGTGCAGTTCGGCCTGAGCAGCTGCACGCGCATGACTGCGCCGCCACTTGTGCAGCGCCACAGAGAAGTGTTTGCTTTGAAGGGCCAGCAGCCTGCCCAGCTCCCATGCTGCTGAATAAGTGACATCAAACATACCGGTATCGGTATGGTATATCAGTAGTTCATCGGAGGTGCTGACCGAGAAAATACTCCGGTCAAGTGTGGCCGCTTTTTTTTCAGCCGTCGTCAGCGGGCCCCGAAACCAGGATGCTGTTTTTCCACCGCGCCGGAGATAATGAGGAAGCAGCACATAGCCCTGGTGCAGGAAGCGATCAGCCGTGGAATCGCCGGTTTCAGGCAGGCGGAGTACGGGTGCATGGTCAAGCTCGAGTTGCAGGGCTTCTATTTCACCGTTTTCCTGGCGGAGGAAATAACGGCGTTTCGTGATGGTATCTTCTATCCACCAGCAGGGAATGTCCAGTTTTTTGAGAGAAGCGTTTTCCGGTATCGGGTGACCTGTTGCGTCGGATCCGTTCTTACGGAAAACCAGGTAGCCGGCCTGGTTGTAAACATTTCCGCTGTTACCGATCAGGTAATGGTGGTTATTAAGGACCACTTCCTGCCAGGCCCGGTCGGTATTCCTGGTGTTTCCATCTTCGCTCAGAGGGTGTCCGGCCCGGGCAAACTGCGCCCGCAGTTTTTGGGTCATTACATTCTTCCGGGGAATGGTTAAATTAAGGTCGGTTGAGACGGGAACCCGGAATACCGTCTGCTGGTTAAGATGAAGCAGGAAGCCCCGGAAGGTATGCCGGGGACTGGAGCTTCTGAAGCGCCAGGAATACAGGCTTATCAAAGGTACCACATCCTCCTCCAGGGCATCATGAAATTCGAAAGCTTCTGTTTCGCTGAAACGTTTTTCAAGTGATACGAGATGCACGATGCTTTCGGTGCCTTTTCCGGGCAGCCGATTGCTCAGTATGACGGCCTGTTCTTCCTCCGCCAGTTTACCGGCAGAGTCGGTGGCCCGCCTCACATGGGCCAGTTTGGGGAGGTCTTTGAATGACGGAAGCAACTTTGCCAGGAGCTTTTTCCTGACAAAGATAGCTAAAACGCGGTCGCTGTCACTTTGGCCCGTTTCGAGTGCAATGCCGGGCCACGCTTTCTGCAGGTTTTCAAATCCCGGTTTGTTGCTGAACCCGCCGGGTAAGAGGTCGGCTGTCCTGAGTACATAGCCGGTTTCCGCCTCCAGCCTGGCTTCCGGTGTTATAGCTGCCGTTGGCGAAAATGGCATAATTTCCAGTTCTCCTGCATCAAAGACAAGGAGTGCAAGCCAGGGGCTTTCTTTGTTTTTGTCTTTTGCGTGGCGTTCCCACGGCAGGGTAGTCCGTTTTATGATCAGGTGAGGAAGCACACCTGAGTATTCTCCCTTGCCGTTAGCCGGGGGAAATACCGAGTGGACCAGGGAGGGCGAAAGGGAAAATCGGTCGCCTGAAACAGAAAAGCTAAGTTTCCGCTCGTACGAAGCTTTATTGTTATCGCCATCGGTGAGTTCCTGGGTAATGTGCAGTTCATAATTGCCGGTCTCCAGGGCGGGAGTATTTTTTTCGCTGAAACTGAGGTGTGTAGCTGTATTTTCCATGAGGTTATTGTTCAAATTTTCCAATAATGGGATCTTCAATAAAGGCATCGGCAACGGTATTGTCCAGGTCGAGTCCGAAAGTCTCCGGAAGGAGGCCCAGCAGGGTCAGCAGATTTTCTCTTTTTATTTTTACGTCGCGGTCAAGGATGTGGGCATTGATAAATGCGCGGGTTCCTTTTTCGTCCGGTATAAAATCGATTTCCTGCTCATAAGCGATGGCCTCCTCTACCGTATGGGTAGTGTAGAGCAGGTTTTTCCGGTCCACGGAATAAGTATGGCCGGGCAATGGCGGATTTTTGGGCCGAAGTACAAAGCCTGCAAGTGCATTTTCTATAAATGCTTTACCATTGAGATCCGGTTTGCCCGGTTTGCCATTCCGGGAAGGCAGGGGCTGATCCCATAAGGAGGCGGGCATTCTTTTAAGTATCGGCTCGAACTCAAAAGCACTTTTTTCAGGCGTACCCCCGCGTGATACGGCCAGGGAAATCCGCGAAGTCACCTGTTCACGATGTCCTTTTTCAAGCGGACGCATGGCTATTGTCGGAAGGGTTACTTCCTGCCCGTTTACGGTGACACTGTCGTCGTCTTTTTTGTCGTCTATCGTGTATCTTCCGGCAGGTACAGCCGTTTCTACGGTAATTTCGAAGTCCTTCGGGTTAATCACCACATGGCCTTCAATTTCATTGACCTTACCGCCGGTGACAGTGGCGGCAATCACCTGGTCAGCTTCGGGGAGAAACGACGTATGGAATTCGTTCCAGCTGATGTAAGGTGCAATGGTGGTCTGGCTGCCGAACCGGATCACAAATGTGGTCACCATCAGGTCTATGTCTGCCACCCCGGAGAACTCGGGCCCCCATACATGTACGTCGGCACCAGCGTGGATGGTTTTGCGGACAGTTCCGAGCAACACGTTGACGGACACTTCGGCACCAATACTGATGTGGAATTCGGCATCGTAGTAATACGGCTTCCAGGAAATGATAAAGTTAGCTCCCAGATCAAACCATGCTTTGATATCGCCCGCATGGAAATCGGCGTGAAGATTTCCTCCGGCCATGAGCGCATTGGCAGTGAGAGCGAAATACATTTCGGCTTTTACTGACAGCTGGGGGCTTATTTTCCAGTCTACTCCGAGACGCGGCACCGTAGGGTAATGCTCAGGTACTTTATACTGGGGATGATAACCGCCCAGTGAGAGTACGAAATCACCGGCATGCTCACTGTTACCAAACCAGGCGTAAAAGGCAAAACCACCGGTAAGATGGCAGTCACGCGAGAGGATAAAGGAGGCTCCGGTGAGTTGGGCTTCTATACCCACAAACCCCTCTTCGGGTAGGAAGCTGCCTCGAATAGCGAGCTGGGCTACTGCCAGGGGCGGCACTCCGGCCTGCGTAGCTTCGGCCATAGGTACCTGGAGGGTAGACATTCCCAGTAACCCGATTTCGGTTCTCACCCCGAAGCTTACGGATACAAGCAGGAAAGAATCAATAAGTTTAAAGGACGAAAACTTGATTCCCGCGGCCAGAAAATACTGGTTTTCCATGACGGGGATACTGCTGCCGAGGCGCTGGAGTACCGTGGTCAGGTTTGCCTGCCGGTCTGAGGTGGATGCGTCATCGCCCGCGCTTTCGGTGGCCATGGCCACGAGGGGAAAGGTGCTGACCTCTTGAATAGGAGGCAGCTTCAGGTTACGGTTATAGCCAAAGCCGGCAGCCAGGCCCGTTACAAAGAAAAAAGACGGGCCGCCAATGGGATATTTCAGTACTGCATAGAGGAAAAGAGAGCTCTTCCCGTTTACCCGGGCATAAGCCCCTATGGCGGAAAGTTCGAGTGCCTTAAACTTCATAAAAGCCAGCCCGGCATACTCATCATAATCCGGGTGTTTGATCCGAAGGAAGGCGCCCCCTACCTGGAAGGCCCCCTTTTCGAAGGCCAGCCCCAGCCCCTGCAGTTCGAAAGTGGGTTTCAGGTCGGGTACCGATACCCCCACCGACAGCCCCTGCAAACTCATCGAGAGACCGGCCGCCACCAGGGCGCCGTCAATCCGGAACCACAGGTTTTTGTCGGCATACTGGAAGCCCAGGCGCTGAAAATGAACGGGTCCGAAATTTTTATTGAGGTCGATCCATTTTGTGCCGTCATCCTCATCGTTTGCACCCGGTGAACTTTTAGCTGCTACAGTTGGGGAACCCGTGCCCGATGTCGCGGAACTTCCGGTCCTGCTTTCGGGGTTATTTTTTTGCTTTTTGACATCCGCCAGCTGAAGCGGAACGTCGAGTGTGAGCGGGGTCTCGCCCAGGTTGAGGGTGATGGTCAGGTCGACCCCCTTTTCTACTTTTCCCTGCGGGAATTTAAGCCCGTCAGGGGAGATGGTTTGCAGCCTTGCCAGTTCTTCGGCAGAAAATTTGTCGTTGGCGTAGTAGGGCTGGAAGTTAAGGCTAAGCTGGCTGGCATTGGGCACCACCTGGCCTACGAGCGGGAGTTTTGATAGATCAATGCCGCCACCGATTTCCAGGCCCAGGAGCAGCCTGCTTTTTTTATCATTACCGCTTCCTGTCCGGGCAAAGACCAGGTAGGCCTGTTTCAGGTCAATGCTGAAGTCGAGGGCACCCAGGTCTGTTTCGCTCCCGGAAATGAGCTGAACAAGGTCTTTCAGGTGTACCTGTCCCCCCGCCAGGTTCCGGTAGGCGGCTACCAGGGTAGTGCTTTTTGCGCTCTTGTCAAAAACCAGGTCAAAGGCCAGTTCCACAGGCGGGTCAGAAGAAATTGGTTCCGGCTCCGAAGTGCCCTCATTACCCGATGGAGGATCAGTTTCAGGGTCTGTGGCTTCTGTATTACCGGCGAGCCGCATGATCACCTGGCCGCCAAAGGCGAGGTCATATCCCTGGATGGCCGTGCCCTCTTCTGCCGTGCTTTGGTGGGGCGCCAGTTGAAGGTCGAGGTTGAGTTCTATACCGTCTCCTTCACCCAGTCCGAAAATGTGATTCCCATCGAGGGAGCAGGAAAAGGTAAACTGACGGGTATGGGTATTAAAAGAAAGAAACAAATAGCGGAGTTCGATGTCAGCCCCCTGCAGGGCTTCTGGCAGCTGTACTTTATCGGGGCCGAATTTTTTCAGGAGAGCGTCAAAAAACTCCACCAGGTTAATGCCGGACGTGGCTATTCCCCCCTCCAGTTGCCAGCCGGCACCGGGCCCGTCATAAGCCGCGCTGAGCGTAAGAAGTATTTTTTTATTTTCATTGATGTCAACCAGGAAGTCGCCCCAGATCATCCCCGTAAAGCCGCCGCTTTCATACACCAGCTCCAGCTGGGTGTCTACGGTGACGGGTCCGAAGGCCAGGTCGTCGAGGGCCATTTTGAAGACCGAGCGCTGAAGACGGGGATGGGCCAGTATCAGTAACTGGCTCAGGCGGGGCGGGGATGCCGGTGCGGCACCGCCCGGATCGGCATTAAAGCGTTTTAGCAGGTTCAGGGCCGAGTGGCCTTCATGCCCGCCGGTATCGGGCAGCTCTGCTTCGAGGTAAAAGGAAGGGAGGTGTACGTTAACGTTCAGTTTATACGTTTCAATTTCCACTACACCGCCAATGATCACACTGACGAATGAGCCGTTGATATCGAGGGTAAACTGCGGTTTTGTTACGGTAACGATGTCCGGAATGAGGGGCAGCTCGAGGTCCGGCCAGGAGAATGTGGCCCTGATCTGCAGGGGTTCACCTTCGGGTTTTTGAATATTGAGGTAATCCATGCCCAGCTCGCCGAAGCTTTCCCATTTGAAAAAGTCGGTTGGGAAATATTCGGCCAAAGTTATGCCCTCCTCTTCAGTCCACTCCAGCAGGTTGTTAATCAGGTGTCCCAGGCTGCTTAAGGTGAACCGCTCTGTAACGGGGAAGACGGTGTTTTTGGAGATGACGGGGGTAAAGCTAGCCATGGTTAGAAGAGTTCAAGGGTGTGGGGAAGTAGGACGGTGGGGGAGACCAAGGGGAATGAGTCATCCTCCATGTAAGATCGGACCCAAATATCCTCTAAAAAGGAGTTCCCTGCCCGCATTATTCGGTCAGCTTGAGCTTCAATACCTATGATAGCAGAAAAGCCCAGTCCGAATATCCTCCGGGATTGACTGGATATGTCACCGGATCTTACGCGACAGCGCAAAGTCTGGAGTGTGCTCAGCCCTTCAGTGGGAAGATAAAAGCTCTCTTTACCCTCATGTTTCTTGTTTTTAAAGAATTTGTCAACTAGGTTTTCAATATAGTTTTTAGTATTTCTTTTAATTTCTGAGGGCGCGTTCAGAAGATGACCAGCCTCGATAATTACCACATGATTTTCCGAGGTATTTTCCATCTCCTTGAGATATTCCCCCGGTATAGAATCAAAGAATGTAAGTAATTGTTCATGGCTAACACCCAGATAACGATGAAACGGGCGCTTATTCAAAATTTTGTCTCTTTCTTCCTTCGATGCCCTTTTTAGTATGAATATCATTTTTATATCAACAGATAATCCTATGGCTAAACTACTTCCTGAGATGGACCAATCGGCACCATGGCGTCTGTGAATATTCGCCGAATGATATAAGATATCTCTTCTGTTACATTTTTTTTGTACATTTACCCCCGCTTCCGGACTTTCCCAAAGACTCACACTTCCTGCAGTAGCGGAAACTTCGGCCGTTATTTCCAGAGAGGCAGATGTCAGAACACTAGAGTAGGTAATTTTGGTATCCTGCGTATAAGCGATGAGTTGACCTTGCTTGTCAGTATTAGTTGTTTGATAACGTTCCGAAACAAAGTGAAGCTCGCCTGTGACGGATGCCGAGGCTTGGGCACTGGCGCTGAATTCTGCTGAAAATGAGCCAAGAGAAGGTGCAGAACTGATTGATGGGCCTACAGATACCTTTGCATTGGGGCTAAAAGAGAATATGAATGTACGAACATAGGTCTTTGGACGACCCGTAGGGCTGCTTAACCCCGAACGGATATCTCTTTCTTCATCGTTATACTTTGCAAAATTAAGGGACTGAGCAAACAAAACTATCTGATTTATAATTTCCCTGTATGGCGAATCGTGTGAGTTCCAGAGCTCGATTATTTTTTTTAAATCATCTAACCATTTCAGAACCTGATCAGACCCGGCTCTTCCTTTGTTTTTTAAGGAAAAAGCCTGCTGTATGTTTAAATGTGCTTTAAGAGCAGGGTTGTCCTTAAGGATTTTATCACTCAATACCTTACTTTTTAAATGATCTCTCCATTGATCGATTACCACTTTTAACTCCTCTCTGCCCGGACTGGAATACGCATAAAGTTTATCGTTAAGTTCCGAATCCAAAATACTTGAATAAGTCATTGGTGCCATATCTTCCAGTAAAGTGGTCTGAGCTTTAAATGTTATGCCCGCTGCAAATGATGCTAAATTTATTTGCAAAGGGAGGCCTGCAATACTTATGCTTGGGCCTATACCTGCTTCGGCTGAAGCCCCCAATGTAACGGAACCTTCGTGTTGATAGCCCTGAAGATTCAAAAGACAAACCGGCTTATGGGAGCCACGATCAATTATTTTGTAGGTATTTGATTGCGGATCTATAATAGTGGACATTTTGGTGCGTTGAAATGCTTTGTGAGTCATAAGCAATATTTCACCGGTAGTTCCACCTCCTGCCTTTAATGCAAATTTCAATGACAGCTTTAATCCCAGAGGACCGGAAGTCAAAGCAGCCAGCTCTCCTATATCAATAGAGGCTTGGAGTGAAAAAGAGCCTCCGAGCACACCGTACAGGCAATAGTAATCTCCTAAAAATTCGTTTCCGTATCCTTTCCGTATTCTATTGACAGACAGGATATTTGCTATGTCATTCCTTGTTAGAATTGCAAATTTTTCAGGAACCACATTCGTCGATCTCCGATCGTCAGTAAGTGCAAGAGATTTTGCAAAATTCCATAGGGGTGCCCGAGGCCCGGCCCGGTGATGCTGAAAGCTTTGGTCAACAGAAGAAACAAATTTGTGGATACTGGCTTTAGCCGTATCAGTACTTTGTCTGACGGACTCCCTTACTCCACTTTCTCTGCCTGTACGTACTTGTTGAATGTTAATTTCTGGCATGTTTTACTATTCTAATATTCGAAAAATCACTTTATTATTCTCTCCTTAGTACTTAATAATATATCTTAGTGCGTAGTAAGGCGGGAAATTGTTGTAATTGTCTTTCGATGACGCGAAGGTTTCCATACTGGCTGAATCGTGAAGGGAGTACGCTTTTCTTGAATATTGAAAAAGCTTATTTACATTGAAATCTTTCTCATAATCTGGTTTGTTGCCGGAAACCGTTATTCTCTGGTTCTTGATCGTGAGCGTTGGCTTTCCCTGGCCTTCTCCTACTATAAAGCGGCTTCGTAAATCGGGGACTTTATAGATTTCTTTATATTCCAGGGAATCCTGAACATACTTGTATTCAATGTCCACGTAAGTTCTCTTAACTCCCAAAAATGAAAAAGAGCTCACAATTTTCGTTGATAATGATGAAGTGTCCACTTTTTCTTTTTCTGATTTTTGTTCACTTTTAAAACCCACCTCTTTGATTTTCCCCAGAACCCTGCACAGGTCTCCGTAACGGTCCGGGTCAATGGTCTGGCCGTTGCACTCCAACCATCCTTTGGGAATGTTTTGTCCGCCAAAAGCGATGATCGAGCCCACGGGCATAAGATCGCCGGTTTTGTCATGTACCCGACCTGAAACATACAGGGAAGAGGGGGTGTCACTTTTGCCCGTATGCACGTCTTTGCCGGTATAATAATTTAGATAAAGGTCATCCGCGGCTGAATTGATATAGTTTTTGCCTTCGATGTGCCTGGTAATTACTTTGGCATTTCCATTGCCTCCCACATTCAGATCCCCGGTCAAAATGGCTTTTCCGTTTACATGAAGGCTTTCTTCCGGTGCCGGCGTTCCTATTCCCACCTTTCCTTTCAGGAATGTATCACCCCCAACTTCCATTTTTCCATTCACGGATGCCTGTCCCCGAATCAGTGTATCGTGGCCTACCTCCAGCTTTTTCCCTACTGAAGTGTTTCCCTGTATTGCTGCGTCATCACCTACCTCCAGCTTTTTACCTATTGAAGCCTGTCCCCGAATCAGTGTATCGTCACCCGCTTCCAGTTTTCCTTTTATAATAGTCTTCCCTTCCAAAACCGTATTTCCCATCACCTCCAGGCGAGCCTGTTCACCGGCTTCGCTGCTATGGTTATTGCCGGTGATACGCAGTGTGCGGTTGCCGGAGTCCATCTCCACGATTTCGTGATTACCTTCTTTTACCTGCCTCACCACCAGGGGCGTTTTTTCCAGTTCGGCCAGCAGCTTGCCGTCCCAATAACCTGGTATGCCCTCGTAAGTGATATGCAGCGCGGTGAGGCCTGCCGGGGAGGCCGTAACCAGCTGGGCGGTGTCAAGGAGGATGTCTATATGCTCATGAGGCGCAAGAGTGCGCTGATCCAGGCCCAGTTCCTTATTCAGCGCCCAGATCGGATTCTGAGCCATATCTGGGTGTATGCGGAGTTCCTTCACATCTTCCACCCGGTCCACATAAAACCGGATCTTGCTGATATCGCCGGGTTTACCGAGCGCTTCTTCTTCATCGCCGTCTGAAAAGTTGAAGGCAAAGAGGAAACGGCTCTTTTCGGTGAAAGTGATGGTACTGTGGCGTGAGATATTGGTGATGCGCATTTTCAGCCGATGATCCTGACCCTGGGGTTGGCTGTCGTTCCGAACCGCATAGGTGCCGATAAATGCCACATGAAGCGGTATCTGCTCTTTGCCGAGATGATTGACGATCACTACATTTTGTTCACGCGATTCGGTTACCGGCCTGGCATTTTCTTGCAGAGGCGGGCCATAATAAAGTTGACGGGGGATCAGTTCCACCCGCGTTTCGGCGGTGTCTCCCTCAGGATCTGCACTGATATTGGTGAGCACCAGGCGCTGCCGCTCACCGGGCATAAAGCGCCCCCCCGATCCTTTTTCGGCCCGGGCAAGATAAAAGGAAACGTAGGGTTTGGTGCCGCTGTGATCGTCAGGCTCACTGATTACCCAGCTGCCAATAACATAAGCCTTTTTTTGGTATTTACCCGTGATTAGCAGCTCCATACTTTTTTTTTCGGTGCCTTTGGGAGAACTCTTTCCCAAAGAGCTGTCTGACAGCACGCCCCGGCGGAAGCGTAATTCAAAATGACAATGGTCGCGGGAGGGAGGGTTTTGCTCAAGCTGAGTATTCGCAAAAAAAAGGGTTTGATTTTCCGTGTTTTCGATATAAAGGTTGAGACGCTGCGCCAGCTGTTTGTCCGGATCTACCATATAGATCGCTGATAATTCCTGGCGATCTTCCAGCCGGAAAGAAAAGGGAAGGCGTTCAATGGAGGCGGTGTTTATCATACGTCGGTAATTAAAGATTCATTTTCAGAGGTGTCATCGGACCACTCCGGTTCATTAAACGGTAGCTGTTCACGCGCCTGAGCTTCGATAGTGGCAATCAGGCCGGATACCTGGTGGTAAGGGAGCCGGCTTAGCGCATGAATCACGAGGCGGGTTTCGTCTGCGGTCAGGTCTATCTGTAACTTATTCATTGGCGTTTTGTATCAATGGGGGCAATTCGGGTAAGGGGCGTAGCCTCAGCCAGCCTTCACGGATCTCGTTGCCGTTGCCTCCGTCTGTAGTCATCCGGAACGGATTGATCTGGCGGCCGGTCATGAAATGTTCGAGGAAAGGGGCCTGGTGGGCCGGAGGGAAGTTTTCCGCCGGCGGGCGGCGGTCAGGGGGGACAATCACCACCCGGTCGCCGTCAGGGATAATCCAGCCCCGGTCCATCAGCTGCTCCCAGAGGATTGTTCCTTCCGATCCGAAAGCCGCCAGAAACTCTTCCTTACGGAAATGGCCCGTGGTGGTTACTTCGCGCCAGCGAAGGCGGTCGGTGTCCAGCCAGGACCACTGGAAACCCGGCTCGTCCGGTAACGAAAGGTGGATCATTTCACGGGGGGTAAGCAGCGGGGCCGTCAGAAAGGAAACTTCCAGCTGTTCCAGAGCCTGTTTATAAATATCTGTCGGCAGGCTGAGTTCACGAACCGGCAATATACCGCAGCTGGCATGTACTGATCCGTGCGGATCAATCAGCATATTGAAAGTAATGGTTTTGCCGGGACGGTCTTCGGTTCCGATGGTCAGCAGGTCGAGCTGGTTTCTGTCGGTATATTCGCGGTTTCCGTCTGTCAGGCGATGAAGGGAAGGCATACAGAAGCAATCGTTTCTGTAGCTTTCACTGTCCTCTTCATCTTCCCAGAATCCTACCAGACCGTCATTGAGCTGATCATCTTCGCCGATGCGCAGCGGAAATGTTACATTTTCCAGGTCGAGCGTGGATTCCCTGTTCTCTGCCGGATTTTCGATGACCTGTCTGAACTGCTTCCAGTTTTGGTTTACTGCGGGCAGGCCTTTTATTTCAAGGCTCGCCGTGGCACGTACCAGCGCAAGAGGCCGGCTTATCAGCATGGCTACTCCTTCACCGGCATGGTCGCCGCGCGGGGGTTCAACGTGCAAGAGGGCTTCATTGATAAGTGCTATGAGATGCGGAATGGTTTCTGATTTGCCGTTAGCTTTACCGCCCGTTTCTTTTGTTTCGCTTTCCGGCTGACTACTACCTCCTTCCTTCGCCTTTTTCATAAACCAGAGTACCATACGGCGTAGATGCCAGTTTCTGATGCCTTCGGCTTGCAGGGCGGGGCGCTGCCCCGGGGCACTGGCCCAGCGGCCTTTCCGATCAAGGTATCCCAGCGATTTTCCCTCCCCGTCATAGATCATCAGGCTTTGATCCATGCGGTTGATCAGCATCCATCCGCAAACGGGGGAGGAGGCGGGGTGTTCGTTATGTTCCACGCGGTCGTCTGAAGCAGAAAGCCAGCTGAAATTAAGCCGGGCAGCCTGGCTGAGCCGCGGAGATAATTCAAAGTGATGGCGGGAATGCTGCGGAGCCATGGTTTCGGCCGCTATTACCTTCGGGAAATTTTTCACATGAACGATCTCCTGTCCGAAAGTATCCAGGAGCCTTATTTCCAGTAGGGAGGCAGCTCCTGCCCGGATGGGGAAGAAGGGATTATTGGGCAAAGTAGAGGCATGGTTGAGAAGGCCCACCACTCCCTGAACCCGTTGTGAAAATTCCTGGTATTCCGGATATCCGAGGGGGTCGCTGATGTCCAGCTGGAAACCTTCCCGAAGCATCAAAAGGGCGGGGGTAAAGCCGCCGAGTGCCTGCGACAGGAAGTGGGTTGTGTTGAGCTTTTCATACGCGAAAAGGGCCAGTACCTTGTGTCGGCAGGTCCACAGATCCCGGAGCTCTTCGTCTTTCAAATTTTCGGGATACCAGTCATAAAACTGATCAAACGTGTCAACAGAAAGCGATATTTTTTTTTCGTTCCCGTACTTGGTAATCCAGGGATCTGAGCGGAGGAATGACTCTCTTGCGGATGCCGGCTGGATAAGGTCGTCATCGTTAAAACCAAGCTCGTCAATAAGGAAGGTTTCCAGCGTTTTTTTCAGCGTCTTCGCACCGCTTGCCGCCAGCAGGCTGGACCCCCAGAAGGTTTGCCCCACAGGTGAATACAGGTCACCGGCAGAAGCTTTAAAGTCAGCGGCATTGATCGGTAACTCATATTTGGATGTGAGATAATCGGGCTCATAACTATCCAGGTTGAAGTCAGTATCTTCCACAGGAAAGAACTCCACCAGCCAGTCGAGCAGGAGGGGGTGGCGCTCACTGGATTCTTCCGTTTGTTGGGGAATGATTTCCTCTGCAATCCGGCGTACGGCATCAACCGGGTCTCCCGGTGTATTTTCGGTAAATCGGGTTTTCGGTATTTCTTCGCGGTTGTATTTGAGGGATGTTTTCAACGCATCTCCTGTCAGCAATATCACCGGATCCGCAGGCCGGTGAAAGGTACGGTGCGGTTTCTGCTGAAGGATATAATCGGGGTGGGGCTTCAGATAATCCGGAAAGAGGTTTTCCAGAAACCGCCGGTTGGTGACCAGGTGGGTCTGATAGAACTGCCGTTCCAGGATTTCATCGAGTGTCCAGGTGTGTACGCCCGTATCTTTGGCCCCTATCGGATCATGATAGTTGTAGAGGTCTATAAACCGGTTCAGGCCTTTGATCAGTTCTTCTTCGGAAGAGGGGATGGCTCCGTTCAGAAAGGGGCTAAAGTCAAATTTGCGGTAATTCAGTATTGCGGCGTATAAGCCGGAGGCTGAGCGTACCTCATGGGGCTCGAAATGCCAGAACGCCTGGACGTGGTCACGCAGGGCTTTGGCTTTTTGCTGCCGGTGCTCGTTCAGTTCTTCCAGTCGGCGAATGAGTTCGGATTCAATAAAGAATCTTGCCTGGTCGGCATCGGGATATTCATCATCGGCACCGTCCGGCGGGTATTGGCAAAGCATGTATTTGCTCCAGTCGGCGAAAATCTGGCGGCGCAAGGCCTTTACTTCTTCGTCAGCACGGTCAAACGCCAGTTGTATTTCATTGAGTTCGTGCAGAAATGCGGCCTTTTCGTCTGTCAGGGTTATCTGCTCGCCGGATTGCTCTGTGGTATTTCCTGCACTTGGACGGGGGATCATCACCCAGCGGTAGCCTCCTTTTTCGGTGGTGAAGGACTGCCGGTGACGTTCTTCGTCTAACTTGGATCCAATGTCAGTTTGGAGATGTTCCAGCCGGCGCAGGTATTGCAATGACTCCAGGTATTCTTCCACCAGGTTTTTTTTATCGGCAGAAAGGGCATCGGCCAGGTAAGCAGACACCGCTTCGGTACTGTTACTCCCAATGGTGACGCTGATTTCTGCAAGTTCAGCGGGGATCTCGTTTGCCGCGATTGTGGCGCGGCCGCAACAGACCATGTTCCCCGGCCAGGTATCCGGGGAGTATTTGTCCCCCGGGATTACCTGCATTTTTCGGAGAAAATCGGACAGCACCTGGGAGAGGCCTTCCTGTTCAGTACGGTTGGAGAGATCTTTTCGGATGAGGTCAAAGTACTCTAAACTGCGCTGTTCCGCTCCGTAGTATCCGTATATTTCGTAGGTGTAGGTCTTTCCTGCTTCGGCAGTTTCATCATAAAAGCCGAAAACACTGTGGCAGTTGGGATAAAAGGCTGCAAAGGTGGGTTCGCCATAACCTAATGCGGTAAGGGGTACGGTAAGATATCCTCCTTCCTCATATTCGGGGGGGCGGTAACCCTCATACCTTCTGCCCAGCCAACCAAAGGGGGCGGGCTTTTCCGGGTAGTCGGGATCGGGGAAGGGAATACCGGTCTGAATATTTCCCTGATGATACGATTTGAGGAAATTACTCTCCACTGTCCAGGTTTTTTCAGGCGCATTCCCCCCGGTGCGTATTACCCGCCAGCGGTTGGGTACGGGAGGGAGTTGGGTTCCTCCGGGTTCGAGCAGACTGCGTACCCGAAGTATTTCCTGTCCCAGATGCTGTGTATCCGTATCAGCGAGCATTTCGCTGATAGTTACATCGATCTCTTCAGTTCCGGCCAGGATAGAGGCGTAGTACGTGTTGCCGAAGATTTCCTTTATCCAGCCCTTACCGATAAAAGTACGGAATAACTCATCGTACAATTCCGGCTTTTTTAACTTATCGATTATGGGCTGTAAATAGGTATAGTGCGGGTTTTGGGATTTTTTTTCTTCAGTGGCCTCCTTGTTTTGAAAGGTACGTAATAACTCATCATACAAATCCGGCCTTTTCACCTCTTCGGTTCCCGTAAGGATGTAGTCATAGTAAGGGTGGCCGGAGATTTTTTTTATCCAGCATTTATTGATAAGGGTACAGAATAACTTATCGTACAAATCTGCCTTTTCCTTCTCTTCGTTTCCGGCCAGGATGGCGTCATAGTGTGGATTGTCGGAGATTTCTTTTTCCCAGCCGTTATAGATAAATGTACTGAATAGCTTATCGTACGATTCCGGAATTTTCATAGGCTCTCCCACTTCATTGGTACGTGTAGCACGGCGAAGGGCAGACAGGTCGAGCATGGGATACTGGAAACTTGTGGTTAGAAAACGGGGCAGGGTCCAGTGAAGGTGTATGCCTTTTTGCAGTTCAAACCTGCCGTTTTTAAACGGAACCGATTCCAGTTCTTCACCAAGGTAGGGGGTATAGGGGTTAATGTCTTTTTCACCGTCATGGAAAGGAAGGCGTGAAAAATCTATGCGGGGCGAAGCCGCAGGGGTGGACGCGGGGATGTACCGGGCATCGAGGTGTACCGATAGCACCACTGCCGGGGCGTCTTTTCGGGCAACTGTGACCGCTTTTATTTCCGAAGAACATCCTTCGGTAACTGTAAGTTGGATGTAATACGTTCCTTCTCCGACGGCAGCGGCTTCGGCAAGGGTCAGGGGTTGACCAGGGTCGGCAGTCCGGAAGTACCGGAGTTCGCCTTTATCACTGCCCCGGCTGATGTAGGGGGCGGTGAGATCCGCAGGTTCGCCGGGATAAGTCCACAGGTTCTCAATAACTGCCAGCTTGGGGAGCGGGTGGATTACGACCTCTACTGATTCGGAAACCCGGAAGCCTTCTTCATCGGTAAGTTGTATAAAGTAGGTGCCGCTTTCCGAAACAGCCGCCGGGTTTTCAAGGGGCTGCCTGCATGCTTCGTCCCGGAAATACGCCAGTGTGCCGGGATCGCTTCCCGCTGTAATCGGGGCGGCAGTGAGGTCTGCGGGACGGGAAATGCAGGCGGGTTCCGGGGAGGTAATTTTTAGTTTAGGGGCGGAGGACCGGACTTTGAGCGTAAATCGTTGATTGGCACCTTCATGCGGTGTCCACTGGAGTATTTTTTCGCCCGCAATGGTAGTAGCCCGGTTTACATCCAGGGCTTTTCCGGAATGCAGCACTGTAAAAGATAAATTACCGTCCTCCCAAAGCTTCAGACGCCAGAGTTGCTGAAGACCGTTTGTCCATTCTTCCAGGACGGCACGGTCTCCATTCCCGCTTTTACCTCCTTCGATACTCAGGTATTTCTCACTTTCCTGATGCCGTAATTTATAGAGTCCGGGGTGGATTTCCTCAAAAATGAACAGTTGGCTATGGCGATTGATGTCCGGTTCCTGTTGTTCGATGCGTGTGCCGGCCACCAGGCCGTCTGCTTCTGCACCGAAAGGCTTATTGCTGTTTACATTATAAATGCGATAACTGTGGTCCGGCAGGGGCAGATAAGTAGCGACCGGTTTTTTGTTTACAATGCGCTCCAGCAGAAAGCGTTGATTGTCGCCGTTGTTCCTGGTATGTTCCACCAGTTCTGCATGGTTAGTTTTACTGTTTCCATACACGTCAATGACTTTACCGGTTTGTTTATTAACCATCTCAAAACCATCACCGGTTTGTGGAATAAGAAGCCATTTTTGGAGGTCAGACTCGGTGGGCAGCTGCACAACAAGCTCATTGTCTGGCCTGCCCGAATGGAGGTTGACGCTTAGTACAGCCTTGGTTTTTTTGCAACTAATCTGGTAGTATCCGTTACCGGAAGCAATAAACTCAAATAGCTGGTTTTCGCTACTATCAGGGTCATTCTGTACTATTTTTTCGGGTGTTCCCACCCCTTCCGGTGCCTGAAGCGCTTTATTACTGTGTTTTGCAATGAGCTGGTAGTATTGGCCGGACCGGAGTTCCACCAACAGACAGGACTCTTTTGACAGGCCCGATGCGATATCAGCAGGTATCTCTGCTTTGGCGGTGTCTGTTTCGAAGCTATGGTCAGGAATAGTACGGGAACCATCTGAAAAAACAGATACGCATAGTCCGTCAGGGATCTGCAGTGAGCCAATTTTGTTTGCGGTTAAACCTTGTTCAGACGTCTCAAAGGCGTGACGCCCGATAGACAAATCAATTTTTTCGCCTTCGAAGTCGAAGGCGCTATAGAGGGTAACTTTCATAGGATAGGGTTCGCTTGCCTACGATAGTCAGACATATTACGGTGCCTGACCGTCTTGCGATAAAACTTAACTTAACAATCGCAAAACTAATCAATTTATAGTGACTTTATTCTTCAAAAAGGTAACATAATTCATCGTTTATATTCTAAAAAACCCATTTTTGTTAGGTTTTTATTGCAAAATGCAAAAAACTTCTGATACCGGATAGCAAAACATAGGAAGGATGTTCTGATGATGAAATGTGGAGGCTCCCTTTGCGATGTATAGCTTTTTCTTACGGCTTTCATGCTAATCCGATACTATCATCGGCTACCGGAATTATTTAGGCGATATGCGTAGTTGCAGGTAGACACCTTACAAAAGAGGGAATTTATACATCTGGTGTTCGACACGAACTTGTACTATCAAAATGGCATTTATCGAACACCTGCCATGATGGATTTTTTCGCTCATAACCATCTCAAAATGAGAGAGAAAGGATATTTAATTTGCGAAAAAAAAGGGGGATTTCGTGAAGAAATCCCCCCTGGCAGAGAGGAAGGGATTCGAACCCTCGATACAGTTACCCGTATACTACCTTTCCAGGGTAGCTCCTTCAACCACTCGGACACCTCTCTGTAAACCGGAGTGCAAAATTAAGGTAAAGAAATCTCTCCTGCCAGATTTTGTTCGAAAATTTCTTTGAGCGGTGTTCCGGCCTGAGTTAAGCCCCACATCATTTTTCCTACGGCAGCTTCCAGGGTCATGTCGGAGCCCGAGATCACGCCGATGTTCTTCAGGCGCTGACTGGAGGCATATTTTCCCATCATCACTTTCCCACCTGTGCATTGGGTGATGTTTAGCACGGCTTTGCCGGAGTCTATTCCCTGCTTGAGGGTATTGATAAACCAGTCGGCCGAGGGAGCATTCCCGGAGCCGTAAGTGAGGAGGATCACACCGCGGGTGGATTCGTGCAGGAGGTGTTTCCTCATGATCTCCTTACTGATGCCGGGAAAGAGGGTGAGCACACTGACCTGATCAGACAGGTCATTATAAAAACGGGTTTCCCCTTCGCTATAACGGATGTGCCGGAAATTGTAGTCGATGTACACGCCGATCTCCGCCAGGTAGGGGTAATTCTCCGAGTCAAAGGCGTCAAACTGGCTGCTTTCGCGTTTCCGGGCCCGGTTCCCACGCAGCAGCCTCCCGTTAAAATAGATACATACCTCCGGCACTACCGCCCTGTTGTTCACACGGGCCGCGGCGATCTCAATGCTCGTGATGAGGTTTTCGCGGGCGTCGGTTCGCGGGATTCCTATGGGGAGCTGCGCGCCCGTAAACACAATGGGCTTGTGCGGGTTATGGATTAGGAAACTCAGCGCCGAAGCCGTAAAGGCCATGGTATCGGTACCGTGGATGATCACAAAGCCATCGTAAGAACGATAGTGCTTTTCGATGATCCCGGCAAGGGTAAGGTAGATATCCGCATTCACATCCGAAGAGTCAATGGGCTTCTCGAACGACACCAGGTGGATCTCCGGCGGCAGATGATTCAGCTCGGGCAGCTTTTGAAGCGTATCATGGAACCGGAAAGGCACCAGCGTCTTCTTTTGTTCATCAAGTACCATTCCCAGCGTACCCCCGGTGTAAATGATCAGTATGCGGGTGCCGTTGCCTGTCTTAATGGTTATCGGATTGAAATTTGTCATGAGTCTCAGTTTTAAATAGAATAGCCTGCCTACAGGTTTCAACAGTTATCGGGTTAAAATTCGTCGTCGTTCTCCGTCTTAAAAATTGAATAGCTGCCCTTAAGCTCCCGGAGGGTCTTTCCATTATTCAGCTTTTCTGCCAGCGCGATACCGGCTATAAACAGGGCTTCCGCTTTTTCATTATCGCCCTTTTCGAAGTAGTAATTGGCCGCCTGGTAGTAAACCGGCAGGTAGTCGGGGAAGTCGCTGAGCAGCTTTCCGAAAAGCCGCCCGGCCTCTGCGGGATCGCGCCCGGTATACTCCAAAGCCAGGGCGTAATAATTAAAAGGATCTTCCGGAAAATTTTCTATTTCTTCTTGTAAATATTTTATTCTTTGCGCTTGCATTGTTTGAAGTTGACCCGTAGTTTTGTAAATGTTATGCATGCATAACAATTTTTAATATATCCGATTTCAAAAGTACAACAATTACACAAAAGTTATGAAAATTTTGGTTTGTATATCAAGCGTGCCGGATACCACTTCCCGGATCGCCTTTGAAGAGGGAAACACCCGGTTCGCCAAAGCAGGAATTCAATACATCATCGGTCCTTACGACGACTATGCGCTGGCCCGTGCCGTAGAGCTGAAAGAAGCTAATGGCGGCTCGGTTACGGTTTTGAACGTGGGGATGACCGATGCGGAACCACAGATTCGTAAAGCGCTGGCCATAGGTGCCGACGATGCCGTTCGGATCGACGCCGAGCCTACAGATTCCTATTTTGTGGCGGCTGAAATAGCGTCTTATGCCAAAGACAAAGGGTTTGACCTGATCCTCATGGGCCGCGAAACCACCGATTATAACTCAGGGGTGGTGCACGGTATTGTTGGGGAAATGCTGGGGATCCCTTCTTTCTCACCGGTGATGGAACTGAACGTGGAAGGCACCAAAGTGCTGATCTCGAAAGAGATTGAAGGTGGCAGGGAGAAGCTGGAAACCTCGCTGCCTGTGGTGCTGGGTTGCCAGGAGCCTATTGCCGAGTGGAAAATCCCGAGTATGCGGGGGATCATGGGAGCCAGGACCAAGCCGCTGGCGGTGATTGCACCTTCGGCGGAGTCGCTGACCGACGTCCGTTCGTACGAACTGCCGCCGGCCAAAGGGGCTGTGAAGATGATCCCGGCGGAAGAAGCCGGCACACTCATTAAGTTGTTGCAGACCGAAGCCAAAATATTGTAAAATCCATTAAATCAAGAAATCATGTCAGTTTTAATATTTGCCGAGCTAGCAGACGGCAGCATCAAAAAGAATTCGCAGGAAGCTATTTTTTATGGGGCCGGAGTGGCCTCGCAAACCGGTGGCAGCACTACAGTACTGGCTATAGGAGAGGCTTCTGAAGCGGAGTTGGCCAAAGCCGGAAATTTTGGCGCCACCCAAGTCCTGTATGCTAAAAAAGAAGAGAATATCATGGCTTATGCCAAAATATTAACGGAAGTGGTGAAAAGAAGCGGGGCTAACGTAGTGATAGCCGCCCGGTCAGCGCTGTCAGATGCTGTGCTGGCCCGTGCTGCCGGTGCATTGAAAGCCGGATTTGCCGGGAATGTGACCGCCCTGCCCGATACTTCTGCCGGTTTTACAGTTAACCGTAGTATCTTTTCCGGTAAGGCTTTTGCCCAAACTACCATCACCAGTGACATTAAGATCCTGGCCATCAAAAAAAATGTGATCGATGTAACCGTCGGTTCCGATACGGCGCCGGTGGAAACACTAAGTATCGACACCTCGGCGGAAGACGGCAGCGTGAAAATACTGTCGGTAGAGAAGGCCTCCGGAACGGTTTCATTGCCTGAGGCCGACATTGTGGTGTCGGGTGGCAGAGGAATGAAGGGACCCGAGCACTGGCAACCGCTTCTTGACCTGGCGGAAGCCCTCGGGGCGGCCACGGCCTGTTCCAAGCCGGTTTCCGACCTCGACTGGCGTCCTCACCATGAGCATGTGGGGCAGACCGGCGTAAAAGTAACGCCGAATCTCTACATTGCCTGTGGTATTTCAGGAGCTATCCAGCATCTGGCCGGGGTGAACTCCTCCAAAGTGATCGTGGTGATCAACAAAGATCCGGAAGCCCCCTTCTTTAAGGCGGCGGATTACGGCATTGTAGGCGATGTCTTTGAGGTATTACCGAAGCTGACGGCGGCGGTGAAGGCGCTATAATTAGTGGTGAGTAGGGGGTATTGAGTAGTGAGTAACCCCGGAGGGATGTCACACCTACCGGATCCGGGGCTTTAGCGCGGGATAATAAATGAATGCGGCCGGATATACATTGTCTGGTCGCATTTTCGTTTTATTTAAAGAGAGAAATTTTGTAACTTTCGCCTCTTTTTCAGTCTGAAAGTTTAAAGAGAGCTCCTTCAGGGGGTGGCACGAAAGTTGTCGGTAGACAAGAGTTGCTGAGATTTTCGGATGTTCGAACCAAAGTCTTTACGTTTTGATAAAGTCGTTTACATTGTCTGTCTTTTTCTTTGCCTGCATAACCCGGCTTTCCGCCCAGGAAGTGCTTTGGGCTACCAGGGTATTGGAAAAATCGTCGGAAACGGTAGATGAGAAATTTTCACCGAAGCACAGGGCGGTGCAGGTGCTGGGTCCGCCGAGTGTATTGCCCCTGGCAGTAAGCTCGGCATGCAGCTGGCGCCCCGTAGGTGCTTCTTTTGGTGAAGATTATATCAAAGTAGGGTTTGAAAAGGCCATCCGGGTAAAACAGATCATAATAGGCGAGACGGTGGGACCCGGTGCCGTGGGCAGGATATTCGGCTACACGACCGATAATAAGGAAATCCTTCTTTTTGAAAACAAAGGAAACAATACCCGCCGCAAGCCGGGCATCTGGAACGAGATCATCCCAGAAACAGAGCAGGAGATTGTCGCCGTTAAGCTACTCATTGTGCATTCCCTGAACAAGGGTACCAAGGAATACGATTGTATTGGTATTTCCGGCAGCAGCGATCCCTTTGTGGCGCGGGTGAATGTGGCCGAGGGACTTCCGCCTGACCTGGAGAAGATCAACCTGGGCGGAGCGATCAACTCCCGCTACAGTGAAGTGGCTCCCCTGGTTTCTCCTGATGGCCGCTATCTTTATTTTGCACGACTGGACCATCCCAAAAACTTTACCGCATCCAATAAGAGTACCGACGGATCAAAAGAACCCAACCTCGACGTCTGGGTTTCTGCCTTGTCCAACACGGGTGACTGGGGACCAGCCCGGAATATGAGCACTTCTATCCATAACAGCTCTAAGAATGCGGCTGCTACCATAGCTATGGACGGCAAGAGCATCTTCGCTCTTAATGTGGAGGTTTCTCCGGGAAAATACGATGCCGGCCTGACCAAGGTTAGCCTGAAAAATAATAAATGGGTCAATAAGCGCCCCCTGAAGATCGCCGATTTTGAAGCACTCAGCTACTATAATTATAGCGACCGGAGGCCAAAGAAAGAGACCGAATTCTCCATGAGCTCCGATGAGCAATTCCTGGTCATGGGGCTGGTACGTAACGAAACCTATGGCGACAAAGATCTTTATGTCTCTTTCCGTACGGGGGAGAACTCTTACTCCAGACCCCTGAATCTCGGGCCGCATATCAACACGGCGGGAAATGAAGGCTCGCCTTTTCTTGCGGCCGACAATAAGACTCTTTATTTTAACTCCAACGGTCACCCCGGCTTCGGCGATATGGATATTTTTATGACCACCCGCCTCGACGACACCTGGACCAACTGGAGTGAACCGGTCAATCTCGGCCCGCATATCAACAGCCCCCAGTTTGACGGTTATATTTCCATTCCTGCTTCCGGCGAATATGCTTATTTCAGCTCAGCCAAAAATTCGATGGGACTGGATGACCTCTTTAAAGTAAAGCTATTCCCAAGCATAAAACCGGAAGCCGTGATGATGCTCGACTTTAAATTTGCGGATAAGGCCACGCAAAAGGAGCTCCGGCCCGAAATTTCCCTGGTACGGGAGGGAAATAAGGTGGATTTTATTTCGGATGAAGAAACAGGTTTCTTCAAGACCGTTTTGCAGGCGGGTTTCAATTATGAATTGTCGGCCCGTTTGGACGGCTATCCGCCATTTCGTAAGCAAATAGATCTGCGGCAAACCAAAGAGTATCTGGAATTGCAGGAAACATACGAAATGGAATCGCCGGTGGTAAGCGTTGCTGCGGGGCAGGAGGAGTCTGCGGTTCCGGACCCCGGGAAGGGAAAGCTGGAACCGGCTACGGCTGCAACCCGGGATACCCGGCAGGGTTCTGCGGCGAAAAACCCCGGAAAAGAACCGGAGAGCGTGGCTGACCTGGTTTTGGAAACCGGCAGGAAGCTGGTATTGAGAGAAGTATATTTCGATCAGAGTAAAGCGGAGCTCCGGGAAGAATCTTATGCCGAACTCGACCGGGTCCGGAAGATCCTGCTGGAAAACCCCTCGATGGAGATCCTGCTCGAAGGCCATACGGATAACCAGGGCGACGCCGCGCTCAACTTCAGACTGGCCGAACAACGGATCACCAATGTGAGAAATTACCTGACCACAGGCGGGCAGATATCGCCCGTACGGATAGCGGTCAAGTCCTGGGGACAATACCGGCCCTTGCAGAAGAACTCCACCGAAGAGGCCCGAAGGAAAAACCGGCGGGTTGAATTTACTATCACCAAAATGTAATACTTTTGCTAAAATTTTGAAGTTCTTATGATCCCCAAATTACTTTTGGTTCTGCCATGCTATAATGAAGAAGCTATTCTGCACATCACCGATACAAAACTGAATGCCTTTTACGATTCCCTGATCAGCGATAACGTGATCAGCAGTGAAAGCAGGATTTGCTATGTGAATGACGGAAGCCGTGATGCTACCTGGGATATCATCGAATCACTGGCAACGGCCAACCCTCGGGTGCTCGGGGTGAAGCTTTCCCGGAATTACGGTCATCAGAACGCTCTTCTGGCAGGGCTTTTTGAGTACAAAGGACTTTTTGACTGTTATATATCCATCGATGCCGATCTGCAGGATGATGTAAATGCCATTGTTCCCATGATCGAAAAATTTAAGGAGGGGGCTTCGATCGTGTATGGCGTAAGGGATGACCGGAGCAGCGATACATTTTTCAAGAAATTTACCGCCGAAACTTTTTACAGGCTCATGCTCCGGCTGAAAGTACCGGTGGTTTTCAACCACGCCGACTTCCGGCTGATCGACAGCCGGGTGCTGACAGAGCTGGAAAGCTACCGGGAGGTGAATATGTTCATTCGCGGGATTATCCCTACCATCGGTCTGAAAAGTGATAAAGTATATTACAAACGCCTGGAAAGAGAAGCCGGAGAGACCAAATACCCGCTGAAAAAAATGCTGACCTTTGCCTGGAACGGGGTAACCTCATTTTCCATAATGCCCATGCGGTTCGTTTTGTGGTTTGGGGCTTTAAGTTTCGTACTTTCCGCCTGCCTGGCTATCTATGTTCTTTATACGAAATTTGCAGGTGTAACTACCGTCGGATGGGCGTCTACCTTATTGATGATCGCTTTCTTCAACGGTTCCAATATGCTTGCCCTCGGACTGATAGGGGAGTATATCGGGAAAATCTATGAAGAAGTAAAGGCCCGTCCGCGTTACATTGTGGAAAAAAGCTCGTCGCTTAAAAGAGAGGTCGCCGGATGAAAAAATATATATTACTTCTTGTCCTGACCGGTATTGCGTTGGGTCTCCGCCTGTACAGGCTGGACTCCCGGGGGCTGATCACGGATGAAAAATTTACCCTTCTCAATGCCAATGGCTTCTGGGTAGGAGGGGCCAACCAGTCGGCCTTTAAAAAAGACTGGTTCACGGCAGCCGATTTCTGGGAAGAAAAAGGAATACGCGATTACCTGGATGCCACTGCGCATGCCGACTTCGGAACGCATATTGTGCATAACGCGGTGCTGCATTACTGGATGAAGGCCTTCGGGAACTCGGACTTTGCGGTGCGTTTGCCAGCTACGATCTTTAATGTGCTCACGGTCATCCTGATCTTCCTGATGGTACTCCGCTATTTTGGAAGCTACCGGATGGCCTTCCTGGCCGGGCTTTTGCTGGCACTTGACCCGCTGAATGTAGCGCAGAGCCATATTGCCAGGAGCTATCCGTTATCCTTTTTCCTGATCGTCCTTAGTACGGAATACTTTATACGGATCGTTCGGGGCGGGGCATCGGCAAAAAACTTTATCTTTTATGCTTTACTGACGGGGTTGGCCATGCTCAACCATTACATCAACTTCTTTGTACCGCTGGCGCATATTCTGGCCTTTCTGGCCCTGCGGAATAAAGCACATTTGTGGCGGGGCTTTATCGGCGCCGCAGTTTTCAATGCGGCTCTGCTTTTCTACTGGTTCAACTGGGGCGGCGGCTATACCGCTATGGATTTCCTCAAAGAAAAAAACGAGCTGCACAAGCAGATCGCTGAGAATGAAAACGATGAGTTGAGCGGAACCATTCAGAAAGCCACCCCGGATCTGATCGCTAAAAAGGCGATCGGTTTGTACTACGACATCAGCGTGCTGGGGCACGGACTCTTTGAAAGAATAAAGGGGGTTAAGGTCTTTCTGAGCTCCTTTTTGTTCTTTATGGCGGTGATGGTAGCCGTACGATATAAAAAACGCCCATGGGTGCGGTTCGGATCCGTGGCATTGGCTTTGATGATCCTGGCCCTGCAGGCGCAGTACATTACAGGTATCCTGGTGTCGGCCGCCATTTTCCTGATCCTGTATTTTGCCTGGGGCGCCCTGAGGGAAAGCTATGCGCTCGAAGCAGAAAAGGGGCGTTTTGTGCTGTTACTGACCGGTTTTCTGATGCTGACCCTGCCTATACTCTTTGTGATCAACGATGCCTTCAGTAATGGAAATACCACCAGCCTTACCCATCGGTATATCGGTAATGCTTCCCCTTTTGTAGTGATCATTATGGCGGTTGGGATGGTCAGGGCGGCGGATTTCCGGTTCGGATTTCTGTTATGGGTGGCTCTTGCGGCCGTTGTGCAGGCGGGAAGCGTCAGAAAGGGTTTAAAAAATTATTTTGCAGACCGATCGGTTTACAATGCCTACTTTGTTCCGGCAAGAGTGAGCAATCCGTACAGGAGGGTGGCGGAGGAGCTGGGAGCTCGGGCCTTACCCGGAGATACCATCGTCATTCCCGGAGCCTATAAGGACAAATACCAGGAACGGTTTCACCAGGACATGGAAATATCCTACAAAGACGCGCAGTTTCTCAACCTCTACTTCAGCAGAAATTTTACTGTGCCGCAGAAGGTAGACCGTCATGAACGTGAAAAACTGTACCTGAAAAAGAAGAATGGAGAAAAAGTACTTATTTTTGATTTTAAAGGCGAGGAATACAGGTATTAATTGGCAATTGATAATTGAGGACTTTCGTTCGGAACGATGTGTCTTGAACTCAATATCCGATACTCACTACCCGGAACTAATATGAAAATTAAGATCATCATGCCGGTTTTTAATGACTGGGAAGCGCTTAAGCTCCTGGTCACCAGAACCGATGAATTATATAAGAACAAAGGATATCGCATTTCCTACCTGGCGGTCGACGACTGCTCCAGTATCCCTTATGATGCAGCAGACTTTAAAGATTTTGATATTCAGGTGCTCCACCTGATCAGCAACCAGGGGCATCAGCGGGCCATTGCCATCGGGCTTTCTTATTTTGCCGATAACCGCGATGCCGATATTGTGATCGTAATGGATTCAGACGGTGAGGACCAGCCGGAGCATATCGAAGACCTGCTGACAAAAGCAGAGGCGGCGCCGGACAAGATCATCTTTGCTCAGAGAAAAAAACGTACGGAGTCTTTCCTGTTCCGTTTTTTTTACCGTATCTATAAGCTGGTTTTTAAGCTCCTGACCGGAAATATCATTACTTTCGGGAACTACAGTCTTATTCCTGCCCACTTGGTCAGGAAGCTGGCCAATGTTTCGGAGCTTTGGAATAACTATCCCGGCGCCATTATCCGGTCACGGCTCCCCTTTGATTCCGTACCGCTCGACCGGGGTGTGCGCCTTGCCGGCCAGTCGAAAATGAACTTTAGTGCCCTGGTATTGCACGGCATGAGCGCGGTCTCGGTTTTCCTGGATGTGACGGCCGTTCGGATCGTGATGTTTGCGGCGGTGATGATTGTTTCATCGGTGATCGGGGCCTTTGTGGCGCTTTACTTTAAATTTGTGCTGGAGCAGGCCACGCCGGGTTGGGCCACCAGCGTCATATCGGGGCTGTTTATCGTTTTTATACAAGGATTTTTTATTGCCCTTTTCATTCTTTTTATGGTGTTGAGCTCCCGGAGGTATACCAGTTTTATCCCGTATTTCGGATATAAGAAATTCATTGAATCTGTAGAGTAGTGAGCTTTTCAGAATACCTCATATCGAAAAAGATCGATGCCGGTCGTTTCAAAACCGCCGAACCGGAGCTGTTTCGCGAGTGGGAGGAGGAGTTCGGACACATGCACCCGGAAAGCTTTACGGCACGGAAGAGGTACAGGATCAATCCGCTGAGAAGGAAATACCGCTTAAGTGGACAGTGAACAACTAACAGTGAACAGCTATGGTACATTTAGTCACTTATTATATTGTTCACTGTTCACTTTTTTAACTATCCAACTTTCGTTGTTTCAAAAAATAAAAAAATACACTAACTTGCACCCAAAATACATCGAATATTTATGAATTTTCCTGAAGGAATCAAATACACCGAAGAACATGAATGGATCAGCCTTGACGGGGATGTTGCTACCATTGGCATTACCGACTTTGCACAGGGCGAATTAGGGGATATTGTCTTTGTAGAGGTGGAAACCGTGGGCGAATCACTGGCTGAGAATGAAGTTTTTGGTACCGTGGAAGCTGTGAAGACCGTTTCGGATCTTTACCTGCCCGTAAGTGGAGAGGTGCTGGAGGTGAACGAAAGACTGGCCGACGAGCCCGAGCTGATCAATAATGACCCTTTCGGAGAGGGTTGGATTATTAAGCTGAAGGTAGATAATGTAGCAGACCTGGAGGGATTGATGGATGTAGATGCCTACAAAGAATCGGTGGGGCATTGATTATGAACAGGAAAGATTGAAATAACAGGTAGCCCATGATTGGGCTATTTTTTTGTATACGAATGAAGCTGGTAATTCAAAACGTTAAAGTTGCAGACAAACACTCTTCTTTCAAGGGGAAAACCGTCAGCCTCCGCATTGAAGGAGGACTGATCTCTGAAATATCCGATGGTCTCTTAACCGGGGGGAATGCCGAAGTTTTTGATGCCACGGGAATGAGCGTCTCTCCCGGTTGGATAGACGGCGGTGTCCATTTTAAAGATCCGGGATACGAATGGCTGGATGACCTGGATTCGCTGAGCGAGGCAGCAGCACACGGCGGTTTTACCCGGGTGCTGGGTTTTCCGAATACGCAACCGGTGGTGCAGAGTAAAGAAGCCATCAGCTACTTTACCCGTTTCAACAGCCGGAATGCGGTACAGTTGCTTAACCTGGCGGCCGTAACGCGCAACTGCAAAGGAGAGGATTTTACCGACATGATCGATCTGAAAAGGGGAGGAGCTGCCGGTTTCTCCGACGGGAAGGAGGCTATCCAGAACTCGGATATTTTTCTCAAAACCCTCCAATACCTTGAGCCCCTGGATACGGTGCTGGTGGTGAAGTCGGAAGACCGCTATTTAAGCATGTACGGACAGATGCATGAAGGCATCACCAGCACCTTACTGGGGATGAAGGGGATTCCTTCGGCCGGGGAGGAGCTGATGATCATGCGGAATCTCAAGCTCCTGGAATACAGCGGAGTAAGATCGGAAAGAGCTATCCTGCACTTTTCCACCATCTCCACCCGGGGGTCGGTGGAACTGATCCGGGAAGCAAAGGAAAAAGGCCTGCCCGTTTCCTGTGATATTGCTGCCCACCACCTGGTATTTACGGAAGAAGATCTGATGGGCTTTGACACCAGCCTGAAAGTGTATCCGCCGTTTCGCTCCGGGGAAGACATTGACGCCCTGAAAGCAGGGCTGGCCGATGGCACCATCGATATGATCGTATCCGACCATAACTCCTGGGATGAAGAACACAAGACCCTTGAATTTGACGCCGCCGAGTTTGGTGCTATTGGCCTGCAGACCGTCTTTCCCGTGGCTCTGAAATATATCGGGCTTGAAAATACCCTGGAGAAAATGGTATATAGACCTGCTGAGATCTTCAGGCTGAATACAGGCCGTATCGAAAAAGATCAGGTGGCCGACCTGACCCTGTTTTCCGAGAGTGAAGAATATATCTTTAGTACGGAAAGGGTGAGGTCGAAAGGTAAGAATTCGCCATTCATTGGAAAAACATTGCAAGGAATGGCCAAAGCCGTATTAAGTAACGGTATTTTTAAAAAGGTGAATTGATGCAGAAAGTATTAAAAATTACGCTTATTTTTGGCGCACTGGCAGGGTTAGCTTACTTTTTGTTTTTTCTTTTAATGTATTTTACCATAGAAAATCCCCTGGGAAATAAGCTGGCTCCGCTTGGATTGCAGGTTATTGTGATCCTGTACGGGATCTGGTATTTTAAAAAGAGTTCGAATAATTACCTGCATTTTTTTGAAGGGTTTACAATCGGATTCGGCGGTAATCTTCTGGCGGCACTTTTAAGCGGATTACTGATGTATCTTTTCCTGGAGTTGGTGGATATACAGCCTTTTAAGGTGTGGATCAGCGAAAGTGTGGCTTTCCTCCTTCAGGACAGAGAAAATAAAAAGGAGATCCTGTCGGATGAAGCCTATGCCCGTATGCTGGAAGCAGTAAAAAGCACGAAAACCTATATGGTGATCCCCGATCGGCTTATGGCCTCTTTTTGGGTGATTTTTCCGATGGGATTGTATGTAATGGCACTTAGAAAAATCAAACCTTTATAAATATGGAAAAAGTATCTACAGCTAGAATTGCCCTTAAATGGGGATTGATCTACGGTTTGTTAAGTATAGTGATCAACACCATCATCTATACATTTAATCTCTTATCTCAACAATGGATCAACTCGGTGGTTTCCATTGTGGTGTCTTTTGCAATACTTTACTTCGCCTTCAAGGAATTCAGGGACCTGAACGGTGGTTTTATGAGCTTCGGACAAGGGCTTGGTCTGGGCATGCTGCTGTTTGTAACGGCGGGTGTTCTGGCTTCGGGCTATGATTTTGTTTATAAAAGACTCATTGATCCGGGTATTGTAGACAAGCAGCTGGAGATTGTTGAAAGGCAGTATGAAAAGGCGGGCATGTCTCCCGAAATGATAGAGCAGGCGCTGGAAACAGCAAAACCCTGGATGAACGGCCCACTGACCCCTGTGGTGATGATCTTCTCATTTGCTTTTATCGGTTTTATCTGTTCGCTCATCATGGCGGCCATCATGAAGAAGAACCAGCCGGTGTTCGAATAAATATGTGGAGTATTTTTAGGAAAGAAGTTTCTGCATTTTTCAATTCGCTGATCGCTTATATTGTTATCGGGGTATTTTTATTGCTGAACGGGCTTCTGTTTTGGTTGTACCCCGAAACGAACATATTGGATTACGGTTATGCGGAGATGGACGGCTTTTTTCAGTGGTGCCCCTATATCTTCCTGTTTTTTGTGCCGGCCATTACGATGCGTATGTTCTCGGAAGAGCTGAGGTCGGGCACCATTGAGTTTCTGCTTACCCGTCCGGTTTCGGTGCCGGCAATCATAGGAGGCAAGTATTTCTCCTGTATCTTTATCCTGGTTCTGGCGCTGCTGCCCACGTTGATCTATTATATCAGCCTGTACATGCTGGGAAACCCGGAGGGAAATATTGACTCTGCCGCAGTGGCCGGTTCCTACTTTGGCCTCGTGCTGCTGGCGTCGGTTTATGCCGCTGTGGGTTTGTTCATGTCTTCCATTACCCGAAACCAGGTGATCGCCTTCCTGTTGACAGCTGTGGTATGCTATACCCTGTTTGCGGGGCTTGAGCAGATTTCCGGGCTGTTTTCGGGAGTTATTCAATATATATTATCTTACCTGGGTCTCAGCTTTCATTACAGTTCCCTCGGGAAGGGCATCATTGACAGCAGGGATGTTATCTGGTTTATGAGCGTCGCTTTCATTTTCCTGGTATTAACCTTGTCATCATTAAACAACATTAGAAAATGATCTCATTAAAGATTTTTCACATCAATTCTTTCAGCGCGGAAGATTTTAAAGGGAACCCGGCGGGGGTGGTGCCGCTTGATTTTTGGATCTCAGATACTTTGATGCAGAAAATCGCTAATCAGAACGGGCTGTCGGCCACCGCTTTTTTCGTTAAAACTGTTCGGGGCTTCTACATCCGCTGGTTTACACCGGAAGTGGAGGTGCCCACGATTTGCGGACACGCCACCCTGGCCAGCGGCTATGTACTCACCGAATATATGGGCCATCCCGAAGACCGGATCCTGTTCGAATCAAACAGCGGCGACCTCGAATTCGTAAAAAAGGACGACATCTATTACCTCGACTTCCCGGCATTTGTACCGGTGGAGGCGGAGTTTGATTTTCCCTTCCAGAAAGTGCTTGGCATAAAGCCGGTGCGTGTTTTACAGGCCCATGAGGACGTTATGGCTGTTTTCAACTCCGAGGAAGAGATTCTGAGGCTCCGTCCGGACTTCAGCGCTTTATCCCGTCTGAAAGCCCGCGGACTTATTGTTACCGCACCGGGGAATAAGGTGGATTTTGTTTCCCGTTTTTTTGCGCCGGGTCTTGGGACCAACGAAGACCCCGTGACCGGCTCTTCCTTTACCAAGCTGTTTCCTTACTGGGCAAAAGAGCTGAACAAAACCATTTTTGAGGCCTATCAGCTCTCTGAAAGAGGAGGAAAGGTGACGGGAGAATACCGGGGTGACCGGGTGCTGATCGGAGGAGATGCCATGCCCTATCTGCAGGGGGAAATATATATCAAAAATTAGTAAGGGTCAAGTGTTCTGACTACAATATTTGGGCATTTACTTGACAACCCCTGTTCCGATTTTGTACTTTTGCGCTTATTTTAAACAAAAAGGGCTGCTTCCCAAGGGTATCGGCAGCTCAATTAACCGTGTGTAATGAAATTATCATCGTTTAAGTTTGATCTTCCCAATAGCCTGATCGCACAACATCCATATGAAAACCGGGACGGAGCCCGGATGATGGTACTGCACAGAAAATCCGGCAAAATAGAACACAAGAAATTTACGGATATTATCGACTATTTCGGTGATGGCGACGTGATGGTAGCCAATGATACCAAAGTATTTCCGGCCCGTTTGTACGGCTCGAAAGAAAAGACCGGTGCCAAGATAGAGGTTTTCCTGCTTCGTGAGCTTAATCGTGAAATGCGGCTTTGGGATGTGCTGGTAGACCCGGCCCGGAAGATTAGGGTAGGAAACAAGCTGTATTTCGGTGACAGTGACCTGGTGGCTGAGGTGATCGACAATACGACTTCAAGAGGACGGACCATCCGTTTTCTTTTTGACGGAAATCATGAAGAGATGATGGCCGCCATCTACCAGTTGGGAGAAACCCCGATCCCTAAAGATATTCTTCAACGGGAAGTGGCCGACCATGATGAAGAACGTTTTCAGACCATCTTTGCGGCGAACGAAGGCGCAGTGGCCGCACCGATAGCCGGAATGCACTTCACCAAGAATATAGTGCGTAAAATGGAGATCAACGGGGTAGACTTTGTACCGCTTACCCTGCATATCGGTATCGGAACTTTCCGCCAGGTGGAAGTAGAGGATCTGACCAAACATAAAACCGATTCGGAGAATTTCTCAATACCGGAGAAGACCTGTGATGTGGTTAACCGCGCTCTGGATGAAAGCAGGCGTGTATGCGCTATCGGAAGTACCTCCCTGCGGGCCATGGAGTCGTCGGTTTCGGCCAATAACCGCCTGAAACCGCTGGAAAACTCGTGGACGGATAAGTTCATCTTCCCGCCATTTGATTTTAAGATAGCCAACGCGCTGCTGACCAACTTCCATTTGCCGGAGTCTATCCTGCTGATGACCACCTGTGCTTTCGGCGGTTACGAAACCGTGATCGAAGCCTACCAGGTAGCGATTAAGGAGAAATATCGGTTCTTTACGTATGGGGATGCGATGTTGATTATTTAATGTCACGCAAAATAGCGATCATAGTAGCCAGTGGTACCGGCAGCCGCATGGGCGGGCAGATTCCCAAGCAGTTTCTGCCACTCAAAGGCAAGCCTGTGCTGGTCCATACGCTGGAAAAATTCCTGGATATCAGCGACTGTGAGATCATCCTGGCCCTGTCGGAAGAAGGGCTTGGTTACTGGGAGCCCATAGCAAGGGAATACCTGACTGATGGCTCCATTACCCTCGTTACAGGTGGTGAAACCCGTTTTCATTCCGTGAAAAATGCATTGAGGGCTATTGAAGGAGACGGCGACGCCCTGGTGGCTATTCATGACGGGGTCCGGCCTTTCATCAGTCTGAACATTTTGCTGAACTCCTTTGTGGCGGCTGAACGCTTCGGGGCGGCAGTGACTTATATAGACAGTAAAGATTCCGTGAGGCTGGCAGAAGAGGGTAAGAACCGTGCATTAGACCGGAGAACCGTCAAGCTGATCCAGACCCCGCAGACTTTCCGCTTGTCGGTTCTGAGAGAGGCATTCGATGTGCCTTATGATGAACATTTTACCGATGACGCATCGGTAGTAGAGAACAGCGGACAGGCCATTCATTTAATCGAAGGGAGTTACGCTAATATCAAGATAACGACGCCTGAGGATCTGGCCCTGGGCGAGATCATTCTGAATAAGCTTGAAAATTGATGCACTGAAAGAGGGAATCCTCAAAGGAGACCGGGTAGCGCTGGCCAAGGCCATTACCCTTACAGAAAGCCGGCTTGCCGCTGACAGGAAGAAGGCTTTTGAGTTGATCAATGAACTGCTTCCTTTTAGCGGAAACAGCCTCAGGGTCGGGATCACGGGATCTCCGGGGATCGGGAAAAGTACCTTTATTGACGCGCTCGGCAACTTCCTGACCGAAAAAGGAATGAAAGTGGCCGTTCTCGCCATTGACCCTTCATCTTCGCTCAGCGGCGGCAGTATTCTGGGCGATAAGACCCGAATGGAGCGGCTGTCGGGCAATCCCCGTGCTTTTGTTCGTCCAAGCCCCTCTTCCGGTGAGCTGGGCGGCATAGGCCGCCATACGAGGGAGGCCATGTTACTCTGCGAAGCGGCCGGCTACGAGGTGGTTTTTATTGAGACGGTAGGAGTGGGGCAATCGGAAATCTCGGTGAGAGAAATAAGCGACCTTTTTCTGCTGCTGACTATGACAGGTACCGGTGATGAACTGCAGGGAATTAAACGGGGCATCATGGAAGCTGTGGATATGGTGGTGGTGAACAAAGCCGATCTTGCCGGGAAAGCGGCCTTGCAGTCGCTCACGGAAACGCTAAACTATGCTTTGCATCTTTTTACTGCCAAAGCCTCCGGTCAAAAAACCGAAGTGATTCCCGTATCCGCCCTGAAAGGCAAGGGGATGAACGAGGTCTGGGTCGCCATAGAAAAGTACTTTACAGGCATCCGGGCCAACGGCTGGTTACAGGAAAACCGCAATGCCCAAAAGATCCACTGGATGAAAGACACGCTGGATCACCTCATCCGTGCCTCCATCACAGAAAACCCCACCTTCCGTGCTGCACTTGAAAAATACGAGCAGGCGGTACGGAATAACGAGATGAGTCCTGACGAGGCTGCAGTTCGTGTTTTTCGTTGGGTGAATAATGGATAACGGCTTCGCCTCATTTTTGAACCATATTAGGCATATTAGTCATATAAGAAGTTAAGCATACAAGAAAAAACTTATATGTAAAGCTTATATGACTAATATGCCTAATATGGTTCAGAAGCAAGAAAGGCGAAGCCGTTTAATTTTTTACCCCGGCCACTACCTCTTCCGCATCTTCCCGCTTAAACCGGTCAAAATTTTGTTTAAACAATTCTGCCAGCTTCCTGCTCTCGGCCTCGTATTGCTCCTTGTCGGCCCAGGTATTGGCCGGGTTCAGCAGGGTAGAGGGTACTCCCGGGCAGCACAGGGGCATTTCGAGGTCAAAGACCGGATGCGTATGGGTGATCACGTCCTTCAGGTTGTCGTTTAAAACGGCCTTGATCATGGCCCGGGTGTAGCTCAGCTTTATCCGTTCCCCGATGCCGTATCCGCCGCCGGTCCAGCCGGTGTTCACCATCCAGACACTGACATTATCGTGGCATATCTTTTCTTTCAGCATTTCAGCATACACCTGCGGCGCCAAAGGCAGGAAGGGTGCGCCGAAGCAGGTGCTGAAGGTAGGCCGGGGTTCTTTTACCCCTTCTTCCGTGCCCGCTATTCTCGCCGTGTAACCGCTCAGGAAGAAAAACATGGCCTGCTCAGGTGAAAGCCGGCTTAAGGGCGGCAATACCCCGAAAGCATCACAGGTAAGGAAGAAGATATGACGCGGATTCCCCGCTAACGAGGGGATGACCGCGTTCTCAATGTATTCCAGGGGGTAGCTCACCCGCGTATTCTCAGTAAGCGACCGGTCGGCATAATTGATCCGGTTGCTCCCTTCCATGAAGGTGACATTCTCTACAAGCGCATGATCTCTTATCGCCTGATAGATCTGCGGTTCTTTTTCCGGTGAGAGGTCGATCACCTTGGCATAGCATCCACCTTCGATATTGAAGACGCCTGTGTCGGTCCAGGCGTGCTCGTCATCGCCGATCAATCTCCGCTCGGGGTCGGCACTGAGTGTGGTTTTACCGGTCCCACTCAGGCCAAAGAACAGGGCTACGTCGCCATTCGGCCCCTGGTTAGCGCTGCAATGCATGGTCAGTACATTTTTTTCTATGGGAAGAAGGTAGTTGATGACGGTGAACATCCCTTTTTTGATCTCACCCGTGTAGCCCGTACCGCCGATCAGTATGGTCTTATGCGCCAGGGAGATCACTGCAAAATTTTCCTGGCGGGTACCGTGGATTTCCGGGTCGGCCAGGAAGCCGGGCGCCTGGATGATGGTCCACTCCGGATTAAAGGGCTGTCCGGCGGCCGGCCGTATGAACATATTGCAGACAAAAAGATTGCTGTCAGGCCACTCATTGATACAGGTAGCCGCAATCCGGTATTCCGGATCCGCTCCTGCATAAACCTCCTGCTGCCATACTTCTTCTTTCTGTTCGAGGTAGGAAAAAAGGTCTTCCCTGAGCTTCAGAAAGTGTTCCTCCTCTATGGGAATGTTGAAGTCGTTCCAGTCGATGTTCCCGGCAGAAGCTTCCTCCCGGACAAAAAACTTGTCTTTCGGGCTCCTGCCGGTAAACTTTCCGGTGCTGACTACCAGTACGCCGCTCCGGCTGAGGGTCGCCCGTCCGAGGCGGAGACATTGCTGTTTGAGTTCTTCGGGTGGAAGGTTTTTGTGAATGTTCATGGTGCCTGTTGATTAAATTAGGATTTGAGCCCTTTAATCCCCAATTTTGGCGGATCAAAGGGCCTTATCCCGGTTGATTTTGTTGATGAAATATTTGTTTTGTGCAAATTTACACAAAAATATCTTCAATGGTTGCTATAGCAATAATTAAAATAATTTATTAATTATTCTATATTTACATTTTATAATATATTGATATATAGTTTAATGTGTTTTTTGTTGTAGAATAGTTTTGTTTTATGTTGCAATTTTTTCTTAGATAAGTCTAAAATTTGGTTTATGAGAAAAATTATAAAATATGTTTTGGCGGTCTTCGTACTTCTCGTACTTCTGGTGGTACTGATGGTGCAGTGGATCGACCGAACGCCTTACACCGAAACCCTGCATTATAAAGCATGGAAAGATCAGGCATGGAATCTCCCGGTAGAAAAGGGAACACTCAGGATCGGCTGGGCTATTGAAAACATAACTCCTTCCGAACCGGTGCCTTTGGCTGGTTACGGCAAACGGCGGGGGCGTCATTATGAATCGGTGCATGATTCGGTATATGTCAGGTCGGTGGCTTTGGAGATTGGAGCCGGAAAGGTATTTTTTGTGTCAGCAGACCTGCTTTTTATCCCCCCGAAGGTGGTGGAAGCGGTGGAAAGGAAGTTGAAGAACCGGGGAACTACGTTAAAAGACATCCACTTTTCCGCCACCCACAGCCACAGCAGTATCGGGGGGTGGGAAAGTACGCTCACCGGCGAACTGTTTGGCGGGAAATACGATCCCGCAGTGGTGGAGTTTCTCGCAGAACGGTTTTGCCGCGCCATCCTGGCCTCAGCCGGAGACCTCAGCGAAGGTAGTGTAAGCTATTCGGAAGTGGTGGACGAAGACGATGTACGCTACCGGCTTAACCTGCCCGGCGGAGTACGCGATAAGGAGATCCGGGCGCTGAGCTTTACCAAGACAAGCGGTGAAAAGGCTTACCTCATCACTTATTCCGCGCACAGTACTACGCTGGGCGACGGTAACCTGCAATTATCGAGGGATTATTCCGGTGTTCTGGTTGATTCGCTGCGGCCGGCATTTGCCCTGTATATGGCCGGGGCTGTGGCGGGGATGGGCCCCGTGGAAAGAGGAGTAACCGAGTTTGACGAGGCGCGAAATCAGGGACTGAGCGTCCTCTATCATTTCAATCAACGAAAGGAAGTGCCGCTGGGAGACACGCTTGTGTCCGCGCTGATCCGGGTACCTTTGCCGGAACCCGGCGCCCGGATGACCCGGAACCTGGCCCTGAGGCCCTGGCTGTTCAAGCGCCTATTTGGAGACTACCAGGCATACATTAAAGTGACAAAGGTAGGAAATGCCCTGCTACTGGGTATGCCGGCCGATTTTTCGGGGGAGATTATGGTGGAGCTGGATGAATATGCCCGCAGAAAGGGGCTGAACCTTATCATTACCAGCTTTAACGGGGGGTATGTAGGCTATATTACAGCCGATAAGCTGTACGATTCGGGGCACTATGAAACGGTGACCATGTCGTGGTACGGTTACCAGAGCGGGGGGTATTTCACGAAGATCTCCGAGGATATTATAGACCGGGTGGCGGATAAATAAATTTTTCTCACAGATAACACGGATTGACACAGATGATTAATTTTACCTATCCGCGTAAATCCGTGTTATCTGTGAGAGAAAACAATAAACAAATTATATACACATGAGAATTGAAATCATATCCGGTAGTCCGCGTGAGGCCAGTATAACGGTTCGTATAGCAAAACATTTATACCAGATACTCAAGGAGAAGGAAGGGGTAGATGTAGGATTGATCGATATGCGGGACTACGCCCTGCCATTTGTACAGACGGTATGGTCCACCCGCGAGAAAGTTCCGGCTGAATTCAAAGAGCTGGGTGACCGGATCTTTTCAGCCGGTGCCTTTATCCTGGTTTCGCCGGAGTACAACGGCGGCTACTCTCCCGCATTAAAAAACCTGCTGGACCATTTCCCCAAGCATAGCCGTAAAGCGTTCGGTATTGCCACCGGTACTGACGGTGCCTTAGGCGCCATGCGGTCAGCTCAGCAGCTGATCCAGATGGTAGCGGCCTTTTTCGGTATCCTGAGCCCGCGCCTGCTGATCACCCCGCATGCTGATAAGAAATTTGATACGGAAGGACGCCTGCTTGACCCGGATTTTCAGAAATCAGTCGATATCTTTGTGGAGGAGTTTTTATGGTTGGTACAGAAGCTTAATTAAACCATATAAGGCATATAAGTTCATATAAGTTTTTTATATTATTCTTATATGAACTTATATGCCTTATATGGTTTTAAAAAAACAAGGCGAAGCCTATTACAATTCATATGAAAAAAATATTCGGATCACTGGTGATCTTATTCGTTGGTTCTTTAGCTGCCGGAGCGCAGGATCAGGTAGTGGCCGTGCCTTTGCAGGGGAACGGATGGTTTTGTCATCCTTCTGTAGAAGGCCAGCAGAAATTCGGTAAGAACGACCTGCAGGGCTGGACAGAAGCAGACGGTGACGTATGCGTATTCTTTAGTATAAATACCCCGGGTGTCGTTCAGCTGGGGCTTATGGCCAAAGGCCACTCTGAGGTTTCGGTGACCCTGAACGGCGAAACCCGTACCGTGCAGGTGAAGCATCCGGATTTTACGAAGATCCCGGCAGGGACCTTTAAAGTGGAAAATCCCGGCTACCAGAAAGTGACGATCCGCAGTAAAGGAGGAGTAGATATCACCGACCTGCTGGTAGAAGGTGAAGGGTTGGGTCAGGGAATCACTTACGTAAAAGACGACTTTTATTGGGGAAGGCGGGGGCCTTCCGTTCACCTCCGTTACGATATGCCGGAAGACCTCAACATCCGCTGGATCTATAACGAGATAACGGTGCCAGAACATAACGATATTCACGGAAGCTACTATATGGCCAACGGCTTTGCAGAAGGGTATTTCGGGATCCAGGTCAATTCAGCGAGCGAAAGAAGGGTACTGTTTTCGGTATGGAGCCCGTTTAACACCGATGATCCGAAAAGTATCCCGGAAGACCAGCGAATCGTTTTGCTGAAGAAGGGGGAAGGGGTGCACACCGGTGAATTTGGTAATGAGGGCAGCGGCGGACAAAGCTATAAACGGTTCAACTGGAAGGTGGGCAATACATACGGCTTCCTGACGAGGATCGAACCCTCTGTGGTACAGGGCAGCACGGAATATACATCCTGGTTTTTCGCTCCCGAAACGGGCAAATGGGAGCTCATCGCTTCCTTTCGAAGGCCCGTTACGGTTACTTATGCCAAACGCTTTCATTCTTTCCTCGAAAATTTTATTACCGGCACGGGACATATCCGGCGTGAAGTGTCGTTTTCCAATCAATGGGTATGTGATGTCAATGGCGAATGGACGGAGCTGAATCGCGCGCACTACACCGCCGATGCTACCGCCCGGAAAGGGAACCGGATCGACTATGCGGCCGGAGTGAAGAACGGAAAATTTTACCTGGCCAACTGCGGGTTTTTCTCACCCCATGTGCCGTATAACACCTCTTTTGAAAGAAGTGCCGGCAACACCCCGCCCGAGATTGACCTCGAAGCGATCGAAAAACTGTAAATGTTATAACCATATAAGGCATATAAATAAACTAAAAGTTAAAAACTAAAAACTAAAAGCGGCCGCCGCTGCGGTTGCGGTACATTAGCTTATATTTAGAAGAATGTCCCTTAACTGTTCACTATTAGTTTTTCACTGTTCACTGAAAATTATTGCCTTATATGGTTCAATTTAACCGGTCATACAGTTTTGAAACTGCCGCGAAACTGTATATCTTTAAGTTTTGTTATAAGATAAATTGATAAATCTAAATTTGAAAAGATGATTGGATTATTTGTTATTGGTATTGTTTTTATGCTGATTGGTTCGCTGGTTTCCAGCCGCCTCAAGAGTAAGTTTACCCAGTATTCCCGGGTTGGGCTTTCTAACGGGCTTAGCGGTGAACAGATAGCCCGGAAAATGTTGAATGATAACGGAATATATGATGTACAGATTACGCAGGTAGACGGTCAGCTTACCGATCATTACAATCCGCTGAATAAGACAGTGAACCTGAGTTCTGACGTATATCATGGCCGGAGTGCGGCATCGGCTGCCGTGGCAGCCCATGAAGTGGGCCACGCGGTTCAGCATGCCACCGCCTATGCGGCATTGAAGATGCGTTCGGCCATGGTGCCTGCGGTGAACATTGCCTCACGGGTGATGGGTATGGCCAATATGTTCCTGATGTTTGGCGGTATCGCCATGATGTCTCAGAATAACCCTTTGGGAAATACCCTCCTGATCATCCTGATCGTGGCTAATCTTGCCCTTGCGTTGTTTGCCCTGATCACCCTTCCGGTGGAATTTGACGCCAGCAAGCGCGCGCTCGTATGGATGGAAAACCGCAATGTGGTCAACCAGCGCGAGCACGCCATGGCCAAAGACGCCCTCAAATGGGCTGCCATGACCTATGTGGTTGGCGCTGCTGCAGCTATAGCGAATCTGCTGTATTTTGTGATGATATTTCTGGGCCGGCGGGACGACTGATGTTAATGCTAAATGCTGAATTGTGAATGCTGATTGAGCGTATTGTAATGGATTGTCAATAATTTCGTCTTTTATTCATCAGTCACCATTAACAATTCACCATTAACAATTCACCATTAACAATTCACCATTAACAATTCA
>CAZLXI010000009.1:51868-134340 GCA_964563435.1 uncultured Lacihabitans sp.
CATTAACAATTCACCATTAACAATTCACCATTAACAATTCACCATTAACAATTCACCATTAACAATTCAGCATTATTACGGTGTTTTGACCACCGCCACTCTCTTCAAAAATTCCTGTTTCCTGTTCTGGGGAATAGGAATTTTTTCTTTGTGGTCTTTGAGGTAGATATATGCTGTATCGAAGCGGTCAAGGAAGTGCAGGTTGATCACATACGAGCGGGATACCTGGAAGAACGACACAGAGTCGAAAAACTGGGTCAGGTAGCCGATGTTCATGGTAAACTTATAGGGCAGAACGCGGCCTCTGATATAAATATTGACATAAGAACCGTCGGCTTTTAAAAATGCTACATCCTGTTTTTGAATGCATTGGTACCCTCTTTCGTAGGGAAGAAAAAGAGAGTCGGAAGCCAGGGGGTCAGCGCTGACGGCCTGGTTTCCTTTGAAGTTGCGATAGGCGAGGTCGATCTGGAACGCCAGTTCTTTCGGCCGGTAGGGCTTTAGCAGATAAGCAGCGGGGTGGGTGTCCCTGGCTTCCTTATAGGTGACAGGATCGGCATTAGCGGTCAGGAAAACAAAAGGAACATTAAAACCGCTGTTAAGAAAGGTGGCTACATCCACACCTCCCAGGGGTGAATTCTTCAAATGGATGTCGATCAGCGCTATATCGGGAATATGGAGATCAAGCAGCTCTTTTACCTCTTTAAGATTTCGGGCAATGCCGGTCACCGTGTAATGGTATTTTTCCAGGGTTTCTTTCAGGTCGGTGGCTGTGATCAGTTCGTCTTCTACAATCAGTATTTTGAGCATAATTAAAAGGTTAATTGGAATTCAAGTCCGTTATGGTAATTATATTCCGATTTTCCGTCGAGCTGGGTCACCATCATACGGATGAGGCGGGAGCCGAACGATGGGCTGCGGTCAAGGTCAGGATACTGACGGCCATTATCTTTTACGGTGAGTTGCAGGGACTTCCCGGGTTCGCTTTTCAGCCGGATCGTCAGCCGGGGGGCAGGATGCCCCGCGAAGGCATACTTGCAGGCATTGGTGACCAGTTCATTGATCAGCAGGCCCAGGAGGGTGGCGGTATCGGCCGGCAGGAGAATACCACCGGTTTCTGTAACCAGAGTAACGTGCCTAAGATCAAAGCTTTCAAACACACTTTCGGTAAGGTCGGGAATGAAGCGGTCCATGTCGATGCGATCCACCTGCCCGTTCTCGTAGAGCTGACGGTGGAGATGGATCATGGCAGTGATCCGGAGCTGGGCTTCTTCGATGGCTTGCCGCGCCATGGGGTCAGCCAGCATATTGGCCTGCAGATTCAGCAGGCTTGAAACCACCTGGAGATTATTTTTGACGCGGTGGTTCTGCTCCTGCACCAGCAGCACGTTCTTCCGGCTGATGGATTGCTTCTTTTTGTAAAGCCGGAACAGGAAGGTGCTAAGCCCGAGGGTGAGGAGTAGGGAGACGGAAGAAAGGCCCAGCAGCTTGCGGGTATTCTGTAGGCTATGCTCCTGAATCTTGAGTTCTGTTTCTTTTTTTTCAGTTTCATAGGAAATCAGCAGCTCGCTGATGGCGCCTTGCCGGTCTTCCATGAGCCCATGGGTATGGTAGTCATGGTATTTTTCGAGATGTTCCATCGCCCTTCGCAGGTCGCCCGTATGGGTATAGTAGTCGGCCGCTGCCCGTTCGTAAAACTCCAGGTGTTTTTTGCTTTCCGGCGTGTATTGTTCAATCAACTTTCGCGTGGCTTCCAGTACTTCCAGCGATTTCCCCGTTTCGCCTTTCTGGCCCAGATAGCGCGAATAGTCGAGCGAGTAGATAATATAGGTGTTTATATTTTCTTTTTTAACGGTCTCCAGGTCAAGTTCCATCAGGTGGGGTTGGGCCATTCCCTGAGCCAGCTTGGAGAGCTGGGGAATCAGCAGCTCCATATCTTTTGCCATCCGTTTATCGTCTAGTTTAGCGGCATACTGGTAAGAAAGATTAGCGTAAAACAGGGCCTTGCTGTAATTGGGCTCAACAAGGTTGGGGTCATCAAAAGCATAGGGTATGTAATTTTCATACAGGTTGGAGAGGAATCCGTAGACCATGGCTTTACCTTTGTCCGAATTGCAGGCGTGGTGCACAGACAAGGCTTTTTCGATGTTTTCAAAGGTACTTTTCTTATCCCTCATTTTCCGGGCGTTAATGGCCAGCCAGTAATAATTTCGGCCCAGCTCATACGAAGGCCCCCGCTTTTCCAGCAGCCTGATGGAGCGAAGGAGGTTTTGATTCGATTTCAGGAGGTTCATTTTGCTGTGCTCTAACTTCGCGAGGCGGTACCAGGCCTCGGCTATCTCCACAGGGTCATTGACCCGCTGGGCAGAATCGAGGAAAGCGCGGGCGTCTCTTTCGCGCTCGGCGATGGTTCTTTCAGAATGATGTTTTTCTGAAGGAGGGGTCTGTGCGCAGAGCGTTCCGGGAAAAAGGATAATAAAAAAAATGATCAGAGTTCTCATGCTATCGGTGGTACCGAAGGGTTTACCGGAAAGTACCTGACAAATATAGGAACCGGCAAAGGGAAATAAAAGTAATTTTTCTTTGTCAGGCATTTGTGGTTATTCGTTGGGCAAAGTGAAGTTTTTGTAAAGAATATAATTTTTAAAATGTTTATTATAAGTTATTTGAATTGGTGTATTTTTTAATAGTTCTTCTTTTTCAAGTTTTTTTTATAGTTCGTCAAGTTGTTTATGGGGTTGGTAAGGTCGGGGTTGGAGGAAGGATGTGCCTCCGGTATAATTGTACCCGAAATCGTATAAACCTTAAACTTTTATAGATATGAAACTTTCAGACTGGCTATCATTTGATAAAATGATCGTGCCGCAAATCATCAAAATTGTTTTTTATGCATTGGTAATACTTTCCGTATTGAGCGGACTTGTAATGATCATAAAAGGAATATCTGCCGATTATGGCGGGGGGATGACCATTTTATGGGGGTTACTCACCTTGGTTTTCGGCCCGTTTTGGGCACGGCTCAGCAGTGAGCTGATGATCGTCTTATTCGAAATTCACGCCAAATTGGTCTCCATTGACAAAAAAATGAAAGCGGATGAAAAGTAGAGGAATATTATTGCCATGTCAATGAATATATTATTACATTTTTGATAGCTATGGTTTTAATGTCTGGAATCCTTATATCTGCAGGTGTCTTTATTCAAAAGAAGACCCTTTTTGTAAGGTGGAACATAAGTATTATTCGCAAAGCCTTTTTTATAACGGGTGTGCTTGTTTTTTCAGGATGCGGTATGTCAGCTTACGCCCAGAAGAAAAAGAAAACATTTTGGGATAAGCTCAATGATGGTATTGATAATGTTAATAATACGATAAATAAAGGGCTTGGCTATAAGGTATATAAGGGAGAGTGGCAAAGGCATGGAGGCGGCTGCTGGGAGTCTTCCGGAAACTTCCGGGATCATGTGGCCGGCTCCCCACTAAATCAGTCCTTTATTGCAAAAGTACTATTTACCGGAACAGCTTACGGGCTTAGCCTGACCTCGAATGAGAATACTTCTTTTGGGTATGTAGTATATGATCCGTACGGCAAAAGGGTACATACCAAAATTAGTGAAAACAAGGGTGCCCTCCTGACTTCTGAATTTACTCCCCAAATAAAAGGAGATTATACGGTGATTGTTTTCACGGCCAGGAGATTCGGTGACCCTTTCGGCGACCCCTTAAATGACCCCGGCGGGAAATTTACTTTCAGTATGCAGTGCGAAGGTTTAACTCCGGTTATAACAGAAAAAATATATCTGGAAAACCAGGAATGGGGAATAAAAGGAGGTGGGGGAACAGGGGTTACTTTCAATGGCTTAGGAGTAACCGACCATACCTTTCACTCTCCCAGAAACAACCGGTATAAATTTAAGGTTGCCAAGGGTACTGTTTTACATGCTATAGCAGAGCCGTATGGAGTAGAGACCTATCTGGCACTATTTGACCCTTATGGTAATGCCATGGATCGCAATTCCAAAGAAGTATTAGCCACTGCCCAGGCAGACGGAGTGTATGAACTTATAGTGGCCACCCGGAATGAGGCCGAAAACGGCAGATACAATCTTCTCCTTGCCGGAAACTTTTTAGAAAAGCCCGTTTTGCAAAAAGTTAATTCCACAGACTTGTCCGGGCAGTTTACCTCCGCGTTTCAAAAGGTATTTACTTTTGATATTAAAAGCAGTTCCTATTTTGATACCTATTTTGTTTCCAATGATAAATCCTGCCAACTGGTTATTAAAGACCGGAGTGGTAATACTATTTTACAAGCCCCAAATTATTATAACAGGAATACTATAAAGATCAGCCAACCCTCTCAGATTACGGCTGCACTCAACTGTAACCACCATTCTTCCGGGTTTTATGAGCTTGCTTTCTTTGGCAACTTTGAACTGAAGAAAGACAATGCGTCTCCGGTAGAGGCGGTTATTTCTGAACATACTGAAAGCTCAGGAGAAATTTTGAAGGCTGAAGGCAGGATAACTTTACAACAAAGTAACCCGGATTACTCCTCCATAACCGTAGTGGCCGATGAATATGAAACCGGGCAGCGGGCAGCCGAGGCCAGACCCGATAATACTGGTAAATATGTTTTAGACCTAGCCCCCGGAAAAAAGTACAGTGTGACCGTGCTTTCGGACGGGAAATACCTGGCAAGTACTGAAAACTATGACTTAACCAAGGCGGCTTCTGTAAACCTAAAACCTATTGAAGTTATTGGTTCTCAGGATATAGGGAAAAAGCTAACCCTCAACAATATCTTCTTTGATACGGGCAGCCCTATTTTGCTACGGCAGTCTTACGCTGAACTTAAGCGTGTGGCCGCATTCTTAAAATCTAACCCCAAATTGAAAATAGAGATCGCCGGGCATACAGACAGTGTGGGAGATGATGCTTCAAATCTTACGCTGTCTCAAAACCGGGCAAATGCCGTGCTTTACTACCTGCAGGATCAGTTGGATGATTTCAGCAGGCTAAGCGCCAAAGGGTATGGGAAAAGTGAACCGGTAGCCGGCAATAGTGCGGAAGAAGGCAGAAAACAAAACCGTCGGGTGGAATTTAGAATTACAGGAATATAAATTGGAAACTAGATATGGGATGAATCAGAATGAAAGAGCTCTTACAAGAACCTGAAAGTGGGTATTGAAAGTAAGTATCATGAAAGTTTATTAATGTAAAGTATTTTAATATCGTGAGACCTGTTAATAGTATTCTTTTTTTGTTTTTTTTATTTGGAAAAGTATTCGGACAGGGCAGCGCAGATGTGTCTTACAATGCAGGAATGGTTATGGAACCCAATCTTCTTAATCAAGTTGGTATATCCGGAGCAAATAAAAAGCGGTTTGCTGTTTCGCAAAGAAGATCATTCTCGGTTTCATTTTTTGGAGAGGGTTTATATGTTTCTGAAACTATTTCTCCTGCATGGGCACATCCTAACGTAGGCCCGGGTATCAGGTATGGGGCAGGAGGCGGAATTTCTGTCAATTACTATTTCAACCGTAAGGCTGGAATAACTTTAGAAGGTGGTTATTCACAATATAAGGTTAACAAAGAATATATTTACACCGATACGGAAGAAACCATATTGTATACTACCAGGGAGGAGGTCGAAAGAATTCCCGTCCAAATAGGTCTAAAGATCTTTCCTCTAAAAAGTATATATATCCATTTGTCTGGCGGCGGTCAGTTGTTAAAATGGAACAGGGATTTTTCAGATTTTCATCCTGAAAGTTCTTTGTTTAAGTCCCTTTCCCAATTTACTTTAACTACACAAGGTGCTGTGGGTTATATATTATATCTAGAAAGTTTTTTCCTGGATCTCGCAGCCATCTACTCCTTTTCCCCGGTCAGGAGAATGGAAAATATTTCGGAACCGCTTCAGACAATAGGTCTTAAGCTGGGGTTTGGATTTCATAAGCAGTAATGTACGCCTGGAAATTGTAAATCATGAGATATATTAGAAGCATAATCATCATTTTACTTACCCTGTTTTGTGGTATTAGCTGTGAAAGACAGGTGAAGTTTGAAACAAATCCGGGGAATTTACAGGTATCACAGGGAGATGTATATGGAACTGTAGACTTGCCGGAGGGAAGTAATCTTAAATCGGATAATCTAAGTGTATTTACTTTAGATAATGGAGAAGAAGCCCCTGTTCACCAGGGTAGCTTTAAAATACCGAATACAGACATTTCGCATTATCGCCTGCTGCCGGTTTTTGACACCGAAAACAAGATTGTTTTATTTGGTGTGCAGTTACCAGGGCATGGCACGGTGAAAATTAACGCTGTCAGCACAGCATCAGCAATATTAATGATAAATCCTTTGGTTACGTCTCTTGACGACCTGTCGAAGACCAAACTTATGGGGGCTTATCAACGCCACCCGGCATTTGATAAGCTGGTAGAAAAGGTTGAATCAATCATTTCTCAGGGACATGGCATTTTTGAGGTAATAGATAAAGAATTGATAGATATTGTGGAAAGCATTAATACTTTCCCTGAAATTAAGGAGGATAATCCTAATGTTCGGAAATCAGCTGAGCTGGGACTTATAAGGGATGATAACAAAATAGACATTGCAATACTTTCTCCTAATGAAATATCCATATACAACAGGGGCTCCGGATTACCTCATCACGCAGGCCTTTATCATGAAAGTAAACCCCAGGAAAACAGGTTGGAGTCTGCTAACCTGGGCCTTCTAAGGTTTGAAAATACCAGTATCGGAGATTTGTTTCATGATGTGGGTGTTTTGATTGACCGGTTTTCTGATTGCTTCGATTATTTCGGTACCCGGGAGGTTCCATCGGATTGCAATACGTTTTACACGGTGAAAGAAAGGCCAACAATTAATCATAGATTCGATTTAACAGGAAACTATAAGCTTAAAATTTCCAATCCGTGGGGGAACTCAGAAGGTACGGAGAGATTCAATGCCAGGTTAGATGCGCTATACTATTTTACACTGGATATTCTGTCGTTAGTAAATAAGAGCTTTGCCCAAAAAGCAGTTAACAGCCCATGTTTCAAAAATACCGCATTTAAAATGGCTTCACATGGATTTGCTCAGACGTATATGGGAACAACGGCTATCAGCGTTTCAGAGTCTCTTTACGAAAATTTTAAGACACTGGTTGATGATTTAGGGGAGTGCTTGTTTGTGGAAGCTTCAGATATTAAAAAGCTTGAGACCGTTAAGCAGTTTACCAAATTTATGGATTATTTCTCGAAAGTAGGAGCAGGAAATAACCTGCTTTTGATGACCTGGGCTACCATGTATGACAAATCAGAATATGAAATATGCTTGCAATATGTAGATGGTGAATTAAAAATTTGTGAGGCCTCCATAATAACGAATGAAGCTACGGATATCACAAAAACTAATGCAACTCTATCAGGAACGATTCAATCATTTGGCGGAAATAATATTGTAAAGTTCGGATTTTTAGCGGGGGATGATCCTACATCCCTTAGAGCTGTGGAAGGGCTCTACAAAAATATACAGGATATTCCCGGGGGAATTTCCATGCCGTATCACTACACTATGAAATATGACTTCTCGGGAGAGGGAAAAAGATACTTCCAGGCTTTTATCCAGGCACATGACGGAGAGCTTATCAAAGGGGAAATTCGTGAATTTATTCCTGGCGAAGATTCAACAGCGGGAGAGAATAGCATGGAATATGTTCCTATGGCCGTCAGTACCGGAGATCCTCATTTGACCACAATGGATCGGTTCAAATATAGTTTTATGGCTGCCGGTGAATTTATTGGGCTGAAATCTACCAGTGACAGATTCGAGATACAGGCCCGGCAGGAACCCTTCGGAGATCATGTATCACTTAACACCGCAGTAGCCATACATACGGGCAGCGATGAGGTTTGTGTCTTGCTTGACGAGGTTTATTTGAACAAAAAGGCAATGGGATTATATTTTACTGATGTTGCTCTGAATGATGGAGGGAATATCAGTAATAGTGGAAACAAGATTACGGTAAGAACACCGAATAACGACCAGGTGGAAGTACGCCTGTTTTCAGAAAGTTTGGATTATAGTATCCTTTTAAACCCTAATAGAAAAGGAAAAGTAAAAGGTATTTTAGGAAACTATGATGGAAATCCGGCGAATGATCTCATAACTCAGACAGGCCAAAGTGTGCCCAATACATTCAGCGGTTTATACCCCGGTTTTGCCGATAGTTGGAGGATAAGCCAGGTATCATCATTATTTGTTTATAAGTCTGGTAAGAATACCAATTCATACACTGACAGGTCATTTCCTAAAGCCCCTTTTACATTGACCAATAATCAACGTGAAAATGCGCGACGAATATGTGTGAATGCAGGTGTCAGTGACCCCGTAATTCTGGAAAACTGCATTACTGATGTAGCTTTGACGGGAGACAATTCTTTTGCTGACAGGAATTATTGGGGCCAGCAAACAGGTTCTGTGTATTCTGCGTTCTCCATTACTGACTTCATTAATACACCAATAGCCTTCTATAATTTTCCAGATCTGGGGCCAGTACATGATATAATGGTAACTAATAGTGCTTGGGTTTTTAAGAGGGAAAGATATTCTTTAGAGCAACATATGTCAATGCTAAATGGAGTTGACATTAGCAACGGGTTTGATATAGAATTAAATATTTCTATGGATGCTGTTTCACGAGGTTTTTCCTTAGTGATTTATCAGAAAGAATTCTCCCATGCGAGATATAATGATTTAGCTACTCCAAGACTACATTTTGACTTTGATTACGAGGATAGGATTGGGACTGTCGCTTTCCAACCGTACTTGAATTTTGGTGTTGAAGGTTATTTCAATTCATGGAGGCGAGAGGATATAAGAATAGATTCTCAAGATATCTATGATGGTAACCCGAGAATATTGAAAATTTCAGAAAAAAGAACAGCTGATGGGCGCTGGAGATTAAATATTTTCTATCAGAATTCAGAAATCCCTATCTTTTCTGAAATCTATGATAAATCTATCTCACAAGAATTGGATAGTAATGTGGGTTACCTTGAATTTTCCAACAGAAGTTATGATACTGAAATAAAAGTATCAAATATCGTCTTTAAATCAAATTAGCATTGTCCTGTTTATTAAATTAATTAGTTTTTATTATGAGTTTGGTACGCTGTATTATTTCCAGTAGTTTTCTTTTAATCCTCTTATCCTGCTCAAAAGGAAGTTCAGATCCAATACCGGATGATCCGGATGAAGTCAAACAATCTGCCGGCACGCTGTCTATCGGCGGCAAGAGCTATATATTCAAAGGAGCCGGTTACCAGGATTGGGGGTATGATAGTGATTCGGACAAATACAATATCGGCCTGGCCCTTGCCAGTGAAGAGATTAAGTATTATGAGGTGGTTTTAGACAGGCATTCCCATACCATCATAGTGGATTGCTATTCAAAGGGAAGCACGTTTAAAAATGACACTTTTAGAATTAAGGGAGATGATTATCCCAGAGCTTCAGTCATTGTCAAGATAGATGATAAGAGCTTTTCATTGACCGGAGGAACCGTAAATGTAGACAGGAAGGGAATTAACCAGTTTACCATTAGTTTCGATGGAGTATCTGATGAAGGAGTTCAAGTAAAAGGAACCTATTCAGGGCAATTTATAAAAGGTATGGGTTCAAATTAATAATAATAGATTATGACAAATTTTTTAAGAGTTGTAAGAACTAAGTACAGCATACGGGCAGGTCTCCTGATCCTGTTTCCTCTCCTGCTTTCGTCTTGTGTTTCTCCTATAATTGACAGGATAGCAGATATGGAGATCGAAGCGGAACCTATGGAGAAACCGGCAAAGGGTAGTTTTTCTATGAAGGTAGACGGAAAAACGTATAGCCCAATTGCCGGAGGGGTTGAGTTTGAAAACATCTGGTATGATGATGAAGAGGATGGCTATTATGGAAGCATATCAGTTGGCCTTAATGCCGTGGATAAGAATCATACGATGGTAGGTTTTGCCTTTTTTGTAGATATGAACCTTTCCTCTGTTCTGAATAAGCCGATTGACCTGTCGGAGGAATTTTTCTATTACCAAACCGGTAAAGCACTAAATGAAATTGTCATTTACTTTGTAAAAGAAGGGTCTATTACTTTCCGGAAAGTAGAAGAAAAGAAATTTGTGGGGGAATTTGAAGTAGTTGTGTATAATGAGAACCGGGATAAGGAAATAAGAATTACAGAGGGAAAGTTTGACTTATCGTACTAAAGCAGAAATCAGGCTCCGGAATAATAGGGAGTTAACCACATATTTTAGAACTAACCCCACCTGAATTATTTGTAATTTCTTGCTTACAAGCAAGAAATTGCGTCTCCGACCCCAAGTCGGACAACTATTCCGTATTTTTGTATTACACAACTACGCAACTATGCAATCGAAATATGAATTCGAAGGTCATGCTGGTTTGAAATAAATAAAGGGATACTTCGCAAAAAGGGAAGTATTTGTATCTTTGTATTGCACAACTATGAAAATAATTAACAAACAGGCCCTTACCGGTTTTACAAGGAAACATGCGGATACTGTAAATTCGATCAACAGATGGGTAGATATAGTGGAGAGTAATGATTTTGAGGACCATAATGATCTGATAGGAGTATTTCCGTCGGCCGACTATGTAGGCAAAGGTCGGTATGTTTTTAATATTAAAGGTAACCGATATAGGCTGGTAGTTGTGGTTGTTTTTACGGATAGATATTTGAGAGTTAAGTTTTGTGGAACCCATGCAGAATATGACAGAATAAAAGAGATAAAGAATATTTGAGATATGAAAAGGAAATTTGAAAATCTTACAGAAATCACAGACCGTAAAACCTATAATGAAGTTATGGCATATCTGGATGACATTGAAAGCTACGCTACCCGGAATGGGTACCTTGATCAGATAGATATCAGCAATGAGTATACTCGTGAAATGGGTCGTGTGGGTGGAATGTTGGCCGATTACGAAAGCATTTACATGGATCTTTCCCCCCTCAAAGTCAAAAACCCGCTTATCTTATCCATCGAAAAAGAGATGGGCAAAAAGCAGTTGAATCAGCGTCAGACGGCTAAGTTACTTGAAGTGAAGGAGAATACCTTTAGCCAGGTGCTTACCGGCAAACGTAACGTATCGATGCAACTGGCTAAAAAGCTCTACAAAAAGCTCAGCATCGATCCGAAAACCATACTGGAGTTTGCTTAACGCTTTTTCATTAACTGTTCACTATTTCTCATTCCCCAGATACAATCCCCCCAATACCAGTGCCGTACCGCCCCATGTATACCCCGTCAGCGGTTCATCCAGAAGCAGGTTAGCGTAGATAAAGCCGAAGATCGGGCAGAGAAAAAGGAAAAAGGAGGCCTTTACGGTGTCGGTTTTCAGGAGATACAACCATAGCTGCACAGCAGCCACCGAAACCGGCAGCACCAGCCACAGGATGGAGAAGCCTACCGTGGCATTCCATTCGTTTTGTCCGCTTTCATGAAAAAGCAGTGTAAGGGGCAGCATTAAAACACCGCCCAGGAAGACCTGCCAGCCGTTGATGGTGATCCGCGACAGCGTCCATCTGACCCTGGAATAGTAGATGGTGCCGATTGAGTAGGAGAGCATACTCAGGAAAATGAGCAACAGCCCGCGGGGAGTGGCGTGACCATCCTGCAGGAGCGGATAACAGGCAATGATCACCCCGGTCATGCCGAGGAAAACCGCCACCCATTGTCGCAGCCGAATCTTTTCACGTAGCCAGAAGGTAGACAGCACACTGATCATAAGAGTGTTGGTAGAGGTGGAAAGGCTGCCTATGCCTGCTGAGATCTCACGTAACGCCAGGATAAACAGGCTGAGGTAAAGGGTGGTATTCAGAAAGCCGAAAAGAGCGAGCTGTTTCCACTCCCCGCCGCGCGGGAGACGTTGTTTCCGTATAATACGGGCAAAAAAGATGAGCAGAATACCCGCTGAAAAGAAACGGATCTGGAACATGAGCAGGGGTTCAATATAAGGCAGCGCCAGCTTGGCGGCCGCCGAGGCTGAGGCCCACAGCGCGGCAAACAGCACACCCAATAGTAAAAATCGCAGGTTCATTGGATCAGGGCTTTGGCAGTGTGTGTGGTGACAGCCCGGATATGAGCAGTGTCTGCATGATAAATTTCCGACAGCCTGTTTACTACCAGTTCCAGGTAAGACGGCTCATTTCTTTTTCCCCGATAAGGCACTGGCGCCAGGTAGGGGGCATCAGTTTCCAGCACAATCTTTTCCAGGGGAATATCCTTCAGAAAACGGTCCAAACCTCCGTTTTTGAAAGTGACCACTCCGCCGATCCCAAGCAGGAAATTTAACCCGATTACCCTTTCGGCATCTTCCCGGTTTCCGGAAAAACAATGAAAGATGCCCCGCAGACCGGCCCAGCCGAAGTCTTCGATGAGGTCGCAGCATCGCTGAATGGCATTTAGCGAATTGTCTTTAGAGTTCCTGGAATGAATGCAGATAGGGAGGTTACAGACTTTGGCCAGTTCCAGTTGTTTCAGGAATGCGGCTTCCTGCTGCCGGGTAAAGGTCAGATCCCAGTAAAAGTCGATCCCGATCTCACCGATCATAATAAATTTCCTTTTTCCAAGCTCCTCTTCCACCCGTACCAGCTCCTTTTCAAAATGTTCATTTACGTAAGAAGGGTGTAAGCCCATCATCGACAGACACCGGGCCGGAAATTCTTCCTCAAGAGCATACATTCGGGCTATACTTTCCGAGTTACAGTTCGGCATCCAGATCTGTTCAATGCCTGTTTTCCGGGCGCGTTCCAACATTTCATGTCTATCGGCATCAAATTGCTCATCATAAATGTGCGCATGCGTATCTATCATTGCTCTCTTCTGATTTTCCGCTGCAAAATTACACAATTAACGAAAGTTTTATGCTTTATTAGTGCTTTCTGTCATTATATTTAACCCAAATTACGCATTAAACATTTTAACCAGACGGAATGCTGAAAAATAGCTGCGACTGGCCGATAAAAGCATAGTGAATTATGTTTTTTGAGGAGAGAAAGCGGAAATGAAGTTACACGTTGGCGCAGTAAATGTTTAATGCATAATAGGGGCTTAGAACACCAAAAATCAATATAAATAAAAGACGTATGAACAGACGCAATTTCATTCAGACTACCGTAGCAGGTAGCGCCATCCCTTTTATCGGGCATTCCATGCAAAATGATAAACCAAAGATGGATAAGGTAAGGCTGGGCTTTATAGGAGTAGGTCTGCGTGGAAGAAATCATCTCAATGTAGCGATCAACAGTGAGGATGTGGAAGTGGTGGCCATTTGTGACATTGACCCGGATGCGATCAGCCGGTCACAGGAAATGATCAAAAAGAAAGGACGGAAAGAAGCCGTAGCCTATTCGAAGGACGGGAAAGACTACCTCAACCTTCTGAAACGCGATGATATTGACGGGGTGATCATTTCTACGCCCTGGGAACTGCACGTGCCTATGAGTGTCGACTCCATGCGGGCCGGGAAGTACACGGCGGTAGAGGTTTCGGCGACGGTTACCCTTCAGGAATCATGGGATCTGGTCAATGCCTTTGAGGAAACCGGCAGCCACTGTATGATCCTGGAAAACGTATGTTACCGGAGAGATGTAATGGCTGTGCTTAATATGGTACGCAAAGGCCTTTTCGGAGATATCCAGTACGGGCACTGCGGCTATCAGCATGACCTTCGCGAAGTGAAGTTCAATGACGGTAAGAAGGCTTATGGCGGTGGTGTGGAGTTTGGAGAGAAAGGCTTTTCGGAAGCCCGCTGGAGAACCCAGCACTCGATAGACCGGAACGGAGACCTGTATCCTACGCACGGACTAGGGCCGGTAGCGCACTGGATGAACATCAACCGGGGCAACAAGTTCAATTACCTGACATCAATGGCTACCAGCGCCAAAGGACTACACAAATATATCGTCGATAAAGGCGGTGCCGATCACCCCAATGCAAAAGTGAAATTCAAGCTGGGCGACATCGTCACCACTAATATTCAGTGTGAGAATGGGGAAAATATTGTGATCATTCACGACACCAATCTTCCACGTCCGTATTCGCTATGTTTCAGGGCTCAGGGAACCGAAGGGGTGTGGCTGGACGATAATAAATCTATATATCTTGAAGGCAAAAGCCCGAAACCGCACCAATGGGAGCCCTTCGAGAAATACCAGAAAGAATACGACCATCCGCTTTGGAAGAAATTTGAATCCGATGCCAAAAATGCCGGACACGGCGGTATCGACTTCTTTGTTATGCGCGCATTTATTGAGTCGATAAAGCGTAAGGTAACACCGCCGATGGACGTTTATGACGCTGCGGCCTGGTCAGCGATCAGTCCCTTATCGGAAATGTCGATTGCCCGGGGAAGCTCACCGGTGGAGATCCCGGACTTCACCCGCGGGAAATGGAAAACCAACAAGCCTATTTTTGGTCTGAATGACGAATTCTGATTCCATACGTTACATTTCTGCGTTACAGAGAATAAACGGTTTTAGATTAATCCTTACAGTCTGAATGAGGAGTTTTGATTCTATACGGTACAGACCGGCCATGCCGGAAGATCTGGAAGAGGTCGTACGGATATACAATTCCACTATCCCTTCCAGGTTGGTAACGGCTGACCTCACGCCTGTGTCGGTTGAAAGCAGGAGGGAGTGGTTTTATCGCCACACTCCGGCTAAAAGACCCCTTTGGGTAGTGGAAGAGGAGGGCAAGGTGATAGGATGGGTAGGTTTTCAACCCTTCCACAGTCGTTGCGCCTATGACGCAACGGCAGAGCTTAGCCTTTACCTCGATGAATCTGTCCGGGGCCGGGGCTTGGGCCGCCGGATACTGGATTTCGCTTCGAATGCCGCGCCGGAGCTGGGTATAGAGACCCTGATCGGGCTTATTTTTGAGCACAATACCCCCAGTATCCGGCTGTTTGAAAAAGCAGGTTTTGAGGAGTGGGGCTTTTTGCCGGAGGTGGCTAACCTGGATGGGGTGCGGAGGGGGCTCAAATACTTCGGCAAAAAGGTTTAATGGCTACGCTTTTTTGAACCATATAAGGCATATAAGTTCATATAAGAATGATTGTATAAAAACTTATATGAACTTATATGCCTTATATGGTTCAAAGAAAATTAACGAACTATCCGCCCCGAAACGACGCTCGAATCCGGCTTGAACCACAGGAGTCTTTGCACAGACCGTATCTCGTAGGTACTGAGTTTGCCGGCGTCGGTAGAAAGGCTGATCTCCGAGCCGGTAGTGAAGAAATAATTTTCGGATTGACGGATACAGCTTATTTTTAAGGGGGCGTGGCTGGAATCAAAATCCACACTGAATTCTTTGACAGGCAGGTTCTCTTCCGGTTTGAGGAGATAAACGGTCCTGTACTCTTCCTTAACCGAATCATAACTCATAATAAAGGAGCTTTTATTCAGGTCGGCATCCAGGAAAAGCTTCAGCTCCTTCTCCCAGTCGATCTCCCGTACCTCTTTTTTTTCCACCTGGTGATCATACGTCCAGGTCTTTTCCACAAGAGACTGTGTTGCTTTCAGATCTGTGATCAGGCTTTCCACCCAGGTTTTCGAATCAAAATACTTCAGGGTCCTGTCGCCGGTTCCGGTTGAGCTTTGACAGCCTGATAAAAGCAGGGCAATAAAAATAAGGCGAAATTTCATTTGTAGAAAATAGTTCCAAACACTCGGTCCCGGGTTTTATTCGGTGCGTGTCTTAACTACATTTTATCAGTATAAAAAGTTCCGGACAATGAGTCGCCGGTCAATATAGCCCTGATCGTCGATTCCTGACCCTTAAAAAAATGAGGAGTACAGGGGCACTCCTCTTTTCTAAATTCTTTTGAAACAAATAACCTGAATCAGGATACCGTTCCTACATAATCATTAAACCGGTGTAAAGATACGAAGAAATTATATAAAAATGTAAAGTTTACATAGATATAAATTTCATTATACGTATTTTGGAACAGAAAAAACCTATACCGCAATAATGGCACAAAAGAGTAAAAGTATTTCAGAAGACTGGGTGGTGGTGATCACCGGTTTTTTGCTGATAGCAGTGGTTCTTGCCGGATTCAGCTTTAAGAGTCCGGACTTTAAGTGGAACCGTTTTTCAGAGATCTCAGGCCACCTCCTGGCGAAGGAAAACCTTCTCAAAATTCTGGTACAATCAGCTCTGGTAGGCGGAGCAGGCACTTTCGCAGCATTTCTTACCGGGAAAAAGCCGCTTCGTTTCCTGGCAGGATTCCTGGTGCTTTTTGCCCTCTCTATCCTGGCCCAGATTATGGCCGGCAATAAAACGGTGCAGGAGTATAACCTGGAAACCGTCATTTTCAGCCTGGCCATCGGGCTGTTGATCAATAATGTGCTGGGTGTTCCGGCATGGCTGAAAGAAAGCCTTCAAAGCGAGCTTTTCGTGAAGATCGGCCTGGTATTGCTGGGCACTTCCATCATCTTTTCCGAGATACTGCGGGCCGGGATGCTCGGACTGGTTCAGGCCCTCGTGGTAGTGATTTCGGTCTGGTATTTTGCCTTCTGGCTGTGCAGGCGTACAGGCGTTGACCAGGAGATGTCGATGATGATCAGTAGTGCGGTTTCCATTTGCGGGGTTTCAGCGGCCATAGCTACCTCAGGCGCTATTAAAGGCGATTCCAAAAAGCTATCGTATGTCATCTCCATGGTGCTCATTACGGCTGTGCCCATGATGATCTTTATGCCTTACCTGGCCAACCTGATGGGACTTTCTCAGGCCGTGACAGGTGCCTGGCTGGGCGGAAGCATAGATACCACGGGGGCTGTGGTGGCCTCAGGCTCACTGGTAGGAGAAGAGGCGCTGGAGATCAGCACTATCATCAAGTTTTCGCAGAACGTGCTTTTGGGCCTGGCGGCCTTCGCCATCAGTATTTACTGGTCTGTGAACCAGGCACAGCAAACGGCCGAAAAGCCTACATTGGGATTGATATGGGAGCGTTTTCCTAAGTTTGTGATCGGCTTTCTGGCGGCGTCGCTCCTGTTTTCGTTCGTACTTTCCGGTGAAAAGGTCTCCGGGGTAAAATCGGTGATCAAGAGTATCCAGGGTGTCTGGTTTGCGCTGGCCTTTGTGAGCATCGGCCTGGAAACCAACTTTAAGGAGCTGTTTGCCCATTCCAATAAAAAGCCGCTTTTTGTGTTTCTGGGAGCACAGGCCTTTAATATCGTGGTTACTTTGATCATGGCGCTGCTGCTCTTTCGGTAAGAGTTGTGGGATTCAGATACGCATTATCAACCAGTTTAAGCTACGCTTTTTTTGAACCATATTAGGCATATAAGACATATAAGTTTTGGTCATATGAGATTAGAAAATTATCTTGTATGTCATCCTTATATGTCTTATATGCCTAATATGGTTCATAAGAAAAAAACGTAGCTTCAATATTCCACCTTGTAGTCTTTTTTGACGGCTTGCCCGCTCCAGGCCTTTTTGGCGGTCCAGTCGGCGGCAGGGGTGGTCCAGAACGGGTCACCGGCTGGTAAGCCGAGGGGCAAAAAGCCCTGGGTGGCAATGTACTGGCTGTCGGTGGAAGTGTACTGGTCGGCCATCATGGGCTGATGCCCCTTAAAACCCGGCACCAGCCAGCGCTCAATAGTGCCGGAAAAATACAGCCGGTTATTACAGGCTCCCCTTCGGTTTCGTTGCGATTTGAATTCGGTAATGTAGTGCTTTGGGCCACTCTTCCAGCGGCATGTTTTACCTGAGGGTTTCTCTCGAATGGTTGTCAACCACGGGCCATGAAATCTTATACAGGGTTTTCACCCAATAGGTCCGGTCCTGAGCTACTGTGGTGATTTGGGCGGAAAGTGCTCCGTTGATCAGAAGGAGGAGACAATTAGCGATTTTTACTTTAACATAGGCAGGTATTTCAAGCTTCTTTATTTTTCATAATTCATCCAATATGCCTTTCCCCGCCTGTAATCGGCGATATCGGTCGAGCGCTTCAATGTAATAATAGTCGGCATAAACCAGCGGTACATCGATCTCTGTCTGGTGGGGGATGCTGCCTACACAATGTTTGATGATGAAACCGGCGTTGGTGCCGGGTTGGGCACGATAGGTTTCGCTGCTGAGCGACTGCAACATTTTAACAGCGGTTTTCCTGTAGTTACGCGAAACCCGCCCTTGGGTAAAGGTGCCGAGCTCCAGCAGGGCAGATGCCGTAATGGCTGCTGCCGAGGCATCACGATATAAGGTTTTAACGTTATTGGCATAGGAATTCTTACCGGGCTGATAGCCTTTTTCGTTAGCGTTAAAGTCCCAGGCAGGAATCCGGTCGGCCGGAAGGTTTCTGATGAAATAATCGGCCAGTCCGGTTGCCATTTTCAGGAAACGCGGGTCCCCCGTTTCCCTGTAGCACATGGTAAAGCCGTAAATGGCCCAGGCCTGGCCTCTTGACCAGGTGGAGTTATCGGCGTAACCCTGTGCGGTTTCACGGGCCAGCACTTCACCGGTTTTGGAGTCGTAGCAAACCACATGATAGGAACTATGGTCGGGCCGGAGATGATTTTTCATCGTCGTAAGCGCGTGGGTGACCGCCACATGGCGGAAAGTGGTATCGCCGCTTATCTTAGAGGCAAAAAACAGCATTTCCAGGTTCATCATATTATCAATGATCACCGGGAAATCATAGGTCTTATCGCCATGCCAGCTTTTGAAAGAATTCCAGGATTTAATAGAACCGGTCACCGGGTTAAAACGGGTGCTCAGGGCTTTGGCCGCATTGATCAATATTTCCTTATAGGATTCGTCACCGGTAAACCGGTAGGCATTACCATAGCTGCAATACATCATAAAGCCCAGGTCGTGGTGGCCGGTAAAATGTTCCAGGGGCTTTAGCTTTTCCGTCCATTTAACGGCTTCGGCTTTCAGGTCCCTGTTTTTGGAATGATCGTAAAGAAACCAGAGGCTTCCCGGGAAGAAACCGGGTGTCCAGTCGTACATGGAAGAAGTAGCCAGTCCCCCGGATTTGTCGGAAGTACGCGGGAAAGCACCTCTTTCGGCGGAAAAAGTTTTGTTGGCTTCCTGCAGTTGTGCTGAGAGTACCTGTTCGGCATGGGCCAGATTATCTTTTGCAAAATCATCTGCAGGAAGATTTCTGGAGGCAGTACAGGAGACCAGGATGGCTAAAAATAAAGCGATAGGTTTTTTATACATGATTTATATTTGGATTGATCCGGCCCTGGGGGCGCAGGTATTTTAATTTAATTTGGATGTAAAGATAGATATGGCCGGCCGATTACAATGCAATGTTAAGACGGCATAGTACTATAATTGGGAGATTTTTTTTTAAAATTTACAGGGGTGCTGTTTTAAATGTTTTGTAATATATTTAGAGTGAATGTAATAATGCCGTTTACAAACGATTACAGGGCTTACCCCTCAGTTTTTCAGGTTAATTTTGCATTAATTGTTCTTAGAATATTATTATCCGGAAGGTTTGTTTTTTACACTGTTTAATGTACCCGCCGCAGATCATCAGCATTTGCGGGGAGGGCTTTCCTCCTTACGGGCCATTTATGTGCAGGGAAGCAGTTTAAAAAGCGGACAAATTAAACTACTTCAGCTCATAAATATTCTTCCCGGTTTTTTTATACTTAACAGCCAGCCCCGGAATATGGGCGAATACATTGGGCATTACACCTTCCTCATCAATGATCACCTCGGGCATATCCTTGGTAAAATTATTGTAAATGTTGGATATGCTCAGGTAATTGTCCGGCTTTTCGAAGTCGCGGCGGGCCAGGTTCCAGCTCAGGTAGCCCGTAGCCATGTCGTTCGACCGGTAGGCATCGACATTCCGTCCGGTAATAAATATTCTTTTATCGCCGTAATTCATTTCGGATGTGACCTCGCTGACCCGGTAGTCGGCCAGTAGCCGGGAAGAAATGCCAAAAATATTTTTAGCCCCGAGGTAAGAGATAAAAATGACAGTACCAAAGAACATCAGGAAGATCACCTCGGGTACAAAGAGTTTTTTGGAATGCACAAAAAAGCCCGCACAATAAAAAGCCAGGGGAATGATAAAATACACCAGGTTGGAGGGCAGGTATTTCCCGGAAAGAAGAAATGCCAGACCCGCAAAAATACCCAGGATCAGAAGGGCCTGGTGCGAGCGGTTCTGGAAGCTGTTATAACGCTGCCCGCGCAGCACTTTGGCCACGCCCAGCAGCGAGAGGAGCACCGGTAGAGAGTAAACGATCAGTATATCGCGGATATTCAGCAGGGTAAGCCTGACGAAGCTGTTCAGATTCAGCAGCCATACATAGATATAATCAGCGCCTTTGTCATTGAAATAGAAAAAAATGTATACGAAAAACAAGGGAAGAATAAAGGCCAGGATCACCATGAAGGCCTGCCGGATATTGATGCCCGTATATAAGAACAGGGTGAGAATAGCCCAGAAGATGAATATAAAGGCCGGGTGATGAAAAAGAGTAGCCAACCCGAAAAATATACCGGTTTCAAAGACATCATCGCCTACACCGTCACGCTTCTCGATCTGGCTAAGCACCGAATTTACCCCCAGCAGTACGAAGGTATTAGCCAGCAGGGAAGGCGACAGCTTCATGAGGTCGAATGAAACACTCATCAGCACCACATACAATAACGCACCGATATAATTCTTCTCATTGAACAGGTTGCGCTTGCTGATCATGAAATTAAGCAGCAGCGCCTGAAGATAAAGTACGCCGGCGGCGATGACCTCATAGGTCATCTGGCTGTGCCCGAAAGTAGCGTCAACCAGCTGGTAAAAGTAAGACGAAAGGGGCGCTACCTGGGTAAGTACCTCGTTGTACAGAAAAAGATCCTCGTTCAGCTTACGGCCGATCAGCATCCATTCCAGCTCATTGGACAGCAGGGGGAGCTGAGGAGAAAAAAACAGCATACGGATGGCCACAATGATGATCAGAATGGACAGGATCTGAAAAATGGAATAAATTCTGAAGAATGTTAACAAGGGACGTTCGGTATTATTTATGCAAAAATATGTTTCCTTTCATGCTTATACCAAAAAATAGCCGGATATTTGTAGATTAGATCACATAACCCCCATTTTCTGCTATATGAAGTCTTAACTGCTTGAAAGATGGAAGGTTGGTAATTCACAGTATCATAAATGAATATGGAAAGTAAGCGGCAAAGGCAGGTGGGACGACTGATCCAGAAGGATCTCGGTGATATATTCCAAAGAGAATTCAGGGGTTTGTTTACCGGTAATTTTGTGACCATTACAGACGTGAAGGTATCCCCCGACCTGAGCGTGGCCAAAGTATACCTGAGCTTTCTGAAAACGCATAACCGGGAGGCCCTGCTAGAGGAAGTACGGGAAAATACCAAAAAGATCAGGGGATTGTTCGGCGCAATGGCCGGAAAGCAGCTGCGGATCATTCCCAATTTCAGTTTCTTTATTGACGATACGGCCGAATATGCACAAAAGATAGAACAATTGTTTGCCAATATTCATATTCCGCCTGCTGAAGAAGAGCAAGACTGATGAATCTGTCGTTTTTTATAGCGCGAAAATATTTCCTTTCCAGGAAAAAGAGAAGTTTTATTAACTTCATTTCCATGATCTCCATGCTGGGAGTGGGGATAGGGCTTTCGGCGCTGATCATTATACTCTCGGTGTTTAACGGCCTGGAGGATCTGAACCGCCAGATCTTTAAATCTTTTGACCCGGACCTGAAGATAACGGCCGCTTCGGCCAAGAGCTTCCAGCCGGAGAGCTCTCTGCTGGATGCTATTTCCGGAATGGAAGGCGTGGACTTCTGCACGCAGGTTTACCAGGACAAAGCCCTCGCCAAAAACGAAAAGGCGCAATCTATCGTAAATGTTAAGGGGATAGACAGCACTTTTGCCCGGAATACAGAATTCCGGAAATCGCTTGCGGGGGGGGAAATGAGTGTGTATATCGGCGACAGGCCGGCCGCGTTTATCGGGGCGGCGGTGTATAACACGCTGCAACTGACCGTCAATGATTTTTTCAGACCCCTGGAGATCCTTTACCCCAAAAACCGGAAGCTAAATGTGCTAAACCCGGAAGAAAACATTAACCGGGCCGTGCTGGAGATCTCGGGAGTTTTTATTCTGGAGCAACATTATGATAATTTTGTCTACCTTCCCATAGAGGTGATGGAGGAACTGAACGATTACCCCGGCCGGCGGACTGCCCTCGAAATCACGGTGAAGCCCGGAGCCGACATACGGAAGATCAGGGCCGCGATCGGGAAATTGCTGCCTGAGGGGCTGGTGATCCGTGACAGGGACGAGCAAAACGCCTCGTTGCTGAAAGCCATCCGGATCGAGAAGCTGTTTATTTTTATCGGGTTGTTTTTTGTGGTGGGTATTGCCGCTTTTAATATTTTTTATGCACTGAGTATGCTGGTGCTGGATAAGAAGGATGATATTGCCACTTTGTCTGCTATGGGGGCCGATAAAGGGCTGGTCAGGAAGATCTTTTTTACAGAAGGTTTTATCATTGCCGGTGTGGGCATCGTGTTTGGCCTGGTTTTGGGTTTGACGGTCTGCTGGCTTCAGATCCGTTTCGGCCTGGTGGGGCTGGGCATGGATCACGCGATCACCACGGCCTACCCCGTAAGGGTCATGAGCAGTGATGTGCTGTTTTCGGTGGCCGGTATCCTGGCGATCACTCTGCTGGCCGCGTTTATTCCTGCCGGCAAGGCCGTAAATTTTATGTTGAATAAATGATGTTCGGAATTTTTATACAAATGAGGAAACTGGTTTTTTTATTACTCCTCTGTTCTGCTGCGGCAGGTCAGGTGAGGTCTTCGGAAGAGCTGAAATTTGACCTTATCCATACGGAGCTTCATATAAAGCCCCAATGGGCTGATCAGACCCTGGAGGGGCGGGCGGTGCTGACTCTGAAACCCTACTTTTACCCTCAGCAAACCCTCCGGCTGAATGCCCGGGAAATGGTGATCGGGTCGGTGACCACCGGAAAGCAGGCCCTGAAATACGAGAATGACGGCCGTTATCTTTCGATAACGCTCGACAGGGAGTACCCGGCAGAAGATACGTTACGTGTGGAGATCGTGTATCTCGCTCAACCCGAAAAGATCAGGGAAGAAGAAGGCGAGGAAAACAAAAGCGAGAAGGGTTTGTTTTTTATCAACCCGGAGGGAAAGGTCAAGGGACTTCCCACCCAATTCTGGACCCAGGGGGAAACCCAGTGCAACAGCGCCTGGTTTCCTACGCTCGATGCTCCCAACCAGAACCACACTCAGGATATCTACATTACACTGGAGAAGAAATACACCACCTTGTCTAACGGGCTGCTGGTATCAAGTACTGACAAGGGGAACGGCTTAAAAACCGACCATTGGTCGCAGAGTCTTCCGCATGCAGTTTACCTGACCATGATGGCCGCGGGTGACTTTGTGAAGGTGACCGACGAGAACTTCGAGCGCTTTGAGGTAAGCTACTATCTGGAGCCTGAATATGAACCCTTCGCTCAGGGGATTTTCGGCCGTACCCCTGAAATGATCCGCTATTTTGAGGAACTGCTGGGGGTGAAGTATCCGTGGCAGAAGTATGCCCAGGTGCCTATCCGGAAGTTCATCTCCGGAGCCATGGAAAATACCACGGCCACCACGCATGCCTTTTCGGTCTTAAAGAATGACCATCAGTTGGTGGACGGCCATGATGATGCCGTCATAGCGCACGAGCTGTTTCACCACTGGTTCGGTAATTATGTGACCTGTGAATCATGGGCCCACCTTCCGCTGAACGAGGCCTTTGCCAATTATTCGGAATTCTTATGGGCTACCCATAAATACGGCAAGGAGGAGGGCGACTTTGCGTACCTGACCGACCTCCAGAGCTATCTGGCCGAGTCGGAAGAAAAGCAGGTGCCGCTGATCCGCTTCAATTACCGCAGCAGTGAGGATATGTTTGATGCCCATTCTTACCAGAAGGGCGGGCGGGTACTGCATATTTTAAGGATGGAGGTAGGAGATAGGGCCTTCTTTACCGCGTTAAGCCGCTACCTGAAAGCGCATGCTTTCCAGACCGCGGAGGTGGAAGACCTGCGCATCGCCTTTGAGAAGGTGACGGGAAGGGACCTGAAGTGGTTTTTTGACCAGTGGTTTAAGGGTATCGGCCACCCGGTGGTGCGCCTGAGCCGGTCAACAGGTACAAATGTACTTCAACTGACGGCCGAACAGCTGACCGATTCGTTGGGGAACGGCGTTTTCCGGACCGGCTTACCGCTACGGGTGATCAGCAGTGAAGGTGTAAAAGACACGGTTCTGGCGTTGACGCGGAAATCTGAAACTTTTCAGATCCCCTACCAGGGCGATTTGAAAAACTATATTCCCAATCCCGACGGCTACTTCCTGGGGGTGGTGCAGGATGACCGGACCGTAGACGAGTTGATCCATCAGTACGAGGTATCTCCCGAAGTGTACTCCCGGATGGCGGGGCTGGAGCTGGCTGCATACCTCACCGGCACAGAGGAGCCGCTAAGCGATAAGAAGATTCGTGAGCTGTATTTTAAAGCATTGGCAGATAAGTTCTGGCGGATACGCCAGATGGCGGTTCAACGGTTCAATGACTATGACGGGGAAGACTTCCTACGGGTAGAAAAGATCCTGGAGAAAGCCATTACGGAAGATCCGGCATCCAATGTACGAGCCGATGCGCTGCTGTCGGTCAGAAACTTCCAGAATCCCTTTCATGTGGAGCTGGCCGGAAAGGCCATGCGGGATACTTCATATTCTGTACGTGCCGCAGCACTGGAGATCCTGCTGGCAAACCAGGTTCCGGAGGCCGACAGCCTGGTGACCGCTTACGAGCATGTGAAAGACGGGCAGCTTTTTGGTGTGATCGCTAATTATTTTGTCACTACCGAGCGCCCGGGTAAAGCGCAATGGATGGTAGACCGGATGCGTCTGATGGAAGGAATGGACCTGTATCAGTATATGGGCCTGCTGGCCTCTTACCTGGTCATCGGTGACCCGGCGGAGCTGAGTATGGCCCTGCCGTTTATCAGGGATACAGCGGTCGATGAGGCCGTCTGGTTTGCACGTATGAGCGCTGTAAGGGTGCTTTATGCCTTGAAAGACCTGTCGGAGGATGCAGCAAAAGCCTTTGCAGAGGCAGTAAAGGCAGAAAAGGACGAAAGATTGATCAATTATTATAAGCAGATGAATGTGGAAAGATAATCTGAATTTTCTTTCAAAGCTTACTTTTAAACGGATCTTCAATGCGTTAGGGCTTGTCTTTTCCTTTATGTTTTCAAGGCTCAGTCGCTCCCCGGTCAATCACTATATGCCTGTGGCCCTGGCAGTGGAACCCACTACATCCTGTAATCTTCGCTGTCCTGAATGCCCGAGTGGTCTCCGCTCCTTTACCCGGCCGACGGGAATGCTCCGGAAAGAAATGTTTGAGAAGCTGATGACGGAGATCGGGGATACCCTGCTTTATCTGACTTTCTATTTCCAGGGCGAGCCTTACCTGCACAAAGATTTTCTGCAGATGGTGCAGATGGCCACGGCCAGGGGTATTTATACGTCTACCTCCACCAATGCCCATTACCTGAGTTATGAAAATGCATTGGCTACGGTGCGTTCCGGGCTCGACAGGCTGATCGTCTCCATTGACGGCACCACCCAGGAGGTATACCAGCAGTATCGCGTAGGCGGAAAGCTGGATAAGGTGCTGGAAGGCACCCGTAATATCCTGAGGGCGAAGAAAGAATTGGGTTTGTCAACTCCCCATGTCATCTTCCAGTTCCTGGTGGTGAAGCCCAATGAACACCAGATGACGGATGTGCGGCGTCTGGCCCGCGAGCTGGGCGTAGATGAGCTGCGCTTTAAAACTGCGCAGATTTACGACTACGAGGAAGGCTCCGACCTGATACCGGAAAATGATCATTACTCGCGGTACAGGAAAGAATCCAACGGGAAATGGAGCATTAAGAACCGGCTGATCGATCATTGTTGGAAAATGTGGCATTCTGCGGTAGTGACCTGGGACGGTATCGTGGTGCCCTGCTGTTTTGATAAGGATGCGGAATACCGGATGGGGAATGTATCGGAAGCAAGTTTCCGGGACGTGTGGTATTCGGATACTTATGTAGGGTTCCGGCACAGCCTTATAGGTGGCAGGAAGAATATTGAGATGTGTAAAAACTGTACGGAGGGGACAAAAATTTGGGGGTGAAAGCATTGGGGCCGCCGAAGGCGGCCCCGAATAAAATCTTAATTCGCCATTTCCGAAATAAACTTGATCCGCATCAGCCTCAGCTCCTCTTCGGTTACCTCCTCCTCGTAATCTTCAAATTCTTTCAGGGCGCTCCGGATGTCATCGGAAGATGAGGTCATAAAGTACTCATAAATATCCTGTTGTTTCTCCTTGTCGATCACCTGATTGATATAGTAATCCAGATTCAGCTTGGTGCCGGAAAAGCAGATGCTTTCGATCTCTGTGATGATCTCCTCGCCCGACATCTCTTTGGCTTCGGCAATATCTTCCAGGTCGATCTTCCGGTCGATCTGCTGGATGATAAAGATCTTGGTCTTCGACTTATTTACCGTGGTTTTCACCATCAGGTCATGCGTGGTCTCGATCTCATTATCCTCCACGTATTTGTTGATCAGGTCAAGGAAAGGCTTACCGAATTTCTGTACTTTACCCATTCCCACGCCGTTCACCTGCGCCAGCTCATTAACATTGGAAGGGTAGGTGGTGGCCATTTCCTCCAGCGACGGGTCCTGGAATACCACGTACGGCGGTACATTCTTTTCTTTGGCTATTTTTTTTCGTAGTGACTTTAAAAGCTCGAGCAGGGCCTGGTCTGAAGCACCTGATCCGCCGGCGTTGCCCGGGCTCTGCTGCAGTTCATCTTCGCCGCTGCCTTCGGTCTCGTTCAGGTCATGATCCTCGTGGAAGGTGATGGTGTAAGGATCTTTCAGGTAATCTGTTCCTTTTTGCGACACTTTTACCACCCCGTAATTATCAATGTCCTTTTCGAGATAGCCAAAAACCATCAGCTGACGAATAATCGACACCCATTTGTCTGAGGCGGAAAGACGGCCGTCGGCATTGATATCCGCTTTCGGCTTTTTGTTCACCACGATGGTGTCTTCGTCATCTTCCTCTTCTTCGTCTTCGAACTTGTCTTCCAGGTCAAAGTACTTCAGTCCTTTACCGAAATATTCCAGCTTGTTATGCTCGTAGCTCAGAATGGCCGGATTGTCTTTGGTATTGCCTGTAAGCACATCGGCAATGTGGTTGGCGGAAAAACGCTGTTCAGTTTTGAGGATGGTGCTGATCACCAGTTCCACTTCTTCTTTACCTTTAAAGGTCCTGGTAGGTTTTTTGCAGTTATCGCAGAAGCCGCAGTCTTTATCCATATGCTCCCCGAAATAGGAGAGAAGTTGTCTTCTCCGGCAGACCCCGAGTGATGAATAGGCCACCATTTCCATCAGGAGCGCTTTCGCATTATCCCTTTCGGTAACGTTCTTGTCCTTATTGAATTTCTCCAGCTTGGTAATATCATCGAGCGCATAAAACATGAGGCAGGTACCGTCGAGCCCGTCTCTTCCGCCCCGGCCGGTTTCCTGGTAATAGCCTTCCAGCGACTTGGGGGCGTCGTAATGTACCACGAAGCGTACATCCGGCTTGTCGATTCCCATACCGAAGGCTATGGTAGCCACGACAATGTCGCAGTTCTCATTCAGGAAGGCGTCCTGGTTTTTCATCCGGATGTCAGAGTCCAGTCCGGCATGATAAGGCAGCGCCTTGAAGCCGTTGACATTCAGCAGCTCGGCGATCTCCTCTACCTTTTTACGGCTGAGGCAATACACGATTCCCGATTTTCCCTTGTTTTGCGAAACAAATTTGATCAGCTGCTTTTTGGCATTCTGTTTCGGACGTACCTCATAATAGAGGTTGGCCCGGTTAAAAGAGGTTTTGAAGATGACGGAATCATCCATGTTCAGGCTCTTTTTGATGTCGAGCTGAACCTTGGGTGTAGCCGTAGCCGTCAACGCTATAATGGGGAGACTGTCGTCAATATTCTCTATGATGTCCTTGATCTTCCGGTATTCAGGCCTGAAGTCATGCCCCCATTCCGAGATACAATGGGCCTCATCTACGGCTACAAAAGAGATTTGGGCTTTTTTCAGAAATTCCAGGTTATCTTCTTTGGTGAGCGATTCCGGTGCAATATACAGCAGTTTGCATACGCCGTTGATCACATCATTCTTTACCCTGTTCATTTCTGATTTATTCAGGGTGCTGTTCAGAAACTGGGCGTTAACACCATAGGCGGCAAGCTGATCTACCTGGTTTTTCATCAGGGCGATCAGTGGCGATATGACGATGGCCGTTCCTCCGAGAACGGTGGCCGGAAGCTGGTAGCAAAGTGACTTTCCTGCCCCTGTAGGCATGATCACAAAGGTATTCTTCCCGGAGACTACACTCCTGATAATTTTTTCCTGTTCTCCTCTAAAGTTATCGAAGCCAAAAATTTCCTTTAGGTTTTGCTTCAATCCTTGTTCTACTGATTCTGAAATCATAAATAATATGACTTTTATTCGATATCTTCTGTTAAAGTATGGCTAATTTACTAAAAATTACTCTTCACAAATAAATTCTCTGAAAAATATTATTTGTGAAAAGTTTTCGGATTTCTGAAGCTAATTTTGTACCCCAAAATGAGCTCTGAAAAAAGTGGAGACGAAAGTAGAGAAAAATATAATTGATATCGCCAAAAAAGTTTTACTGGATGAATCGGAGGCTATTAAATCTTTGATAAATACAATTGACCCCGGTTTTGAGGAGGTAGTGAAAGCGATTCTGGCCTCTCGGGGGAAGGTGGTGCTGTCCGGTATCGGGAAAAGCGCCATCATTGCTCAGAAAATTACGGCCACTTTGAATTCCACGGGTCAGAAGGCTGTTTTCATGCATGCTACAGATGCCTTACACGGTGACCTGGGTATTATTGATGACGAAGATATCCTCCTGATCCTTTCCAAAAGCGGTAATACACCGGAGTTGAAAGTGCTGGTCCCCCTGATCCGGCGCCTGCCTAACCGGCTGATCGCCATGGTTTCCGATACAGGCTCTTTCCTGGCCAAAAATGCCGATCATGTGATGAATGCGCATGTAGATCAGGAAGCCTGTCCCATGAACCTGGCTCCCACCACCTCCACCACGGTATCGCTGGCGTTGGGCGATGCCCTGGCCATTTGCCTGCTGGAAGCCCGGGGCTTCAATAACCGGGATTTTGCCCGGTATCACCCGGGGGGAGCGCTCGGTAAAAAGCTTTATCTTAAAGTTTCCGACCTCTATCCCCATAATGAGGTACCGGTAGTGGGCGAAGAAGCGACCATGGAAGAGGTAATCCTGGAAATGACCTCCAAACGGCTTGGCACCACGGCCGTTATTGACGGCGACCAGCGGCTTACCGGCATCATTACCGATGGTGACCTGCGGAGAAAATTAAAGGAAAAGAAAGATATTTTTACACTAAAAGCCATAGATTTGATGAGCAGAAACCCCAAAGTGATCTCAAAAGATGAGTTTGCCGTTAATGCGCTCAATAAAATGCAGCAGCTGAGCATCACGCAACTGGTGGTGGAAGACAGGGGCACGGTACTGGGGTTTGTACATCTTCATGACCTGCTTCGGGAGGGTCTGGTTTAAAGATATAATGTATGAGGAAAGTTGATTTTTTAGTGATTGGTTCCGGTATTGCCGGTCTGAGCTTTGCACTGAAGGCCGCCCAAAAGGGGAAAGTGCTGATCCTTACGAAAGTGAATGCGGATGAAACCAACACCAAATACGCGCAGGGCGGGATAGCCACGGTTTTTGATCCCGCCACCGACAGTTTTGAAAAACATATTCAGGACACGCTTATTGCCGGTGACGGTCTTTGCGACAAAGATATTGTGGAAATTGTGGTTTCCGAAGGCCCGGACCGGATCCGGGAGCTGATCGACTACGGTACCAATTTCGATAAGATGGAAACCGGCGAGTATAACCTTACCCGTGAAGGGGGGCACTCCGAAAACCGCATCCTCCATTATAAGGACATTACAGGATGGGAAATTGAAAGGGCGCTGCTTGCGCAGGTGGCTAAGCAGCCCAACATTGAAATACTGACCCACTATTTTGCCGTGGAAGTGATCACCCAACACCATCTGGGAGAGAAGTCTCACGGTAATGTGGAGAGCTACGGGGTGTATGCCCTGAATGTGAATACCCTGGAGGTGGAGACCATCCTTTCGAAAGTGACGGTGATGGCTTCCGGCGGGGCGGGCCAGATCTATTCGTCTACCACCAATCCCGTAATCGCCACGGGTGATGGCATTGCTATGGTCTACAGGGCGGGCGGTCAGGTGCGTGACATGGAGATGATCCAGTTTCACCCCACCTCGCTATATAACCCCGGAACTTTCCCCAGCTTCCTGATCACGGAGGCGGTAAGGGGCGAAGGCGGTGTCTTGCGGGACAAGGGCGGCCGGGAGTTTATGTATGATTACGACGAGCGCGGGTCGCTGGCGCCGCGGGATATTGTGGCCCGCTCCATTGACGCCGAAATGAAAAAGTCGGGGGAAGAGCATGTGTGGCTCGACATCACTCATAAGCCGAAGGAATTTATTCTTCAGCATTTTCCCAATATATATGAGAAATGCCTGAGCATAGGAGTGGATATTAGTAAAGACTATATCCCCGTGACCCCGGCGGCGCATTACCTCTGCGGGGGAGTATGGGTAGATGAGTTCGGCCGCACCTCCATCAGGAATCTTTATGCCTGCGGGGAATGTTCTTCCACCGGTTTGCACGGTGCCAACCGGCTGGCCTCCAATTCGCTGCTGGAAGCCGCCGTTTTTGCCAACCGAATTGCCATGAATGCCCTGGAGGTGATTGACTCACTGGACTATGAAAATAAGGTTCCGGACTGGAACGAGTTCGGAGCGGTGCAGTCGAACGAAGAGATCCTCGTTTCCCATAACACGCGGGAGCTGCAGAAAATGATGTCAGATTACGTAGGGATCGTCCGCTCGGATTTCAGGCTGGACCGTGCCGAGACCCGTATGCGGATGCTGAAAGAAGAAACCGAAGAGTTTTACCGGAAAACCAAGCTTTCCGTGAAGCTCTGTGAGCTGAGAAACCTGATCCTATGCGCCCAGATGGTCATCCTGTCGGCTAAAAAACGAAAAGAATCGCGCGGGCTGCATTATAATACGGATTACCCTTATAAGTTAGGTGGAAAACCTGAGAATACGGTGCTGCATAGGAAGGGCGAATAGACGGCTTTGCCTCTCTTTTCTGAACCATATAAGACATATTAGTCATATGAGTGAGCCATATAAGAAGCAAAAAAAAAGACTTATATGTAAGCTTATATGACTAATATGTCTTATATGGTTCAGAAAAAAGGCGAAGCCTAATACCCACATTTTAAAAAAAATTAACAAATATTTCATTCATGTTTCAGGAATTATCCTGAACTTTGTGAGCGTTTTTGGATAAATTAATTATGGATAAGCTCAAATACTTATTGGAAAGTAATCTTTTCGGGGTTTGTACCAGGATAGGTCAAAAACTGAATTTCTCTGCTTCTACGATCAGAAAATATTTTATCTACGCTTCATTTTTTACGTTGGGTTCCCCCGTAATTATCTACCTTATACTGGCTTTTTGGATGGAAGTGCGTAAAACCATCCGTAACAGCAACCATCCTAGCGTTTGGGAGCTGGAATAGGCAGCACTTCTCCTGTACGGGATCAGGCAGACACCTGAAAAGTATACAAACGGCTGTGTTTCTTTCAGAGTTCTTCTTTCGTATCTGTCAATATGCTTCTTCGCCTTCAGGACCTTGTGGCGTTTTTAAGCAGTCTCCGGATAACCTCAGATCCTTTTAGGTAGTCTCTTATATATCTTATATGCTTGCAGGTTTTGGTTTACCGGTCCACTTCTCCCATCACCAGGTCAAGCGAACCAATAATAGCGATCAGGTCTGCTATCAGGATACCTTTGGAAATGGCCGGCAACACAGACAGGTTATGGAAAGAGCAGGCACGGCATTTTACCCGTACCGGGATATCACTCCTGCCGTCGGTCCGGAAAAAGAAGCCTAATTCCCCTTTCGGATTTTCCGCCCGCACATAGAAATCGGTTTCCTTCGGCCGGATCTTTTTGGGCACATAGGCCTGGGGGTCAAAATCGAGTGTACGTTTATGTTTTTTGGTAAGTTTTTCGAGGCATTGGTCGATGATGCGGAGAGACTCATGGCATTCCAGCAGACGCACATAATTCCTGTCCCAGCAGTCGCCGGTAGTGCCCATTTTTCCCTGTCCTACCGGGATATCGAACTCGATCTCGGGGTAAACGGAATAGGCATCGGTTTTCCGGAGGTCATATTTCAGCCCCGATGCCCGCAAAACAGGGCCGGTGCAACCGTAGTTAATGGCGAGGTCAAGGGGCAGGACACCCACGTTGGCCGTACGGTTGATAAAGATATGATTATCAATAATGATCTGTTCCAGTTCGGCCAGCTTGGGACGAACGTAAGCTGAAAATTCCCGGCACTTTTCTTCAAATCCCACAGGAAGATCATAGAAAAGACCGCCGATCCAGATATAATTATAAAGCAATCTTCCGCCGGATACCCATTCCAGCATGCGAAGGAGAGTTTCACGGTCGCGAAACAGCCATAAAAAGGGGGTCTGGGCACCGATATCGATGGCGTAGGTTCCTATGGCAATAAAATGGGAAGCCAGCCGGTTTAGCTCGGCCACCAGCACCCGGATGTATTCGATACGCTTAGGGAGAGTGCCCTCGATGCCCAGCATCTTTTCCACCCCCATGGCATAGGCATGTTCGGAGTTCATGGAAGCCAGGTAGTCGAGCCGGTCTACGTAAGGAATGACCTGGTTGAAAGGCATAGATTCGGCATGCTTTTCGAAGCAGCGGTGAAGATAGCCCACGTGTGGCACCACTTCACGGATCAGCTCACCGTCTGAGACCACCTCCAGGCGCAGTACACCGTGGGTAGACGGATGCTGAGGACCGAGGTTGAGGATCATCTCCTCTTCGGCCAGATCTTCGTCTTTAAATTTCAGCGGTTCGGAATCCGTTAAATATTCAGTCCTATATTTGTATTGAACTTTCTGCATTACCGCAAATTTACTGTAATCATAACTTTAAATGCACGAAATAGAGCCTTTTTATAATTGGAGCCGCTATTATCTTCCATACGAAGATAAGAAGAGTCCGTTTTACAGGAAAGAGATCTCTGCAACCTACGAAAATGCGGTTTATGGCTACGTTATTCATCCCGATTGGGACTTTATCGGTTCGGAAACGCTGTATGTAAAACTTTTAATGGTAAATTACCCCCTGAAATATGCGGTGATTGAGTTGATGGGGGAATGGAACGATACCCTGCATAATGATATCATGTACCTGAAACGGGGGGTGATAGACCGTTTGCTGAAGAACGGGATCCGGCAGTTTATCCTGGTCGGCGAAAACCTGTTCCAGTTTCATGGCGGAGACAGTGATTATTATGAGGAGTGGTTTGAGGATGTGGAAGACGGCTGGATCGCCCTTCTGAACCTGCGTAAATTTGTGATGGAGGAGATCGAAAAATATAAGCTGGATTATTATATGCATTTCGGTGGTACCCTGCAGATGGAAAACTGGAGGACGCTTAAGCCGGACGTGTTTTTTTCACTGGTTTCTACACTGATCCGGCGGCGGCTGGCCTGAAACTGAACCGAAAGATATGAAGAAAGAATTTATAGACTATTTGTTTGAAAAGCACCAAAATGTACCGGATATGCCGCCCTCAAAGACCATTACAGGCTGGGCGTTGAAAGTGTTTAACCTGCTCTTTCCCGAGCGAAGTAAGGATTTTTTCAGGAGTGTGGACGAGGTGGAAGGCGAATTCTGGAACATCGGGAATGAACTAAAGTCTATCCTCAATGCTACTGCCGAATGCAGGAATTGCGGTGCGGAAGAGAAAGCAGAACGATTGGTGAAAGAAATACCGGAACTATACCGCCTGCTTTCTTCCGACCTCGAATCCATTCTGAACGGTGATCCTGCCGCCCGCTCTAAATTTGAGATCATACGGGTATATCCGGGTTTTTTTGCGATCTTTTTTTACCGGCTGGCGCATATTCTGCACGGGCTGGAGATCAGCTATATCCCCCGCATATTGACCGAATATGCCCATTCCCGGACCGGGATAGATATCCACCCCGGCGCCCGGATCGGCGAACATTTTTATATTGACCACGGTACGGGCGTGGTGATCGGGGAGACCACCGAGATCGGTAGTAATGTGAAGATCTACCAGGGAGTAACGCTGGGGGCTTTGTTTGTGGAAAAATATATGGCCCATACCAAGCGGCATCCCACGGTGGAGGATAACGTGATCATCTATGCCGGGGCCACGCTCCTGGGCGGGAAGACCGTCATAGGGAAAAACAGTGTTATCGGCGGAAATGTGTGGTTGACCCGGAGTGTTCCGCCCAATTCCACGGTGTACCATAAGCCGGAAATCCAGGTGATCAATAACGAAACCAGTATCTGAAGTGCTTATCAATTACCAGGAATACCAGGCCATGTTTGAGGTCGAAGACCGCATGTGGTGGTATAAAACCCTGCACGACAGGGTCATTGAAGAAATAAAATCCTATTCTGCAGATTACAGGGACCTGAGCGTGCTGGATGCGGGCTGCGGCACGGGCGGTCTGCTGACCCGCCTCCGGGCAGAAGGAATCAACGCCATTGAAGGTTTCGATTATAATGAGCATGCGGTAGAATTTTCGAAAAGCCGGGGACTGCCGGTAAGCCGGAAAGACATTACCGGTTTTGATTATCCCCCGGAGTCTTTTGATGTGATCATCACGGACGATGTGTTGTACCAGTTCCATGACCCGCAACTTCTGGGAGCCCTGGGCTGCATTTACCGGGCCCTGAAACCCGGTGGGATCTTTATCACCAATAATAATGCTTTTTCCGTTTTCGGCGGCATTCATGATATTGCAGTGGGAAGTAAACGGCGGTTCGTCAAAGCCGATTTTGACCGTTTCCTGGTGGGTTTTCCCGGCTTCCTGATCGTGAAAGCCACTTACTGGTCGCTGCTGCTCTCGCCCCTGATCCTGGGAGTGAGGCTGCTTCAGAAGCTTCAGCTGAAGCTGGGGTGGGTTAAGGCAGAGGAGGTACGGTCTGATGTATCCCTGCCTTCCGAAGGAGTAAACAGCTTCCTTTACCGGGTTTGTACGCTGGAAAGAAGCCTGTTAAAGCGTTCTCCTTTCGGTAGCTCTCTTTTTTTAGTCATCCGGAAAAGCGATCTATCGTAATAAGCCTTAATTTTGCGGTTTGTTTGAAAAATTGATTTATGAGTGTAAGAGTAAGATTTGCTCCCAGCCCTACGGGTCCGCTGCACATCGGCGGAGTTCGCACGGCCTTGTATAATTATCTTTTTGCCCGGAAAACGGGGGGTAAAATGCTTCTGAGAATAGAAGATACCGATCAGTCGAGGTTTGTTCCCGGCGCACAGGACTACATCCTGGAGGCGCTGAAATGGATAGGAATAACGATCGATGAAGGTGTGGGTGCCGGTGGAGAGCTGGGGCCTTACGTACAGTCGGAAAGAAAAGAGCTCTATGCCCGGTATGCGCAGGAGCTGTTAGACAAAAAACAGGCTTACTACGCCTTCGACACAGCGGAAGAGCTGGAGCAGATGCGGAAGGAGCTGGAAGATGCGAAAGTGGATAATATCTCTTACAATGCGTTTACCCGTATGAAGATGAAAAATTCCATCACGCTGCCGGCGGATGAGGTAAAAGCAAGAATAGAAAAGGGAGAGCCTTACGTTATCCGCCTGAAAGTGCCTTTAAAAGACGAGGTCCGTTTTAAAGACCTGGTAAGGGGATGGGTGTCGGTGCACTCTTCCACCATTGATGACAAGATTCTCATGAAATCGGATGGGATGCCCACCTATCACCTGGCCAATATTGTCGATGATCACCTAATGGAGATCACGCACGTGATCCGGGGAGAGGAGTGGCTGCCTTCCGCGCCTTTGCATATCCTGTTATACAAGGCGTTCGGCTGGCAGGCGCCGGAGTTTGCCCATCTCCCGCTTCTTTTAAAGCCGGAAGGGAACGGTAAGCTCAGTAAACGAGACGGGGTGCTGGGAGATTTTCCGGTTTTTCCGCTGGAGTGGAAAGATCCGGCAAACGGTGATATATCCCGGGGATTCCGGGAAGACGGGTATTACCCGGAGGCGGTGATGAATTTCCTGGCGCTGCTGGGCTGGAACCCGGGTAACGACCAGGAGCTGATCAGCCGCGAAGAGCTTATCGGGCTGTTTGACATTCACAATATCCAGAAGGCAGGCGCCCGCTTTGATGTAAATAAGGCCAAATGGTTCAACCAGCAGTACCTGAGAAAGAAAGATAATACGGCGCTGGCGGCCGAGCTCGACCGTGAAATAGGAAACCCGTCCCTTTCTGCCAGGATCGTGGAGCTGATGAAAGAGCGGGTGGATTTTGTACGGGAAATGAAAGCCGGTGTGCCTTTTCTTTTTACCGCGCCGGAGAAATACGACGAGGAGGTAGCCGCTAAAAAGTGGGACGATCTGGCACGAAATGCCATGCCCGTTATCACAGGGGCGCTTTCCGGTTTAGAGAGTTTTACTTCACAGGGAATCCACGATGCCGTTTTCGGAGGGCTGGAAGCTGCCGGCATTAAACCCGGAAAGGTTATGCAGGCGCTGCGCCTGGCCGTAACCGGGGAGGGAAAAGGGCCAGACCTGATGCTGATCATGGAGATTCTGGGGAAAGAAGAGACGGTGAGGAGGATCGGGAAAGCGGTGACTGTATTGGGGTAGATCCAACGCCTTATGGTTTTCTCACAGATTACACAGATAAGCAGAGATTTTTGATTTTATCTGTGTAATCTGTGAGAAATATAAACCCTTACCGCTTCAGCGGAATATCCCGGTTGATCTCCCTGATATCTGTGTCATCACTTTGGGAATTGCCCAGCAGGTGCTCCGCAAAGTAATCGGCCATTTTCCAGAAGAAATACTCCGTCATATTCCCGAAACCGTGACGCTGCCCCGGCAGAATTACAAATTCAAAGCGTTTATTGGCTTTAATAAGGGCCTCTGCCATCCGGATCGTGTTGGCCGGGTGAACGTTATTGTCTATGTCTCCCGTCGACAGCATCAGCTTTCCTTTCAGGTTTTTAGCCAGTTCGGTATTCTTCTCGATCAGGTAGGAAAAGGTGGTGTCGCCTTTCGGGCTAACCTTTTCGGTTACCCCGTGATGGCGTTCACTCCACCAGCGGTTATAAATATTGTTTTCATGGTTACCGGCACTGGATACGGCTACCTTGAAGAAATCGGGGTACACCAGCATGGCGGCAGTAGACATAAAGCCGCCGCCGGAATGCCCGTGGATGCCCACGCGTCCGGCATCAATGAAGCTATGGCGTGCTGCCAGTTGCTCTATGGTCACTTTCTTGTCTTCCAGGCCGTAGTCGCGCAGGTTGCCGTATCCGTAGGTGTGATACCATTTCGAGCGGGCCGGGTGTCCGCCGCGGTTACCTACGGTGATCACAATAAAGCCCAGTTGCGCAAGGCGGTCGGTACGGTCGAGGCCGCGGCCAAATGCCTTGTTCACTGCTTCGGTCTGTGGTCCGGGATACACATATTCAATAATGGGATACACCCTGGTAGAATCAAAATCAAACGGCTTGTACATTACGCCGTAAAGGTCCGTAATGCCGTCACCGGCCTTTACTTTGAAGGGCTCGGGGAATTTGTATCCGGAAGCAAATAATTGGGAGAGATCAGCTTCTTCCAGCTTCAGGAGGAGCGTTCCCTTCGAATCGTACAGCTCCGAAACCGGTACCGTGTTCACCCTTGATGAATTGTTGACAAAGAAGCGGCCGCTTTCGCTGGCTGAAACCTGGTGGTCAAAATTGCCTTTGTTCAGCAATTTGGGCTCCCCGCCGTTAAGGGTCAGCGAATAATGGTGCAGGTAATAAGGATCTTCACCGGCCTCCCTGCCGTTGGCCGTAAAGGTGAAGGCTTGTGTTTTGGGATCATAACCCGTTATGCTCTCACAGTTGTACTCCCCGGAGGTCAGCTGTCTCACCAGGGTTCCGTCGATATTATAGAGATAGTAATGGCCCCAGCCGTCGCGTTGCGACCAGTGAATAAACTGCTGACCGTTATTAACCAGGTAGGGCCTTTGGATATCAAGGTAAACGTTGGAGCGTTCGCTGACCACATTTCTGACCGTGCCGTCGATGTTTACGGCTACAATGTCGATACGTTTCAGGTCGCGGCTCGACCGGCTAAGATAAAATTCGCGGTTATCGCCCAGCCAGTAGCTGATATAATGTTTTCCGGTGTAGCTCGATTTGTTCCTTTCCTTCCAGAAAATGCCCAGGGTCTGGTTTTTGAAGGCAGCAACGGGAACCTGCTTTGATGTAAAGCTTTGGGAGTCAAAGATATGTAATTCTACTTCTGTAGAGTCTGTTTCTCCCGGCATCTGGTATTTGTAGGTTTCCAGCGTAGGCCGTTTGGCACCTACATTATTGATCACCCACATGGGGCTGAGGTGGCGGTTATCTTTACGGGTCACTACAAAGTGCTTTCCGTCGGGCGACCAGCTCAGCCTTACCCCTTTTCGTTTTTTCAATTCTTCGTCTTCTTTCTCGTAGCCGGTAGTGGTGCTGTACTGATCGCCGCCCCAGGCATAATACTGTACGCCGTCTTTGGTGATCTGGTGCTCCACGATGGTACTGTCTTTTTCATCTTTGATGGCCTTCTCAAAGTTGGCTCTGTCCATCCAGTAGAGGTTGTAGTCCCGTGCAAAGAAGATCCGCAGGGTATCCGGTGAATAAGAAGCCCAGGCCGGTCTTGTTTTCTCTTTGAGGGAGTCGGCCAGCTCCTTTACCTGCCGGGTGGCCAGGTCATATTCCAGGAAGAAGACCTTTTTCTTTAAAGTATCGGATTTTACTTTAAGCTTTGCGATCTCCTCTTTGGACTTGAGGGTATCTTTCGTGCTTTTTACTTCAAACCGGATCCGTTTTTCATCGTCGGTAAATTCCAGCTTTTCGATCTCGAGATGTTGCGCATCAAAAGGGTTCTTCACGATCCGTGTGATCTGGCGTGCCAGGTCGGCATTATCAAAAAGCGGCTGTTTTGACCGGGTGACCGGATCCACCAGGTACCACCTTTTTCCTGAGGAAGTCTGATACTCATACCAGAACCGGTCAGAATGATTGATCCAGCTCGGTCTCACATCGGTGGAGAATATCCTGGTTCTGAGTTTTGTCGGGGAGAATTGGGAAGCGAGGTCATAATTGGCTTTTGCCGGCTTCTTGTGCTGGGCTACTGCATTAAAATGCAGCACTACCCATACCAGGAGTAATAGTTTTCTCATAAGTAAGATTACTGTTATAGGTTTGAAAAATGCGAAAATATTGAAAAATGCGGATCATTCCCCTTTTTTTCGAAAATTAGTCTGTTTTCTCTTTTTTTTAGGAATAATTCAGGACTTTCGAAGGGGTCTGGTACCGTTTAATAAAAATGCGCTTTCCTGTAGGTATTGTTCAAAATTATTGTTATACTTTTGAAGTGCGATATAAGTGTTGTCCTATAAAACAGAAAATTAAAGCATATAGTTATGAAAGAAAAAGTGGGAGTTTTTGTCGTGTTGCTTCTTTTGATATTAGGAATTATGGGAATGTAATTTATCTCTTGGAAGAGGAGGTAAATGCAGGGAAGCAATGAGTTGTGATCGGACGTAAGATTATTAGAGAATTTGCGGAAGTAAGGGTTTATATCAGACCTTCCGAGGGTATTTGTTTGCATCTGTCGATAATAGAATGATGATAGATTCGGGAAAGCCATTTAAGGAGTATATCTTTAGAGGGTTTTTCAGGGGTTTTTGCAGTGTTAGTTAGAAATTAACGCCACGGATGTTCGAATTTTCCATATTAAATTCGTGCATTCGTGGCCATTTTTTTACGGTAAAATCAGGACAGGTTTTGATTCTGACCGATCAGTCTTTCCAGCCTGATCATCATTTCGTCTTTTTCACGCAACATACGTTCGTAAAGCTGAATCTTCTCTTCGTGAAGCTGAACCATTTTTTCCAATGGATTGATAGTAGGGTAGTAGTTGAACAGGGCATTGCCGGTAGCATGATCGTTGTTATTGACCGTATTAGCGATAATGGTGATCGCCTTTTCCTCATCGAAATTCTTAATGGCAATATCCGGTATTTTAAGAGCCCTGGAAACCTTGTAAAGAACTTCAGGTTCCAGCACTTCCTTTTGTTCCATCAGGGAGACCTTTTTCTGGTTCCAGTCTTCGCCCAGCTCATTCGCGAGCGCTTCCTGTTTAATGCCCAGCATCTCCCGAAATCGCTTAACATTCCGTCCTTCATGAATCTTAGGTTCCATACTTCTATCCGATTAAGCCGTTCAAACTTAGCTTTTTTTTTAATTGTAAATTTAGGTAAATTATCCCGTAATTTAACTAGGATATCCCTTTTATAACTGGATTATCCCGACATTTTCTCCTTTTTTTGCACCCATTCAATACCTTTTAAATAAAATCATCAATGAAACTGAAAAAATTACATAAACAAAAGCCCGGGGATCCTTCAGGGGCTGTAGAATAGCAGGTGCGGAGCTGCGTCAGGGTCTGAGTGGCTGTCGTTGAACCTTCATGTCTCTGCAGATATATTCCAGCAACCGGCAGGGATCTTCGTCAATGGCTTTGGCTACGATATAGATTTCATCCGCTCTCATTTTCAGAGAGTCTTTCGAGGCGAATTCACTTATCCTGTTAGGACGGATTCCCGTGGCGCGGGACAATGCAGCCTGGTTGATGGCTTTACTGTCAAGATACCTTCCAAAACTTGTCCTGTGGTTCTTGTTGCTCATTGCATTCAGGTTAATCGATATAAATATATTAGAATCCGATACGATAATTTGGTGCTTATACTTATATTAAGTATGTTTATATTGAAAATCGATATGTACCTAAAATCACAAGACAACTTATGCAAATTGACATCCTACTGATTGAACCCGTCAGATACCGCGATGCCCTCTTAGGATTATTGAAAGTGGCGGAAGTGAAAGACCTTACCGAAAAGCTGGCAGATGATGTAAAGCTTATTTATCAGTTGATCGACCTGATCGAAGCAAAGATCCCGACCGGGAACAACGGCTGATCACTTTTTGGCTGATGAAGCTCCAGGGGCCCTTTAACCGGGGGCACAGCCTAACTATTTATACTAAACCCTTACCTGACATGACTAGCAGTATTACCTTAGAAAACACGTATTTCGACAAATTAAAAAGAGGAGACGAGGCCGGATTAACCTATTTTTACAGCCGTTTTTACCGTTGGTATGCTTACAGGGCCTACCGTTATATCCGGGAAGACCTGGATGCGCATTGTGCTGCACAGGAAGCTTTTCTGCGGCTGTGGATCTTCCGGGAAAGCATTGAAGATGTGCCTCATTTGCACCGGTTTATAAGTAACCAGTTAAAGGAGACCGCAAAGGATTACCACAGGAAGCGCAGCAACCAGTTTCGCCGGAAGCTGCTGTGGTTTTTCGATTATGATGATCCCGAAAGCCTGATGGCCGGGAGTTGCCCGGAGTGGGAGGAGCGGCCTTTACTCGAAATAGAAGAGCCGGATGAGCAGGACTCGGAGAGACTGGAATCTCTGAGAAGGTTGCTGCCTCATCTTGACCGGGAGCAACAGCTCTTTATCCGGCTTTGCCTCAAATTCGATTTCAATTATGAACGCATAGCCTTTTATCTGGGAGGCATCCGCGAGTATGAGGTAGCCCGGCGGGTCAGTAAGTGTATTGAGCAGTTGAAAAGCCTGCTGGCCGACAGCCGAAAACTGTCGCAGGTCACCCGTACGCACTCGTTCAGGATAGATGAGCGTCTGAGTTCCGAGCAGGCCGATATCCTCCGGCTGCGTTATGAGCTGGGCAATTCATTTGAAGAGATTGCCACTCGTCTCCGGCTGACTCCGGCGAAAGTAAGAACCCTTTTTATTCAGGCATTCACCATTGTTAAAACTAAGTATGGAAAAAGTAATCCTCACACGAAAAGTACAGCTGATCATCAACTGCAGGGATAAAGAAGCCCTTAAAGAATATTATGACCGGATGTACGAATATCAACGCCTGGTCTGTAAAGCGGCCAATATGATCAACACCCACCTGTTTTTGCAGGACCGCCTGAAAGATCTGGTGTACCTGACCACCGATGCCAAAGTAAAGCTGGCGGATGCGGCGAAAGATGAAGACGGGATCCTGACCACATCCCACATGAATTCCGTTTACAGGACACTCAGCGCCCATTTCCTGAAAATTTTGCCTTCCACCACGCTGAGCAACCTCAACCAGGCGGTATATAAGACCTACCGGAGCAACCGCGAACTGTATTGGAAGGGCGAAAAATCGATACCCAATTTCAGGAAAGATATACCTATACCATTCAGCAGCCGCGATATTACCCTTCGGGAAGAGGAAGACGGAAAGAATTTCACTTTCTCGCTTTTCAAAATACCCTTTAAGACCTATCTGGGGCGGGACCGTTCGGGTATCCGTTTGATTCTCCGGAAGATCGTCAGCGGTGAGCTTCCCCTCCGGCAGAGCGCCATCCAGATCAAAAAGAATAAGATCTACCTGCTGGCCAGTCTGGAGGCGGAAAAGCATCAGTATGAGCCTGACGTATCGCTCATAGCCGAAGTGTCACTTTCTATTGAATATCCGCTGGTAGTAAAGATCGGGCGGGAGGAATTTCAGATCGGGAACAAGGAAGAGTTTTTGTATCGCCGCCTGTCGATACAGGCTGCCCGGCGCCGGTTGCAGATCGCGGCATCCTGGAACAAGGGAGGAAAAGGGAGGAAAAAGAAGCTCAAAAGCATGGAAAATTACAGCGAAAAGGAGAAAAACTATATTGAGTCCAGGCTGCACCTGTACAGCCGGAAGCTGATTGATCGCTGTATCCGCTCAGGAGCCGGAACCATACTGCTGGTGAATCAGTCGTACAAGGAAGAAGTGGCCAGGGAAAACCCCCTGCTGCTGCGGAACTGGAGTTACTACGGGTTAAAATCAAAGATAGCCTATAAAGCAAAATTGGCCAATATTCTCTTCATGGAAGAATAGTAAAGATATGCTGGATTAGTTAGAATGGAGGTTGTCCGCACAACCGGAAGCTGAGGCCCGGGCACTCGGCAAGTATGAAACGATACATGCGGGTAAGGCGTGAGAAACGTTCAGGCATGAACTTTCCGAAGTAAGGTGTTAAGATTATTTAAGCGATACCGGGATGAGTCAAAAAGGAAAACTTATAGCTTTGAATACACAGGGGGCTGATCGTACAGCCTTAGGATGAGGTCATGGACACTCATTAAGCCTGACCGCATACGAAAGCCGTCAGAACTTAGAGCGGTTATTTTATTATCGGATCATAAGACATCAAATAAACTGTTTAACCCTATAGGCTTATCGATTATTAATCCTTCGGCAAATTCTGCTCCTATTCGTCTCCCCCATTCTACATTTCGGGCCCTGACCTGATCAAAATAGCGGGGAGAGGTAATTGGCGTTTCGGCCTCTGTACTGAAGGGGTCATAAAACTGGCTCCTGTAGGCCCTGAAAGCTTCTTCTTTCTGGAGATAGAATGGGGTGATATCCAAAAGAATATCAGGTTCCAGATAAGTATCCTGAATGTAGTAAAAGAGTTTTTTTACTTCCCACACTTCCTGGTATTTTTCGGTGTTGTCGACGGTGTGTATTTTGGTTAAGCGGCTCGCAAAAACCGCTTCCTTTACCAGGTCTGATGCTCTCCCGTGGTCGGGATGCCTGTCGGTCTGGGGATTGGCGATCAATATTTCGGGCCTGAACCTGCGAATCAGCTGGACCACCTTAAGTATATTTTCTTCGGTTACCTGGAAAAAGCAGTCTCTCAAATGGAGATTGGACCGGTAGTGAAGACCTAATATCCTGGAGGCTTCTTCCGATTCGTTTAACCGGATCTCTGCACTGCCCCGTGTTCCCAGTTCGCCACACGTGAGATCCACAATTCCCACCTTCCTTCCTTCTTTTATGTGTTTGATAAGGGTGCCGCCTACCGCCACTTCCGCATCATCGGGATGCGCCGCTATCACCAGTATGTCGAGTTTCATTTTAAAATATTGTCAATTCTGTTTTAAGATTTTTGTACTGCTTTATTTCGACATTTCGCTGCGCTCATCCTTTGATTTGAAAATAGGGTATCCCAATTGCACATACCAGGGCTCCTCATGGTATTCTTCCAGTCCGTATTGTTCAGGATACTTTCTGGTGATGTGGGCGGTACCAAAAATTACATCCCATATAAAATACATATTCCCGTAATTTCCGTTGATCACACCTATACCGTCACGGTCGTGAGCCGCATGATGGGCATGGTGTGTGGCCGGCGTGGAAATGAGACGTTCCACTATCCACATCACGGGATGCAGCCATTTGATTTTATATAGGGGCTTATCCCAGGCATAAGGAGAATGCGAAGCTATTCCGATCAGAAGTTTAAAAAAATATCCTACCAGGAAAGCCTGTCCGAATCCAAGAAAGATCAACGTGGCCGATACGAAGCGGGACGGGAAAATGAGTAAGTATACCCAGGAATTACGGGCAGACAGGAGTACGCTCATTTCGGGTGCGGAATGATGTACACGATGGCCCTTCCATAACCATTCATAAGTATGGGCTGCCCTGTGCCACCAATATTGTGTAAAGTCTTCAAGGAGCGTTACAATGAGCAATCCTAACCAGAAATTGACGCCTTCAAAGTAATTGGCATATACAGGAAAGAAATATTGCAGCACATAGGTAGTAAATATGAAGCTTAACGGGCGGGTGATAACACTCGACATCAATAAGCCGGCTATCGTAATGTGCCATTCATTTTTATTCCAGCTTTTGCTTTTGAACACGCCGCCAATATATTCGGCCAGGCTGAAGGCGGTCAATAAAATGACTATTTCGTAGTAAATGGTAGTATCTGTAAATTTCATAGTTCAATAATTTATTTTAATAGATTTAATCTATAGAATTAGTAGTTTTATTGATATATTTTTATAATTTTATAATGATGAGTTTAGCCCGGCTAATGCTGTACGGGCTTTTATATCCACGGTATTTTTTAATTCATGCGCTTTATAGGACAGCGCCTTTTCAAAATACACTCTGGCCTGTGCTTCTTGTCTGGCAGATTGGTATACATACCCCAAATGAAGGGCAGCATTTGCACTTTCGGAAACCCAGTCGGTTTTACTACTAATGGTGATCGCTTTTTTAAGGTGGGCTTCCGCTTCCGGGAGCTGACCGTATTGATGATGACAGATCCCGCTCAGGAAATAGTATTCGCTCAGCCATTCGTTGTTCAATGAAGCAGTGTCAACCTGTTTCAGGTACTTTAGTGTTTCCTTGTAATACCCTCCTTCCGTTGCTATTTTGGCCTGTAATAGTGCTTTCTGGGGCTGTTCCCTGCTAATGAGCTGATGAATTTTTACCGCATTTTTATCCAGGTCAGAGTTGGAATTGCCCGATTGTGTGACCATCTTAAAGTGATAGGATGATTTTTCCCCGTTCCCGGAAAACCGGTAAGCATAATACAGCTTAAGATGCGTATCTTTAAGATAGGTCTTCCCTTTAGTGGCAAGCAGGTAGTTTTGGTATGCATTGACGGCCCGGTGGTAATCACCTGTCATCAGATAGCTGTCTCCCCTGTGCAGATCAAAAACAGGGCATTTCAGAAATGCATTGCCGGACGGGAGGCCGCTGAGAATTTTTAGCCCCTGGTCTGCCTGCCGGGTACGAAGGGAAACCGATGCCCCTAAAAACCGGGCATTCAGATCACCGGGCCTGGAATTAATATAGCTGAGCAAAGCCCGGTTGTCGCTTTCCCCGAACCGGGCGGTAAAGGCTTTTAAAAACAGGAAGCAATACAATGCCTCGTTACCCCATATCTCATCTTTTGCGGCCTTTTCCAGTTCTGAAAACCCCTGGTTAACGGTCCCTTTTAACCCCAAAAGCTTCAAAGCCCACTTATAATTATCCGGAACAGACCCCGTGATCACATGGATGGTTCCCAACGATTTATAGTGAGGAATAAAGCCGGGAAATTCTTTCCGGTTGGCCGAGAGCAGCCTGGAGGCCTGGACCAGGTTATATATGCCTTTGGTTTCTTTGCCTGATTTCAGCTTTAATATAGCCCATTGAATAAGGATCTCGGACCGGAGGAAGCGGTTGTAAGGGGAGGAGGGATCAAGGCTTTCGATCGCATTTAGCCTTGCCACCTCATTAGCCTGGGCCAGGTTAAAGCTACTCTCGCTGTTACTGTTCAATATCTCTATAAATTCAAGATAGTTCTCAAGATAGATCCTGAACGGCCCGTTGGGAGGCAGCGTGGCAATACGGGATCTTGCATGGGTGGTCTCAAGGCTGAAGATCTGGTTATACAATGCCGGAAAAGCGGGTGGCATGGTGAAGTCATTGCCGGAGGCCGGGTTATAAAGGATGAACAGAATAAAAGGTATAAATCTTTTTCCCTTTGCTGCCCGGGTTATTATGGAATATTCATAAGATCTTATAGACATAATGATTAGTTTGCTTAGCTCAATCAGGGGCAAATATAAGAAGTGATTTTATTTATCCTACTAAATCTATAGATTTTATATTTTAATAATTTCTGCACATCATCATCAGGCATTTATACGTCTCTGAGGGAAAATTACAGGCAGAATATAACTATTTGAAGAGACTTATATGTTATTCCAATATTCTTAAAAATATTCCCATGATACGCTTGACATGGAGATTAAAATCATGCTAGGTTTGAATACTCTATAAAATCTATAGATTAAATATAATAAATAACTGATATGAAAGAATTTTATGTATTCCGAAGAATCCGGATGGTTCTGTTCTTCTCCTTGATCGTTTCAAATGCCTGGGCAAACCGGGCTGTTTCCGGTGTTGTAAAAGACAAAAATACGGGGGAGTCTCTTCCGGGTGTTTCTGTATTGGTAAAGGGAGGTACCCAGGGAGTGATAACTGATGTAAACGGAGGCTTTTCGCTTCTGGTACCTGACCATGCGGTAACGTTAGTATTTACAAGCATAGGCTATATTTCGCAGGAAGTAATCTTATCGCCTGATCACTCCGGCCAGTTGCGGATAGAGCTTGAAGAAGACAGCCGAAGCCTGAGTGAGCTCATCGTAGTTGGCTACGGTACACAGACCAAAACCGAGTTTACGGGCTCTGCTGTTCAGATCAAAGGCGATGCCATCAAAGACCAGCCGGTTCAGAGCTTTGACCAGGCCCTGCAGGGAAGAGCCACCGGTGTGAGCATAGCCCAGCCCAACGGGGTTTTGAATAACCCGCCGGTTATTCGTATCCGGGGGGTGAACTCGATCTCCCTGAGCTCGTATCCGCTGATAGTGGTGGATGGAGTGCCGATCAATACCGGAAATATCTCGGCCGACTCCAATGTGCCCAATAACCCTTTGGGGGATATCAACCCGGCAGATATCGAATCGATCGATATTCTGAAAGATGCCGCTTCCACCGCTATTTATGGTTCAAGAGCGGCTGCCGGTGTTCTTCTGATCACCACAAAAAAGGGTAAGGAAGGCCGGATAAGAGTAGGCTATGAAGGCTGGGTGGGTGTTTCAGACGCCGTAAGATTGCCCGAGGTGCTTAATGCTGAGCAGTTTGTGGCCATTAAAAATGAATCGGTGCTTAACTCAAGACTGTTGTCTGGCGCGTCTGCTGAAAACTACGAACAGTTTTTCCCTGACCAGAATCCTGACGGTTCCAAGGTGGATACCCGTTGGTACGACTACATTTACAGAACCGGGGTTTCGCATAATCATGGGGTAAACATTTCGGGAGGTACCAAAAGCACCAGCTATTATTTTTCGGCTAACTATTCAGATCAAAAGGGTTTTCTGGTGGATAATGATTTCAAGCGTAGCGGAATCCGCTTTAACATCGATCATAAGTTAAATGAATGGCTGAAGCTGAGAGGTAACTTCAGCTATAACAATACCTTTAACCAGTCGCCTAACTCCGGGTCTTTACCCAACAATGCCCAGCTGATCATCGGCGCAGCGAGGATGTCGTTTATTCTGCCGCCCAACGTTTCCCCGTTTAATGCAGACGGAAGCTGGAATGTGACGCCTACAGGACAGATAGGCAACGGAAATAACAGGATCGTAAGCTCATACTATAACCCTGTGGCTCTTTATGAATTGTCGAAATATACTTCCGAAAATGACAGGGTGCTGGGTAACCTGGGAGCTACTTTGCGATTGTTAAAAGGTTTGGATCTAAGTACTACTTATTCCATTGACCGTCTGAAAACGGAGAATATCGGATTCAACAGTTCAAAGGTGGGTAGCTCTTCTACTACTACCGGTGGAAATGTTTATAATGTTTCGGCGCTCAGAGACAACTGGAACTGGACCACTACACTAAACTACGATACCCGCTTAGCCAAAAATCACATTTCAGGTTTAGCGGGATATGACGTGCAAAAGTTCAGCAACTCCGGCTGGGGAGCTTCGGTAACGCAGGCAGCGGATACCTATTTTGAAGATTACCAGGGAACCTGGGGGAATATTACCCCTACGGGAAACTTCATTAACGAGCGTGCTTATGTATCTTACTTCGGACGTTTGAATTACGATTACGCCGACCGGTATTTCTTCACGCTTAACTACCGAAGAGACGGAAGCTCACCACTTGGAGCCAACTTTAAATTTGGTGACTTCGGCGGGGTCTCTGCCGGCTGGCTGCTTTCAGAAGAAGATTTCTTCAAAAATTCTTCTATCCGTAATGTGCTGAGCGCTGCTAAATTAAAAGCCAGCTGGGGAAGGGTAGGGAACGGCAACCTGAATAACGCCTACGGTTCACTGGAGCTCTATGGCGCTTCGCTTTACGGCAGTGCTCCCACATGGGCGTTAAACCAGGCCGGAAATCCCGACCTGGCCTGGGAAACCAGCGACCAAACCAACATTGGGGCAGAGCTGGGATTCTGGAATAACCGGATCCAGACCGAGATCACCTGGTTTAACAATGATGTAAACGGGCTGATTCTCAGTGCTCCGCAGGCGCCTTCCAAGGGGATTCCGGGAGATGCCATCCTGGCCAACGTAGGCTCATTGTATAACCGTGGCCTGGAACTGGGCATTCATGCCAACCTTATTCGTAAGGATAATTTTTCATGGAATGCCGGCCTGAATATCACTTCGGTGACCAACAAGGTAACGGCTCTTGCTGCCGGTAATGCCGACATCATCGGCACTACCCACGTGGCGGCCAATGCCTTTAACGTAACCCGTGTGGGCTATTCCGTGGGTAGTTTGTACGGAGCTTTGGTAGACGGGGTCAATCCCGACAACGGACGTATCGTGTTTATCAATAAAGACGGAGAGAAAGTTCAGTTTACCCATGTGGCGGGAGCCGGAGATTACCGGTGGTCTTATCTTGACGGAAGAGAAGCTCCTGCGATCACGGCCTCTGATTACCAGATTTTAGGAAATGCCCTTCCCAAATGGTACGGTGGGTTTAACAGCTCCTTTACCTGGTATAATTTTGATTTAGGACTGAATTTTACCTTTGCCGGAGGCAATTATATTATGAACGGAACCCGGGCCACCCTGCTGGATCAACGGTACTTCAATAACAGCGCAGAGGTTCTGACCCGCTGGCAGAAACCCGGAGACATCACGAATGTGCCCCGATTAGTATATAATGATCAGCTTTCCAACGGTAACAGCGGCCCGGTGTCTACCAATGTGGAGAAAGGTGATTTTCTCCGCCTGCAGAATATCAGCCTGGGTTACAGGATACCTTCAGGCCTTTTGGGAGGCTCAGGTATAAACTCTGTCCGGGTGTATGCACAGGTATCCAACGCCTTTCTCTGGACCCGCTATTCCGGTCTTGACCCCGAGTCATCCTCCAACAGCAACTCGAATACCTCTCCGGGTATAGAGCTGAATTCCATAGGACAGGCGCGTACATTTACTTTCGGACTGAATCTGGGCTTTTAATCATTAAACAATTAACCATCATGAAAAATAAATATATTCTAAGCGGACTTTTGCTGACATTGACCGTAACGTCTTGTGATCAGGACCAGCTCCTTAACACCGTTCCTCCCACCCAGCTAAGCTCATCCGATGTGTTTGAAACGCCGGAACGTATCCTTGGTTTGGTGAACGGGGTCTATAAGGCTTTGAAAAGCGCGAGCTTTTACGGAGGCAGGTATTTTCTTTATACGGATGTCAGAGGAGAAGATTTCATCAATATCACCGGCAACACATTTACGGGATATGAAAGCTGGAACAACTCTTACGCTCCCGGTTCCAATGATATCATCAGCTTGTGGTCGGCCGGTTATACGACTATAAACCAGGCCAATGTGCTGATTGACGGTTTGCAGAAAAACTCAGGGAAAATCAGTGCTGCGCTTGAGGCCCAATATATAGGGGAAGCCAAATTTCTGAGGGCGCTGGCCTATTACAGCCTGGTTACGGCGTATGCCCGTCCTTACAATGAAAATAACGGTTCTTCGCCCGGCCTGCCCCTGCGTTTGCTTGCTGAGACCACCCCGGCAAACAATGACCTGGCCAGGAGTACGGTGGCTGAGATATACAACCAGATTCTTAAAGACCTGAACGATGCAGAATCAGGACTTCCGCAAAGCCATGCTACGGCACTTCTGAATACTACCCGTGCGCATAAGAATACAGCTATAGCTTTAAAAACAAGGGTTTATCTTAGCCAGAACAATTGGGATAAGGTGATTGAGGAGGCCGGGAAGATCGTGCCGCAAACCTCGGCTCCCTTTTCGGCCACCACCGGGGTGAATCACCAGCTTCAAAATGTAGTACAGATCTTTAGCGCTAATTTTACTTCAAACGAGTCTGTTTTCTCCATTCCGTTCACCACCCTGGATAATTATGGCGGACAATCCTCCCTGGCGTATATCTATAACACCAATTCGGAGTATTACCTGAACCCTGCCGGGATTTACGGAGACGCTCAGTGGGGTTCTGCCGACCTTCGCAGAGAGTGGCTCAGAGTTACGGGCGGCAGGGCATTTTTGGCCAAATTCGGTGCCACAGCCCCATTCCTGAATTATATACCTGTGATACGCTATTCGGAAGTACTGCTGAACTACGCCGAAGCTTTGGCAAGAAAAGGGGAAACTCCGCTGGCACAGGCTCTTTTAAAAGAAGTACACAACCGCTCTGATGCTTCGTTTGTTTTCCCTGAAGCTTCTTTGTCTACGCCAACCGCTTTGATAAATACTATTCTGAAAGAGCGGAGAATCGAGCTGTTAGGTGAAGGATTCCGGTCAAATGACCTCCTGAGAAATCTGCTGCCCATTCCTGCCAAAGGAAGCGCTTCTCTCTCTGCCGGGCAGGTAGACCCGCAGGATGCGAACTATGTTTTCCCGATATCGAATACGGAGATCGCTACAAATAAGCTGCTGTAAATGATTTTGTATATAAGGTACGATTGTTGGAAAAACCATGTTATGACCTCACCGTTTGGTGAGGTCATCATCCTCATCAAAAATTAAAACTATGGCTAATTCATCAATAAACCGGGAGGAGTTTGATCTGCACGATGTGATCATCACATTTGATGCGCATATCGATATCCGGGATAACTTCAATTCAAAAGAAAATCCGGCCTCGAAAGAGACCGGAGACCAGTTGGATTTACCCAAGCTGAAGCGGGGCAACCTGGACCTGGTCAACCTGGCCTTATACGCTGAAACTACGGCTCCTTCCGGTCAAAATTATAAGGAAGCCGAAAGGGTCGTTTTTAAAAAGCTTCATGCTATTCGAAACTGGGTAAAAGAAAACCCGGATGAACTGGACCTGGTATTCAATTCACCCGATTTCGAGCGGGTGGCTTTCAGTAAACGCCGTGGTATTTTGTTAAGTTTTCAAAATGCCTTCTGGTTCAATGACCTCGATACCATTGAGAGGTTATATGAGGAAGGGGTCAGGATCTTCGGGTTTAATCACATAGGGAATAATGCATTTTCCGGATCTTCCCGACCGGTAGCGGCCCATGGTGACAAAGAGAACCAGGGACTGACTCCGCTGGGCTTTGATGCGGTAAAGAAACTCAATGACCTGGGGATAGTGGTAGATGTGTCACAGGCATCCGTAAAGTCGGTTCTGGATACGGTGGAAGCCAGCCGGCACCCGGTGGTGGCCACGCATAGCGGCGCCCGGGCTAAAGTAGATAATGCCCGAAACCTGAGCGACGAAGAGCTCAAAGCTATCGCTGCAAAAGGCGGAATCGTGCACGTGGTGGCTTTTGCCAGCTACCTGAAAAATGATCCTGCCCGGTTTGCAGAATACAAAAAGCAAATACTCGATCCCTTCGGACTGACCTACCTGGGGGGTGACCCGAAAGAAAAGCTGAGCGAAGCCGATTACAGGAAATACAGGAAAAATTACCTTGAATTCTCCAAAAGCAGCTGGAAATATGCCACGCTCGAAGACTACCTTAACTCTGTGGATTATGTGGTTAAGCTGATAGGGGTGGATCATACGGGCCTGGCATCAGACTTTAATCATGGCGGTGGTGTAGTGGGGTTTTCACACGTGGGTGAAGCCCGGAACATTACGTTGGGTTTGCAAAAGAGAGGATATTCGGAGGCCGATATCCGGAAACTTTGGGGGAGAAACTTCTTCTTCCTGCTTGACAAAATTGAGAAAGATTCCAAAAATAACCCCTGGGGAGTATCAAAATGAAACGAATTGATTTTATAAAGACCCTGTCGCTACTGCCGCTGGCAGGGACCACCGCTTACGCCGGCTCATTGAGCGCCCTGGAAGACGGGAAAAGTACGGCACGAACTCCGCTTTTGTTTATCGGTCATGGAAGCCCCATAAACGGTATCCGCGATAATATTTACAGCAATGCCTGGAAAGAGCTGGGAGAAAAACTGGAAACCCCCAGGGCCGTGATCTGTATTTCGGCCCACTGGCTGACCAAAGGTACTTTTGTAACTGCTTTGGAAGAACCGCCCACTATTCATACGTTCAACAACTTTCCCCATGAACTGTTTGAGGTCAGATATGCTGCCAAAGGTGACCCCGCGCTGGCCGTAGAAACCCAAAAGCTGATCAGCACCGCCCGGGTGGGTTTAAGTCATGACTGGGGCATAGACCACGGGGCATGGATCGTGCTGAAAAGGTTATTTCCCCTGGCCAACGTTCCGGTGATTCAGCTGAGTGTAGATTACTCCCAGCCCGCAGAGTACCATTATCGCCTGGGTAAGCAGCTGGCCTCATTGCGCAGGAAAGGCGTATTGATAGTAGGGAGCGGAAACATCATTCATAATCTTTATACAACAAAGGCGGAGAGTAAGCCCTACGACTGGGCCCTGGAGGCGAGAGAGAAGTTCAATGCCTTTATAGAAGACGGAAATCATCTGCCGTTATTAAAGTACCAGAGCCTGGGTTCCTGGGCTACGAATGCCGTACCTGCTCCGGATCATTATTTTCCCCTGTTATATATATTGGGATTGCAGGAAAAGGGTGAGCGGGTCAGCTTCTTTAACGATGATATCCTTTCTGGAAGCTTATCGATGACATCGCTCCGTATTCATTAAGAAAGTAGTTTGCATATATAAATATGAAATAGGTTAGATAGTAAAATTCCCGGACTTTCTGAGTCCGGGAATTTTTTTTATCAATACCTTAATGATTCTTCTTTCAGCAGATCCAACAAGATTTCGGCAGATTTCTTACTTTTCTCTTTAATAAAACTCTCCGGGGTTTTATCGCCTATCTCAAACACAAGTGATTCGGCGCCGTAGGTCTCGAAGAGATAACTAAAGGCGGTAGAAGTAGGGGGCTCGAAATACAGCGGTTTTATGTTGGGGTCATAGCCGGGTACTTCATTTTTGAGTTTTGAAAGCCATTTACTGATCAGTCCGGGAGAATTCGTTTTAAATTTGGGATCGAGCGTGTAGTATATATCATCATGAGTGGAGTGGAAATCGATGGCAAATACTAAGGTATCGGTGCTTTGGATCCTGCTTTTGAGGTAATCGCGGATAGCCCGGGTTTCAGGCTGGTTAAAATCGGCCCAGTCTCTGTTCAGGTCAACCCCGCCCTGGTTATGCCGCCAGTGGCCGTTGTCTACTCCATCGGGGTTTACGAGTGGAAAAACCCAGATATGAAAGAGTTCTTTAGATTCTGAATTATTGAGGGCCTCCACAAAATGCATAAGTGCCAGATGGCCCGTCACTTCGGGAGGGTGCTGCCTTCCCATGATCACCACTTTACGCCGGCTTTGGGTATTTCCGATCTCCACCACCGGAATGGCCTTCCCGAGGGTAGATGTACCGGCAGAACCTGATCTCACGTTCCTCAGAGAGCGGATCCATTGGTCTACTTCGCCACTGGCGATGAGGGGCTGTGCGGCTACAAACACGGGTTTCGCTGAAACTTTCAACCGGAAGGTATATTCGTTACCGGCTCCGGTGCCGCTCCTGGTTATCCAGGCACCGGACTCTGTTCTGATCTTCGGGTCGTACCGATGCCTGAAATTTTCAGGATATACCAATTTGATAGAAATCTCCTTTTCTTCGTCTGATGCTATTTCAAAGGCATACCAGGGGCTTGAATTGACCGGCTGGTTTTCAGGAGATATGCATAGCCGGACGAGGGTGTCATTTTCAAGTTCCGCGAAATTTACACGGGCCCCGTCAAATGAATTGGACACCCGGATATTTCCCAGCTTATAGGTACCTTTCCATTGGGAGGTGACGGGTTTAGACTCCGTATTTACGGCTTTTATGGGCTCCTGGCCTTTAAAACGCTCTGCCGGCTGCTGTGCCGGGAGAGCAGCCGGGGAAAGTATACTTAAAAGAATTATATTTACAGCTATCGGCCTTAAGTAATTAAAATGCATAGATAAGACAATTCAGATGACACTTTTACTTTTTTATATGGCTCACCACCCCTTCACCGCTCCGCCTTTAAAAACCTTTAAAGCAGCGAGCTCCACTTCCTCAGATTGATACGATTTTACGAAGTTTTTCACTTTCTCTTCATTTTTATTGTCTTCCCGCGATACAATTACATTGACATAAGGCGAGTCTTTGTCTTCCTTCAGAATACCGTACTTATCCGGGTCTAAGCCGGATTGGGCCGCAAAATTGCTGTTAATTACGGCTATTGTGACGTTTCTGTCATCCAGAATTCTCGGGAGCTGCGGAGCTTCTATTTCCAATAAGTTCAGATTTTTCGGATTTTCGACAATGTCAATAACCTTGGGAAGCAGGCCTGTCCCGTCTTTAAGCTTCAGCAGGCCGTTCTTCTCCAATAGCAGCAGTGCGCGCCCGCCATTGGTGGGGTCATTGGGGATCACTACCGTACTGCCGCTGTGAAGGTTTTCGATCGACCTGATTTTTTTGGAATAGGCAACAAGAGGATATACGAAGGTCTTTCCCAGCACCGCCAGCTTATAACCCCGCTGCCTGGATTGCTCTTCGAGGTAAGGCACATGCTGAAAAGCATTCACATCAATATCGCCCTGGTTCAGGGCTTCATTCGGTACTACATATTCATTGAATGTAACCAGCTCTACTTCCAGGCCATATTTCTCTTTGGCCACTTTTTGAGCGGCTTCGGCTATTTCCCGTTCAGGTCCGGAGGTAATGCCTACTCTCAGGTGGTTAGGGTCATCATTTCCGGAAGTACATGAATTAAACAGTATCGTTACCGCGACAAAGGCGGTCTTTATTTTTTTTACCATAACTATCGGTGATTAAATCGTTTTGAAAGCCGGTCTCCGGCAAATTGTATACTAAAAACCAACGCCACCAGCAGGAGCAAAACGCTGTTCATAATAAAGGTATCGTAGCCGATATAGCCGTATTGATACCCGATCTGCCCTAATCCGCCGGCTCCTACGGCACCGCCCATGGCAGAGTACCCTACCAGCGTAATAAGGGTGATGGTCACGTTGTTTACCAGGGAGGGGAGAGCTTCGGGAAGAAGCACCCTGGTAATGATCTGAAAGGGGCTCGCTCCCATACTTCGGGCGGTTTCTACCAGACCGGCAGGAACTTCCAGCAGGCTGTTTTCTACGAGGCGTGCTATAAACGGGGCGGCACCGATACTCAAAGGCACCAACGCCGCCGTAACCCCGATAGACGTACCCACCAGGATACGGGTAAAAGGGATCATCCAGACGATAAGGATAATAAACGGAACAGAGCGGAACCCATTGACCAGAACCGAAAGAAGGCGATTATACAACCGGTTTTCGAGGAGCTGGCCTTCTTTGGTCAGGTATAAAAGTATACCCACGGGAAGCCCGATAAGAAACCCGAAAAAACCCGAAGCGATGGTCATAAACAGGGTTTCACGAAGTCCTTTTAACAATAGCAAAAATGTAGGATCAGGCATACCCCCTTACGGCGTTTTTAATATTCTTGTCGTTAAAGTACTGAATAGCTTTGTCAGCACTTTCCTTATCTGCTCTCAGCTCAAGCAGCAGCTTCCCGAAATTTCCTTCTCCCAAGAACTCAATATCCGCCTTCAATAACCGGTACGGGATTTTGAACCGGGAATAAAGGGTGTCTATCAGGCGTTCAAATGAAATGGTTCCATTCAGCTCTACTTCTACAATGGGGAATAAGCCCTCAGCATAATTATTCCCCAGACGGCTGTAAATTTCTTGTGGTAAAGCCATAGTTTCTGATTTTATAAATTGTTTGATGATCTCGTTTTGTATCAGCCCGGAGAGTGTTCCCTCCGCAAGCAGCCTCCCATGGTCTATCACCGCCACATGATTACAAATGGCCCTGATCACATCCATTTCGTGTGTGATCAGCAAAATGGTGATTTTAAGTCTTTGATTGATATCCCACAGCAGCTGCAGGATGGTCTGGGTAGTGGCCGGATCCAAAGCGCTCGTAGCTTCATCACAGAGTAACACGTAAGGATCGTTGGCCAGGGCCCGGGCGATAGCCACTCTTTGTTTTTGTCCGCCCGAAAGGCTTTTCGGATATTCGTTTGCTTTTTCCTGCAAACCCACCAGGTCGAGCAGTTCTGTGACCTTTTCTGCAATTCGGGCCTGCGGCACCCGGTCCAGTTCCAAGGGCAGAGCGACATTCTCAAAGACCGTCCGGGACGAAAGCAGGTTGAAATGCTGAAATATCATGCCGATCTTCTTCCGTTCTTCGACCAGTTTTTTGGAGGAAAGAGATGTCAGGATCTTCCCGTTAATAATGATCTGACCCGTATCGGGCTTTTCCAGCAGGTTAACAGTTCTGATCAGCGTACTTTTTCCGGCACCTGAACTCCCGATAATGCCTACGATATCGCCTTCTTTTACCTCCAGGCTTACGTTATCCAGTACCCGAAAAGTGCCGTTAAATGTTTTTGATATGTTTTGGATGGAAATCATTTTCTTTGCCCGGAAAGCCGGTAAATAATTTGGGCCAGATGATCTGCTTCGGCTTTGGTGTTATAGAATGCAAAAGAGGGCCGTACGGAAGTTTCATAACCTAGCCTCCGGAGGATAGGCTGGGCACAGTGATGCCCGGTTCTTACCGCTATCCCGTATTCGTTCAGCACTTTTCCCACTTCTTCGTTCGAATAACCTTTCAGGGTAAAAGATAATACACTCGCTTTGTCTTTTGCCGTTCCGATGAGCTTCACACCCGGTATTTGCTTAAACTGATACGTAGCATATTCCAGCAGCTCATGTTCGTATCTGCCGATATTTTCGATGCCGATTTTCTGTACATATTGCAATGCGGCGCCCAAACCCACTGCATCGGCTATGTTGCCAGTTCCTGCTTCAAAACGGTTAGGGGCGGGGTGAAAGAGCGTACGTTCAAAGGTTACATCCTGTATCATGTTTCCACCCCCCTGGTAGGGCTGCAGCGTATTCAACAGTTCTTCTTTCCCATACAGGACCCCGATGCCCGTAGGCCCGAAAATCTTGTGGCCGGACAGTACAAAGAAATCGGGGTTCAGATATTGGAGATCCACTTTAAAGTGTGAAACCGATTGTGCTCCGTCGAGCAATACTTTTGCACCGGCCGCATGCGCCAGGTCGATGATCTTTTTTGCAGGCGTTACCGTACCCAGGGCATTGCTGACATGGGTGAAAGTAACCAGTTTGGTTTTGGGGTTTAACAGCTTTATGTATTCATCCAGGAGCAGCTCACCGTCGTCATTTACCGGGATCACCCTGATCCTGAAGCCTTTTTTCTGCGCCAGTAATTGCCACGGAACAATATTGGCGTGGTGTTCCAGATGACTGATGATGATTTCATCGTCTTTGCCCAGAAACTGGTCTCCCCAGGTGGCCGCTACAAGATTAACAGACTCTGTGGTACCGCGGGTAAAGATGATTTCGTTGACAGAACCCGCATTGATAAATTGCTGAACGGTCTTCCGGGCATCTTCATACGCATCTGTTGCTTTTGCTGCCAGCGCATGGGCGGCACGGTGAATATTTGAATTTTCGTGCTTGTAGAAATGGCTGAGCCGGTCTATTACGGCCAGCGGCTTTTGTGTGGTAGCTGCGTTGTCAAACCACACCAGCCTTCTGCCGTTAATGTATTCACTTAAAATCGGAAAGTCTCTTCTTACGGCTTCTACGTCAAAACGATTTGCCAGGGCCTGGGGATTGGCGGAATAGTTTGCACCCGGATATCCTGCTTTTACAGGGTCCGGATATGCCTGTGCTTTTTCAAAATAGTAGGTCGGTTCGCCCGGAGAAAAAGGCAACTGGCCGGGAGGATTAAAGGTATTCTGAAGAGGTAAAACGGATGAAGCACTTTCCGGTTTTGGAGCAGACTGTATATCAAAGGAGGAACCATTACTCCAAACCGGGGCATTGATCCCCGGAGAGGCGCCGTTTCCTGACACAGCTCCGGGTATCCGGCTATCAAAAAAAGACACGTCAGGCAGAACTGCTTTCGAACTGAAAGGGTCATCGTCTGTGACGGCGGCACTTTGATGCCATTTTAAGGCTCCTTCATTGGGCGAATCGATGTATAACGGTGGGGGCGCGTGTTTTTCCTCTGAAGGTATCCGGAATGGATCTTTGAACAGGCCGCTGTCTTCAATATTTCCCTCAGGACTACTTTGCAGGGGTGAATCGCCCGGAACGGCGTGAAAGAACCGGTTGGCCAGTTCTTCCAGTATCCTTTCCGTTGGTAAATCAGGGTTGGGCATAAGTATTTAGTACTTGTATTCGTGATAGTTTGTTATGTCTACATCGTCGAGCACAGCCACTGCGTCATCGACCAATATTACCAATGAGCAGTAAAGTGAGATCAGGTAAGATGCGATGGCCTTATCGTTAATTCCGGTGTATTTTACACTTAAACCCGGGGTCTGCTCACCCGGAAGATTGGGCTGATACAAACCGATCACGCCCTGGCGCGACTCGCCCGTACGGATCAGAAGGATCCTGGTCTTCCCGTTTACCACCGGCACTTTATCGCTGGGTACCAGGGGAATCCCCCGCCAGGTTAAAAACTGTGTTCCGAACAGGGAAACAGTGGGAGGCGGAACCCCTCTTCTTGTACACTCCCTGCCGAATGCAGCTATGGTCAGCGGATGCAGCAGGAAAAACCCCGGATGCTTCCATACTTTGGTGATCAGTTCATCGAGGTCATCCGGTGTAGGAGCTCCGGTGCGTGTTTTAATGATCTGCCTTTCGGCTACATTACTGAGAAGACCGTAATCTTCGTTGTTGATCAGCTCGCTTTCCTGGCGTTCCTTTATTTTTTCGATAGCCAGGCGAAGCTGCTCGCTGATCTGGTTATAAGGTTTGCTATACAGGTCGGAAACACGCGTGTGGACATCGATAAGCGTATTCACAGCACTCAGGTTATATTCCCTAGGGTTTTCTTCATAGTCAACGTAAGTGTGGGGAAGAACACTCTCGTCGCGCCGGGAGCAATCTACCTGGATACCTTCTTCTCCCACCACCTTATTTAACCTGAATACGCCCGACTCAACGGGAACCCAGTTTAAAAGGTGAGTCAGCCACCGGGGAGAAATGCTGTCCAATTGTGCTACGCTACGGGCGGCCACAGCAAGCTGCCGGGCTGCAACATCACCTAATGCTGTTTGAAGTTGTTTTGTCATATCCGATTTGTTTAATGGTTTTTTGAATAATAGATTACTCGCACAAATATAGAAGTATTTCTGATATAAATATATTTAATCTATAGATTTTATAGATTAAAACATACATGATCTTCTAATTGACTTTCCAAACCAGGGCTTTGCTTAACAACTTCAATATTTTAATAAGTGGAACCTGATCATTACACCTCATTTGCCATACGTGTAAACTTATTCCTGTACTCGATGGGCGTAAGTCCTGTGATCTTTTTAAATGTATCTCTGAACGATTTTGTGTCTGTATAGCCCACATCAAACATGATTTCAGATACATTCCTCCGGGAGGCTTCAAAAGACTTTTTGGCGGCTTCTATTCGTACTCTTTGTATGTACTCTATGGGTGTATTGTTGGTAGCGTCTTTAAATTTTCTTTCAAAAGTTCTCCGGCCGGTATGGATCAGTTCAGCCAGCGTATCTATTGATATTTTATTACAATAGTGCTTTTCGATATAATCCTGCACTTTCTGAATATCCTCATGGCCGTGATTTCGCTGACCTTTGAATATCGCAAACTGAGACTGACTATCCCGTCCGATATCCAACGCAAAATATTTTGAGATCATGATAGCGGTTTCCTTGTCTGCAAACTTCTCTACCAGGTACAATATTAAATTCCATAAGCTGGTTGCCCCGCCACTGCTGTAAATATTATCGTGTTCGGTTATTATCGCGCCATCCTCTACTTCCACCTCCGGATATCTTTCTTTAAACTCGTTGATATAAGCCCAGTGCGTTGAGCATTTTTTACCATTGAGCAAACCCGTTTCGGCTAAAAGAAAAGCGCCGATACACAAACTGGCAAGGCTTGAGCCATTCTCATGCAGTTTCTTAAAATAAGGTATCGCATCAGCATTGGCCTGAATTCCTTTGGTGGCATCACCAAAGGTAGGAGGTATGATCAGCAGGTCGGTTGCAGTCACCTCTTTAAGGAGCCTGTCGGTCTTTATGGTATATTCGCCGTTATTAGCGGGTACATATTCCTGTAAGCCCACATATTCCACTTTGAAAACAGGCTTTTTACCCAATGCGGTTAAAAACTCATTGGCGGTATGAAAGGTTCTGAATGGCGGTGTAACGGCCTCGATTACCCCATACTCAGGTACAAAGACAGAGATCTGCATATCAACCAGCGTATTAAGCTGCAAGATAAAAATAGTTTTGTCATAATCCACCCCTGTAATTGTCATTTTCACAACAGCCGTAATTTCAGGTTATGCTGTAATTTTGAATCGTGAAATTTGATAAACAAAAAACGAATTAACAATGGCACAAGCAACAAGAATTACGGTAGAAGCAACAGTAAATGCTCCCGTGGCAAAAGTTTGGAAGGCGTGGAATACCCCGGACGATATCATACAATGGAACACACCTGACCCGAGTTGGCATACCCCAAGCAGTGAAAACGATCTGAGAGCAGGCGGAAAGTTTAAGAACAGGATGGAAGCCAGAGACGGCAGCTTCGGATTTGACTTCGAAGGCATCTATGACCAGGTGGAGCTACATAAGGAAATTACGTACACCCTATCGGATGGAAGAAAGGCCACTACTTTGTTTACCGACCAAAATGGTCAAACCCATATCGAAACCACCTTTGATGCAGAAACAGAAAATGACCCTGAATTTCAGAAACAGGGATGGCAGGCTATCCTCGACAACTTTGTGAAATATGTTGAATCAACTGATTTATAGACCGTTTGATAGTAAATAACATGAAGAAGAATAAAATCATCTTTTGGGTTGCCATGACCATCATTGTTCTTTGGGAAGGTGTGATGCCGCTTGGCACTCTGCTGTTTTCCCCGCAGTATGCGAATGCAGGTACAAAACCGTTGGGCTATCCCGACTATTTTGCTCATGCACTTATCATTGCTAAAGTGCTCGGCGTATTTGCCATTTCGTATCCTAAAATACCCGGTAAGCTAAAGGAATGGGCCTATGCAGGACTCACCTTTAGTTTAATCTTTGCATTTATCAGTCATGCCTGCGTAGATCAAAATATCGGGTATATGCTGTTGCCGCTGGTGGTATTGGGCATTCTGGCCGTTTGTTACGTGTATAATCGTAAAATCTAAACAAAGACACCGATATGTTTGACGACCCTGATTTACCAGGAGAAATGACTACAACCCTATCGCTGAATGCGGTTTCGTGTGGCACCGAACTTAAAGTGGTACAGGAAAGGATGCCCGCAGTACCGGCAGAAATGTGTTACTTAGGCTGGCAGGAGTCGCTGGAGAAACTGATAAAGCTTACAGAGACTGAAATTCCGGATGCTTAATTTGATCTGCAATGGCTAACTCTGATCGTGGTAAATGGGTGAGTGCGGTTTTCATTACATTTTCCGGCAATTGCAGGAAAGCACTCACTTATTACCAAACCTGCTTCGGCGGCACCTTGCATTTTGAAGCCCTTGAAAAGGAATTAGAAGGTTATACGGAAGTGCCTGTTGTCAGCGGGTCGCTTGTTTCTGACAGCGTAATCATTTATGGTTCAGACCTCGTACACAACGAAGGAAGAACCCTCGGGAATTATCTGGCTATTTTTCTGCATTGTGAAAATACAGCCACCAGACAAGCGCTTATTGAAAAGCTGGGATTTAATCAACAGGATCTTTTTGGAGATGACCAAAAACTGGTCGAGATAACCGATGCATTTGATGTGAGGTGGGTGTTGGGGGTATAGCAACGTTGCAGGTCAACATTTAATGCTTTAAAACAAAAGGGGCGATGAAATAATTTTCACCATCTCTTGTGAAGTCAGGGGGATGGCATGTATTTACGCATAACACCCTGAAAATGAAAAAAAGGTTGTTGATTGATAAAAAATAAGGGGAATTCGCAATGAATTCCCCTTACGTGACCCTACGGGGAATCGAACCCCGGTTTCATCCGTGAAAGGGACGTGTCCTAACCGCTAGACGATAGGGCCGGCTGGTCCCATAAATCGAAAAATAGCGTAACTTTTCACTTATGTCACGACCCCGTTTCCGAAATCGTGGTGCAAAAGTAGAGGCCTTTGGGGAAACTTCCAAACGGACTTCTGAAAATAAATCGGACTTTTTAGACGGCGCCTGAACCGTTTTATTCCAAGGTTCTAATTATAAATGCTTTGGGGAGAGAAGATGGGAAGACGCCGGGACTTTAAGATAAATTTTTGATCGCACCTGGCCGGATGAGATAAGAGTCTTCTATCTTTGTGCCCGATGAATAGTGTATTAAAGTATTCTGTGGTAGTGCCCGTTTTTAACCGGCCGAACGAGATCCTGGAACTGCTGGAAAGCCTCTCTGTCCAGACCTTCTCAGACTTTGAGGTGGTGATCGTAGAAGACGGGTCTACTCAAACCAGTGAAGAGGTGGTCAAACAGTTTTCCACTCAGTTGAATATTCGCTATTACTATAAGGATAACTCCGGCCCGGGCGACTCCAGGAATTACGGAATGCAGATGGCCGGTGGAAATTATTTCCTGATCCTGGACTCCGACTGCATCCTTCCGCCGGAATATATGGCGGAAGTGGACCGCTCACTCCGGGAGGATTATGCAGATTGTTTCGGAGGTACCGATACCGCACTCGACAGCTTTACCGATATCCAGAAAGCCATCAATTTTGCCATGACCTCCGTGCTGACCACCGGGGGAGTAAGAGGCGCCTCGGAAAAGCTGGGAAAATTTCAGCCCAGGAGCTTTAATATGGGAATTTCAGAAAAGGCCTTCAGGGCGTCGGGCGGGTTCGGCAGAATTCATCCCGGCGAGGATCCTGACCTGACCATACGCTTGTGGAAGCTGGGCTTTGAAACGCGTCTTTTTAAAAGTGTATCGGTTTACCATAAGCGGCGGATCGACTGGGGTAAGTTTTATACCCAGGTCAATAAGTTCGGGAAAGTCAGGCCTATTCTCAACCGCTGGCATCCTGAATATGCTAAGCTCACCTACTTTTTCCCGGCGGCTTTCCTGGTGGGTGGTGTGATCGCGTGTGCGGCTCTCCTGCTGGGTTCACCCTACCCGATTCTGCTATATGTGCTGTATTTTGCAGCCTGCTTTTTGGTAAGCGCTGTACAGAATAAGAGTGTGAAGATAGGGGTATTGTCGCTCCGTGCCGTTATCACGCAATTTGTGGGCTACGGTTCGGGTTTCCTGAAGTCGTTCTGGTCGGTGCAGGTATGGGGGAAAAAACCCGAAAGTGTTTTCCCCGGCCTGTTTTTTTCCGGAACTTCCGGTAACGAATACCCACCCTCTTTATAAAATAAGTCTCGGGTTAAACTCTTCGTTTTTATTCGGCTTCAGGAAGCGACGCCAGCGTATCGTGACTGGCCCGCAGGATCTTGTTGGCCAGCTTACGGTCTATCTTCGCAGAAAGGAATAATGATTCAAATTGTGATGGCGCCAGGTAAACGCCCCGTTGCAGCATGCCATGAAAGTATTTCCCAAATTTTGCCGTATCCGTTGATTTGGCCGTTTTGTAGTCGACGACCTTTTCTTTGGTAAAGAACAGGCTGTACATCGAGCCGATCTGGTTAACGGTGTAATCAAGGCCCAGCTCGCGGAGCGACTTATGCAGGCCTTCTGCTATATATTGGCCGGTTTCTTCCAGTTGTTCGTACACCTCTGGATGTTTTTTCAGGTGCTTCAGCATAGCCAGCCCTGCCGACATGGCAATGGGATTACCGGATAAGGTTCCGGCCTGGTACATCGGACCGGATGGGGCCACCAGCTGCATGATCTCCTTTTTTCCGCCGTAGGCGCCCACGGGCATGCCGCCGCCAATGATCTTACCCATGGTGGTGAGATCGGGGAAGACGCCGAAACGTTCCTGAGCTCCGCCCGGAGCCAGACGGAAGCCCGTCATCACTTCATCGAAGATATAAACGATCCCCTCCCGGGTACAGATATCGCGCAGCGCCTGAAGGTAACCCTCACCGGGCAATACACAGCCCATATTGCCCACCACCGGTTCAATGATCAGGGCGGCGATCTGGCCTTTGTGCGCGCTGACCAGGGCTTTTACGGCTTCTATATTGTTATAGGGGGCTGTCAGGGTATCCTGGAGAACAGAGGGGGTAATGCCCGGGCTGTCCGGTACCCCCAGACTGAGCGCGCCACTCCCGGCCGAGATAAGGAAAGCATCTCCGTGGCCGTGATAGCAACCTTCAAATTTAATGATCTTACTTTTGCCCGTATAAGCCCTTGCCAGCCGGATGGCCGACATGGTAGCCTCCGTACCTGAATTCACCATGCGCACCATTTCAATGGAAGGAACCAGCTGGCATATCAACCGGGCCATTTCCACCTCTTTGATGGTAGGAGCGCCAAAGGAAAAGGACGAGCGGATGGCTTTTCGCACGGCATTTTCCACCGGAGCGAAAGCATGTCCGAGGATCATCGGGCCCCAGGAGCCGATGAGATCAATGTACCTGTTGTTATCTTCGTCGGTCAGGTAAGCTCCTTTGGCTCGTTTGATAAAACGGGGAATTCCTCCCACCGATTTAAAGGCCCTTACGGGAGAATTTACCCCACCGGGAATATATTTTACAGCCTCATCAAAGGCTCTTTCACTGTTTTTGGGTTTACGGATCATCGATATACTTCTTCAAAATGCTGGTCCCGGTATTTCACAATGGGCACAATGTCGTTCTGTTTTATTTTGTCACTGAAATCGTATCCGCTCAGGAGATAATCTTCTACATACTCTCCCCGCTCAATGTACCTTTGAAATGCATTAAGGCCGTCTTTCAGCATCGAACCGAAATAATGCACAATGTCATACCCCAGATAGCTGTAGTAGGAGGGAAGACCCGAGGTTCTGTCGAAATAGGCTTTTTCAAATTCTTTTACGGGCTCCCGTTCCCGGTTGACATATTCCGGGTAGATGAGGGCTATTTTGTTGGTAAAGGGAGAGGTATTCAGCCGGTCCCAGTTAAAAGAGCTGGCCGTAAGAATAACCTCGCAGTCGATATTGTTCATCGCTACGCTCTGCAGGAACCGGACACCCAGGTTATTGTCGGCCGCCAGAAAGATATGGCCCCGTTGTGGAGCCAGCTTCTGCCCGGTAAATTTTCCGACCTCGTTAACGGTATACCCCCTCTTCCGGGCCTCTGCTGCGTAGATCTGAGCAAAGAGGGAATCTTTCCTGGCTTCACCGAAGTACACACTCACGGTTTTCGGCAAACCGGATGAGGCCGCATAATCTAGCGCCTTTTTGGCCTGTTGAGAATGAGAAGGCTGCATCAGGAATGCATTTTTGGATTCGGTAAGGAGTGAAAGGTTATTGGAAGTAGGGTGCACGTGGATCACCCGGTGATCATTCACGAATTTCTGGGCCAGCGTATTCGGGGCAGGGTAGAGGGGGCCCACCACCAGGTCCAGGTCCGAAAAACCGGCCTTTTTCTCCGCATTTTTGAATGCCTGGGCATCGCTTTTGATATCGTAGGTATGGAGGCTTATATGTACCCCCCGGCTATTCAGTTTTTCTGCTGCCACGGTCATTCCTGCATAGATATCATAAATATACCGGAAGGAAGCAGCGGTGGGGTCGGCACTGCTGAGTTCGAACGGAAGAAGAATTCCGAAATTGAGCACCTTATCGTATGATTTCTTGGCGACGGAAGGGCTTCCTTCTGGTTCTTCCGGTTCGAGTAACCCGAAACGATTGGTCAGCATATCCGAAAGCTCAAGATCAGCTTTGGTATTGTACCGGTTGCTTTGGATCTTATCAACCAGCGCGCGGGCAACGGGTTTGTAATTCGGGTATTTGTTGTACAGGCTTTTGAGCGCGGCTATGGTTTTGACGTTCTTCATGTATTCATCCATGACCCGTAGCTTCAGCGGGTTGAGGGCTGCATTGTCTATTTCATGCAGCGTTTTCAGTCCTTCTTCGTAATAGCCTTCTTCGAGGTTGATACGGGCATAAAGAATTTTTGCTTCATCGATCTTATCCCAGTCGGAATAAGAGGTCAGCAGGTTCCTGTACAGGATCTTTGCCTGGTACTTGTTCCCCTTTTTTTCAGCAGCCTGCGCGGCATAAAGGTAAGCATAGGGGGCTACGGCATTGGCATGGTTCCGGTTGGTGAGGGTGGAAAGTTTGCTGAAGGCCTCGTCATAACGGGCCTCTTCAAACAGGCTAACCCCCTCTTTGTAGACATTAAAAAATTGCTGTTCAGAAAGTTGGGCGAAAAGCTTACCCGAGCAAATCAATAAGAATAAGAGCGACTTTTTCATTGAAGTTAAGTCTGGTTGAAAAAAATATGGACTGCAAAAGCAGCCCAATTTACGAATTATTTTTTTCTTTTCTGTTGCTGTTGCTTTTTCAGCTCATCGCTTTTTCGCTTCATCTCTTCAGATGCCTGCATCTGCTTTTCCAGAAAATCACTGAATTTATTCTTCTTTTGCGGCCTGGTCTGATAGTTCCGCTTATTATTTTCCAGGATGGCCAGGATCTTTTCCTCATTTACAAAGCGCTTTACGATCAGCTGTTGCGCGATGGTCACCAGGTTGGAAACCAGGTAATAGAAGCTCAATGCTGCCGGGAAGCTGTTCAGCACGAACATAAAAACCACGGGAAAGAAGTAGGAGATCTTCTTCATATCGATCGGCCCGGGCTGATCCGGTGTGTTCTGGTTATTATAATAGGTGAATGCCAGACTGGATATGGTCATCAATACCACAAAAAGGCTCAGGTGGTTACCCAGGATCGGGAGATTAAAGCCCCATTGGATCAGGTTGTCGTAGGTGGAAAGGTCTTTGGCCCATAGGAATTCCTTCTGACGGAACATTGTCAGGTTCGGAAACAGGAAGAATACCGACATCAGGATAGGCATCTGAAGCAACAACGGAATACAACCGCTGAGCGGATTCACGCCCACCTGCTGATAAAGCTTCATGGTCTCCTGCTGTATTTTAACGGTATCATCGCCCACTCTTTCTTTAATGGCATTGATCTCCGGTGCCAGAACCCGCATTTTGGCGGAGCTCATGTAAGACTTGTAGATGAGTGGCGTCAGAACCAGCTTGATGATCAGCACCACCACAATGATCAGGAAGCCGTAATTGGAAACGAATGATTCCACCCACGTAAAGAGGGGTACAAAAATGTAGCGGTTAATGGGTTTTACAATGTCGTAACCCAGGTAAAGGTTTTTCTGGAAGTCGTTACCCACTGCTTTCAGGTCTGCCAGCTCATTCGGCCCGAAATAATATTTGAACCGTGTTTTATTTCCGATCAGGTCGGCATAAGGGATCTCTGCGCTGGCCCGGGCGATTTTAACCGTGGTCGAATCCTGAGCCGGAGTCTCCAGGCTGAATCGGGCACGATCAAAATACGAATTTTCAAAGACGATACCGCTGGTAAAGTATTTCTGGTAGAAGGTGAACCATTTAACAGGGAGCTTGGCATCTTCACTGTTACCCGACAGGCTGTTGGCACCTACCGCTTCAAAAGTATTTTCTTTATCGAAATAGTTGATCTGCGAGGCTTTCCGGTTCTCTTCCAGGTCATTTTCCAGCACCTGGATATGGTTTTCCCAGTTGAGCACCACCGGTGCATTCCGGAGCACACCTTCCAGGTCCTGTGTGCTGATATCATGCTCTATTTCGAAGCCTTTGGCCGCCAGGGTATAGGTTTTTTGCAATACTCCTCCCTGTATCTGCGCGGTAAATACCACACTTTGCGATTTTCCGTCCGGTACGGTACCGCTTACGGCATCTGTAGCAAAGCTGACATCGCTGAGTTTCAGCGAGCCGGTTTGCGTAGGGATCTCGAAGTCGAGATTCGAGCGGGTGCCGTCGAAAAGCACCATTTCGACATCTTTATGAGCAATAAAGTCATTATAGGTCTTGTAATTTTTGAGTGCCACCTGCCGGATCACCCCGCCTTTGCTGGAGAAGGTCACCCTCAGGTCCTGGTTTTCCAGAACAATCTCTTTTTCAGGTACATTCTGCACTGTACTGTCGAGCAGAGGGTTTACAGGTTTAGGAGCGGCTACGGCTTCCGAAACTTTAGCAGGTTGTTCTTCTTTAGGGTCAACGGAAGCTTCCGGTTTATAAAAAAATGAATACGCCGTGAACATGAGTACCATCAGCAGCAAACCGATGATATAATTTTTGTCTATTTTATTTTCCATTCAGGAATTTGGTTAAAACTCGGCGCAAATTTCGGAAAAAATATTCACTTTATTCAACCCATTTTGGATTAAGTGGATGTAAAGATGGATGGCCGGTTATGGCACCGGGCATATTTGGTGTATTGCCTGGCCGGTTTTAATTCATTATCAAAGAAATTCCGTATTTAACCCCGATACAAAAAACAGGGCTCAGGTTAATGCAAAGACCATTAAAAAGTCAATACTTATTTTTTCTTTGGTTTTGATGCCCATAAGTGAGGGTGGATTTACCCCGTAATCTTTCATGTCAATTTCAAATCGGCCCTCTACGTGCAGTGCGTTTTCCTCTGTTTTTTGGGTGGCCAGGATGACCACCGGGCGGCTTACCCCGTGAAAAGTGAGGTTTCCCTTAATGGTCAGCTTACCGGTATTTTCTGAAATACCGGTAGAAGTAAAAGTCACGTTCTTATATTTCAGAGCTTCCAGCACTTCGAGTGCATGGGAGTCACGGTTAGCGTTTCCGCTGTCAAAGCTCCTGACCGGTACAGACACGGCCACGGCCTCTATTTCAGAGGCTTCCTCATCATAAACCATAATGCATTTTGAGGCTATGGATTTTGCATCCCAATCATGTAAGGGATGCTCCATGCTCTCAGACCCGGTCAACACATTACTTTTAATGTTTTTACCTTCGCATCCTTTTAATATATCCGGAGATATATCCGAAACACTGCCGTTTTTCATCTTCTTAACTCCATTACGAAAATCAGAGAAGACGGGTTGCGTAATGGTACAAATAAATTTATACTGCCCGGAAGACATTATCCAGAATGATCCCCGTAGCCATCGCCGCATTCAGCGATTCGGCTGCACCGAAGCGGGGTATCGTGATCTTCGTGGTGACCAGGGCAGAAACTTCGGGGGATATCCCGTGTGACTCTGAGCCGATGACCAGGCCGATCTTTTCTTCAAAACGGTGCTGATGCACATTGGCTCCTTCCAGGTCGGCGCCGTAGACCGGGAAGCTGAATTTCTGAAGAAAGCCGGGGAGCGGAGTGTAAAATACATTGATCCGGGTGAAGGAGCCCATTGTAGAGCTGATCACCTTGGGGTTGTAGAACTCTACCGTTTCCGGGCTGCAGACCACGTTACGGATACCGTACCAGTCGGCCAGCCGGAGGATGGTGCCCAGGTTACCGGGATCATGAATATTATCTAAAATTAGTGTGACCTTTTCAAAATTTCGAGGTGGGGAAGGTCGTTTTTGTTTTACTATTGCCACGCCGGCTGAGTTACTTTTGAAGGTGGAAACAGTGGCGATAACAGAGGCCGGGGCGATTACCGCATCTTTCATACGGGGGTGTTGTATAATGTCCTGCCCGGTGGGGTGTGTTTCGGAAATACTATGTTCTGCAGGGAGGTGTTGCCCGGATAAAGGTCGCTCCGCGAAGGGCTGCCCCGCGAAGCTTCGCCCTGCAAAATCTTCGGAACAAAAGATCCGGACGATCTCGAAATCGGAAGCCAGCAGCTCTTCCAGCCCCTTTTCACCTTCTACCAAAAACTCGCCGTATTCTGTACGGTATTTTTTATTATGAAGAGATTGGATGTATTTTTGTTGTTGTTTTGAAATCATAAACTGTGTTTGCCTTTGCAGAAGCCCTTTTTATATGTATTGTTTTTGGTCTCAGGGCTGACTCTGTTTTCCTGTAAAAATAATATACCTCCGCCCCAAAATAAGCTATTATTGTGGAAAAACGAGTTTAAGGGGAACGATAAAGTGTATAAGGAGGAGCTGGAGCTGATCATCCCGTTTGCGCAAAGGGAAAACTCCAAACCCCTCAACCTGCCTTTGACACCGCGGGTGTGGTGGTATAATTTTGGCCAGAATACCTACGATTCCCTTAAATTTGAGCGAAAAAAAGCCCGGCAGGAGACCCGACTGGCCGATCTGAAAGAGGATCCGGGATATTCCCTGAAAAAATCAGGCCGGATCGAACGGAAGATCGACCGCTACCGAAGCTCGCTGGAGAATAAGGTGGCCTGGTTCTATTCCAATGTGGGCGAAAAACAGGTTTATATTTCTGAAGAAGAGGTGGAAGAGACCGCCGGCCGCCTGCAAAAATATCTTTTTGACCGGGGCTATCGCGAGGCAGGCGTAAGCGGTGCAGTGTACGAAACCCGCAGAAAAGGCCGCTACAATGTAAGGTATACCCTGGCGGAAAACCAACTCTACACCATGGATACCATCCGCTATGTGGTACGCGACCCTGAAATTGACTCCCTGTTGAATGCCGACCGGAAGAACCGGACCCTGAAGCCGGGTGACCCGCTCCATCACCAGAATGTGGAAGCCGAAAAGCTCCGGATCGAGCAATTGCTGAAAAACAATGGCTATTATGCTTTTAATAACCGGTACATTACTTACGGGGTAATCAATCATGAAGAAAGTGAAGAGCTTTTCAGGAAGCGGAAAAGCGGAAATCTTAAAATAGAGATATTGAATCCGGAGCAGGGTAAGCATCTGCGGTATTATCTTTCAGAGGTGAATTTTAAGACTTTTGACCCCAATAACCGGAATATTTCAGGAGCGCCGGATACCACCCATATCCGGGGAGTAGACTTTATCCGGCTGGACAATTCCGTGCCGTTGGGCCTGATCCGTAACCGTATCTTTACCAAGCCAGGCGACCTGTTTAGCAGTGCGGCCATTTACGAGACCCAACGGCAGGTATCACTGTTTAACCAGTTCTCTTTTGCCAGCTCCCAGCTGAAAGTGACCGATTCCGCCCGGCTGGCCCTGGAATATTTTGCGCCCGTGCAGGAGCGGTTCACCCTGGGCATCAGCCCGGGGATCAACAATATCTATACCGACGGAAACAGCTTTTTCGGGTTCGGGATCCCGGTGTCTCTCTCTATGCGGAATGTTCTGCGAAGGCTGGAGGTGGTGGAATTAGGGGTCCGCGGATCTTACGAAGGACAGCCCACACCCATCCGTACCACAGAGAGGGCTATTCGTGGAAGCCTGGAACTGGGCGGTAACCTGAACATTACCCTGCCGGTTATGCTGCCCTTTCATCCCAAAGGCGAGAAGATCAACCTCAAAAACCCTCGTACCACCTTCGGTCTGGGATATAACTACTCGGAGCCGTTCTGGGGTACAAGAACCAATTTCAAGCTTACGGCCGGAAACTCGCTGCAGCTGAGTAAGAACGCCATCCTGTATTTCAATTTCCTGGATGCTTACCTGATCAATACCAGCTATGCCAATAATCCCTCCGGACGGGAGTTTTACCGGACCCTCGATTCTCTGCAACGAATAGGCAATAACCTGAAAGTGACCTTTGATCCGCAGTTTGTATCCTCAATCAACACCAATTACGTTTTTAATAACCAGGACCCCAGCAAGCCTTTTTCGAGTTCCAGCTTCTTCCGGCTGTTTGTGGAGTCCGCCGGAACGGTTCTCAACTTCCTGAAAGATAAGGACAGGATGGGTTGGGTGGAAGACCTGTTTCCTATGAGCAGCGGGCCCGATTCGGTGCGGGCCTACTTCCGTTTTGTCAAGATCAATGCTGATTTTCGGCGGAGCATTAACCTCTCGCCTAAAAGCAGCTATGCCTTCCGTGTGAATGTAGGCGTAACCAATCCTTATGGTAAGAACCGGGCCATTCCGTATGATAAGAGCTTCTTTGTAGGGGGAAGTAACAGCATCCGCGCCTGGGCGCCACGTTCGCTGGGAACCGGTTCTTCGGCTTCTGACACCACCGCTGTGGGAAATACCATTCCGCAACCCGGTGATATTCTCCTGGAGGGTAGCCTTGAATACCGGAGAAGTGTCATCCGTTTTGCAGGAAATATTCAGATGGCCGTATTTATCGACGCCGGAAATGTATGGAAATGGCACCAGATCAATATTCCGGAAAGATATAACAAGTCAAATTTCGATTTTGGACGTTTCTACCGCGAAATCGCGGTGGGTACCGGGTTTGGTGTCAGGTGGGACCTTAATTTCTTTTTATTCCGCTTTGACTGGGGTATCAAGGTGATCGACCCCAGCCGGCCGGAAGGCGACCGCTATGTGCTTAACCGTTTTTCCCTGCGTGGAAACCGGCCTTACGGACTTAACCTGAATTTCGGCATAGGTTACCCGTTCTGATCACTTCAGTACAAAGTGCTGCTTTTCCACGCCTGTTCTGAAAAATACGAGCCCGGTATGAAAGAAGTCTGCCGACAGGCTGACGCGCGGGTCCTCACAGATCTCTTTCCAGGCTTTTTTCATTTCGGATGACCAGTAGATATCATCAAAGACAAAAACCGTATTCTCCCCGGCCCGGGTATAGCACAGCTCAAAATAAGTCAGGGTAGGCTGATAGCGATGATTGGCATCAAAAAGCACGAAATCGAGGGGCCCGGTTCTTTCCAGTATGTCTTTCAGACAAAGATCAATATTACCGTTTACCAGGAGCAGGTTCCGTAGCCGGAGCTTTGCGAAGCTCTCACGGGCCACATTCAATGTATTTTCACAGCCTTCCATGGTCCATATTTTTCCGTCAGGGGCGGCCATAGACAGGTAAGATGTGGTGACCCCCAACGAGGTTCCCAGCTCCAGTATGTTCGTATAGCCGTAGTACCGGATGAGCCGGTAAAAAAACTGACACCAGAATGGCGACTTCAGTGATTTTCGGGCAATATCTTCCACCGTACGTTCGGAGGAAGTGTTCAGCCGCGATCCGGCGCCCATGTCCTCAATGCTGATCAGCCCGGGATTGTTTTTCAGCTCCGACCGTATGTTTTCGATCTTTTCAAAATCAGGGTTCGGAGAGAAATCCTTATACACTTTCGTATAGAGATCAAAAATAAATGGTGAGTGAATACTATGGGCATTGCCTGCTTTGAGGTAGTATTTCAGGAAATCAAAAAACATACGCTGTGCAGATCATTAATTACGGATATAAGGCACCTCCAGGATAAACTGAGGGATATTGATCTCAAACAGGCGTCCGTCACGAACCCGTTGCATGATATACTTGCCGTGCATTCTGCCTATGGTGGATGCGAAATTGCATCCGGAAGTATACTCGAAAAATTCTCCGGGCTCGATCACCGGGCTGAGTCCTACCACTCCTTCGCCGTTTACCTCGTATGATGTACCATAAGAATCAAATATTTTCCAGTGACGGGAAAGCAGCTTTACCGTGTTTTCCGTGGTGTTTTCAATGTGTATAGTGTACGAAAAAGCATACAGGTTTCTCTCCGGCTGCGAATAAAACGGCTGGAACTCAGATATAACACTGACCTTTATTCCGTTGGTAATTGCAGAAATCATGCGTAAAATAATCCGTCTGCCGGCTTGATAACGTAAATTTATTTGTAAATAAAATGATAATTTTGCCGGAATTCAAAAACCCCCACGTTTTTTTAAGCAGAATGAGTGTAAAAATAGAAGAATCCTGGAAGGCTGTTCTGGGAGGTGAGTTTGAGAAGGAGTATTTTTCCCGCCTGATCGGTTTTGTAAAGGAAGAATACCGTACTACGGCCTGTTATCCGCCCGGAAGCCTCATATTTAATGCTTTCCGGGTAACTCCCCGCGACAAGGTGAAGGTGGTTATTATCGGACAGGATCCCTATCACGGCCCCTCCCAGGCTCACGGCTTGTGCTTTTCCGTGAATGACGGGATCCCTTTTCCACCTTCGCTGCACAATATTTTCAAGGAGGTAAATGACGATACCGGTACGGACATTCCCCGGTCGGGGAATCTTACCCGCTGGGCAGAGCAGGGTGTGCTGCTTTTAAATGCCACGCTCACCGTTCGTGCGGGTCAGGCAGGTTCTCACCAGAACCGGGGCTGGGAGACATTTACCGATGCCGTTATTCACGCCTTAAATACCGGAAAGGAAAACCTGGTGTTTTTGCTATGGGGCTCTTATGCACAAAACAAGGGAAAATTTATAGATACGTCGCGGCACCTGGTGCTAAAGGCGCGACATCCTTCGCCGCTTTCGGCCAATTCAGGCGGGTGGTTCGGGAACAGGCACTTTTCAAAAACGAACGAATATCTCCTTCAGCACGGAAAAGAAGCAATTATCTGGTAATGGAAAAGTATGAAATGGTGGCCACCACCCTCATGGGGCTGGAGAAGACTCTTGCCGCTGAAATAACCGATCTGGGCGGTGAGCAGGTACGGGTGCTGAAGCGTGCCGTTAGCTATGCGGGGAATGATGCCCTGCTGTATAAATCCAACATGGCCCTGAGAACAGCCCTGCGGGTGCTGGTTCCGCTCACGGAATTCAGCGCCGGTAATGAGGACCAGCTTTACTATGGGATCAGGGATTTCCCCTGGGAGGATGTTTTTTCGCTTCACCAAACCTTTGCCATTGATGCGGTGGTAAGCGGAACGGTCTTCCGCCATTCCCAGTACGTAGCTTTAAAATCAAAAGATGCCATTGCCGACCGTTTCCGGCAGAAATACGGGCAACGGCCTGGCGTAGACACCAGAGATCCCGATATTTATCTGAATATCCGGGTGCATGATCATCAGGTAACGGTTTCCCTTGATTCATCGGGATTAAGCCTGGATAAAAGGGGTTACCGGAAGGTATCGAATGAAGCCCCGATCAACGAGGTGCTGGCGGCCGGGATCCTGCTGATGTCGGGGTGGAAGCCCTCCCGGCCCCTGGTTGACCCGATGGCCGGCTCGGGTACTTTCGGGATAGAGGCCGCGTTGATCGGTACCCTCACGCCACCGGGAATGAACCGGGCCTTTGCCTTCCAGCGGTGGGAGGAATACGATGCCAATCTCTTTGAACAGATAAAATTCGAGCTTTCAAAAAAGATCCGGGACACGGACCTGAAGATCTGGTGCCGGGATATCCTGTCGAAAAATATGGATATTATCTCTCAAAATGCTGAAAATGCCGGGATGGATGAGCACCTGAGCATCCGGAAGGAGGACTTCTTTGAGTCTTCTCCCAAAGAACCAGGCGGAGTGGTGGTGATCAATCCGCCCTATGGCGAGCGTTTGAAGATGACAGACATTGACCTCTTTTATAAAAGACTGGGCGATACCCTAAAGCAGCAATATGAAGGATACGATGCCTGGCTTATCAGCTCGGATCTCAATGCACTGAAGTCGGTTGGGCTGAAGGCCGGCTTCAAAGCCGACCTTATGAACGGCGGACTACCGGCGCGCCTGGTGAAATATGAAATGTACAGGGGTAGAAGGGAGGAAGATGACTGAACCTTTGCGCGGTTATTGACAGGAACACCTGCCATAGCATCGCCGATAAACTTTGAACTTCCGTTCCCGTTTATGCTCAAACTGACACCAGAAATAAAGAAAGTGTCAGAGCCCCTACTCATGAGTTAATGTCTACGCCCGAAGAATCTTCTCCATCTTCCGGCCTTTCGCCAACTCATCCACCAGCTTATCCAGGTAGCGTGCCTTTTGTGTCAGGGGATTGACAATCTCCTCGATCCGGTAACCACATATCATGCCGGTGATCATGTGAGCATTAGGATGTAAGGCGGCATTCTGAAAGAAAGCCTCAAAGGTTGATTTTTGATCGATCTGCTCCTGCAATTTTTCGTCATCATAGCCCGTCAGCCACCCTATCACCTGATGCAGTTCTTCTATTGTTCTTCCTTTTTTCTCTACTTTTTGAACATACATCGGATACACCGATGCGAAGGTCATTCTGGCAATACGTTCGTCGTGATTGTAGTTCATATTTTGTATAATTTTAGTCCGGGTATATTTCTCCGATCAAATATAACTTTCCTTGTCCGCTGATTTCCACCCTGTGGTCAAGCGGGTAAACCGCTGCCGGATTTCCTGAGAAAACTTTGTCGGCAAATGCGTCTGTCTGATATATTCTCTTTTTCATTAAAATAATAACTGAAGGTGTCTGATGAGATCTTGCACAACCAATATAAGGCAAAAAATCGTTATTCCGTCTAGGGAGGCGATCGAAAATTTTCTGACTTTGCATCATTATTTATCCCTCATTTTCTTTTATTGCAGTATGGTTTTTCTACTAACGGAGATAAAAAATGGACAAAAGAGTAAAATTTGATTTTGAAATATACTTTACGAATGGAGGTAGTATTAAAGGGCAAGACTTTCGGCTTGACATCCTCGGTGATGATATAACAGATAAAGAGCTGACAGACTACATGGTTGCCGATTTACGGCTGTTGATGGTCGGACAGGCCAAAATTCTGAATAAAGAAATCATAACAGAACCTCATAAGAGAAAACCGGTGAATCAAAAGGCCCGGAAAGATCTGTTTATTGACCTGAGCCATACCATTGAACACGGACTTGTAACCTACAAAGGTCTACCCGCGCCAATTGTCTGCGACTACCTGAGCAGAGAAGACTCAAAACGGTTCTACGCGGAAGGGACCGAATTCCAGATCGGGAAAATCGAAATGGTAGCCAACACAGGAACGTACATTGATTGTCCGTTTCACAGGTTTGAAAATGGGAAAGACCTGTCAGAAGTAAGCCTGGCATGTTTTACAGACCTTGATGCTATTGTAATCGCTGTTCCTTTTTCAGAAACGCTGGCCGTTACCGAAGAGTACTTAAAAAATCACGAGATCAGAAACAGGGCGGTATTGATCCACACCGGATGGGATACACATTGGAATACGGAAAAATATTATGAGAACCATCCTTACCTGACTGAAGGAGCCGCAGAATATCTACGCGATTGCAGTGTTAAACTGGTAGGTATTGATTCTCATAATATTGACAATACATCAGGCAATACAAGGCCCGTTCATACGATCCTATTAGGGGCTGAAATATTGATCGTTGAGCACCTTTGTAACCTGTATTTATTACCTGAGGAGGGGTTTACATTTAGTGCCGTTCCGCCGAAATTTAAAGGTGTCGGAACATTTCCGGTGAGAGCAATGGCTAAACTGATTCAGTAAAAAGTGCAGCTCTTGTTTGCCGGTACAACCGAACTGAATTTCTTACCGGTTTTCCAGAGAGTTAATCCTGACTGAAAAGGGCCGTGAAGAATTGTATGATTTGTTGGGCGTGGTATTGTAAAAGCTCTGGTCGCTGTAAGGAACCAGAGCTTTTATGGTCACAAAATCGCTGCCCGATGGGCTGACCAGGAGTGGTGTCTGAATGCAGGCCGGTTATTTTGGAAGCAATACATCGTTGATTATATGTATTACCCCGTTTGATGTCTTTACTGTAGTAACGATTTCGCTGTCATTTACATAATTTTTGCCATCCTTTTGGGTGATTTTTACCCTGCCACCATATACCATATCATAGTTGGCGCCATCCTGGAGTAAAACACCATCCAGTACACCCACATACGTGTGATACCCGAGTATGTTAGCCAGATCTGCTTTTTTCGCCGGTTTCAGTAAGCCCTCTACCGTACCTTCAGGCAATTTGTCAAAGGCCGCATTGGTAGGTGCAAAGACGGTAAAGGGGCCGGCATTGCTGAGGGCATCCACCAGGTCAGCTGCTTTAACCGCAGTAACCAGGGTTGTGAAATCCGGGCTATTCGCAGCCACCTGTACAATGTTCGGATTGGAAACATCATCAACAACTCCCGACTGTCCCGCCATTTTTTGGATAGTGGCGGCATCGTCTGCTGTACTTTCGGATTCTTTATTGGAGCAGGCGGTGAATAAAAATACTGTGGTAAGAGCAAGGAAGAATTTTTTCATATTGAGATATTTTTACCGCGAAATTATTCTTACATATCGAATAAAAATATGACCTTTCTCATTGCTTTCTGCTGATTTTTATGATTTCAGACAGTTTGACCATTCATACCCCTGCCGGAATGAAAGGTGGGGTAAGGTAGATATTCTACTGGTCCCTTGTTGTTATACCAGGTATATTTCGCCGGTTAAGTATAACTTCCCCTGCCCGCAGATTTCAACTCTGTCGCCTAAATAACGGCATTGTAAATAGCCTTTACGGTCTGAAAGCTGTATTGCCGTCAATTCGGTCTTATCAAGCTGCTTAGCCCAATAAGGCGTTAAGGTAGTATGAGCCGAGCCCGTTACCGGGTCTTCGTTAATTCCTGATTGCGGAGCAAAAAATCTCGATACAAAATCCACCTGGTTTCCCTGAGCTGTGACAATAACTCCGCGAGCGTTTAATTTAGAGATCACGTCGAATGCAGGAGTTAGTTTTCTTATCTCTTCTTCGTTTTCGAATACGAGCAGATAGTCGGTTTTACCTTTAAAAGCTAATTGAGGTGGTATATCAAAGCAGCCTGCTATTTTGGCTGATATGTCTACCGGCTCCAACAGGTCTGTTGGGAAATTCAGCGTCAGCAACTCGCCTTTCTGAGCTACCGATAACGCTCCGCTCCTCGAAGAGTAAAAATCAATAATATTTCCATTGTAATTTTCGTGGTTGAATAAAACAAAAGCGGCTGCTAATGTGGCATGCCCGCAAAGGTCGACTTCAACTGTGGGTGTAAACCACCGTATTTGATATCGATTACCCTGCTTTACATAAAATGCGGTTTCGGCCAGGTTGTTCTCCATGGCTATTTTCTGCAGAATGTCATCATCCAGCCATTGGTCAAGCGGGCAAACCGCCGCCGGGTTTCCTGAAAAAACGCTGTCGGCAAATGCGTCTATTTGGTATATTTTCAGTTTCATTGTTGATTGCTGTATCTTCAAAATTATAAATAATCTGATACAAACTGTTGAGAATAGTCTTTTATCAATTCTCTTACCTGCCTGAATTGCTCTTTTATTTCTTCGTCTGTTCCGGTTGCTTTTGCAGGGTCGGGAAAGTTTTGATGAAATTTTTTCGCCTTCGTCGGGAAAAACGGGCAGCGCTCTTTGGCATTGTCACAAACCGTGATCACAAAATCGAAATCAATATTGCTGTATTCGTCGATATGGTTGGAGCTATGATCTGAGATGTCGATATCGTCTTCCCGCATAGTGGCCATGGCTTTGGAGTTTACTCCATGGGTTTCAACACCCGCGCTGTAAACGTCTGCTTTGCCATTTGAGAAGTGCCGTAAATAGCCTTCTGCTATCTGGCTTCTGCAGCTGTTTCCCGTGCAAAGCACTAAATTTTTTCCTGTCTTTCATCGGTTAACAGCAGGTTTTCCTGGCGATCAGCTTGTTGTCTTTCAATGGCTTTTTCATCAATGCAGTTACATTTGTCAAAATTTGTTTTCAGGCATTTTACTAACTTCAGAAGTCAAAACCGTTTGTTTTTGTAAATTCAATATTGTCTTATTTGTACAAAAGATACATTGGCTATTTTCACTTCGTTACCTGCTTTCTTCAAAAGGCCTGTTTTCATGTTTCTCCTGAATACAAATACATTTCCACTAACCAGATTGGTTACAATTAAAAAATGCCCGGTCGGGTCGATTGCAAAAATTCTCGGGTGCTCACCTAATGAAGATTGATAGCCGATGGGTTTTAAGGTTCCATCCTTTTTGATTGAAAAAATGGAAATATTGTTTTGGTCGCCTCTGTTAGAGGCATATAAAAATTTCTCATCCGGTGAAACATGAATGTCTGCACCCGATACAGCACCTTTGTAGTTTTTGGGATGGGTAATGATCCTTTGAATACTATCCAGCTGGCCGTCGCTATATTTATACACACTTACTGCGCCGCCGAGTTCTTCGATACAATAGGCAAATTTTCCGTTCGGGTGAAAAGTCAGGTGTCGCGGACCGCTTCCGGGGTATGATTTTATAAAACTTTCTGCCTGAAGGGGCTGTGATTTCGAACTGTCAAATTGAAATGACCTGATTTTGTCTGCTCCCAGATCTGGGAAGAAAATATGGCCCTGTTCGGGCGAAAAAATAGCCGAATGAACGTGAGAACGGTCTTGCCTTCCAGGAGTAATACTCCCTTCTGTAAATTGAAAAATTTGAGTTGAAGGATTTATCATTCCGTCTTCTGAAAGCGGATATGCAGAGATGCTTGCTTCGGTATAATTGGCATTCACCAGCCATTTGCCACTTTTACTAACAGTCAGATAGACCGGATTTTCTCCACCGCTTTTTTGAGAATTCAGAAAGTTTAACGTCCCTTTTTCAGGATCAAATTCATAGCTGCTTACGCTTCCTGCATTTTTGGTCTGGCTTTCGGTGCATGCATACAAAAATCTTCCGTTGGGAGATAAAGTCAGATAACTTGGATTAAAAACACTATTATTGGTTGAAATCTTCGTCAACTCTCCTGTATTTGTATCCAAACGATAAACATATATTCCGTCTGTCGAGGTGTCCCTGTTGTAAGAGCCGAAAAATACATAAGTGGTTTGTGAATATAAATTTTGACTAAAAATTAAAGCAAATAAAAATGCCACCAGAGTTTTCATTTTTTGTATGTATTAAGTATTCGCATTTGTTATTTCTTCTAATTCTTTTTCATCTTGTGAACTTAGGTCGCTTAATTTTTCGTAAATTATTTGCCGGATGCTTTCAAACTCAGTCTTCCAGTTCGGGTTATATGGTTCTATGAATTTCGCCATCATTCAAATTAGTATACGTTTTGTCCGAAAGTTAGCAAATTACGGTCAGGGTCAAGCAACGAGAACTCTTTTTGGCCCCAGGGTTTTGTTGCTAAATGTCCGTTGGGATGAATGGAGATTTTGTTGTCCAAAAGTGTTTGGTAGAGTTTATCGATGTCGTTTGTTCTGATATAAACCTGTCCGTAATTTTCTTTTGGATCAAGGTCTTTGAACTCAAAGAAATGAATTTCAATATTGTCTTTTCTTATTAATAGATAATCCCCATAGTCGGCCATTTCGCTAAACCCCAATTTGTTCAGGTAAAATTCTTTCGTTGCGATTTTGTTCCGCATGGGTAATTTTGGATTAATGTGTATCAGCATATTAATATGTTTTAGAGAAGTCAATTTAATCGAAGAAGCACAGGTCAAATTTAGTAAAAAAGTTTCATACGAAGGCGTACGCCCCGCCTGACGCAAAACCGCTGTT
>CAZLXI010000010.1:0-31636 GCA_964563435.1 uncultured Lacihabitans sp.
TTTAATTTATGAAACAGAATCCGCTACATCAAAACCACATTACCTGAGAGATAAAGAACTTGTTTGCAAAATTGAACACACCGGCGGAAGTAACTACCTCGTCTATCGCTTAAGACAGACTTTTGGAACCGCGGCAGAATTAGATGCGGCACCGGAATATGTAAATGAAAACGCATACCAGGAGTTAAAAAGTAAAGCCTTTGCGTTTAAACTCCCGTTTGATTTAACACATACCGAGGCGAAAGCGTACCTCAGCCGGTTTGATGTAAACCGGGATGAATTGATGAAGGCTTTCCAATTTTCAAATTTACCACCGGATGAAAATATTGCAGCAGAACGGTTGGGCCTGACGGATGCGGAAAGAATTATCATTGGCAATACCCCAAGCCCAAACAACAATGCAGCTCAACAGGCTTTCTGGAATGTGCCCCCGCCGGGCAATGTAACCGACTATTTAAAACAAGTTAATCATTTTCTCGACAAAACCGGACTTGCCTACAAGGAACTGGAGTTGCTGCTGAAATTGAAGTTTATCGATAAAAGCGGAAATCTTTATATCAGGCACAACGATTTAAGCTGCGATACGGGACAAAAGGAAATCGCCGGTTTAGACCTGGACATCCTGGACAGGATTCATCGTTTCCTTCGCTTGCAGAAAAAAACCGGCTGGAAATTTGAAGTGCTGGATGAGATGATTTCGCAGGGAAATATAGGAGCAGGCGTTCTGGATGACAACACCCTGATTAAAGTGGCACAGGTAAAAGAGATCTCCGAAAAGACAGGTGTTAAAATGCAGGAACTTATCGGATGCTTTGAAGAATTACCCCATGCAGTTTTGGATGAAGAGGGCCCTAAACCCCTGTATCACCAGTTGTTCCTCAATAAGGCAAAGAACGGTATTGTAGAAGAGGGATTACTTCCGGAAAAAGTAGACGGCTCTCAATTATTAAATTCTTATCTGGATTACATCGCTACCTGTCTGAAGATAAAGCAAAAGGATCTGGATTACCTGTTACCGCTCCTTCCCGACGGCAATTTAACTTTTTCTAACCTGAGCCGCCTTTTCGCAGCTTCCAGGTGGATAAATAAACTTAAACTTAAAGCAGAAGACTTTGCGATTATCCGGAAGCTGGCCGGAGTTGATTTTTCATCGGACCCGGGTCAAACTTTAAAATTCATTAAGATCCTAAAGGATTTTAAAGACTCCCCTTTAAAAGCGGCTGATGTGCAATACATCTTAAACCATGAAGCCGGTAACTTAAGCGACCGGGAGATCAGGGCGGAGAAAATTAAAGAGTTGCTGGATAAACTTAAAACCGGTTACGAAAAAATCGGGCAGGAACAGAAATCAAAATTTGATGACACGCTTACGGCAGAAGAACAAACAGAAGTTTTAATCAATGTTCTTTCAGGCCTGGCAGGCGTGGAAGAGGATGCTGTAAGTATCATTGTTAAATTTCCGGATAAAGACTGGGCAGCTGTAACGGATGCTGCAGGAGCTAAAACGTTTATTGACGACAGGTTTGATCAAAGAATAGACCGAACCCCTGTCTATTCTGCCATTGATGCACTGGATGCGCTGGCACCCGGGGCAGATTCAGGTACGGAGAAAAAAAACCTGGTTCAGGCGCTTCTGGATTCCATTGCCGGTTTCCAAATGGCCGTAGCGAAACAAACCCTTTTAGAGCAAACGCTTTCAGTCGGATTCAAAGCTGATGCGGGATTAACCCGGGCCGTGATAATGTATGCCCGGCTGCAACAGGCAGCTCCGGGTACTGATTTAATCGCTGATTTATTGTCAGATAATTTTGATAATCCCGTTTCAGAAATTAACTATTCCCGGCAGTATGCCGCCGTTAAGCTGCTGCATAAGATGATGGCATTGCTAAAGGCCTTCCAGTTAGACAATACGGCCGTTGAGTGGCACTTTAGAAATAATGCAGAACCGGCCCTGGGCTGGTTGGAGTTTGACAGCATTCCTTTCGAACCCGGTCAAGCTGCAGTTGACTTTTTCAGGTATCTGTCGTTTTGCAGAATCATCGCCTATTCAAAACAATTTAGGGCGGTCACCAACCCCCTGGATGCCGGGCAGCCTGTCTCTTTCCTTACCATCGCAGATAGTGTAGTACTTGGTGCGGCTGCAGACAGGGATGAATTCCTGTACAGGCTGGGATTGCTGACAGGCTATGAAAAAGGGGATCTGGATGACATTGACGCCCATTTATTTGCGGTATTCGATATTGCTAAATATCAAGACCCGGATAACTGGGAAAGAATAGTTGACTGTGCCGATTTTGTCAGAACACTGGGGGCATCTGTGAACCAGATAAAAAAATACATCGCTCCGGCTCTTACCGCAGCAGAAGTGAGTGACCTGCGGGCCACATTAAAATCGCGCTACGATGAAGACACCTGGCTGAGCACCCTGAAAGAAATCATGGACTCCGTTCGTCCCCAAAAGCGGGAGGCACTGGTAGCATACTTACTGGCTACCCATCCGGACATGAAGGACGAGAATGATTTGTATGAATATTTCCTGGTAGATGTGGAAATGGGAGCCTGCATGCCATCTTCAAGAATTGTGCAGGCTCATAACAGCATTCAGCTGTTCGTTCAGCGCTGTTTGATGGGCCTGGAACCGGATGCCATCGCTGATGTGCTCAAAGACCCGAACTGGGATCAGTGGAAATGGATGAAAAATTACAGAGTCTGGGAAGCCAACCGCAAAGTATTTCTCTACCCGGAAAACTGGTATGATGTTACTTTATCGGATGAAAAAACCTTTTTACTCACCGAGCTGATCAATGAAATTCAGCAAAATGAATTGACCAATGATACCGCCGAGGAAGCTTTAAAAAAATATCTTGAAAAACTCGATAACATCGCCTTCCTCGAAGTGATGGCAACCTGGTATGACGTGCCTACCCGCAACATGCATGTATTCGCCCGCACCAAAGGAGGCGATCCCTATATCTACTATTACAGGCGCTTTGAAAATGAGCGCTACTGGAGTCCATGGGAAAAAGTGGAATTAGACATTCCCGGGAATCACGTGCTGGCATTTATGAGAAATAACCGGTTGTGTTTAGCATGGCCCATGTTTAGTGAGGAAGCGAACCCGGACCAGGGAGCTACGCTCCCCGACCAATCGGTTACTACCGAGCAACCGGTAGATAAACCCAGGAAGAAACTTAAGATCCAGTTAGCGATAAGCGAATATACCAACAGGAAATGGCAGCCTAAAAAAGTGTCTTCTGACAGCATTCTCACTCCCTCAGACTATACGGCTTCGGAAAGTTTACTTCGCCGGGATATGTTCAACCTCCTTTACCTTCAGCCCACCGATCAAATCATGTTGTTCAGCAGCTACTGGAGCGGGATAGATTATAATTATATCAGGGGAGTGTTTGATATTGCCGGATGTAAGGGATACCCCGAACTGGTATTTCAGGGTAACCAGGTTTTTCCTGACTTTTTCCCTGATTTTAAAGATGCTGAGCTTAAATGGCAGCGCTATAATGAAATTACAAACCTCAACCCGGATGATTTATCGGTTCGCAACGGGATTTCCCCTTTTCAATATTACGAGATTTTAAATACGACACCGGGCAAGTTCAGAATTTCTTACCCTCACCAGCTTACCGGTATTGATCTGATTGCCTTAATCTACCAGCTGTTTTTTACTGTTTTAAATTCTCGTATCTCTAATGACAAAAGAAATCGGTTTAAAATTCCTTTGGGGACTTTACTGCCTTATTTTGAAGAAGACAGCAGGCATGCTTATGTAATCATTCCCGGTTTTTACAAAAAGGAAGTCCGTACAGAACAGGCTACTCACGTTTCATATACCTTCTCCGATGCCGAAAAAAGAACCGCTTCCAACGTTTTTCAGTTAATTGATGATATTATTAATTGGCTCAAAAAAACCATATATGAATTCCAGCAGAATCCTCCTGCGAATGCAAACGCCGCTGTTACGTATATTTTAACGGATGCCGGGTTCCAGGATATATTGAAAGAACTGAGCAGGTATGCTGATCTGGATGTGTTCCTGAATCTGATGATTGGTGTAAGCGGGGACCCGTCAGTGGATGAATTTTTAAAAGAACTGGTAGAAGAAGAGCCCCTGAGATACGGAGAACAATTCAAGAACATGTATCACCCGCTGGTTTGTGCTTTGCGAAGTATCTTGTACAAAGACGGGGTACCCGCGCTCATGAAGCGCGATACACAATTGCAAAAGACAAGTTTTAATTTTAAAACCTACTACAACCCCAACCCGGCGATAGTCCCTCAGGCGTATTTCAAAAATCCGGATGGCTCAAAAACATTAAGTTATCCCATTGAAGATATTGATTTTGAAAGTGACGGCAGCTACAGTGCCTATAACTGGGACTTGTTTTTCAGAGTACCGCTTCATATTGCATCGTCTCTCACCCAGAATCAGCGTTTTGAGGAGGCATTGACCTGGTTTCACTACATGTTTAACCCCACGGGTGCCCTGGACGGAAACGGTGTTCAGAAATACTGGGTAACCAAGCCGTTCTATTTAAATCAGGAAACGGATTATATCATCCAGAGAATTGATACGTTGATGTATGCGGCTTCTGACCCTTCACATTCGGATGTTCCCCCCGGAGCTTCTTCAGATCCGGCGATACGGGATCTGGAGTTTGCCATTTCCGAATGGAGGAAAAAGCCCTTCCGGCCCGATGTAATCGCCCGTTTCAGACCTGTTGCGTATCAAAAAGCGTTATTGATGAAATACATTGATAACCTTACAGAGTGGGGAGATTATTTATTTCGGCAGGACACTATGGAATCGGTGGCCCAGGCAACGCAGATGTATATCCTGGCAGATAAATTATTGGGCCCCAAACCCAGAATAGTGCCGGCAGCTGTGAAGCAGCCTTATGAAACCTACCACCAGATTGAAGCGAAAATCGACAGTTTTGGAAATGCACTGATTGAACTCGAAAATATACTCCCGGATATTTCTGTATTGCCTGAGGGCGGAAGTGAACTTCCTGCGCCGCCCGTTACACTATCCATGCTTTATTTCTGCATTCCGCCAAACGATAAAATGTTTGAATACTGGGACAGGGTCGCAGACCGCCTGTTCAAAATCAGGCACTGTCAGAATATTGACGGCATTGAAAGAAGCCTGGCCCTGTTTGCACCCCCCATTGATCCCGGCATGCTGGTTCGGGCAGCGGCCTCCGGCCTGGATTTTTCATCAGTGATTGCAGGATTAAATGCTCCCACTCCGTATTACCGCTTCAACGTCTTATCTCAGAAGGCCTCTGAACTCGCGCAGGAAGTAAGGGGGCTGGGAAATTCTTTATTGTTGGCCCTGGAGAAAAAAGATGTGGAGTCCATGACCCTGCTTAAGAGCGAACTGGAACTGAAAGTACTGAACGCGGTCACAGACATGAAGAAGTTGCAGATTGATGAATCCAATACCTATATTGAAGTATTAAAACTAACAAAACAGGTTACCGAGGAAAGGAAAAAATATTATTCAAACCTGAAAAAGATAATTCCTAAAGAGCAGCTGAATTTGGATAAACTCGGAGAATCAAAAGACTGGCAGCTGGCGGCCAACAGTACATATACTTTGGGAGCAGCACTAGCCTTAATTCCCGATTTTGCTCTGGGGGCTTCAGGATTTGGAGGCTCGCCACATGGTGCTGCCAAATTTGGCGGAAGTTTACTGGCTCACAGTACCGATGCCATTGGAAAAGGTCTGGGTATCTTTAGTGCAATTGCCAGCTATGAAGCCAGCCGGGCGTCTGTTCTGGGAGGTTATGACAGGCGAAATGACGACTGGAAATTCCAGGAACGCCTTGCCACCAAGGAAATAGCCATGATGGACAAGCAGATCACTGCTGCTGAAATCCGAACGGGAATTATGGAAACCGATCTGAAGAACCATGAACTGCAAATTGAAAATGCCAGGAAAACAGATGACTTTATGCGGTCAAAATTCACCAATAAGGAATTATACGAGTGGATGACCGGCCAAATCAGTGCGGTATATTTCAAATCCTACCAGCTGGCACACGACTTAGCCAAAAAAGCAGAACGTTGCTATCGATTTGAGCTGGGGAACGATGATTCCTTTATCTCTTATGGCTATTGGGATAGCCTGAAAAAGGGCCTGCAAACAGCGGACCATCTCATACATGATATTAAACGCATGGAAACCGCATACCTGGATAAAAACAAACGCGAATATGAAATCACCAAGCATGTATCCCTGGCATTGCTTGACCCGCTGGCCCTGACCCGGCTTCGGGCGGGCGCGGTCTGCGATTTTGAGATACCGGAAGTGCTTTATGACACAGATCACCCCGGACAGTATTTCAGAAGATTGAAATCAGTAAGTGTGAGTCTGCCGTGTATCGCAGGCCCATACACCTCTGTCAGTGCCAGGCTTTCACTGGTGAATAACCGTTACAGGAAAAACACCAATCCCGACAATGCAGCGGCTACCGGCTACCCTGAAGATCCGGGGAATGATGAACGTTTTGTTTATAATGTCGGGGCTATCCAATCCATTGCCACCAGCAATGCCCAAAACGACAGTGGCGTATTCGAACTGAACTTCAGAGACGAAAGATACCTGCCGTTTGAGAATACGGGAGCCATAAGCAGCTGGAGATTAGAACTCCCGGCAGAAGTGAGACAATTTGACTATAACACCATTTCAGATGTCATTGTCCATGTCAAATATACTGCAAGGGAAGGGGGGTCCGGATTAAGGGGAGCATCCAATACCGCCCTGAAAGATCAGCTTCATGCAATCAAACAGGGCCTGAGCCAGGAAGGTTTACACGTGGCTGTAAATATGAAGCATGAGTTGCCCAATGAATGGTTCCTGTTGAAAAAGAATGGCATCATTAACCTGAGTTTGGATAAATCCAGGCTGCCCTATATGGCCCAAACCTTTGATACCACTGAAATTGAGAGCGTAATGTTCGTGGCCAAAGTGAAAGATAACCCGGCTGCATTTACAGTTCAGGTAGACGGCGCTCCCACAAATCTGTCTCGGATAAACGAGCTGAAACTTTGCAGGGGCATTAATTCAGCCATTGGCCTTGATAATTTATTTGAACTTTCAGTCGCTGAGGCCGATAAGGTGAAAATAGAGGAATTGCTGTTAGTGGTGAAGTATCGTTTCTGATGAGAGTGTAACCTAAGCTGTGTCACCTGATATTTCGAAGTTAAAACTATTTTCTTGATTTATCCCGTGACACATTTTACGTTACACTACCCTCAAAGTAATAATCATTTTGCAGGATTTACGGAACCCCATACCCATAAATGAAATTTGACAAGTATTTTCCGACGGAAAGACTAAAACCCTATATCAAATATTTTGTAGTTTCGGAAATGGAGCAGGAAAGTGAATACAAAGTTTTTCCTTCTTCGGGTTTAGTCAGCGGTTTTCAATACCGGGGACAACTCGCAACGGTAAAAAACAGCACGGAGAGCAACCTGTCATCAGCAGGCATTACAGGCATTTCGGACAGTTACAAAATCTTTAAAAATTCGGCAGACATCGGTACGATTTTAATTTTTTTTACAGAAACCGGTTTTACTCATTTTGCTTCACCCCCTGCAAATGAACTTTTTAATTTAAGCATTTCGCTTGACGATATTTTTGACAAAAGCAGCATAAGCGAAACAGAAGAAAAATTGTCAGTCGCTACAACTGATAAACAAAGAATAGAAATCGTTGAGCAGTTTTTAATTTCACAACTGAAAGATATTCAAACAGACAAACTGGTTATGGAAGCCGTTAAACTCATTCATAACAGCAACGGAACGATCCGTATAAAGGAGTTAAACGAGATACTACATATCAGCCAAAGCCCTTTTGAGAAAAGATTTAGAAAAGTAGTCGGAACTACTGCTAAAAAATTTGCTTCCATTATCCGTTTCAACACCGTTCTTGATAATCTTAACGAAACAAAAACGCTTACCGAAATAGGTTATAACAGCAACTTTTTTGACCAGGCCCACTTCATCAAAGACTTTAAGCAGTTTACCGGCGAAACCCCTGAAAATTTTAAACGATTCCTGTAGAAAAACGATTTTTTACAATTGTGATTTTCTTAAAAGTTGAATTTTTGTGCCCTAATTCAATTGCAAAGGGTATGTTTAAAGTAGAACAAATTGAGCAGGCTCACGAAAAGGTAAAATCTGGAGCAGATTTTCCGGAATACATTCGGGAAATCAGGAAAATGGGTGTAACCGCATTTGAAACCCGGGTGAATGACAGCCATACAGAATATTTTGGCCATGACGGTTTTCGCATACAATCAAAACCTCAGTATGCAGAGCTGACTATTGCCGATACCGGCAACAAAGAAAAATTTATTAATTATCTGAAAGCACATCAACAAGGCAAAACAGATTATTTCCGGTTCTGCAAAGACTGCGCAGAAACAGGGATTGAAAAGTGGGTGGTGAGTTTGGATGCAATGACCTGCATTTATTACGATAAAGCAGGAAATGAAATTTTAGTAGAAGAAATTCCAGAGTAAACACGGCCTTCAACAAATATGAATTCAGGTTATAAATTTTCAAATTACTCTTTAAACAATCATAATAATTATGGAAGCAATCAGCGAAACCAAAACTCAGGAAGTCGTTACCCGTCATCTTTCAGCATTCAACGATGCCGACGTGGATGAAATCTTAAAAGACTTCACGGAAGATTCTGAATTATTAACACCAGACGGGCCCCTGAAAGGATTAGCTGTAATCCGGTCATTTTATGGTGAAGTGTTCAAACAGAAATCTCTATTCCTGTTTACCCTTTGAAATAAGCATAACCGAAAAACTCCTCCACAGGCTCTCCACAGGACCTGACGAATAATACTTCAGCCAGATAGTACTGAACACAAGCTGGAAGCCATAGATCGGGATCACGAAGATTAAAGTTTCAGCCAGTGTCAGTTTACCGGAAAGCCCCCCGGCATAACCGTAAAACAATAGCATGCACAAAAGAGTCTGCATCAGGTAATTGGTTAGCCCCAGCTTCCCGGCATTGCCTATCCATCTGAAGATTGCAGAGGTATTATTATGCAGGAAAATACTTAAAAACAGGAGATAACAGAGGGTTAACAAAGGAACGGCAATGAAGTTGGAAAGAGACAGAACCAGCTTTTCAAAATGGGGTGGGAGCCCGGTTAAAATCTGTGGTTCAAGCAGGCTTACATGCGCCAGTATTTTAAGGGATAATGCAGCCGGGAAGAGCGTGAGCGCAATTTTCAACATCTTTGGCTTTAACTCCTGAATTCGCAGGAAAAAGCCCGTTCTGCCTGCCAGTAATCCAAGTATAAACATGATCAGGTAATGGGCTATCCCGGCTAAGCCACCTTTTACGGCCATGATCCAGAGCATAATAACCCCCAGCTTCTGCATACCCGCCACTTCGGCCGGGGAGCCGTTTTGCCAGGTATCCAGCACCTGCATAATCACCGGGTTTATTTCGTGGTTTTCGGGAGTATCGGCATTTGTGGTCAGCAAAATGAGGAGGGTTTGCAGCCCGATGGAAAACAGGGCGATCCCGGCTATCCAGCGAAGAAGAACCTGGCCGGGTTTGCGGTAAAAAAAGAGAAGCGTAAATCCGAGCAGGGCGTATTTATGCAGAATATCTCCAAACCAGAAAATAAGCCCGTGAATGAGGCCCATGATCAGAAGCACCCACAGACGGCTTTTGAATAGCTGAGCACCGTTCAGGCCCGACCGTTGGCTTTTCTGTTGGAGCATATAAAACCCCAGGCCAAACAGGAAGCTGTAGATCGTATAAAACTGGCCGTTAACCAGCACATGAAGTATAAACTGCAAAGGGGCATAGGAAGCCCGCTGGTCTAATTGCAGGCTGTACACCTGCTGTGGTTCCAGGAATGCAAATAGCGCATAGGTTTGTATATTGAACACCAGTATGCCGAATAGTGCTATTCCGCGAATGGTATCAATTACCTGGATTCTTGGGTTAATGAGAGCCATCTCTTAAATTTTTTAAATGGGTTAGGGTCTTTATTATAACCAAAGTCTCATTGGCAGAGCAGCGGGGAAAAAGAATGATAGTTTAAATCAGGGAGAAAGTAGCCCATGTGCTATTGAGAACGCTAACTTACAAAAAATCGGCGAATGCAAAATGTATTCTGAGAAAAACGGATAGATTAAGAAGAGAAAAAATGCCTGTTTGAAGACAGTCTAGCGCAGGATCCATCGATTAAGCACATTTTTCTCGCCCTCTATCACCACCTTCAGGATCTTGCTTTCAAGAAGCTCTTTCGGGAGGGGTATTTCTGCTCTGCCGCGGCTTACTTCGAAGGTTCCGAGGGTTTGGTAGCTGTCGCCTTTGCCGCCGGTCTCAAAATGGTTGGTGGTGGAAACCAGGATATTTACATTTCCTTTGAGCTCAAAAGGCGTCCATTCCACCCTGAGCTTATCTTCTATGACCCGGGCGTTGGGTTCAGCTATCGATATTTCACCGGTGAAGGGCACTCCGTCAAGTTCGAAGGCATTTTCTTTGGGTATCTGTAAGCCGATGTGCCGCGCCACCGAAGGCAGAATATCGACGATAGCAGGTGTATATGCATAAAAATACTTGTTCAAAGGCCTTTTGTTGGTCGCGATCCAGCTGGTTCTTTCGCGGGCTGACTGGCCGCCGTGGCTAAGGCCGGTGGCCACGTCACGGCCGTGGTCGGTGACAATGACGATCATCCAGTCCTCATCAAAATACTGCTCCCGGTATCGTATGGCTTTATACAGGTCGCCCATCTGGCGGTCTGTTTTCTGCAGGGCCTCCTTCATTTGCTCACTGTCGCCCAGGGCATGGCCCACGTCATCGGTGTATTGCAGGTACACCCAGCTCAGGTCCGGAGCCTCTTTCCGTATGCTTTCACAAGCCTGTCTTACCACCTCTTCATCGATGCGGTTGATGTATACCGACCGGTCGTCGTGCGGAAAACGTGCCTTGTCGAGCTCATACCCGTCAAAGGTATGATCCATTTTCAGGAAGCCGGTTTGCGCCAGGTTTTCCCCGATAAGTTTGGTGCGGTTATCGGTCCAGGTAGAATACACCGCCAGCTTCCTGTCGGGCTGAGCCGTTCTCACCAGCCGGAAGATGGTGGGGTAGTGGTAGTTGGGGGCGGCGATGCTGTTATTCCAGACATTGTGCTTGTTGACCCATGTGCCGGTGAGCATGCTGTTATACGACACGGCTGAAATGGTGGGGGTTTGAGAATATCCGCCTTTTTCACCGCCCACATAGGCCCGGGTATAACCGCCGTCGCTGCTGATCAGATCGATATTGGGCGTGGGCGTATTTTCCAGGAAATCGGCAGGAATACCGTCTACGATCACCATGACCGCTTTAGGGGTCTTCTGTGTGTTTTGTGCGGCTGTTACCACGGGGAGCAGCACGAGCAGGAGAGCCAGGGGTATATTCTTGTTTAACATTTCATTAGTTTTTTTTGCCTCCGTGTACATGTATTCCGGCAGGAAATGCAAATTTAAACTTTTGCGGACATGTTTCGAAGCTTCCCGCAAAAGTTTAAAGCTGCAGAAAACTGCTCCTCATTCCCAAGTGGAAATTATTTCTGAATGCGGCCGGGCCACTGATTCCGATGGCAGCACTCATGAGCATGAAACGGCAGAAAGAAAAGTCCCGTTCAGGGCTTTTTAAAACTAAATAACCAACATCCGGTCGCTACAGGTAAAAGGAAGCTGAAAGCTGCCAGTGCTTCGTAAGACCATGACCAGGCCGGTAATTGAAAGATAATCTGTGATCCCTGGAAAAGGAGGATGAGTTCTGTTAAAAAAAAACCGGCGATAAATGAATTTATTCCCCATTTTAAAGCTTTGGAGTTTGCATTCAGCACTTCCCGGTTGATCATAAAGAATAGCAGCAAACCGCTCGTCATTCCTAACATAACCAGGTGAATAAAGGCGATGGATATACTCCGTATCTCATGCGACAGACGCATTAGCCCGGGATAGATAAGCAATAAAGGAAAAAAGGTTTTTAAAAGAAGTGAAAAAGCAGAAAAAAGGAATACAGTTCTTTCCGGGCTCCTCATTGATTTTAATTTCAGCTGGCCGTGTACCGATAAAAGCAGCCTGATGACAGCGTAAGCCTGGAATAAGGATCCGGTTACCTGTATTATATGCCAGTAGGCTGAGGGATAGTACCAGCTTAACGGCAAAGCAAAAGTCAGTGCCGCAGCCAGCAGGCTCACGATCAAAAATGAACAAAATTCTGCCCGGGAAACGGCAAGGCCGAGCGTTTTAAAAAGCAGGGCCAGCACCGCAAAATAGAAAAATCCGTTGAACTGAAAATGCAGGTAAAACTGAATGGAGGCAGCAAAAAGATCCGAACCCTTTCCGAACAGGGCGACAGACGGGCCTATTCCCCAGATGCCCAGGGTGGAAAGCACCAAAAGGTACAGTGCTGTTCTCAGCAGAGACAGGCTTTGGGAACTTTCCGGCCTGATTTCTTTAAGTGTTTTTAATACAAACCGGTAGCTGCAAAGCAAGTGGATGCAGCAAAACAGGATAGAAAAGAGGCCGTAACCCTGCAGGGCAAATGAGATCATGAGCCCCCAGACAGAGCCGATGGTTATGCCAAAAAGTTGATTATACCCCGGTTTTTGAATGAAGTGATCGTAAATAAGTGCAGTGACAGCCAGGTAGACCCAACCCATCATGGCCGTATGAGAGTGGGCATGAAGCAGATGGCCAAAGACGAGCCCCGGGTCGATTCCTACGGGATACAGCCGTAGTAAACAACCCATTAGCGCTGCCAGTAAGAGGTGCAGCACACTAATCCAAAGCCATTTTTTTACCATAAAACCAATAAAGCGGAATATTATAATGGCGTTCTGCCTTAATCAAAAGTATGAATTCAATGAAAGATATCATCTCCTGCGTTTTTCATATAGCCGCATATTTACGTATTGCCTTGACGGTTTGCTCATTGTTTACGGCTAGCCCTTCCATCTGATGCTGCATAACGCCCCCTTTATCAAAAACACTGATGATATTGGAATGGGAAAAATCAACGGGTGAAATAGAGGCATATTTAACGGCAAGAACATTGGCAAATTCACGTGTGTTTTCTTCCGTTCCTCTCAGAAAGAGCCATTGATCGCCGGTCATGCCATTTTCCCGGGCAAAGGCTTTGAGCCTTTCCGGGGTATCCGTATCCGGGTCTATACTCACCAGGAGGTATTTTACAGGGGTTTTCGTTCCGGAGCCTGTTTCCTTTTCTATATTTTGCATGTCAGCTACCAGTCTCGGGCAGGCCACATTGCAGGAGGTGTAAATCATCACGATTACAAGCACATTTCCCTTAAGATCACTCAGGGTGATGTTTTCGGCATTTTGAGTTTCCCATTGGGAAGGCAGGTGAAAAATCGACATGTCACTTAATACCTCTTCTTCTTCCCGGCTTTGACCGGGCGTGTGGCAGGACGCTGCAAATAAGCATAAAGCTGCCAGTATTGTATTTTTTATGGTTGTATACATCTGAAACCAAGGTTAGTGATAGTGTAGTTTGCTTTTACACTGTTTCTGAAGGCATATCTCATAAAAGCTGCATAATTCATTAAGTCGGAGGCATTGAACGAACCCGCTCCGCAGAATAGCCTGACGTTATTATTATCCCGGTTTTCTCCCGAGAGCATCACCGAACTAAAGTCGGAGGTCCATTCCCAAACCAGCTCATTCATGTCGTAGATGCCCCAATAGTTGGCCCTGCGTTGCCCTACTTTTTTAAGGTAAGTTTTGGGTTCTTCGTAAGCGGCTATAATACGGGCATTGTACAGGCTGTCTTTCCGGGCATCGGGCTTGTCATATCCTGCCATGGCGGCATATTCCCATTCGTGGGTAGCCGGCAGTTTTTTGCCCAGGCTTTGGCAGTAGGCTTTGGCGGCAAACCACGATACATTGGTCACCGGAGCATCGGCTATTTCAGAAGGATAAGTCAAATCGCCCGACCAGTTTTTTAAATAGCTTTTATCGGCCAGTAGTCTTTTTGCTTTGGATCTCTGCCATGCGGGTTCTTTTTTTACAAAATTCAGGTAGTCGGCATTGGTAACGGGCTTTGTGTCTATTTTGAAGGTTTTCACTTTTACTTTTGCCCGGTCAGCGCTGCCGTATAAAGGGAGGAACTCTCCTCCCTTTACGGTAGCTGTCTGGCCGGCGGCTTCTGTTGATAACAAAACAGATCCTATAAAAATGAGGATGCGTATCATGATTATTTCCTGAGTTTTCTTACCTGCTCTTCCGTGACCTCGGTTCCGTTATTGCCCCAGCTGTTATAGATATAGGTGATCACACTGGCCACTTCTTTATCGGAAAGTACCTGTGCAGGCATCTGGCTGTTATATTTTTTACCGTTTACGGTGATCTCTCCCGAAAGACCGTAAAGAATGGTGTTTATCGCTCTGTTTACATCCTTATTCAGGAAATCAGACTTGGCCAGCGGCGGGAAAGCATTGGCTATCCCCTCACCGTTAGACTGGTGGCATGCAAAGCACGAGCTGCTGTACACTTTTTTGCCTAATGTCATTTTCTCAGGTTTTGATAATGCGTTTTCGGTTATAACGCTTTTGGCGGCAGCAGGGCTTTTATGTATGGTTGCTCCTTCCGGCTGGTAGATTCCCTCCAGCACCTCGCCTTCAAACACCCGGGTGTTGGGCCCGCCTTCCACTTCCAGCACCGCCAGGGCTCCTTTATTGAAGGCCCGGAAAATGGAGTGATCCACCAGGATCAGATCTGACGGCACGTCAGCTTTAAACTCAACAATGGCGGCACCTCCGGCCGGAATCATCGTGGTTTGTATGTTTTTATTTATCAGGTCACCGCCTTCCACGTAAACTTTGTCAAATATCTCTCCTATAACATGGAAGGAAGACACGAGGTTAGGGCCGCCGTTTCCTACAAACAACCTCACGGTTTCCCCTTTTCCGGCCGTAAGTTTGTTTTCACCGGTAAGAGACCCTACCCGCCCGTTAAACACCACATAATCGGCATGTTCGTCATAGGCTTTCTGCATATCAAAACTTTGAAGCCCGTGCTCGCCGTGCTTTCCGGTGGTATAGAAGTCGCCCTGCATAATATAGTATTCTTTATCCACAGGAGGAAGACCGCCTTCGGGTTCCACCAGTATCAAACCGTACATACCGTTAGCAATGTGCATACCTACCGGTGCCGTGGCACAATGGTACACATACAGCCCCGGATTTATCAACTTAAAATTAAACGTTTTCTGATGCCCCGGTGCAACAAACGATGCTTCGGCTCCTCCGCCCTGGCCGGTGACGGCGTGAAGGTCGATGTTGTGGGGAAGCTTATTGTCAGGGTGATTTTTCAGCGTAAATTGTACCTCATCACCCACACGGCCTCTGATGAACGACCCCGGGACTGTGCCTCCGAATGTCCAGAATACGTATTTGACTCCATCGGCCAGCTCTCCTTCCTCTTCAATAATTTCCATATCGATTAGCAAAGTGGTGGGGTCTCTTTTTCCAACAGGTTTGGGTACAAAAGGAGGAGCCGTGAGTTCGGCAACAACTGTTTTGCCATTTGTTTTCAGAAGTGCTGCCCCATAAGAAACCGGATGTTCGGAGTCAGCGGTTGTGCCGCGGCACGCGCCCAGCAGGATGTTACAGGTAATAACAGCAATTGAGTACTTAATTAATTTGCCCATAGTTTTCAGGAGTTTATTAAAGATATAGTTATATTCTCTGATCGAAAATTCTTTATCTTAATGCAAAGGCGGGATTTGATTCTTCAAATAAAGGATAAAGATATCCTTTATTTTCCTGAAAAAAAAGAAAGAGGCTCAGGATGCAAAATCTCCCTGTGGCAGCCCTTTGCGTATCAGCGGGGGGCTATTTTGACAGCAGCTTATTTCTGACCACCATACCGATCACATTTTCCAGCATTCCCCTGCCCGACCTGTTTAAATCCATGCAGGTCTCCAGCGTTCCCTGCCGAAGCAGGCTACTCCTGCTTACTGAAGAACTCCCATATATATTCATTGATGTCAATTTCTCTGGAAGTAAGGCCTATGGGCAGGCCGATATTAAAATCATTGGCCCCCGGCCAGGTGTGACCGCCGTTTTCAATGGAAATGAGCACTACCCGTTTTTTTCCGGAAGAGGAGGCTAAGATCTCAACGGCGGTATTGTCATCGGGTACTTTGTCGATTTTACTTTTTGTTTCTTTTGCCGTACCATCGGTCTTCCAGTAATGATAAGAGTGGATCGCTGAATAATACCCGCCGGCTTTTCCTTCGTAATTGACCACTTTATCGGCTTTTCCATGAACTATCAGCACGCCCACTTCCCTTTTATTTTTGTGATAGAAGGCCACAGAATCGGGCAGGGTGGCCCCGATACTGGCCACCGCCGAAAACCGGTGCGGCAGTTCGGCGGCAATCCGGTGACAGAAAAACCCGCCACGCGATAAGCCCGTGGCAAAAACTCTTTTGCTGTCAATTTTGTAGTCTTTTTCCACCTGGTTCAGCAATGCCTCCGTAAACCCGATATCGTCTTTACCGTACATATAAGATATTCCGAAGCCTACGTTCCAGTCTTCGTTGATGCCCCTGGGGTAAACCACAATGAAGCCGTATTTGTCGGCTGTGTGGTTCATGCCGGTGTAAAGCATCTGTTCGGCGGGCGTCATTCCGCCTCCGTGAAAATTAAAAACTACCGGGTATTTATTCTCCGAACCGGGGTCATAATTTTTGGGTGTATAGACGATGTACCTCCTTTTGGTTTCCTGGTATTGAAGGGTTTTGGTTTGGGCAAAAAGCGACCCGGATACCAATGCAAGCATCAGCAGCAATAAAGTTTTCATAATACAATATTAGTTTGGTTATTTATATTCGGTAAGAAGCTTTTCTATCCTGGAAATGAGAGCGTGGTTTTCGGTGGTGACCTTTTTTTTATAGTATGGTTTCAGCAGCAGCCAAAGCGCAGCATTGGTGGCCATAAGCAGGATCAGCCCTGCGATCAGCAGCTTTTCCGAATCGAGCATATCCTTTAAAAAATACAGGAATACCGAAAGTGTCAGGAGGCTTGCGCAGATACAATATGCCCGCATCTGATCCTGTTTTTTCTTTATTTCTTCTCCTGCCATACTTTCGATGAAATCGCGGTTGCTCAGGAGGTATTCTCTTTTTTGAGCGGTGATGTTTTTCCAGGCATTCCGGAAAAGAAAGACAGAAGTAAACAGAAGGATGAATTCTGAAATGCTTTGGTACAGGCTGTTCAGCTCGTCGGTATAGATCACATACATCATGACCAGGACCGAAAAGGTAATAAGCCCCGAATACCAGAGCAGGAGCCGGTTTTTCTTTTGTTTTCTTAATTGCGCAATTTCAACCTGAAGGTTCTCCAGCTCCGGGAACATATCCGGGTTCACGGAAAACCAGAGGTTTCTTACCTGATCAAAAGGGTCATTCATCGGTTTTCATTTTTTGGGATAATACTTCTTTTATCCGATGGATCTTCACCCGCACATGGGCATAGCTTAACCCTGCGATCTCTGCTATTTTATCCTGGCTGACCTCTTCGAGATACAAGCCGATGATAATACGCTCCAGCTCAGGAAGCTCGTTGATGCATTGCCACAGCTTTACGAATTTACCTTCTTCCACAAGGGTTTCGTTATCCGCTATTTTTGAAAAATTAAAATCACTTATAAACGGATTCCGCTTTTCATTTTTCAGCTGTCTCAAACATTTGTTGGTGGCGATGCGGTAGATCCAGCCTGAGACGTTGTCTTTGTTTTCCAGCGAGTCCAAATGTTCAAAAACAGTGATAAAGGTTTCCTGAGTTGTATCTTTCGCCTTGTCTGCATCATTGAAATATCCAAGGCAAACCCTGAATATTTTTGGCGCATACATTTTATATAAATCGGTGAAGTCCATCTGTTATATAAATACAAAGGAGACAAAAATGTTACAGGAAACCGGAAAATAATCGGAAAGGGTAACGGAAGAGGCTGTCTGAATACCGGTTTTGTGTCTGAAAAACCACAACATATATTACCCGTTTTGCGTATAATAGTATATCTTGGTGAAAAATTCGGAATGTTCGGAAGGCTTGTCTTTATTTTATTATTGGGGTTTTCCCGGCTGTCGGCGCAGGAGTCTGCCGCCGGACCGCTGATCTCATGCCCGGGTCACCATTTTACCGACAGCTCCGGTATCGACCTGCCGCTGCGCTCTCTCCGGATCAATGAACGCCCTTCGGCCACGTTTATGCCCCGCTATTTTAATGTGCCCGACTCCGTAAGGGGGGTGGTGGAAGTGGCCTTCGGAGTGTGGGACAAGATCCTCATCAGCCGGGTGCCCATCCATATCCATGTATATTGGGAGACCCTGGCGGCCGGCACGCTGGCTACGGCAGGGTCTGACCGGGTGTACAAAAATTTTAAGAATGCACCCCTGCGAGAAGTGTGGTACCCTTCGGCGCTGGCTGATGCCCTTATCGGAGAAAGCGTTAATGGCGATAACCCCGACATTGTGCTGAGGATCAACAGCGAGGCCGGATGGAACCTGGACTACGAAGGCCCGCAGAACTTCCGCTATTATGATATGCTTTCGGTGATCATTCATGAGATTGCCCACGGAATAGGGTTTATGAGTTCTTTTGAGCTGAGCGGCAGTACACAGATGAAGTGGGGCATTCAGAATGTACCGTTTATTTATGATCAGTACATAACAGACCAAAACGGGAACGGCCTGGTCAATAACCGTTTCTATACCAACGACTCGGAAGGGCTGTTGAAGACCGTTACGGAAACCAATATCTTTTTCCAGGTGGACTCCGGGGTTTACAGCCGGCAGCGCCTCCGGCTTCATACCGAAAAGCCCTTCTCTTCCGGAGCCAGTCTTTCACATATCGCCAATATTCAGTTTTCGGAGGTAGATAACCGCGACAGGCTGATGCTTCCCACACTCAGCCTGGGAGTTCGCTATCACTATCCCGGAAACGGTATCCTGGCCATGCTGTTCCAGATGGGCTGGGCGCTGAATTTTTATGAATTCGAGCGGGAATACGCCTATGCTGCGCGCGTGTTTTCGGTATTTCCTAACCCGGGCACTCACCAGATTCGCCTGAAGATCAGTGATTTTAATCCCGATTCAGGGATGTACTACCACCTTATCGATGCCACGGGCCGGGTGCTGAACAGCCGGCAGGTGAGCACGGAAGAAACCGAGATCTCCCTGAAAGAGCTGCCCGCAGGGCGGTATTTTCTGCGGGTAGGGGAGCAGTCGCTGCCGGTGATCAAGCTGTAAGAGAAGCTAGGGGACATACGAACTGATATCAGCCCCATACTTATGCAACTCCCGCACAATGGTAGAGCTGATAGGCGCGAACTCCGGCGAAGTGATGAGGAAAACGGTCTCCAGGTCATCACAGATCTGGCGGTTTACCTGGGAAATGGTGTTTTCATATTCGAAATCGGTAGTGTTGCGCAGCCCCCGGATGATGAACCGGGCACCGTATTGCTTGGCCACCAGGGCGGTGAGGTCATCATAATGAACCACCTTCACGCGCTCATTGCCCTGAAATGCCCGCTGTATGGCTTCCTCTATTTCGGGAATATCGAAATACCGCTGCTTGGCGGTGTTGGTGCCGATGCCGATGATGATCTCGTCAAAGAGCTTCAGGCCCCGGTTAACGACGTCGGCATGGCCTTTGGTGAAAGGATCGAAAGATCCCGGAAAGAAAGCTATTTTTTTCATTTCAGATCCGTGGCTAGTACCATTCTTACCTTCAGCCGGGCGCCGATGGCCATAACGTCTACCAGGTCCTGGATGGTCAGTGACTCAGCGGCCCGAAGCACCACTGTAGGCTCCTGCATATCGGCGGTGACGTTCAGTATGGCCGTTTCCAATTCCGGGAAATTGATCTGCTTCCGGTCTATGAAATAGTGCTTGTCTTCCGTGATAGACAGTGTTATGGGTTGCTTGCTCACCTCGTTTGTCGACTCGCTGGTTTTGGGCAGCATCAGGCGGATCACGTTGGGGCTCCCCAGCGTGGAAACGATCAGGAAGAATAACAGCAGGAAAAACATGATGTCATTCAGTGACGCGGTCTGCACCTCGGCATGAAATCTTCTTTGTCTTTTGAGTTTCATCAGCGGGTAGGTTCATTTAACGTGTCAAAGAAGTCCATTACGGTACTTTGCAGATGAATGGAGAACTTATCGATCATCATGTTGATACCGTGATACAACGAATAGGCGATCAATCCCACGATCAGACCGGTAAAAGAAGCGATCATCTTTTCGTACAGACCGTTCGAAATGGTCTCAATGGTAAAATTACCGGTGGTAGAGATCTCATAGAAGATCCGGATGATACCCGAGATGGTCCCTACGAAGCCCAGCGTGGGCGCTACCCCGGCGATCAGCCCCAGGTAACCCATGTTCTTTTCCATCTTGGATACTTCGAGGTTCGACTGGATCTCCATAGCGCTCTCAATATCTTTGACCGGCTTACCCACCCGGTTGATCCCTTTTTCCAGGATGCGCGAAATGGGCTTATTGGTACCGCGGGCCAGGGAGGCCGCTGCGCGTACGTCGCCACGTACCAGGTTATCTTTCAGGGAGCGCAGAAAGCCTGTATCCATCTGAGAGGCGCTCTTGATAAAAAAGTACCTTTCAAAGCCCAGGTAGATGGTGATCAGAAGCAGGAAAAGGATAGGGTATACGACAATCCCTCCCTTTAGTAATAACGAAAAATAATTGATTTCCACCGGAGCGGCCAAAGCCGTAGTGTCGGTTGCAGTGACCTGCAGTAAAAGGTTCAGGAGCATAATTTTTTACGTAAGTAATTTACTTGGGTTAATAACAGTATTCAAGCACGAAATATTTTACAAAGGAAAGTATTTTTCGGCGTAAGAACATGCTTAAAATTGATTTATTGAGCTTGTAACATGTTTAAATTTTATTCTTTGGACTTATTTTGCAAACTTTCGGGTGCAATTTCGACTACGCGTCCCGGTTAAATTTTTTGAGGTAGCGACCTGCTACCGCTGCAAAATTTGCCTTATTGCGTTCAAAAAATTCAACAAAATAAGCCTCAAAAACAAATTTTAAGTATGTTCTCAAATAAAAGTTTCTGTGGAGGAATTCAGGCACTTTTATCCTGCCGTGTGTCGGTATAGATTCGTATATTGCGCAAAAAAACCTTAAACATGAAATACCTTCTCTTACTGAGCTTCGCGTTTTTTGCCTGGAAAGCGAAAGACCCTGTTAAAATTGTTTTTTTCGGAGACTCCATCACCCAGGCGGGTGTTCAGCCTAAAGGCTATATTTCGGAGATACAGCAATACATTGCCGGGAAGCACCCGGGCCAATACGAGGCCGTAGGTGCCGGCATCGGCGGTAACAAAGTGTACGATCTCTATTTTCGTTTCGAGGAAATGCTAGAGCTGAAACCCGATGTGGTGGTGTTCTATGTGGGCATCAACGATGTCTGGCACAAGCAGGGCGCAGGCACCGGTACCGACGCCGACAAATTTACCCGTTTTTACGAAAGGATGATCGAACGTCTGAAGGCAAAAGATATCAAAGTGGTGCTGTGTACCCCTTCGGTTATCGGCGAGCGCACGGATTCTTCCAACCCCCAGGACGGCGACCTGAATTTCTATGCGGGCATCATCCGGAGCCTGGCTCAGAAGCACGGGCTTGACCTGGTGGATCTGCGGAAGGAATTCCTGGAATATACACGGAAGAACAACCCGGAAAATGCCGACAGGGGGATACTGACCACCGACCGCGTGCACCTGAATGAGAAGGGGAATGCCTTTGTGGCGGAGCAGATGATTAAAGTGTTGTTTAAATGAGATGGGGCGGGATGTTTTTAATGGTGAATTGTTAATGCTGAATGGTGAATTGTTAATGCTGAATGCTGAATTGTTAATGGTGGACGGATGGGTGAACAGGTTGGTACCGGACGGACCGCTATGCCCCTTTTTACAGGGTTGTATTATAAATTAAAGTGCTATTGTATGAAGAAAGTAGGATTTTTTATGCTTCTGGGCCTGCAGGCGGTCTGGGCCCAGAAGTATGTGGCGATTACGGTTGATGACCTGCCTTTTGTGGGTACCTATCATCCTGAAAAGATAAATGCAGCTACCGGCAGACTCCTGGAGACCTTCCGGCAATACAATATCACGGCAGTGGGTTTTGTCAATGAGCGTTACAGTGAGGATAAGGACGACGCCGGGCTGAAGACCCGGCTGCTGGAAGACTGGCTCAAAGCCGGTCATGAGCTGGGCAATCATACGTGGTCACACCCCTCTTTTACCCAGGTTACGCTGGAAGAATACCAGGCCGATATTCTTCGGGGAGATAAGATCAGCAGGGCCTTAAGCATTCAACACCACAAACCCTACCGCTATTTCAGGCACCCTTACCTTCAAACGGGAAACGACAGCCTGAAGAAAGCCGGGCTGGAGAAATTTCTGCAGGATAACACCTATACACCGGTTCCTGTAACCATGGAGGCGGATGACTGGTATTTTAATCATGCCTATGTTAAAGCGGGCAGGCTTGGAGATACGGCTTTGCAGAATTATATTGGTAAAGAATACATAAAGCATACCCTGGCTTTTGTCAGATATTACGAAGAGCTGACCCTGGAAGTAGCCGGGCAAATCTCCAGGCAGATTTTCCTGATTCATGCCAATGAAATTAACGCCCGCTATTTTTCAGTTATCCTGTCAGAAATGCATTCTCAGGGTTATCGTTTCGTTACCGTGGCGGAGGCACTGAAAGATAAAATGTATGGATTGCCCGAAAATGTCATATCAGAGCGCGGCCCCTCCTGGCTGCACCGCTGGCGTATAACCGCCGGGAAAATGACCGCTCTGAAAGAACCGGAGATTGCTCAGACAGTGAAGGAGGCTTATGAAAAATAACATTTTTTAACAATTCGCTCTTGGTTTGTTTTTTATCGGTTTTTTATATTTGCGGTGCAAACCAAGTACTTCGTGTTGCTATTATTTTATTAATGAATATACATTTATTAATCTTATGTTAGCAGGATCATCTAATTTCAAATCTACCTTTTTGAGAGGCTTTTGTACCTCCTTTTTTCTCCTCATTTTTGGCGCTTCTTCAGGAGCTTTCGCAGCCCCTGATCCCGACTTTACCGTTCGGCTGATGAACATCGAGTCAGAAGTAAAAACGCCGTTTCGCTATTATGCCACCCTCCGGAATGAGGGTGATAAAGAGCAGGTGTATGAGCTGAAAGCAGAGCTCCCTGCCGGTTGGATGGCTGTGTTCCGTTCGGAAGGCAGCCAGGTGACGGCCCTGAAGATGGAGGCAGGCAAGAGCCGGGATGTGGAGATCGAGATCACGGCTTCTCCCGTGGCCCGGCCCGGTAAATATGCTGTCCCGGTAACGGCGGGTACGGAAAGTGAGACCCTCCGTCTCGACCTGGAGGCAGTGGTGAAGGGGAACTATGAAGTCCAGCTCACCACCCCTGACGGCCGCCTGAGCGACAAAGTCACCGAAGGCAGAAGCAGGCAGCTGGTTCTTACCGTGCGAAACAGCGGAACCCTGCCGCTGAATGACATGGAGCTGAGCGCCCAGTCACCCACCCGCTGGACGGCTGCTTTTGAACCCTCCAAAATAGACCGGCTCGACCCCGGGCAGACCCGCCAGGTGAACGTTACTCTCGGCGTTCCTGACAAGACTATTGCCGGCGACTACCTCACCACTTTCACCGTGAGAAATAGTTACGCCACCGCCAATGCCTCTTTCCGGATGACGGTCAAAACCTCCGTGCTCTCCGGCTGGGTAGGCCTGTTGGTGATTGCGCTGGCCGTGGGACTGGTATATAACCTTATTCGAAAGTACGGAAGACGATAATCTTATGGAAAATACGGTCATAGAACTGGAAGGATTGACAAAATACTACGGTTCCGTAAAGGCTGTGGATAACCTGAGCCTGCAAATCGGGAAAGGTGAGATTTTCGGGCTTTTAGGACCTAACGGAGCAGGAAAAACCACTACCATCCTGATGATGCTGGGGCTGTCGGAACCCTCTGCCGGGAAAGCGGTGGTGTGCGGCATCCCGGCCGCGCGTAATCCCATCGCCGTCAAACGAAAAGTGGCCTATATGCCGGATACCCTGGGTTTTTATGATGACATGACCGCCCTTGAGAACCTCATGTATGTGGGGCGGCTGAACGGCCTGACTGGCAGAGAGGTGGACGCCCGGGCTCGCCATACTCTGGAAATGGTGGGGCTGCAGAACGAGTTGCACAAAAAAACGTCAGCCTACTCCCGAGGAATGAAACAACGTCTGGGACTGGCCGATGTGCTGCTTCGCGAGCCCGAAGTGATTATCCTCGATGAACCCACCCTGGGTATAGACCCCGCCGGTATCCGCGATTTTCTCTCGCTTATCCGGCAACTTAGCCGTGAGAAGGGCATCACCGTGCTGCTGTCGTCGCATCACCTTCACCAGGTGCAGCAGGTGTGTGACCGGGTAGGGATCTTTGTAGGTGGAAAACTGCTGGCTGCCGGAAACATTGAAAGCCTGGCCCGGGAGCTCTTCGGCGAAGACCCCTTTGTGATCTCTGTAACGGTGCGTGAGCCGGCTGATCAGTGGGATAACCTCAGGGAAGTGCTTGCAGGCCTCGAAGGCATCCGGCAGGTGGAAGCCCGGGCCCATGAGGCCATCATCTCCTGCACCCGTGACATCACCCCGGAGGTGGTGCGACTCTTCGTGGAAAATGGATTAGGAGTAACCGGTGTTTACCGGAAACAGTACGGACTGGACGAAATTTATCATCGATACTTTGAAAACAATCTTAACTGACCGCATGAAAAGTACAAGTTTTTATCCCGTAAGGTGGAAACCGCGATTTGCATCTCCCGCTGCGCCGTTTGAAGTGATGGTGAAAAAAGAAGTGGCTGACCACATCCGGAGCCGCAGGTTCCTGGTGATGCTGCTGATGGTGCTCCTGGTTTTTGCAGGTACCCTGTATATCTCTTTCCGCCATATTCGCGAGGCCATGGGCAACTCCGATTTTGTATTTCTGAAGTTGCTGACCCTGTCAGATGGTACTTTGCCCACATTTCACGTTTTCCTGAGCTTTCTCGGGCCTTTGCTGGGCATTGCGCTGGGGTTTGATTCGATCAATTCGGAGCATAATAACCGTACGTTGGTGAGGCTGCTGGCTCAGCCAGTTTACCGCGATAACCTGCTACTGGCCAAATTCTGCGGTGCCTTGCTGGTAGTAGGCGTGCTCTTCCTCAGTCTTGTACTGCTGATGATAGGGGGAGGGATGATCCTCACGGGGGTTAAACCAGAACCCACAGAAATACTACGGATACTGGCCTTTGTAGGGCTGAATGTGGTCTGCGTGGGCTTCTGGCTCAGCCTTGCCATTACGCTGTCGGTAAAATTCAGAAACGTAGCCACCTCCGCCCTGATGGCCATAGGGATCTGGCTGTTTTTTACGGTCTTCTACAAAATACTGGTTAACGCAGTGATGAATGCCCTGGTGCCATCTGACGGATACCTCATGCCCGAGGAATTGCTAAGCTATAACCGCCTGCTGCTGTCGCTTCTCCGGCTTGACCCCGGGCAGCTGTATACCGATGCCGCTACCACCCTGCTCATGCCTTCGGTACGGAGCCTGGGAGCGCTTTCTATGGAACAGATGGCGGGGGCCATTCCTTCGCCTTTGTCGTTTACCGACAGCCTGATGATCGTCTGGCCCCAGGTAACGGGACTTCTGGCAGGCACTACCCTATGTTTTGCGCTGGCGTACTACCTTTTTATGAGGAAAGAAGTGCGGGCCTAAGGCGGATATTCCGGAAATAGGACAATAATCGACCGGATTATATCGTTATTTATATAATTACTAACACATTTAAAGAAAAAATATGCATAGAAATCCACTTGTTAAATCTATTATTCACTTAAACATAATAACACCATGAGCACACTCAATGATAAGCTGAAAGGAAACTGGAACGTGATCAAAGGGAGCCTGAAACAAAAATGGGCCGACCTTACGGATGACGAACTCCTGTACGAAGAAGGTAAGGAAGATGAGCTTCTCGGCAGGATCCAAAAAAAAACCGGTGAGACCAAAGAAAACATAAACCGGTTTATTGATGATCTGAAATTTGATTAATAACTTATAAGGCCCGCAAACGCGGGTCTTATTTTTGCTCCCCCTTACACACTTTAAACTGAGCTTTCAGATACCCCACTTACGTTTCACTCCCCCCCGCCGCGGTGCCTTCCTGGTAACAGGTACGGCATCGGGCCTCGTACACGTCATGCTCTCCCAGGAGGATCTGGCTTTCGGAGCTGCTCTTCCGGTACGAATAATGGGCAATATTTCCGCAATTGACACAGATGGCGTGCACCTTGGTCACGTACTCGGCTATGGCCATCAGCTGGGGCATAGGCCCGAAGGGGTGGCCGTTAAAATCCATATCGAGGCCGGCGATAATGACCCGTTTGCCGCCGTTGGCCAGCTTATTGACCACCTCTACCAGGGCTTCGTCAAAAAACTGGGCCTCATCCACTCCGACCACGTCGCAGTTACCGCTGTAGAGGAGGATCTCCTCCGCCATATTTACGGGCGTCGATCGGATGGAGTTTTTGTTGTGCGATACAATATCTTCCTCATCGTAGCGAACGTCGATCCCCGGCTTGAAGATCTCCACGTTCAGGTTGGCTATACGGGCCCGGTTCAGCCTGCGGATGAGCTCCTCCGTTTTTCCCGAAAACATAGAACCCGATATCACCTCTATCCAGCCCGTTCCTTTTTCTTTTGAGCGCTTCGTTCCCGGTTCGATAAACATTCTTTAACTTTTTTCGTTGGTATAGTAACCCGGTAAATCAACAAGTTTGTAAATTTGACCGGGAATTTTTTACAAAAAAACAGAATTTAACAATGGCCAACAAGTGGAATACCACCGACATTGAAAAAATTTCTACGGCTTTCACCCAAAAAAACCTGCAGAAGTGCTTTCAAGAAAATGACACCCTCAGCGGCGAGGAAATAGTCTCGGCTACGGCCTTCCCGCAGATCAACTACTTTGTGCTGCGTGAGATCTTTTCCCGCTGGGAAGAAGAAACCGGGCGTTTAAAAAGTCCGTATTTCGATTTTGATGCGCCGGAGGTACAGAAATCCTTCGCCGACTTCCGGAACACACTTTCGCGCTATATTCTTGTTAAAAGAGAAGATTTTGCCGGCTTACTGGATACGGCCGTACGCAAAACGCTGGAGCTCTACATCCGGCCGGAGGCTTTCTTTATAGCCGACTTCCGTGCCCTGCCCGATTTTAAGCTGACGCGCCCCTGGCTTCATAAAAACCAGGTGTTCTTTAAAAGCTACGACTGGCTCATCCGCGACCTCGGCAAAGTGGTGGAAGGCGACTTCATCTACGCCAACCAGGCCCTGGAAGAAGTAAAACGCCTGCTCAGTGGCAAAACCGAAGATTTCACGGCGGAGGTTGACCGTATCGCCCGCGAAGCCGGTATTCAGGCGGAGGCACCCAAAGCCCCCGAACCCGTCAAAGAACCCGAAAACGATAACCTTTCCTTCTTTGAGCGGCTGGTGGCCAACCCGCCGAAGCCTACTTCCGAGTTTCGCGAGCCGGAGGTGTCGCCTTTCGAGCGTATCGCTCACCGGGTAAAGGCTGAAGCCACCCGCGTTACGGCCCCGGAGGCCGCACCGGTGACAGAAGATATTCCGGTGGCAGCACCCGCTGCTGTGCAGGAAGCGCCGCAGGCCACGCCGGTGTATTCAGCCCCGGCGGCGGAGCCGGTGGTGGTTTCTGCCGAACCCACTGTGCTGGCTGCCGAGCCGGTAGCTACCCCGGTGCGCACGGAGGTGATACAAACCCGCGTGATCATCAAAGAAGAAACCAAGAGTGTTTTCGAAGGCCTGAACATCCCTACTTTAAATGACCGCCTGAGCTCGGAAGAGGGTAACTCCCTGGCCGACCAGCACCAGCGCAGCCGCATCGACTCACTGAAGGGCAGCATGACGCTCAATCAGCGCTTCACCTTCCTCAACTCCCTTTTCGGTGCCGACCTCGGCAGCTTTGAGCAGGCCCTCAGCGAGGTGGAGCAGTGCAGCACCTTTGATCAGGCCCGTGACGTGCTCGAAACCCGCTATTCCGGCAAATATAACTGGAACGGGGAGGGCGAAGACACCAAAGAGTTCCTGGGGCTGGTGAAAAGGCGTTTCAGCTAAATACAGGGTCTTCAGATAAGTAAATTCCCCGGGCGCTAACCCCGGGGAATTTCGGTTCTCAGCCTTTGCAGGGAACGGCCCTAGTAAGCTTCAGGTCGTTAAGTTCTTCCATCACCTGTATGTTTTCAGGCGGAATGATGCCTCTTCTTATCCAGTTGGATACTATATGTGTATCCTTAATGCCAAAAACGTTCACCATAGTGCTTAACAGTCAGCCACTCGTCCGGCCTGTATTCCACGCCGTTATCGTTTAAGAACTTCACGGCCTTGTCTAATGTAGCTTTGGCGGTGTCTATCGCCTCCCGTATTTCGGTTTTTTTTCGGGTAACCATAGTTTTGAAAGGTCGGCTATTTGAGACCGCTGTTTAGTTGTATCGTAAAAAAGGGCGTAGGCAGTTATCACCGCATATATACCCGCGGTTCACACACCCGGAGAATTAACAGGGAGGCCGGTGAGGTTTTAAGCCGGTAAATCTTCCCAAGCAGAAATCACTTCCCCTCCAGTAACTTCTCCAGCAGTGCTACCTTCTCTCTTTCGGCCTGCAGCAGGCGTTCGTACAGTTTTTTATTCTCTTCGAGGGCTTCGATCAGTTTGTCGAGCGGGTTAAAAGTACAGTCCTGGTAATTGGCTGTGCCTGCAATGGGCTGGGCGCAATTATCAAAAGTATTGTTTGAGATAATATTAATCACCTGCTCTTCATCAAAATTCTTAATCGCCTCCGCCGGAATTTTCAGAGCGGCAGAGATTTGCTGCAACAGGGCGGCATCAACGGTTTCTTTCTGTTCCAGCAGGGAAATTTTCTGCTGGTTCCAGTCTTCTCCCAGCTCAAACGCGAGCGCGTCCTGTTTAATACCCAGCATTTCGCGGAAGCGCTTTACATTACGGCCTTCATGGATCTTTTTAGCGGATGGTGTCATAGTTTATCATTTTACGGTTTTTACGGCGAATACTTTGATGAAACATCCCGGTATCTCCGCGGGTGAACAAAAGTAGTGCTTCTTTTGAAAGAAGAATAAAGATAGGTATAAAACACGTAAAAGGCCCGGATTCTTATGTAGAATACGTGGGTGGGAGTGTTTTTTTTTGCTTTGGATTCATAAAAATGAGACAGGTGCGAAGTTTTAGGGGAATAAAAAACCAGGATTTATGTGACTACAGCAGCTCCATTTACCGGAGGCAGGTTCACTATGAAATCTTATATCCACTCAGGAAGAGCCGTTAAGGATGATCAGTCAGGGCGAAACAATTCCATATGTTTGGTTATTTACCATGAAAATCGTATATTTGATATTCGTTTTACATGGTAAATTATGGGTATAACAAGACAAATTACAGGGCTGTTTGAGGAATATACGCAGTTATTTCCCGCTACAGGCATTCTGGGGCCGAGGCAGGTGGGCAAAACCACCCTGGCAAAGCAGGTGGCGAAAACAAAGGAGTTTATGTACCTGGATATGGAAAGGTATACCGATCGGGAGAAGCTTATGGGTGATCCTGCATTTTTCCTGTCGCAATTTGCCGATAGATGTGTCATCCTGGATGAAATACAGTTTATGCCTGAGCTTTTTAACGAATTACGGGGCATCATAGATGCCTCACCCAGGCCCGGAAGATTTATTTTGCTGGGTTCGGCATCGCCTGACATCCTGAAAGGAAGCGCCGAAACACTGGCCGGGCGGATCGGTTATTTGCAATTGACACCGTTTACCCTGGCGGAAGTAGATGAAATACAGGAGCTGTGGTTGCGAGGCGGATTTCCGCTTTCGTATTTGGCCCTGACACCCCGGGCAAGCGGGCTGTGGCGCAGGCATTTTATCGATACGTATATCCAGCGGGACCTGGGTTTATTGGGCCTCCAGACTTCTGTACAGCTGATGGATCGTTTCTGGCGGATTCTGGCCACGGCACAAGGAAATCTGCTGAATGCCGAAAGCCTGGCGCGCTCTCTGGGGGTAAGCAGGCCCACCGTGATGCGGTATATCGATTTCCTGGAGGGCGCATTTATGTTGAGAGTTTTGCACTCCTGGTTTCGTAATGTCAATAAAAGGTTAGTAAAGTCTCCCAAAATCTACCTGAGAGACAGTGGCCTGCTTCACAGTCTGCTGCATATTGAAACAGAGGAAGCGCTACTGACCCATATTTCGGTGGGGGCGTCGTGGGAGGGCTTTGTTATTGAGCAAATTATTAACTGCGCGGATAACCTGCTTAATCCCTGGTTTTACAGAACACAGCAGGGCGCTGAATGTGACCTGGTCCTTGAACGTAACGGGGAAGTAGTGGCGGCCATAGAAATTAAAAGAGGAACAAGCCCCAGGGTGGGCAAAGGGTTCCGGATAGCTATGGAAGATACCAAAGCGAAAAACGGCTACCTTTTAGGGAACGGGGAGGAAACCTTCAAAATAGAAAAAAACATAACGATAACAAATCTGAATCATTTTATCAAAGAGATACTCCCTGCCCTCTGATGAACATTACCGGAACCCATATCGCCTATCTCCATACCTGCCATCGCAAGCTTTGGCTGTTTGCAAACGGCATTCAGATGGAGCATACCTCTGAAACCGTGGCTGAAGGAAAACTGATTGCGGAAACCACTTATTTAGACCGCGCACGGAAGTATACCGAACTCGCTTTGGAGGGGATTAAGATTGATTTTTATGATGCCAAAAACCGGGTGGTGCATGAAGTGAAAAAGTCGGATAAGGTGGAGCATGCCCACATAGCGCAGGTAAAATATTACCTGGCGGTGCTGGTGCGTAACGGCATTGAAGAGCCGGAAGCCATACTGGAATACCCCAAACTCCGGCAGCGGGAGTTTATCCACTGGAGCGAAGATATATTGGCTGATGCCGTTGCCTGGGAAGCAGAGGTGCACCGCATCATAACGGCAGAAAACTGCCCCGTGTTAGAACAAAAATCCATCTGTAAAAAATGCAGTTATTATGAGTTGTGTTTTGTGGGGGAGTAAGGTTTAAAAATCAGCTGTAAATTTCCTTTTTAAATGATTTTCTCCTTTCAGAACGAAACTTATGCCGAAATGTTTAGCAAGACAGAACCCAATCAATTACCATGAAAAAAACCTACTACCTCTTTAACCCCGGCCGGATGAGCCGCAAAGACAATACGTTGAAATTTATCCCGGTAGATGAGAAGGGAGTGGAGGGGCCGCCGAAATATATCCCGGTGGAGGGGGTTAGTGATTTGTATTGTTTCGGCGCCCTGGATGCTAACAGCGCCCTGTATAATTTTCTCGGGAAGGAAAGCATTGCGGTTCATTTCTTTGATTACTATGAGCATTACACGGGCAGTTTTATGCCGAAAGACTACCTGCTGGCCGGTAAAA
>CAZLXI010000010.1:31736-119765 GCA_964563435.1 uncultured Lacihabitans sp.
TATGAGCATTACACGGGCAGTTTTATGCCGAAAGACTACCTGCTGGCCGGTAAAATGCAGATTGAGCAGACCAGGCATTACAGCAGCAGGGCCAAAAGACTGATTATTGCACAGAAATTTGTGGAGGGGGCGGCGTTCAATATCCTGAAAAACCTGAAATACTATCAATCGAGGGGGAAGGAACTGGGCGGGCTTATTGAGGTAATTGAAGGATATAGTGCGCTCATTCCTCAGAGTACAGACATTGATATGCTGATGGGCATTGAAGGAAACATCCGGCAAGTGTATTATGAAGGGTTTGATATGATTCTGAATGATTTTGCCATGAATGGCCGGAGTAAACAGCCGCCTAAAAATGAGGTGAACGCGCTGGTGTCTTTCGGAAACATGATGTGCTACAGTTTATGTCTGGGCCAGATTTATCATACCCAACTGAACCCCACCATCAGCTTCCTGCACGAGCCGGGTTACCGCCGGTACTCGCTGGCACTGGATATGGCAGAAATATTCAAGCCTATCCTGGTAGACCGGGTGATCTTTAAGGTTTTGAACAAAAAGGAAATTCAGGCAAAGGATTTTGATGTACAGGTAAACAGTGTGGTACTGAAAGATGCGGCACGGAAAATATTCGTGAGGGCCTTTGAGGAGCGGCTCAGCGAAACCATTAAGCACAGATCATTGAATCGAAGTGTAAGTTACAAGCATTTGGTGAAACTGGAGTGTTATAAATTGACCAAGCATATTCTGGGAATGGAGGAATACAAACCCTTTAAAGCATGGTGGTAAGATGTATGTGATCCTGGTGTATGATATATCGGACAAGAAGGTGGCAAAAATGTTAAAATTATGCCGTCAGTACCTGAACTGGATTCAGAACTCTGTTTTTGAGGGTGAAATTACCGAAGTAAAGCTGAAGGAGCTTATCTTCAGGGCAGAAGAAATGATGGATGAGGAGAAAGACAGTATTATTGTATTCAAAAGCCGGAATGAAAAATGGCTGGAAAAGCAGATCATCGGGAAGGAAAAAAATGACTTGGATACTTTCCTTTAGTAGTCGATGCCGGTCATTAAGGAAAGAATGTTCTTTGAAATATTGATTCAAATAATTTATTAATCAGATAATCAGTAGTTTAATGGGGTTGTCGATCCCCCGGGGAAATCTTCTTACCGGGGGGCGACAACTTTTTAGCTAAAAAACGCCTAATTTTGAAAAACTAAAGCCTTGAAAGAGAGGCTTTTTTGCCCGTCTTGATGGCGGGGCCTTAATCGTACCGTATTGGAATTGAAACGAGTACAAGGGTGACACCCGTCTCCCTGAATTCGCAGCCTTAATCGTACCGTATTGGAATTGAAACTAATCGGGTATTGGCTCACCAGCGCCGGACGCCGGCGCCTTAATCGTACCGTATTGGAATTGAAACAAATATCCTGTGGCTCCACACTGGCCGGAGCAGGGACTCTTACTCGTACCAGATTGGAATTGAAATAAAGGAAATAATCAGACAAGGGAACTCGGGGGACAAGCCTTAATCGCACAGTATTGGAATTGAAATTACGATTACTTTTACGGCATTGAATTCGACAATGCAGCCTCAATCGTACCATATTGGAACTGAAATTAGGAAACTCGCAAAAGAACCGGGCGCGCCGTCAGTGCCTCAATCGTACCATATTGAAACTAAAATAGCTTTACCCCAATGTCATTTGCCATACCGGGGAGTGCGATTTAGATCGTACTTTGAGAGTGAAAATAAATTGTGTTATCTGTTTGTGAACTCCCTGTGAGCTGCTAAAAATGAGGCTTATACGGAATTGAAAAATTAAATAATTCTGTTCTGTCATTAAGGTACGTGTTTGATTTCTGTTCCATATTGAATAAGCATTACAGAAAGATAGTAACTTAGCAAAATGAAAATCGGTTTAATATAGTGTAATCTTAAGCTGGAATAGCCAGTCTTTTCCCTGACTATCGCTTCTCTTCCTACTCAATTGAAAAACCTGTCTATGTCTAAACTAAAACAAATACGAGAAAAACAAAACCTGACCCAGGAGGAGTTATCGGAAATGTCAGGCATATCTGTCCGAACTATTCAGCGGATTGAAGCAGGAACAGCTCCCCGGGGACATACACTTAAGACACTTGCCCAAACCTTAAATATGCAGGAAAGTGATCTGCTGGCGGAAGAAGAGGCCACCGAAAGAGATATGGATGAAGAAATAGAAGAAAACCTTTCCACAGACTATTCAAAAATTAAGCTGATCAATCTCTCGTCCATTTTGTTCGTGGTTCTGCCGCCACTGAATATCCTGGCCCCGCTTCTTTTGAGCTACCTGCTCAAACAAAAAAATCCGATCACCAGGCAGATCATTTCTATCCAGATTCTCTGGACCATCCTGGCACCGGTGGCCTTCATGCTGGGTATCTTCCTGAAGCTGGGCAACCGATTCGCATTGGTACTGATGATTCTGATCGTCTTGTCTAATGTATTCGTTATTCTTCTCAACACTGTGGAAATCGACAGGGGAAGGAGGCTTCGTTATAGGCTGAATTTCAGTATGATATAAGCGTGTCAGTACATTGTCGGGTTTTTGGCGGGGATTTTTTTTGGAATGGGTATGCCCTGAGCCGAATCTTTGCCGAAAATTTCAGATATGACAAAGAACATCGGTTTCTTATTTTTCTTTCTCCTATTATCATCGCCATACGGGTATGCACAGGTAGATAATTCAAACGACCACGAGCCATATACAATAAAATCAACGGAAACCCCGATTTTTGATAATGATGAGACCATAAAAACCTGGCTGAAAGAGAATAACATCCCGGCACTCGGGCTCGGGATTATTGACCGGGGACAATTACAGGAGATCAGAGTTTTCGGCGAAATGAAAAAGGAGACTCCGGCTTCCTACAATACGATTTTCAATGTGGCTTCACTCACCAAACCCGTCACTGCGATGGTAGCTTTGCATTTGATAAGTTCAGGAGAATGGGAACTCGACGAGCCGCTTTACAAATATTGGACAGACCCCGATATAGCCGGGGATCCGAGAAACCAAAAACTCACCACCCGCCTGGTTTTAAGCCACCAGACCGGTTTCCCAAACTGGAGATGGATGAACGGAAAAACAAAACTGGATTTTGATTTTGAACCGGGAACAAAATACCAATACTCAGGAGAAGGTTTTGAATACCTGCGAAAAGCACTTGAAAGTAAATTCAAAAAATCTTTGGACCAATTAGCCCGGGAGCTGATCTTTCAACCCCTGAAAATGGAGGATACCCGCTATATCTGGAGCCCAAACACCGATGAATCGCGGTTTGCGACAGGTCACGATGAAAACGGAAAACCTTATGAAATCGTCAAAAACAAAACCGCAAACGCAGCCGATGATCTGCTGACCACCATTGGAGATTACGGCCGCTTCCTGGTCAGTATTATGCAGGGCGGTGGCCTGAACGAAAGTGTTTACCGGGAAATGCTGAAACCGCAGGTGCAAAGCCGGGATAACAAGTATTTCGGGTTGGGCTTTGAAATGTATGACCTGGGAAACGGCGAGTATGCGTACGCACACGGCGGTTCAGATTTTGGTACAAGATGTATTGCCTTTTTCCTTCCCGAAACAAAGCAGGGTCTTTTGATTTTTACCAATTCAGATACGGGAGTAAGCGCTTATGAAAAATTAGTGAAGCACTATCTGGGCGCCCGCGGGGAGCGGATTTTTGACATTGAAACAAAATGAAAAGAGCCTCAGCTCTTGCTCAGTCGGCTCAGCGTTTCCCTTAGCACCCCAGGCAATGCGCAATCATGGTTTTTGATACCCGCCGGAAGAGGGAGGGGCATTGTCCCTTTTGTATATGCGTAAGATTTACATTTTTTTACCCAATTTTGAGCTATCAAAACCTAAGTACGATGAACAGCTACCTCGAAAGCGCCCAAAAGCAGTTTCTCTATTATAAGATGCTGGGCGAGAGGGCCATGGAGCAGTTGGAAGAAAAACAGCTTTTCCTGCAATATAACGAAGAAAGTAACAGCATTGCCATGCTGGTGAATCACCTGGCCGGGAATATGCTGTCACGATTTACGGATTTTCTCACCACAGACGGCGAGAAGCCCTGGCGAAACCGCGATGCCGAATTTACCAATCCCTTTAGCAACAGGGAGGAACTGATGGAGCGCTGGAATCGGGGCTGGGATTGCCTGCTCAATGCCCTGAACGCCCTGACACCGGCTGATCTGGAAAGGATCATCTATATCCGGAACGACGGTCACACGGTGGTTGAGGCCCTTAATCGTCAGCTGGCGCATTATCCGCATCATATCGGGCAGATCGTATTCATCGCCAAGATGTTCAGAAACGAAGACTGGCAGACCCTGTCGATCGCACGTAACCGATCGGGCGAATATAACAGCCGTAAGTTTTCGCAGGAAAAGGAGCGGCGTCATTTTACCGACGACCTGTAGGGGTGTTTGTGAGGTTTAACCCTTCCGCTCGATCTCCTTCAGATTTTCCATCTTTTTATTCTTCAGAAAGCTGTCGATGTCTTCAAAGTGCTCGCGGATGCGCTGGTTCCCGAATTCAAAGACCTTTTCGGCCAGGCCGCTCAGGAAGTCGCGGTCGTGGGAGATCAGGATGATGGTTCCCTCGAAAGCCTTGAGGGCATCTTTCAGGATGTCTTTTGTACGGAGGTCAAGGTGGTTGGTAGGTTCATCGAGAATCAGAAGGTTTACCGGCTGAAGCAGGAGTTTGATCATCGCCAGACGGGTTTTTTCACCACCGGAGAGCATTTTTACCTTTTTGTTCAGGTCATCGCCCCGGAAGAGAAAAGCCGCCAGCAGGTCTTTGATCTTCGTACGGATCTCGCCTTCGGCCAGCTGATCTACCGTATCGAATACCGTAATTTCTTCATCGAGCAGCGAGGCCTGATTCTGGGCAAAGTAGCCGATCTCGGCGTTATGACCCACTTTCAGATCACCTTCAAAGTCAATTTCGCCCATGATGGCCTTGACCATAGTGGATTTTCCTTCGCCGTTTCTGCCTACAAATGCCACCCTCTGGCCGCGCTCAATGGCAAAACTGGCATCTTTGAATACGCGGTGGTCACCGTAAATTTTGCCGACGTATTCGGCAATCACGGGGTAGTTTCCGGACCTCGGGGCAGGCGGGAACTTGATGTTGATGGCGGAGGTGTCTACCTCATCTACTTCCACAATTTCCAGCTTCTCGAGCATTTTTACCCGGCTTTGCACCTGCAGGGTTTTGGAGTAAGTGCCTTTGAACCGGTCAATGAACTCCTGGGTTTCGGCAATCATTTTCTGCTGGTCGCTGTATTGCTTCTGTTGCTGCTCAAGGCGTTCTTTGCGAAGCTGCAGGTAGTGGGTGTACGGTACCTTGTAGTCATAAATGCGCCCCATGGTTACTTCTATGGTGCGGTTGGTGATGTTGTCTACAAAGGCCCTGTCGTGGGAGATCACAATCACCGCTTTGGCACTGTTGACCAGGAAGTCTTCCAGCCACTGGATCGATTCGATGTCCATGTGGTTGGTAGGCTCATCAAGCAGGATGAGGTCGGGGTTTTGCAGCAGGATTTTGGCCAGTTCGATGCGCATCCGCCAGCCACCCGAAAACTCGGAAGTTTGCCGGGTGAAGTCTTCGCGGGTGAAGCCGAGGCCTTTCAGCACCTTTTCCACTTCGGCATCGTAGTTTACTTCTTCGAGGGAGTAGAATTTCTCACTGAGCTCCGATACCCGGGTGATGATGTCCATGTATTCGTCTGACTCGTAGTCGGTGCGGGTTTCGAGCTGTTTGTTCAGTTCTTCCAGCTCGGTCTGCATAGCCAGCGCACCGGCAAAGGCCTTGGATGTTTCTTCAAAAACAGTGGTATTGTCTTCGGTAAGCAGGTGCTGGGGCAGGTAGGCAATAACAGCATCGGCCGGGGCGGATATCTTGCCCCTGGTGGGCTTGTTCACCCCCGCTATGATCTTCAGCAGCGTGGATTTTCCCGCACCGTTTTTTCCCATCAGGGCTATCCGGTCTTTTTCATTGATGTTAAAAGTGATGTCTGAAAAAAGGGCATGCCCGCTGAATTCTACTGTTACGTTATCTACTGAAATCATTGTTCTCTGAATTAAGGCGCAAAGATAGAAAACAATGATTAATGGTGAATTATAAATGGTTAATGATGTAAAGCCGCTGATCAACGAAAGGTCCGCCCATTAACCATTAAGCATTAACAATTAACAATTAAGCATTAACAATTAACCATTTAGCTTATGATGCAGCACTTTCCCGATCTCCAGCGCCTTCGCCTTCATAAACTCCGCGTTTTCGCCCTGAAAGAGCTGGTCTACGGTAGTCATCCAGTAGGCCAGCCAGCGTTCGAAGCGCTCGGTGGTCATGGGTTGGGTCTGGTGGCGGGCCGAATGCTTCCACATCATACCGCCGTCATAGGCACCGGTCTGAAAAAGCCAGTTCTCCCAGAAGTTCACTACCCGTTCCTTGTGGTGGTCCCAATGAGGCAGCGAATCCTCAAATACGGGGCGCATGATGGGGTCATTCAGCACGCTGTCATAAAAGGTGTCTACCAGTAAACGGATATCTTCCCGGCTGCCGAGGTCTTTAAGTTTTTCAGTCGTCATATCGTTATAACAACACAGCCGCGGTTTAGGTTTGAGAAAAAATGCTATATTGCATCAACATTCGCGAAATAGAGCATGCTCTTAAATCGTTTTTAAGACATCAATACTTTTTTGATGAAGAGAGGAATACTGTTTTTGGTTTTGATCACCGCTTTTTCGGCCTGTAAGGTAAAGGAGAAAAAGCCGGCTCAGACCGTTGTGAAAGAAGAAACGCCCAGGCACATAGACAAACCCACCGTGAATTCGGTGACGGGGAAATATAATTTCATTGACTCCGTTTCGGCCCGGGTTTTCATCAAAGCCCATATCACGCTGCTCGGAGAGAAGATGTCGCTGCAAAAGCTGAACGAGAGCTTCCGGGTACAGTGGGTGCTTCAGACAGATTTCGGTATCCGTGAGAAGATCGGTACGGGCAAGCTGGCCTTTACCCCGGAGTTTGCGAGGCCGTCGGGCGATTCCTACCTCCTTCGCTTCGATATCCCCCGGGTGAGAGAATATACGGGCGGAATTCTGCTGGTGGAGTTCATCCACCCGGCTTCCGGAACCAAGTTTTCTTATGACATGGCTGTGGATTTCACGGCGAAACGGTCAAATACCCGTTACGAGATCTATAAAAACGGTGCGGAGGATATCCCGGATTTCTTACCGTACATTTATGACGGTGAAAGTTTTGTGGTCAGGTCGGTGAAGCCTTCTTCAGAACCGCTTTTCCTGATCCGCTACCGGAATAACTCCAAACCGGCCCTCTCGCCGATGTCGGGTACCAAAAGAACAGCCGAAAGTGAGTTTGAAATAGCGGAGACCCTGGAAATTAAAGACCGGGAACCGGTGACACTGCCGGAACCGGGGATGTACGTGCTGACCCAGAACCCTGACGACGTGAAGGACGGTTACGGCTTCCTGGTGGTGGATCAGCGGTATCCGCGCGATACCCGGCCGGAAACCCTGAAAGAAGCGCTGGCGTACATGAGCACTTCCAAAGAAATCGAAAGCTCGGGTACATACGATAGCGGAAAAGACGCCATGGACATGTATTTCCTTAACCTGGCCAAGGGCGACCAAAACCTGGCCCGAAAGATCATCCGAAGCTATTACAAGCGCGTGGAGGAGGCCAACGAGTTTTTTACCACTTATAAGGAAGGATGGAAGACCGACAAGGGAATGGTGTACATCATCATGGGGCCACCGGCGCGCGTGCAGCGTAACCGTACCCGTGAAGTGTGGCTCTATTCCCAGAACCGGAATACTTCAGAGATCATTTATACATTTTATAAAAAACCAAACGTATTTTCAGAACAAAATTATGAGCTGGTGAGGTATCCGGAATATAGTGCGTTCTGGTACCCCTATGTAGAATCATGGAGAACAGGAAAGGCAGCAGCGGAGTGAAAAAATTTCATAAACCCGTAAACCGGCCGAACAAAGCCGATTTCGTTTTTGGCATCAACTCGGTGGTGGAAACGCTTAAAAGTGAAAAGGAAATAGATAAGATACTGCTTCTGAAAGACATGAAGCATGTGGAGGAAATAGAAACCCTGGCCCGAAACCGGGGAATACCCGTTCAGAAGGTACCCCAGGAACGCCTGAACCGGGTGACTATGAAAAACCACCAGGGGGCCGTGGCCTTTGTTTCTTCGGTTAATTTTGCCCTGCTTTCCAACGTGGTGACTTCGGTGTTTGAATCGGGCGAAACACCCCTGTTGCTGATCCTCGACCGGATCACGGATGTACGGAACTTCGGTGCCATCTGCCGCTCGGCAGAGTGCAGCGGTGTGCATGCGGTGGTACTGCCCGCCCGGGGCGCCGCCCAGATCAACGGCGATGCCATGAAGACCTCCTCCGGCGCCCTCAACTTTATCCCGGTATGCCGCGAAACCGACCTGATGAATACCGTGAAATACCTCAAAAACTCGGGCTTCCAGGTGGTGTCATGCACGGAAAAAGGAGATGATGTAGTGTATGACGTGGACTTTACCCTCCCTACGGCCATTATCCTGGGCTCGGAGGAAGACGGTATCTCGGAATCCCTCATTGAAGAGTCGGATTACAAGGCCCAGATCCCACTGAAAGGAAGAGTGGAGTCACTAAATGTATCTGTTGCTGCCGGCGTCATCTTATTTGAGACCGTAAGGCAGCGTAGCTGAACCAGAAGGATTTCCTCCAGTAAAAATCTGTGCTCATCCGCGTGATCTGTGAGCAGATTGCTGGCGCCTGATTTTTCTCACAGATGCCACTGATCTCACAGATTTTCACGAAATAATATCTGTGCTAATCTGTGTAACCCCTGAGAAAAAATCACGCCCGGTTCGCCTTCTCCACGATCCGCTCCTCCGCCACACTACCGATCGTAGCCACATTAAACACGCCCCAGCATGCAGAACTGGCATTCCGGAAGTCATCCCGGTACTTCGGCGTAATGGTCTCTTCTTTCAGATAGGCGCCGATAGGCGTGGTCGGGAAGATCTCTTCGTAGCTGAGCATCTGGCTGAAGGAGATCCGCCGGTAAATATGGCTGCGTGAAAGATTCTTGATATCATCCAGGCCGGTAGCGCCCAGAAGCTCTACCACGCTCTTCACGGTATTGTTGTGATAATTGGCCACCCGCGTTTTCTTGTCTTCCACTACCAGCCCTACGGTGAGTTGGGGATCCTGGGTGGCTACACCTACCGGGCATTTGTTGGTATTGCATTGCAGCGCCTGTATACAGCCCACGGCCAGCATCATCGCCCGGGCGCAATAACAGGCGTCAGCACCTAAAGCCAGGGCCCGGACAATATGGAAGCCTGACGTGATCTTGCCGGAAGCAAACACTTTGATGTGCTTTTTGATGTCGAGACCACGGAGAACATTCACGGCAAAATCCAGCCCGTCGAGCAGGGGGGCGCCCACGTAATTGGAAAACTCCTGGGGTGCGGCGCCGGTACCTCCCTCGGCACCGTCTATCGTGATGAAGTCGGGGTACGTATCTGTCTCCATCATGGCCTTGCAGATGCTTATAAATTCACTCTTATGCCCGATACATAGCTTGAAGCCTACGGGCTTGCCGCCTGAAAGCTCGCGGCACTGTTTGATAAAGTCGATCAGGCCGAGGGGGGAATCAAACGCCTTATGGAAGGGGGGAGAAGCCACCAGGGTGTAGGGTTCGATATTCCGGGCCCGGGCAATTTCCGGGGTATTCTTGGCAGCGGGAAGGATCCCTCCATGCCCCGGTTTGGCGCCCTGGGAAATTTTGATCTCGATCATTTTGATGTTCGGGTGTTGGGCCCTTTCCTCAAACTGAACAGGGTCAAAGCCGCCGTCAGCCGCCCGGCAGCCGAAGTAGCCGGTTCCGATCTGCCAGATCACGTCGCCGCCGTGTTTAAGATGGTATTCACTCACGCCGCCTTCCCCTGTGTTATGGGCAAATTTCCCGATATGTGCACCTCCGTTCATGGCTTCCACGGCGTTGCTACTCAGCGAGCCGAAGCTCATGGCGGAAATATTGAGAATGCTGGAGGAGTAGGGCTGCCGGCAGTCTTTGTTTCCTACTTTGATCCTCAGGTCATGGCCCAGCTTATGAAAATCCCGGGGGGCCATGGAATGGGCCAGCCACTCGTAACCTTCCGAATAGACATCAAGCTGCGTTCCGAAGGGCATGGTGTCATTTTCCTTCTTGGCCCGCTGGTAAACGGTAGAGCGGTCAATGCGGTTGATGGGCCGGCCGTCAATATCCGATTCAATAAAATACTGGTAGATCTTGGGACGCATTTCCTCCATGAAAAACCGGAGCCGGCCAAAAACGGGGTAGATCCGCATGATGGAATGCCGGGTCTGCGCCATGTCATAATAGCCCATGCCGGTAAAAAATACCACTACGCCCAATATCACGTACCAGTTGGGGTTCATGTAAACCGACAGCAGCGTCAGGAAGATGATCAGGGCAGTTGAAAAGATGACAAAGGTTTTCCGCATCGCGTACAGGTAAATTTGGATGCAAGCTACAGCGATTTGGGAAATAAAAAAAGCGTGTTATTGTTATTCAGAATAAATATAAAATAGGATAGATAGAAGAAAGTATGGTATTTTTCAATGTGTTGAATTTATTCGATGGAAACTCCCGGATTTCGGAGGGTTTTATTCTGATTTTAGCACAGAAGGAATAAAAAAACCGGGACAACCCATTCGGATATCCCGGTTAAAAACAAAAACATATCAGATGTTTTGCTTCTTAAGCTCGTTCACGGCGTGATCAGCCGCTCTGGCCGTCAGCGCCATATAGGTCAGTGACGGGTTAACGCAGGAGGATGACACCATGCAGGCACCATCTGTCACATACACGTTCTCAGCACCCCATACCTGGTTATTACCGTTAAGTACGGATGTTTTCGGATCACGACCCATACGCGCAGTACCCATTTCGTGGATACCGATACCCGGAGCCTTTTCTTTATCCTGGTAGCTGCGAATGTTTTTTAGCCCGGCTGCTTCCAGCATATTGGCCGCCTCTGTTTGCATGGCTTCCCGCATTTTCCACTCATTTTCACGCCATCCGGCATCAAAGTTAATGATCGGAAGCCCCCACTGATCTTTGTTCTGAGACAGGGTAAAGCGGTTTCTTTCGTCCGGGAGGGTTTCGCCAAAGCCGCCTATACCGAAACTCCAGCCGCCCAATTGCGTATAGGAAGCCTTCAGCTCGGCACCGATCAGGTCACGGGCTCCTTTATTGCCTCTGCTGCCACCGCCCTGGTAGCCAAATCCGCGAAGGAAGTCGCGTTTATCCGATCCCCAGTTGGCAAACCTCGGAATATAGACGCCGTTAGGCCGCTTTCCATAGAAATACATGTCTTCAAAACCTTCCCACGACCCGGAGGCACCCACGCCCAGGTGATGGTCCATGATGTTTCTTCCCAGCTGGTCCGACTCATTACCCAGTCCGTTAGGGTGGGTCTTGGACCTGGACTGCATCAGGATCCAGGCCGAGCCGATGGCCCCGGCGTTCAGGAAGATCACCTTGCTGTAGAATTCTTCTGTCTTTTTGGTATGCTGGTCGATCGTTCTCACCCCTATGGCTTTCTTCTTTTCATCATCGAAGATCACCTCATAAACGATCTTGTCATGGATCAGCGTAAGGTTATTGGTTCTCGCCGCTGCTGGCAGCGTGGTGGCCTGCGTACTGAAGTAAGCACCGTAGGGACACCCCTTGATACATTTGTTCCGGTACTGGCAGGCGGTTCTTCCCAGGGCCAGCTGCTCTTCGGTGGGGTTGGTCAGGTGCGCCACCCGGCCGATGGTCAGGTAACGGCCCTTGAATTTGCTTTCAATGCCTTTTCTTACCTCCCGCTCCACACAGTTCAGCTCCATGGCAGGTTGAAAATCACTGTCAGGAAGTACGTCAAGCCCCCTTTTTTCGCCGGAAACTCCTGCAAATTTCTCTACATAATTGTACCAGGGGACGAGGTCTTTGTATCGGATAGGCCAGTCAACACCCACACCTTCTTCGGCGTTAGCCGTAAAATCTCTTTCGTTCCAGCGGTAAACCTGGCGGCCCCAGTGCATGGATTTTCCCCCCGTGTGGTAGGCCCGCATCCAGTCGAAACGCTGGGTTTCCTCGTAAGGGTCGTCAATGTCCTTTACAAAAAAATCTTTGGTGCCTTCGGTAATGGTATAACCGGTCCGTATCCCCGCCCAGTAGTCTTTTTTCATCTGTTCGGTCATACGGTTGCGGTGCGGGAAGTCGAACGACTCCTTCATGGCGGTGTCATAACCTTCTATATGTTTAACCTCCCGTCCTCTTTCGATCATGAGAACCTTCAGGCCTTTTTCAGTTAATTCTTTTGCTGCCCATCCTCCGGAAATACCTGAGCCCACTACAATGGCGTCGTATGTCACGGAGTCTTTTCCTTTTCCTTGAATATTCATTGTTAAACGATGGTTGAAACGGGTTTACGAATAAGCTCTCTGATCCGGAGAAACCTTTATACATGGATCATACTTGCCCGGTACCGGGCTGTACTCAAACGCCTGGGTAACTCCGTACTCCGAAGAGTAGTATCCGAAGATGGTCAGGTCGCGAACCAGGGTAAAGAAAGGAACAGGCGGATCTTTTTTGGTATGATCCTCTTTTTCCCTGCCCGTTTCAGAATCCAAGATCTTCACCTTTTCGGCCTCTTCACGTTCGGCACGGGCTTTGTCACGCATCGTTTCCAGTACGGTGAGCTTTTGGGCATCGTCGAGAGAGGCAAATCCCCCGCCCAGCTTTTTCGACTCCTCTTCCAGGTCTTTCAGACCCGCTACAAAATGTTTCTGCTGATCCTCGTTGTAACAGTCTTTCAGAAGTATTTCGATCACTTCCGGGGTCCCTGTATCTTTAGCACCCGGTGTGTCGGTTTTAGGAATGATCACCTCTGCAATTTCAGCAAGGAGTGAACGTTGATCCGTGTCCAGACTAAACAAGGAGGCAGCAGAATCGGAGGGAGACTTACAACTGTTGAGAATGGCAGCCAGGCTGGGAGCGGTTACTGCACCACCCACCAGGAGAGCTACTCTCTGTAAGGCTAATCTTCTTTTCACTTAGTAATAAAAATGTTATGGTTGATGTAAAAACAGGCTTAAAAGTAACGAAGGATGTTAATTTTTCATGAATTATTAGGGTGATTTCTTAATGAAATGCTGCTATATAGAATATGTATAAATAATTTGCATATTCAAAAGGTTTAAGTTTTTATAGCAGGATGCAACTTTGAGGCTTTACCTTACATCTTCTGACAAAAACTATTACAAAAACCCTTTTTCGTCTGGTCAAATATGAATAAACGGATACTTATTCCCGGCGGACTGGTTCTGCTGAAATTTTTCCTGCAATATTTCCTGATCAGGGATGTTTATGAGCTGCACCGCGATGAGTTTCTGCATCTCGACCAGGCCAATCACCTGGCCTGGGGATATTTCTCGACGCCGCCCTTTACCTCATGGATCTCCTGGATGATCAGCGGGTTGGGGAGTTCGGAGTTCTGGGTGCGCTTTTTCCCTGCGCTCTTCGGTGCATTGACCCTTGTGGTGGTCTGGAAGATCATCGAAGCGATGAAAGGCAGCCTGTATGCGCTGGTTCTGGGCACCCTCTGTGTGTTATTTTCACCCCTGCTGCGGCTGAACGGCCTGTATCAGCCTAACTCGTTTGATGTGCTGGCCTGGACCGCCGTATATTATTTTCTGATCAGGTACCTGCGGGCCGGAGAAGCGAAGTGGCTGTATTGGGGGGCAGTTTGCTTTGCTTTGGGCTTTCTTAACAAGTATAATATTGCGTTTCTGCTCATTGGTCTGCTGCCGGCGCTGCTCCTGAGCCCTCACCGGGAGATATTTCTGAAAAAGGAATTTTACGGTGCGGCACTACTCGCCCTCCTGATCATTCTGCCCAACCTCATCTGGCAGTACCGGCACCATTTTCCGGTATTTCATCATATGGGGCTTCTGCAAAAATACCACCTGGTAAATGTGAAAAGAGCCGATTTTCTGAAAGATCAGCTGCTCTATTTCCTGGGGGCCCTGCCTGCCCTTGTTGCTTCGCTCTATGCGCTGATACGCTATGAGCCCTTCACACGGTACCGGATCTTCCTGTGGAGTTTTATTTTCACGCTGGGGGTCTTTGTGTTTTTCAAAGCCAAGTCTTACTATGCCATCGGGCTGTATCCCGTGTATATTGCGCTGGGATCGGTTTACCTTTCGGAAATCCTTCGATCCGGCTGGAAAAGATACCTGCGGCCGGTGGTGGCGGGTCTCCCGGTACTTTTCCTGATCCTGATCGTTCCCCTTGAGTTTCCCGTCAGAACACCACAGGAGTTTGTGGAATTTGCAAAGACCAATCCTGCCCTGGGCATGCACCGTTGGGAAGACGGGAAGAAATATCCCCTTTCCCAGGATTTTGCCGATATGATCGGATGGAAGGAACTGGCCGAGAAAACGGAGAAGATCTATAAAACGCTGCCGGAAAAGGACCGGGTGCTTATCCTGTGCGACAATTACGGTCAGGCCGGCGCCATTAACTACTACAGCCGGGGGCGCCTCCGGGCCGACTCTTTCCATACGGATTACTTGGGATGGTTTGAGCTGGATAAACCTTACCGTCACCTTATCCGGATCAAGAATGCCGGCAACCGGGCAGAGGAGTTGGAAGTTTCTCTGCCTTTTTTTGAGAGCGGCATGCTGGCCGACTCGATCGCCAACCCTTTTGCAAGGGAATACAAGACCGATATTTTTATTTTTAGAGATGCGCGGATCAATATCAATGAGCGGATACGGGCGGAGATAGAGAGCGAGAGAGCGAGCTTAGGCGGACAATGAACAATATGTTGAGTTAAAAGTTAAAAACTAAAAGTTAAAAGCTATGGAACATTAGTATTTATATATGCAGAATGTACCACAACTTTTAACTTTTAGTTTTTAACTTTTAACTAAAAAGACTGTCGTAGTCCTCCTTTTTGAAGCCCAGTAGTGTTTTTCCACCGGTTTCCACCACCGGGCGCTTCACTATCGAAGTATACTCCTGAATGACGGGAATAGCCGACTGCGGGCTTTCCAGTGCTTTTTTGAGCGATTCGTCGAGGTCTTTGTAGGTGGTGCTGTTTTTGTTAACTACTTTGTTAATTCCGGCGGCAGAGAACCATTCTTCCAGCTTTTCCGCTGAAATTCCCTCGGTTTTAAAATTGTGAAAAGAAACCGGAATGTTCTTTTCCTTAAAATAGGTAAGTGTTTTTTTGACCGTGTCGCAGTTCGGGATTCCGTACAGTTTAACCATAAAGTGATGTTTATAGAGAGTTAACGGGCGAATACTGAAATTAGTTCTGCACCAGGAGCGTTAGATAACTACTCATTACTAATTTTATACCTATGAAACACTTACTCTTACTCTTCCTGCCGTTTTTCGTTCATGCCCAGGAAGTGAAGTGGGAAAACAGCCTTCCGGAGGCGTTCCGGGAAGCCCGCAGGCAGGGGAAGGTGCTGTTTGTGGAGTTTTATTCTCCGGGCTGCCCTCACTGCCAGCGCATCACACCGTTCTTTAAGGAAAAGGCGGTGGCAGACCTGTACAATTCGGCCTTTGTTAATTACCAGTTGAATGTGGAAACCGACGAGGCCCGGGAGTTCGTCAACCATACCGGACTGGATGTATACGGCATCCCCTATTTTTTGTTTTTCAGGGGAGATTCATCGCTGGTACATGCCCGCGAGGTTTCGGCCGATCTGAATTCGGTACTGCAACCGGGTAAGATGGTGACCGAAAGAACCTATACCGGTGAAAACTATGCCCGCCGCTTTGAAGCCGGCGAACGGAGCGAGAATTTCCTCACCCACTATGCTATATTCTCCCGGGTGAAAAAGGATACGGCGACCAACAGAAAGATCATTGATGCGCTTTGGGAGACCTACCCCGTGGAAAAGCGGAATTCCCAAACCTCCTGGATCATCCTGAAGAAAGCGCTGATGGATGCCGAAAACGGATTTACAGATCACTGGCTCCGGAATGTACCGCAGGCTACGGCTTATGAGACGGCCCCGGCTCAGGCCAATGTGGAGACTGCCTTCTCGCGCTTGCTCTACGGAACGCTGTTCGGCCGGGAAGCGCAAACCTTCAGTGCCGTTCAGTGGAAAACCCTGCGCGAAAAATTTACTCCGGTGCTCGGAGAGAAGGAAACCCTCGGCCTGACCTGGGAAAAAGAGGTGCTGGCCTATCTCCGCGAAGGAAATACGGTGCAGGCGCTAAGTACCGGTGAGGAGGCGGCAAAGCACTTCCGCGGCGATGCCGGCGGCTTGTCTTACCTGGCGCAGGTATTCGATAAGAATTGCGGGGTTTGCAAAGATGCCGCGGAAGGTTGGCGGGAGTCGGCACGGGCTTTGCAGGAGAAAGAAATGAAGAAGTAACAGCAGGTTTAGATTTTGTTTTATTAAATATAAAATTTAAGCACACCCTAAGTAACATAAAGGGCCTTTCTGATGTTCTAATAATAATGAAGACCTGTTTTTAACATATGAAATTTAAAACCGCTTATTTACTACCCGTATTTTTGGGAGTCCTGGTTTTGCCGGGCTGCCAGTCAGAGTCGAAGCAGGAGCAGGCCGAAGAGACTGTGATCGACAAAAACGTCGTAACCTGGACCCCCGACATCTCGGAAGCGCTGGCCAAGGCCAAAGCCACCGGCAAGCTGCTGTTTGTGGAGTGCTATTCACCCACCTGCCCGATATGCCAGTCCATAGAACCTCATTTCAGCACACCCGAGGTGGCTGAAAGATACAATACCGATTTTGTCAATTATAAGCTGGATGTGGGGGTAGCTGAACAGGTGAAATTTCTGAACGACAAAAATATCTGGCTGCCGAGCTTTCCGCAATTCCTGTTTTTTGACGGCGACGGCAAGCTGGTGCACCAGGGAGAGGTTACCGCTACCACAGAGTCTATCCTTGCGGTGGCCGCAGACGCCCAAACCCCGGAAAAACGCACTGGAAATTACAAGGCGCGTTTTGATAAGGGCGAACGCGATTTTGATTTCCTGGTGAAATACGGTGTATATACCCGCCTGGTAAAAGATACGGTAGAAAACCGCAAAGTGGGGGATGCCCTGTTTGAGGTCTTTCCGAAAGATGAGATCAACAGCGAAACCAGCTGGGCAGCTACCAAAAAAGTGGTCACCAGTGTAGATAACGGCTTCTTTAAGCATTGGATCAACCAGATGTCACGGGCAGCGGAATTTGAGAAAAAAGCCGGTCATGCCGGTCAGGAGCTCCACAGTCTGGGGGCCATCGTGCAGACCTCGGTGGCTAAAGACGCCCGTACCTACAGCACGCAGCAGTTGACTCAGGTGAAAGATTATATCCGGAAAGTAGGGGGTGGAGAGTATGCCGATACCTATGTCTGGGAATATGAAACCCTGGCGAACCTGCGCGAAGGCAAGGCGGCCGCTGCGCTGACCATAGGCCGGAATATGGCAGCAAAATTTGCCACAAGCGGCCCTTCGCTGGTGTATATTACCAAAGTATTTAACGATCATTTCCCGGATAACAGCTTCCTGCCCCTGGCCGCCGAATGGCTGGGCTCCGCCTCCTCTTTGGTGACCGAGCCTAACCAAAAGGCCGAATACCACTATGAGCTTGCCCGGCTGAGCCTGAAAAAGGGGGATAAAGCCAATGCGGCCGTGAATGCCCGCGAGGCGCTGAAGCTGGCGGGTACTGCCGGCTCCGATCTTAAGAAGTTTAATGAGTTGGTGAATTCACTCCGGTAATAGTTATGTTTAAAAAGATTTTTCTGATCATTTCGATAGCAGGCTTTTTGCCGGCTGCCGCTCAGGAAAAAGTACAATGGGAGCCGGATATAAAGCGAGCCCTTGAAAAAGCCAAAACTTCCGGCAGGCTGCTTTTTGTAGAAGCCTATCTGCCTACATGCCCCGCCTGCCAGGCCATGGAGCCCAATTTCTCTGATAAGGAAGTGGCCGCGAAATTCAATGCAGGATTTGTGAATTACAAGATGGATCTCAGCATGCCCGGCGCCCGGAAATTCCTGGATGACCGGAAGATAGAAGTCCCCAGCTTTCCGCAGTTTCTCTTTTTTGACGGAGACGGCAGGCTGATGCATCACGGGGACGCTCACCCCACCCCGGCCTCCGTGCTGGAAGTAGCTGCCGATGCCCTGGATCCGGCGAAATGGAGTTCCAAATACCAATCAAGGTTTGACCAGGGCTACCGCGACTTCACTTTCCTGGTGAAGTTTGGTGCTTACACCCGGCTGACTATGGATACCCTGTACAATCAAAAAGCTGTCGATGCCCTGTATGAAATTTTCCGGAAAGAAGACCTGGGAAGCAGCCTGAGCTGGTCGGTGACTAAAAAGGTGGTGACCAATATTGATAACGGCTTCTTCCGGTACTGGATCGATCATATCCCGCAGGCAGGAGAATGGGAAAAAGCAGGCGGTCACTCCGGCTATGAAATGACTGTGCTGGGGTTGATCGTGCAGCGGGCGGTTCTAAGCAGCCCGGCCGGCAAAAAATACAGCGTGGAGAAAGTAGACCTCCTGAAAAGTTATATGGAGAAGGTAGGGGCAGGACAGTACGCTGATATGCTTCTGTGGGAGCACCGGATGCTGGCGAACCTGAGGGAAGGGAAGCCGGCGGAGGCACTGGCCACGGGTAAAAAGGGGGCTGGAATTTTTCGCCAAAACGGACCGTCCCTGATCTATATGACCCACGTTTTTAACGATCACTTTCCGGATAACAGTTACATCGCACCGGCATCGGAATGGTTGAAGACCGCCCGGCCTTTGCTGAAAGAAAACTCTTATCTGGCCGAGTATCACTATGAGCTGAGCCGCTTAAGCCGGAGAGCAGGCGATGCTACGGGAGCGGAAAAAAATGCGGCAGAAGCGCTGCGTCTGGCCCGCCTGGCCAAAGCCGATACCCAAAAATTTGAAGCCCTGGTGAGTGAGAAATAAAAGCCTTAGCGGACTAACTCAACGGAAGCTTCGGAAATAGTAATAAGTCCTTCCCGGTATAACCCCCCAATGGCCTTTTTAAAGGCTTTCTTACTCATGCCCAGCTGCTCCTGGATATCCATAGGGTCGGAGCTGTCGCTCAGGTGCAGTATCCCACCGCTACTTTCCAGCTTTTCAAGGATGATCCGGGCGTTTTCGTCACGGGCATTGAGGAAACCAATAGGTTGAAGGGAAACGTCGATCTTCCCGTCTTCCCGGATATCTTTGATGTAGCCCGTGGTGGTATCGCCCCAGGCCAGCCGGCGGAAGATCTCATTTTCGTAAATAAGGCCTTTGTAAAGATTATTGATAATGACATTATAGCCCAGGTCGGTCTTTTCAAATACCAGGATATCCACCTTCTGGTTTTCCTCCAGCTCAATAGTTTCCTGATTACGAAAAAATTTGTTGATTTTGGCGGAAGCCACCAGGCGGTCGGTCTCTTCATCGAGATACAGGTAGACCGGCACCCACTGCCCCTTCTGAAGCTTATGGTTCTGCTCTTTGAACGGTACGAAGAGGTCTTTCTCCAGCCCCCAGTCAAGAAATGCGCCGATGGGAGAGGTGGCCACTACCTCCAGGATGGCGAACTGGTCGCGCAGGATGGCAGGCGTGAGGGTGGTGGCGATCAGGCGGTCTTCGGAATCGCGGTAAATGAAGACTTCCAGATCTCCGCCCATTTCAATGTTTTCAGGAATATATTTGTGAGGGAGCAGCACATCGTTTCCTTCGGCATCACCGAGGTAAAGTCCCACGCTGGTTGCCCTTAAAATCTGAAGTGTATTGTATTTTCCTACTTCCATACGGTCATTTTATTCCCAAAGGTACGAATGCTTAAGTGAACAGTTAAAAGTTAAAAGTGAAAAGTTGCGGTACATTCATTTATAAAACACTAATATACCGCAACTTTTCACTTTCAACTTTTAGTTTTTAACTTAATCCTTATCCCGCTGCGGCGGACCGTTTTTAGTTTTTAACTTTAATCTTACATATCTTTGACGAACCTATAAGGCGCTATTGGTTTTAGAAATGAACTTTTTTCGACGTTGAATTCCAGTTTGCTCATATTACGCTTTGCCCTGTTTTTCCGGTGCAGGCCCGCTGTTTGGGTATCTCTTTTGTTCTGTATTTCTTTCCATTCGTCTGCCCAATCCGCCGGGCATGTCTTTGATCATATCACCCGCAGAGACGGGCTGTCATCCAATAAGGTGGAGGCCGTTTTGCAGGATCGTGAGGGGTTTTACTGGATCGCTACTGCTGACGGCCTGAATATGTTTGACGGTACACACTTCCGGATATTCCGTACCCATCCTTATGATACGACTACTATTCCTAATAACCACTGCAATGTGCTTCTGGAAGACCATGAAGGGCATATATGGGTGGGGACCAATAAAGGGCTGGCCCGGTATAATAAGCAGACAGGTACATTCAGGCGTTTTTATATTCAGAATGGCAGGGATAACTTTGACCCGCTTAACCGCATACTCAGCCTGACGATGGATAAAACCGGCAGGATATGGGCCGGCGGCTACCGGTTATCCTATTATAATTCTGACGGGTTTACGACCATCATTGACCGCGTCATTTACGCCTCTAACCTGCATTATGATGCAGTAAACGATGCCGTATGGTATGAAACCCCGGAAGGCCTCCGGTACTTCAGTGTCCTCCTTAAAAAGGTCTTCAGTGCAGCCAATCATCCCGGTAATTTGAATCTCCTGTCTCTGAAGAGAGGCTTTACTTTTTGTATTCGAGGAGCCAGGCTGTGGTATTTTGATTATACCAACTCACGGCTGTGCAGCATGGACCTGAATACCTGGCAGGAGCGGCAGGAGGCGCACCTCCCGCTTCCTGAGATCAGGAGGATATTTGCCGATGACCGGGGCAATATCTGGTTGTACTTCCGGAACAGGGACGCGGTCATTTATAATATTGTGAATAAAACCACGCAGGAAAGTTTTTTTGAAAAATACCATGACAAATCCGCCCTTTCGGGGCTATTGAACGATATTTATATCGATAAGGAAAGAAACTACTGGTTCAGCTCCAACGAAGGCATCAGTATATACGGGAAAAACAGCCGGAAATACAAATATTATAATCTCCCCGCAAATACCGGTATCATCTGCGGCGTTTGGAAAAATCCCCGGCAGCTTATTCTGTCTGTGGCTGACGGTCTGTATGAGTTTTCTCATGAAGAAAACAGGTTCAGCCCGCTGAGATTGTACGGGGTGCCCCGTGAGCGCATTTCCACGCTGGAGATCTCGGGCGACACCCTCATACTGGGCATGAAACAGAAGGTGATCCTGTATCACCTGCCCGGGAAAAAGATCCTTCGTGAACTGCCGATAGACGGAACCCCGTGGTTTTTTATCAGGCAGGGCTCTGTTCTGTGGACAGGCACCTGGTATGCAGGGCTGTACAGGCATGATCTCAACCGCAATGCTCCGCAGCACTATACCGGAAATTCCGACAGCTTACGGTATAAATACCTGGTCAGCGGGGCCGGATCTGCTTCCGGGGGAATATGGATAGGGTATAACGCCGGCTACGGATTCAGTCATCTCCGTGACGGAAAATTTGAACATTACAGGATCGCGATGGACAGCACATTACGGCATACGGTTTCCAATACCGTTACCAGCCTGGAGGAAGACCGGTACGGAAACCTGTGGATAGGTACTTTCGGTGGGGGATTGTACCATTTTCGGAGAGATGAGAACCGCTATGAGATGTACCTGCAAAGTGACGGCCTGCAGAGCAATTTTATCAATAAGACCCTCCTGGCAGGGGATACGTTGTGGGTAAATACGTCTAATGGTATCAGCTATATCCCCCTGGCTACCCGGAAGGTTCATTCGGTGGATATGGAAATGATCTTCCCGAGTGATGATGTACATAATTCGGCGTTGCGGTCTCCGGACGGCACCCTGTGGTTCTTTTGTGAAAACAAGATACTTAGTGTGGTTCCCGGGGCCGGGAATATTTCTCCGTCTCCAACCCTGCTTATGGTCAGCCGCTTTAAGGTTCTGAACAGGGAGATAAAAGTACATCATGATCAGACCCTGCACCTGAAATATTCTGAAAACTACATTTCCTTTGCATTTTCGGTCATAAAAACCCATCCCGGGCTTCCGGTACAATATGCTTACCGCTTAGCCGGGATCAATGATGACTGGGTGCTTACCCGCACTCCGGAGGTCAGTTATGCTACCCTGGCCCCGGGCAGCTACGACCTGCTGATCAGGGCGGTGGATGTGGCCGGAGAATGGGGGGAGCCTTTCCGGCTGGGAATAGTTATTCACCCCCCTTTCTGGCAGACCTGGTGGTTCAGGTTGCTGTCGGGGGTACTGGTACTTGGCGTCCTGGGGTACATCGTCACCCTCGAACAGCGAAAGCAGATCAATAAGCTGAAGCAGGAGAACGAGATCATCCAACTGAAAGCCGAAAAAGAGGCCGGTGTAGTGAAAGAACGGGAAAGGATCATTGCGGATCTCCATGATGACATCGGGGCTACGCTCAGCGGAATGAGCATATACGGCGACCTGGCCGGGAGGGTATGGGATGACAATCCGCCTGAAGGCAGGCGGATGCTGGGGGAGATCTCCTCCCTGTCGAGAAATCTCCTCGACCGTATGAGTGACATTATATGGAGCATGAAACCCCCGGATAATGAAAAATATACCCTGGAGGGGAGGATCAGGAACTATGCCAATGATCTGCTGCTTCCCCGCAATATTCTCTGGGAGCTCGATATCGCTCCACGCCTTGACGCAGTCTTTAATAATCCCGAAGCCCGTAAAAACCTGTTGCTGATCGTCAAAGAAGCCATCAACAATGCGGCCAAATACAGCGAAGCCGGTAAGGTGATGGTGAGCCTGAAGAAAAAAGACGGCAGGGTGATATTGGGTATAGCTGACAACGGTGTGGGTTTTGATATTGCCACAGTGACCCCGGGCAACGGCCTCGGTAATATAGAGAAGCGGTGCCGTTCACTGGGCGGAGAGTATCACCTCTCTTCAAGCCCGGGAAAAGGCACACGGGTGACCTGTATCATTCCTGAGGCCGCCCACACAATATGACTAAAATTAGCTATATCGTTTAAGGAATCAGAATGTTACATTTGCAGGATGATACGTGTAGCCGTATATGATGACAGCCAGACACGCCGTGACAGCCTGCGGGCTTTTATCGGCCTTACGCCGGGCCTTGAGTGGGCCGGTGGGTTTGCCGGATGTGATCAGGTGCTGAAAGACATGGAAACCTGCCGTCCCGACCTCGTGCTGATGGACATCGAGATGCCCGGTGTGAACGGCCTGGAAGGAGTAAAGCTGATCAAACGGGCTTATCCTGAGATCAAGGTCATCATGCAAACGGCCTTTGATGATGATGAGAAGATCTTCGAAGCGCTGAAAAACGGGGCCGAAGGGTATATTCTGAAAACTGCCACGGTAACCCAGATCGCCCAGAGTATAGATGAGGTGATCAACGGCGGTGCGGCCATGACCCCCTCTATCGCGCTGAAAGTGATGCGTTACTTCAGCCAGAGAAACACTACGCCGGAGAGCTACGAACTGACCCCCAGAGAAATGGAGATCCTGAAATACCTGGCCGAAGGGCTGCCTTATAAACTGATAGCCGACAAGATCAGTGTCAGCTATTTTACCGTGAATAACCACGTAAAAAAGATATATAAGAAACTTCACGTCAACTCCCTTGCCGAAGCCGTAGCCCTGGCCCACAAAAACAGGATGGTCTGACCCCTTTCAGCATAGCTGCCGGCCGGCTTTACCCCCTTCACTGACTGCGTAAATGACTATATTCAGCTATTGATGTGCAAGTATAATCTGTTGACTTTTACGGTGTTAAAATTCAATCGTTGTTTAACCCCGTTCTGCTATGAAAAACACATTTATTTTCTTAATTATCCTGACTCTCTCAGCAGCCGGACTGCAGGCACAGTTTCCCGGCGGCTTCAGGACAAACAGGGCTTTCGTCAGCATAGAGCCATGCCCGCCCATACACTTTGTAAAACAGGGGGCTTCAGGCAGCGGCAGCAGTTGGGCCGATGCCTCCGGTGATATACAGGCTATGATGGATGCGGCCGCTGATTGCGGCGGTGGTGAGGTATGGGTGGCATCGGGTACGTATAAGCCCAATCGCCGGGCCAATGCCACCGGCACTATCACCCCCAATGACCGCGATAACGCCTTTGTGATGCGCAATAATGTGAAGCTCTTCGGCGGCTTTGCCGGTACCGAAGCCGCCCTGGCTGAGCGGGTATTGAATGCTGCTCAACCCAGTATTCTCAGCGGGGATTTTAATGGTGATGACAATATCGAAGGGGCCGGACAGAGCCTCCTCATTAGCGGTAACGGTGAAAATGCCCATCATGTGGTCATCTCTGCCGGGGCTGTAGGCACCGCCGTGCTGGATGGGTTTAAGGTTACGGGTGGGTTTGCCAATGGCAGTGGAAGCATAGTGGTGAATTTCGTTAGTGTTTTTAGAACAATTGGTGGCGGAATGGCCAACGTATCTTCCTCTCCCACCGTGACCAACAGCCTTTTTGAAGGCAATGCTACCGCTTTTCTTAGTTTGAGTGATGGCGGAGGCGGAATAGGGAATAGTGAGGGCTCCTCCCTGATCATATCCAACAGTACTTTTACAAAGAATTCAGCCTTTGCGGGAGGTGGAATATTAAATTCTTTCTCCGGCCTGACCCTCACGGATTGTATTTTTACCGACAACCTGGCGAGAGAGGGTGGGGGGTTAAATAATAATACATCGAGTATCAGCAGCATTAATGGATGTTCATTTACAAATAATGCCGCTCAATTTTCAGGTGGGGCCATAACCAATCTTACCTCGGTGACTTCTTCCGTATCGCTAACCGTTACTGATTGTAATTTTACCGGTAATTTTGCTGCCGGTAGCACTGGCGGGGCAGGTATTCGGAATACCCTGAATTCTACGGCTGTCATTACGGGCAGTAACTTTACAGGAAATAAGGTCACGGCAGCTAATGGCTCCGGAGGAGCGTTGTCCAACAGTGCCTCCTTCCAGATCAACGGTAGTGTTTTCTCCGGTAACGAAGCCGTTACAGGAGGCGGAATGATCAACTTCGGCTCTTCTAATGCAGCTATAAATGGCTGTGAATTCACTACTAACACAGCCCAGGGCGGAGGAGGGATGTATAATTTTGATTCCTTTCCTTCTGTGAGCAACACGGTGTTTTCAGGCAATACCGCCTCTTTCGGCGGAGGCATGTTTAATACATCCTCTTCCTCCACTACGGCCAGACGGCATGCAGAACTACCCACCACCCTCTACAGTGGTGATAGAACACCCCATACTGCTGCACTTTTAACAGATCAGGAAGAAAGTGATATTTTGCTTCCTGATGAAAACAATAACGCCGGGAGTACAGGTCTTAGGCTGGCCGTTTCCGGTTCGTTAGCCGCTCCTGCAATAGAAAACTGTATATTTATCGGTAACACTTCAGACAATGACGGAGGAGGTATGAGGAACAGGAATTCCTCTCCCAGGATTACCAACAGCCTGTTTTCAAACAACAGCGCCACGAATGCCGGTGGCGGAATAGCCAATAGCCTGGGTTCTAACCCCCATATAATCAATACTACTTTTTCAGGTAATACCGCCGGGCAGGGGGGGGCGACTATGAACAACGAGTCCGGCCCCGTGATCACCAATACCATTATTTTTGGCAACAGCAGTGGTATTGAAGACGTACTTTCTACGCCTGTGGTTACTTTCAGCCTGGTGCAGGGAGGGTATCCCGGCGAGGGCAATATCGATGCCGATCCTCTCTTTGTGAATGCCGCCGGAGGAGATTATCACCTGCAGGACTGTAGCCCGGCGATCAATTCCGGGAGCAATGCGGCCGCTTCAGGTCTCGCCACGGACCTGGACGGTGAAGCCCGGATAAAGGGGGGCAATATAGACATGGGCGCATTGGAAAACGATGGGCTGCTGCCCGTTCAGCTCAGTATTGCCTTTGTCAATCCCCCCACCACTTGCGGTGCGACAGATGGGACCATTACGTTCAGTACCAACCTGCCCGACGGTGAGCATACCCTGAACTTCCGGTCAGGTGCCAAAGACACCTCAGCCTTGGTGACGGTGGCCGCACAATTCACTTTGCTTAACGCTCTGGGGACAGGTAATTTTTCTGCCTTTAGTATTTCGGGGGACAATTTTTGTACAGGCAAAGCTGATACCACCATTAGTTTTGGCAGCGGACCTGAAACCTTGTTTTCGTTCCTTACATCCGTTAACCCGGGTGCCTGCGGGCTTAATGACGGCTCGATGCTGTTCATGACGGATCAACCTGACGATGTTTATACACTGACATTCAAAAAAGACGGCAGAGATACCCTGATTTCCGTAAAGGTCAATAGTACCATAATTCATGTAGAACACCTCGCAGAAGGCATTTACAGTGATTTTTCCCTGGTTACCAGCGGGTCCTGCCCGGGCACTTTTACCGGGCCGCTGACCCTGACCGCGCCCCCCGCTCCGGGCATTGCGGTAGAAGAGGTCACCGATATTTCTACCTGCGGCGGTACAGATGGCCGTATCACATTCTCCACCAGCCTGCCTGACGGCTCTTACAACATAGCCTTTAAAAAAGACGGGAAAGACACTACTGCTACGGTAGCGGTTTCCGGTAGCGTCATTTCAAACGGGGCATCCTCCGGGCGCATGTCGACCCCAAAAGCAACTTCGGCGCGTATGGCCGTTTCAAGCCCCATTTTAACTATATTTTCACTGGATAACCTGGCAGGAGGCGTTTATTCGGAGTTCAGCATTACAGTGGATGGCTGCACATCGGTGCTGGATACCACACTTACGCTGAATGCTCCTTCCGCCCCGACCCTTGCCGTAGATACGGTCACAGACCCCACCACCTGCGGAACCGCAGACGGCAGCATAACCTTTGCCACTAACCTTCCGGATGACAGCTACACCCTCAGTTTTAAGAAGGATACCCGGGACACTACCTCTACGGTCACCGTTAGCAGCGGGATGTTGGTTATTAGCGGACTCACCGCCGGAGAATACACCATGTTCACTATTACCACAGGCGGCGGCAGTAATTCGCGTTTATCGGTGAGCTCAGGAGGCTGCGTTTACAATTTCGCTGAAAAGGTGAAACTGACGGCCCCTAGGAGTATGCTGGTGTTCAAAGAGAAAACAGACCCTGCCACCTGTGGAGTTAATGATGCCGCAATCGTCTTCACGTCTTCCCTTCCGGCCGGTAGTTATATGCTGAATTATACACTTGACGGGAGCCCTGAGACGGCCACTGTGACCGTAAGTTCGGGAGACTTTACGCTTAATAACCTGAGCGGCGGTAATTACGCTGATTTCAGTATAATTACCCAGGCCTGCGAATATGTTTACCAGGATGAGATCGTGATCCCCAATTCCGTGGCTCCCGGCGGCGTGATCACCCCCGACGGCCCCACCGAACTCTGCGAAGATGACCTGGTCAGCCTCACCGCCGCCGAAGGTGCCTCCTACCTGTGGAGTACGGGCGATACTACCCGCACCATCATCGTCGGGGCCGCCGGAACCTATAGCGTGACCGTCACTTCGGCCCGGGGCTGTAAGTCGGAAGCCGATATTACGGTAACCCAAAAAGTATGTAATCTGCCTCCCGTGGCCGTATGTAAGCCCCTGGTAGTGCTGGTGGCCAACGCCGACTGCTACGCCGTGCTGACCACCCGGGATCTCGATGCCGGCTCGTACGATCCCAACGGCGACTGGACACGCCACACCCTCCTTAACTCCGACGGTATCTTCCGCCCTGGCGAATATACCGTCACCTATGAAGTGATGGACCCCAAAGGCGCCTTCAGCACCTGCGAATCACAGGTAAGGGTACTCGACCACACCCCGCCCGTGGCCCGGGCCCGTGATCTCATCCTGGAGCTCGATACCAACGGCCAGGCCTCCATCAGCGTGGCCGATGTAGACGCCGGCAGCTATGATAACTGTGGCCCTGTGACCATCAGCCTCAACCGCACCACTTTCGACTGCTCCGACCTCGGAAACCTCCAGGTCAGGCTTACCGTCACCGATGCCGGCGGTAATATGTCGGAAGCCTTGTCAGACATCCGGATCGTCGATAATACCCCGCCGGTGATCCAGGCTACTGACCTTACCCTCACCCTAGACGAAAACGGCCGCGCAGCCATCAGTACCGATAACCTCATCACCGGGATCTCGGATAACTGCGGAATATGGAGTGTCAGCGTTTCACAGAATGAATTCAACTGTGAGCACATCGGAGAAAACCAGGTGGTCATCACGATAGAAGACGTTCAGGGTAACCGTACCACGGCCACCGTGACCGTCACGGTAAAAGACACTACCTCACCCGTGGTCAGCGCCAAAGACCTTACGCTCTACCTCGACAAAGAGGGTAAGGCTACCCTCACCACCGCACTGGCGGATGACGGCAGCAAAGACAATTGCGGTATCATTAGTCTCAGCATAGACCGGGAAGAATTCGGCTGCCAGGACCTCGGGGAGCAAACCCTCACCCTGACGGCCGTCGACGCGGCAGGCAATACCTCCGAAACTACCTTCATCGTCACCGTACTGGACACCCTGGCTCCGATTGTGCTGGCGAAAGACATCACCCTTTACCTCGATTCCGCCGGACAAGCCGCCCTGGCGCCCGAAGACATCGACGAAGGCAGCAGCGATAACTGCGGCATCGCTGACCGAAGCCTGCAGTACACCGCTTTTGATTGCCCCAATGTGGGTACGCAGCCGGTGCAGTACACCGTCACTGACGGCAGCGGAAACAGCACTTCGGTGATCATCCAGGTCACCGTACGCGATACCATTGCTCCCGAAGTATTAACCCAAAACGTTGTGCTGGAACTGGACGGTGACGGTAAGGCCATCCTGTCTGTCAACGACGTGGACGCCGGCAGCTCAGACAACTGCACGATTGCTGCCATGAGCCTCTCCCAGACCGACTTCTCCTGCGCCGACCTGGGTAGCCGGAGGGTGACCCTCACCGTAAGGGATGTCAACGGTAACCAAAGTGCTGACAGGGCCTCGGTGCTGATCAAAGACCCTAACGGTGTTTGTCCCTGCTCTTACGGCGTACTGGCCTGGCGCGGCGTCATCCTGAGAAGCAACGAGGTATCTGCCGGTGGGGTAGGCGTTATCAACAAGGGTAAGAAAGTAAGGCTGCGTAACACGGTCATTAATACCGAAGGCACCTTTGTAAAGTCCCCACAAAGCCGTTTTGACAACCAGAGTGCGGCCAGGATCTACATTCGGGGGGCAGCCCCTACTCCCGAAGCCTTCCGCAAGAATAGCTATAAAGATAAAAACAAAGAAACGGCAGGTAATGGTGAAAGCCTTACCCTGGCCGCCGGCCGCTACGGCAGGATCAAAGCCGGCAAAGATGCCACGCTGACCTTCAGTGGTGGCGAAGTGTATATCCGCAGCCTGAAAGTGAAGAAAAATGCCAGCCTGGTGTTCTCGGAAAACACCGTCTTATTGGTCAGGAACGGTGTAAAGCTGGGTAAGAACGTGACCCTGAATACCCGCGGTGAACCGGTCAGGATTTATGCCGGCAGCGGCATCACCGTGGGCAATGCTTCAGAAATCAGAGGCATACTGCACACCCGGAGCAACCTGAAGGTCCACGGCGGCGGGGAGATCACCTATCTGGAAGGTTTATTTATCGCTGATAAGATCCGTGGCGGAAGAAATACGCACTGGGCCGGAGGAGGCGTGCTTTGTACAGGTAATAATGAGCCTGAACCGGTGCTGGCTTCCGAAAAGGACAAAAAATCCCGTCAGATTGAGCCTGTCGAAGCCCCGGCCAGCATTACAGACGCCGACATCCGGGTCAGTGTATGGCCCAATCCTGCCGTAGAAAGAATACAGGTTGAAATAGAAAGTGAGGCACCTGACGGAAATCTGCTGCTGGTGGATATGCAGGGTAATATATTGTTCAGAAAGGCCTACACGGGTCAGTACAGCCGGCAGGAAATTAACCTCGGAAAATTCCCCACAGGAACTTACGTACTAAGAGTCAGCAGTGGCGGAAAAGAAAAGACACTTCGGGTGTTTAAAGAGAAAAGATAAATAAAGAGTTAAAAGTTAAAAGATAAAAACTAAAAGTTTCGGTACATTAGTATTTTATAAATGAATGTACCGAAACTTTTATCTTTTCACTTTTAGTTTTTAACTTAATCCTTATCCGGCTGCGGCGTATACCGCAGATACGGCTTCACTACATTTACCCCCTTAGGGAATTTCTGAAGTGCGTCTTCCGTGGAAACGGCCGGCACCACTATCGTGTCCTCGCCCTGTACCCAGTCGGCCGGCGTGGCTACCGAATAGTTGGAGGTCAGCTGAAGAGAGTCGATCACCCGGAGGATCTCCTGGAAATTCCGGCCGGTGGAAGCCGGGTAAGTTAAGGTGAGTTTGATCTTCTTGTCGGGCCCGATAACAAATACCGACCTTACGGTGGCCTTTTCTGAAGCATTCGGGTGGATCATGTCGTAAAGCTCCGCTACCTGGCGGCCCTCATCGGCAATGATGGGGAAATTTAATTTTACATTGTTTACCTCTTCGATGTCCGGAATCCAGCGATTGTGCGAGTCCAGGTCATCCACCGATACGGCGAGGATCTTAACGCCTCTCTTTCCGAATTCTCCCTTCAGCAGGGCGGTCTTTCCCAGCTCCGTTGTGCAAACCGGGGTGAAGTCGGCAGGGTGAGAAAAGAGCAATCCCCAGGAATCGCCCAGCCAGTCGTGAAAGCTGATCTGACCTTGCGTGGTATTGGCCGTAAAGTCAGGTGCAATATCTCCAAGTCTAAGTGACATAATGTTGAAAATTTTGGTTCGACAATTAGACTACCTGTTTGGTAGACTAATGCAAATTACGGGATTATTTTTAAGAAAGTCCTGAAAAAGATAAAAATATTTCCGATTTTTACTTTTTAAACCCATGCTTAGAGCATGTTTAAAATAAGTGCTAAAGAATAAATATTAAAAATGCTCTTAATGCTTGAGACCCATTCGCTGGAGTTCCATTACGGCGATTCTGCCCGTTTTGTTTTCCCCGATGTCCACTGTGCTTCTGGAGATACCCTGCTGATCCTGGGAAATTCCGGTTCGGGAAAGACCACTTTCCTGAACCTGATGGCGCTTTTATTGCCGCCTGTCAAAGGCGAACTCCGGATCAACGGAACAGGTACGACAAGCCTTCCCCTGCATGAATTACCCGGTTTTCGGGCCCGGAACATCGGCCTGGTGTTTCAGAAGCCTTATTTTGTGAATGCCCTGAACGTAAGAGATAATCTTTTGATGGCCAATTATTTCGCAGGAAACCCGCCAGACAAGGGCCGGGTAGGTCGCCTGGCCGAATCGCTGGGTTTTTCAGCCCTGCTGGATAAACGGGTGACCGAGCTCAGCGGTGGAGAGCAGCAGCGTGTGGGGATCGCCCGGGCGCTGATGAACTCGGCCAGGCTTATCCTGGCCGATGAGCCTACTTCCGCGTTAGACGATCTGAACTGCGGGAAGGTGGCCGACCTGCTGGAGGCGCAGGCGAAGGAAAACGGGGCCGCCCTGGTCATCGTCACGCATGATCAGCGTTTAAAATCACGGTTTCCATCTCAAATCACCCTATAATCATGCTTCTGAAGATCGTCTGGAAAAATATAGTTGATAAGAAACTGAACAGTATCCTGGCCGTTTTGCTGATGGCTTTCGGTATCGGGATCATCTCCCTGCTGATTACTGTAGGAAAACAGCTCCAGGACAAGTTTGCCAAGAATATATCAGGAGTGGATATGGTGGTCGGAGCCAAAGGCAGCCCACTGCAGCTCATCCTGTCGGGGGTTTACCAGATCGACTCCCCCACCGGAAATATTGCGCTCAGTGAGCTGAACATGCTTCGCAGCAACCCGTTGGTAAAGGAGCTGATCCCGCTTTCGATGGGCGATAATTACAAAGGTTACCGGATCGTGGGGAGTAATGAGAAATACCTGCAGCACTTTAAAGCGGAGCTAAAAGCCGGTCAAGTTTTTGAGCAGCCGATGGAGGTGGTGGCCGGGGCTACAGTGGCCCGCAACCTGGAGTTGAAGCTGAATGATACCTTTGTAAGTTCCCACGGTTTTGAAGCCGACGGGCATAGTCATGACGATCAGGTCTATAAGGTGGTCGGTATCCTGGAATACAGTAATTCGGTGTTGGATAACCTGCTGGTGAGCGACCTGGAGAGTGTATGGCTGGTTCATGCCGGGCACGATGATGAAGGAGCAGATGACGGGGAAGCCGGGGCTCAGGCAGGAGTAGAAGAACATGAAGAGCGGCCCGCTCACGAGCCGGAAGTGACCTGTGCGCTGGTGAAATTCCGTTCACCCATGGGGCTGATGTCTTTACCCCGTCTGATCAACCAGAACACCCAAATGCAGGCCGCGCTGCCCGCTATAGAAGTGAACCGGCTTTTTGAGCTGATGGGAATAGGCATGGACGCCGTAAAGGCACTGGCCGCAGCCATTATGCTGATCAGCGGGGTGAGCGTTTTTATCACGCTGTTCAATGCCCTGAAAGAAAGGAAATACGAGCTTGCGCTGATGCTTTCCATGGGCGGAACCCGCCTGAAGCTGTTCTTTATGCTCCTGCTGGAAGGGATCATCCTGTCGTTGTCGGGCTATGCGCTGGGCATCCTGCTCAGCCGGGCCGGCCTGTGGCTGGCTTCGGGTGCTTTGAAACGGGGTTATAATTACACACTGGAGCAGCAATTCCTGCAAAAAGAGGAAATTTATTTGCTTCTGTTAGCGTTATTCATAGGTATTGTGGCAGCAATTATCCCTTCATCGGGAATTTATAAAATTAATATTTCAAAAACTTTAGCAAATGAATAGGAAGCTGATTTTGTCCCTGTTATTTATCCCGGCTGTGGTGTTTGCCGCTAACCCCATCAAAATAACGTGGGACCAGTTAAGTGACGTTACGTTTAAAAAGAAATGGAACGCCACGGAAAACATGTTTCTCCTGGAGCCCCAGTTCGGATCGAAGGTGCTGGCATTGAAAGGAAAGGAGGTTCAGCTGGGTGGATACATGATTCCCGTGGATGTGGATGCCAACTATTACGTTTTGTCTTCTAACCCGTTTGCGTCCTGTTTCTTCTGTGGCGGAGCAGGCCCGGAGTCGGTCGTTTCCATCAAGTTTAAAAAGGTCACCAAAAGATTTAATACCGACGACAAGGTAACCATTAAAGGGATCCTGCGTCTTAATGTGGATGATATCAATGACCTGAACTATATTCTGGAAGATGCGGAGGTCATTTAATTAATTCTGTTTCACTTAAAATAAAGGATATGAATAAGAAGCTTCTTCTGATCGTTGCTTTTTTGGGAATAGGCATAAGCAGTTCTTTTGCACAAAATTATAATAACTGGGCGATAGGCCTGAAAGTGGGTGAGCCGGTAGGGCTGAATGTGAGAAAGTATTTTGACGGAGGGTCGAAGAATGTAGATGTTAATTTTGGTACTTACGGTTTTCTGTGGGGACGCACAAGGGAGTATAGCAATAAAGCATATTATGACCAGACCGGCCTGATGGTACAGGGGATCTTCCACTGGAACAAGCAAATAGGATCTGCCGAGCGGTTCCAGATCTATTATGGTTTCGGCGGGCAGGTTAACTCCCGGAAGACCGTTCCGCCCGTAGGAAACAATATTGCGCAGAAACAGATCTCACTGGGAGCGGTGGTGAACGGCGGGCTGGAGTTCAGCCTGCCCGATAATGACCTCAGCCTGTTTGCTGACCTGGGCCTGTATGCAGAACTGGCCCCCAAAATCCTTTTCACTGCCGTACCGGCCAGCGTGGGGGTAAGGCTAAATATCGGCAGATAAGTCCGTCAGTAAAGTTTAAGTTTAAATTTCGGAAAGTCTTCCAACCTTTTGGGAGTGGGATTGGTCTATGTACTAAAAGCCCCAACTATGGACAAAGTCAGACTTATACGAAACACCGCCGTTTCTGCGCAGTCGGTTATTTATCTGAAAGCGGAATCGAACTATTCCGAAGTTTTCTTTACCGACGGAAGCGTAATAACACTCTCCAAGACCCTGAAAAAGCTGGAGTCCCTGCTCGAGCCTTTCGGTTTTTTCCGGCCGCATAAATCCTTCCTGATCAACCCCTGTCATGTGATTTCCACTTCTGTTTATGTGGAGCGCCCCAACATCCTGTTGTCAAATAACCACCAGATAGAGATCAGCCGCAGAAAGAAGAATGACGTGCTGGAGATCCGGCGTAGCAAACTTATTTAATATCACAACAAATACAGCACCAGAGAGGATGTTCAAAAAGTGACGGTTCGCTGCTGCGACAAAGTGCAGGGCTTTGAGGAGGAAGCCCAAGGAGCATAGCATAGAGACGCAAGATCTTCCGTCTCTACGGAAACCGAATACCGAAATATGATGGCAGTTTGTAAACTTTTAGGGTCTCTTCAAAATAAAAGCGGGTCAAAACTGACCCGCCTTTCATGTTGAATTATTTTCTAAAATCGATTTATCTTTTATCGAGATCCACATAGTGTCTTTTAGTGGCCCCGGTATAGATCTGACGGGGTCTCCCTATGGCCTGGCCCGAATCGCGCAGCTCCAGCCATTGCCCTATCCAGCCCGGTAATCTTCCTATGGCGAACATCACGGTAAACATATTGGTCGGAATGCCCAAAGCCCGGTAAATAATTCCCGAATAGAAATCCACGTTCGGATAAAGCTTACGCGAAACAAAATAATCATCTTTCAGGGCTGCTTCCTCCAGTCCTTTGGCAATTTCGAGTACCGGATCATTCACGCCCAGTTTGTTAAGAACATCATCTGCTGCTTTCTTGATGATCTTGGCACGGGGGTCAAAGTTTTTGTATACCCGGTGACCGAAGCCCATCAGACGGAAAGACGAATTTTTGTCTTTGGCCATAGCAATATACTTGCTGACGTCGCCGCCATCTTCCTTAATGGCTTCGAGCATTTCGATCACCTCCTGGTTGGCGCCTCCATGAAGAGGGCCCCATAAGGCGGAGATGCCCGCAGAGATGCTGGCATAGATATTGGCTTTGGAAGAGCCTACCAGCCGGACCGTGGAAGTAGAGCAGTTCTGTTCGTGGTCGGCATGGAGAATCAGTAATTTATTCAGTGCACTGGCTACTATAGGGTCCACCTCGTAGTTTTCTACGGGCAAAGCAAACATCATGTGCAGGAAGTTGGAGCAATAATCCAAATGATTTTTCGGATAGTTGATCGGGTGTCCCTGCGATTTTTTGTAGCACCAGGTAGCGATGGTCGGAAGTTTGGCCAGCAGCCTGCGGATATGAACTTCGGTGAAGTCGCCTTTGTGCTTCTTATCGTTATCCGGGTAAAAACTTGACATGGCACCTACGAGTGATGACATTACTCCCATAGGATGGGCATTTACGGGGAATCCGTCAAATATTTTGCGCATGTCTTCATTCACCAGTGACCGCGTGGTCACTTCATACTTGAATTTTGCATACTGCTCTTTTGAGGGAAGCTCGCCATAAATCAGCAGGTAGGCCACTTCCAGGAATTCCGCTTTTTCGGCCAATTCCTCTATCGGGTATCCCCTGTAATGGAGGATGCCCTCCTCTCCGTCAAGAAAGGTAATGCCACTGTATGTAGAGCCCGTATTTTTAAAACCTTCATCTATAGTGATGTACCCTGTTTTGGCTCGTAAAGCTGAAATGTCAATCGCTTTTTCTTTTTCTGTGCCTTCAATCACCGGAAACTCATGTTCCTGTCCCTCAATGATTATCTTAACCGTTTCTTGCATTAGTCGATTAGGTCTGGTTATCCAGGTTTGTTAATTTATTTGTTGCTAAAATACTCAGAAAAGCCCTAAAACCCAAAGAAAAATTGAAAATGTGGGAAAATGATGGGGAGGAGAGAAAAGTGCCCGCGATATTTTACTTTTCAACGGATTATCGACAAATTGCAGAAAGAAATTTAACTATCTTCAACTTATGTCTATTACAGAGTCATTTAAGCAGGTCATCGTAAACGGCTATACCAGTAAAGGGGATTCCCTTATACTAGGCGCCGCCAGGCTTAACGGGGAAGTGGTACCGGGTACACAGGTGAAAGTACCGCTCAAAACCATGAACCGCCACGGGTTGATCGCCGGCGCTACAGGTACCGGCAAAACCAAAACCCTTCAGGGAATAGCGGAGGGGTTATCCAAAGCCAGTGTTCCCGTTCTGTTAATGGACATCAAGGGAGACCTCAGCGGACTGGCCAAACCCGGCTCACCGGAGTCTTTTATCCTGGAGCGGAGCGATGCGGCAGGGGTGACCTACACTCCTCAGGGTTTTCCGGTGGAATTTCTGACCCTGAGTGATGAAAAAGGAACACGGCTCCGCGCTACCGTTTCAGAGTTTGGCCCCATCCTGTTGTCTAAAATACTTGGGCTGAACGATACCCAGGAAGGGATCGTCTCGGTGATCTTCAAGTTCTGTGACGATCATCAGCTTCCTTTGCTGGACCTCAAAGATTTCATCCGGGTGATTCAATATGTAGGTAAGGAAGGAAAAGCCGAATTTGAGACCAGCTACGGGAAGATATCTACCACTTCGCTGGGGACCATCCTGCGAAAAGTGATCGAGCTTCAGCACCAGGGCGCCGACCTGTTTTTCGGGGAGCGGTCGTTTGATGTGGATGATCTCATGCGCATCGATGACCAGGGCAGAGGTATCATTTCCATCCTGAGGGTGATTGACCTCATGGACCGACCCAAATTATTCTCTACCTTCATGCTGAGCCTTCTGGCCGAACTGTATTCCACTTTGCCGGAGGCGGGCGACGAAGACCGGCCCAAGCTGGTGATCTTCATTGATGAAGCTCACCTCGTGTTTCAGGAAGCCTCCAAAGCACTTTTGCAGCAGATAGAGACGGTGATCAAGCTGATCCGCTCCAAGGGGGTAGGGATCTATTTCTGTACGCAGAACCCGCAGGATGTTCCGGCTTCGGTGCTTTCTCAGCTGGGGCTGAAGGTGCAGCATGCTTTGAGGGCATTCACGGCCAACGACCGGAAGACCATTAAGGAGGCGGCCCGGAACTACCCGGAAACACAATTCTATCAAACAGAGGAGGTGCTCACACAGATGGGAATAGGGGAGGCTTTGGTGACCTGTCTGAATGAGAAGGGAATTCCGACCCCGCTGGCAGTAACGTTCATTCTGCCCCCGGAAAGCCGCATGGATGTGCTTTCGGACTCCGAGATCGGCGGGATCGTGGCGAGCTCTTCCCTTATCCGGAAATATAATGAGGTGGTAGACCGGGAAAGCGCCTATGAAATCCTGAACGAGAAGCTGGCCTCGGCGGCAGAGGAAGAGCCCTCCACCCCGGCAAAACGAGGCAGGCAGAAGGAAGAGAAGTCTACTATTGATACCTTCCTGAGCAGCTCGGCCGGCCGGCAGATGGCCAGAACCGCGGCTAACCTGGTCACACGTACACTGCTGGGAGCCATCGGTTTTTCAGGAACCACCACCAAAAAGAAAAAGACTACCAGCTGGTTCTGATATGCTGATCGGTATAGGAGGCGTCAGCCGTTCCGGCAAAAGTACACTGGCCCGCATGCTGGTGAATCACTTCAGGGATTCGGGGAAAACGGCGATCGTTCTCTACCAGGACGACTTTGTGTTCCCTACCACGCAGATTCCGAAGGTAAAAGATAAGGTAGACTGGGAGCATCCCCTGTCGGTCAACCATGACCTTTTATGGGAGACCGCCCGGTTTTATATGGAAAGGTTTGAAGTGTTGATCATTGACGGTTTTCTGGCTTTTTATGACAGCAGGCTGTGTGAACAGTATGACCAGCGGATCTTCGTCAGTGTTTCGAAGGAAACTTTCCTGGAGCGAAAAGAGAATGACCTGCGTTGGGGGGATATTCCGCGTTGGTTCTTTGAACATATATGGGAGAGTTACCTGCTGTACGGAATTCCCGATTTTACGAAGAATGAATACCTGCGGATTTCCGGCGAATCGGCGTATGACCCGGAGGAGATTATTCCTTTGGTTACGATACCGCATCAAACCCAATGAAGCACATTCTGTATCCAGAAAAGCATTTTGGTCGCATACTTGAGGGAGAACATGCGGGGCGGTTCTACCGACTGGCTGTTATTGATCAGGTTAAGATCCATCCAGTTGGCACGATCCGGGTCGATCTCTACAGAGGTGACGGCCTCTCCGAACCGGTAATTTCTGCTTTCACCTTCCCAGATAAAAGTTTCCTGCTTTCCGCCGGCCAACGTGACCCGCACATTCACCGGTATATGCATATCCCCCAGGTTGGCTAAGCGGAAACTCCCGCCTCCGGGCGTATTTTTAAGATTTTCCACAGCATAGTCACAGACCCGGGTACCCAGGATGGTCTGTTCAAAAAACCAGTTCAGATCCTTAAAGCGGGTGCTGTGCCCGGTCAGGCGAGACCCGGCGATCTCATTGGCGGTATCAAAGAAATCCTGCGGAACGGGGTGGCGGAACCGGAACCGCTCAAAGTACGTCCGGAGGATCTCGTCCATCACCTCTTCTCCTACGAGGTTTTGCAGGGTCCGCAATACCGTGGCAGGTTTGGTATAGCTCATCACGGTGTAGGTGCCGCCGGGATATTTCCAGGCGTCGGTTCGTATGGCCGCGATGTCAGGCTGCTTCATGGACACATAACTCTGACGGGAAACGGCCGCATCATTGATCGTAAAGCCGAAGAAATTGAATACCGACCCTCCGGGGTAGGCTGCATCCATGATCCGCCCTTCCATATACTGGGTAAAGCCCTCGTCCATCCAGGAATCTTCAAACTCATTGCTGGCCAGCATGCCCTGAAAATACTGGTGTACAAACTCGTGGATCGTCACCACTTCCTGATCTTTCATCCAGGTGCCGGCCCCCCAGGTGGCCCCGCAGGTGATGAGGGTGGGGTATTCCATGCCGCCCGAGCCGCTCCCGTCTTTGCTGGGGTCGATCAGGCTCAACGTCTTGTAAGGATATTTTCCCACATGCTCTTTCATGTAGCTGATGGCCTTTTTTACGGACTCAAAGTAGCGCCCTGCCCTCGTTTTATGCTCGGGCTGGAGGTAGGCTTTCAGCGTGATATCCCCGTAAGTTTCCGTGATCTCCGTAAAGTGGGGGGAGGCGGTCCAGGCGAAGTCATGAACATCTTCGGCCCGGAAGCTGACGATCTTTTTACCTGCCTTAAGCCTTGTTTCTGCTGTTTTACTGCCGGTACCGGCCACTACGAAGCGCTCGGGCAGGGTAATATTCACCCGGTATTCGCCGAAGTCGGAGAAAAATTCGGTGCGGGCATGGAACTGGTGGCAATTCCAGGTACCCGTTTTTTCCAGGACACCAATTTTCGGAAACCACTGCCCCGCAAAAAAGTAATCATCAGCCGCCCAGCCGGTGCGGGCAAAGATACGGGGCAGGCGGGCGGTGAAGTCCATGTCCAGTATAAGGGTCTCCCCCGGTGGAACCGGGGCCGGAAGCCGGAAAAGCATGACCGTCTGGTCTTTGTCGTTAAGGTTATCGGGCTGAATATACCGGCCTTCCAGGCGGGTGCGGCCGTTCAGAACGGTCCGGTTTATTTTGATGTATCCGAAATGGGACGGATCGGAAGTATCCAACCGGTCGTTTCTAAGCCTTCCGCCGGATCCTCTCATAAAGGTGGACTCCATGTCTTTGAAGGCGTTCAGGTAGGTGTGGAATCTCAGTTCGCTGACCGCCACGGAGCTGGTGTTGGTCCAGCTCAGCCGCTGTTTCCCATGCAACATCTTCTTTGCCGGATCCAGGGATACGTCAATGGAGTAATTGGCGATCTTCCGGTTTTGAGCCACAGTCTGAAAACCGAGGAAAAGGAGCAGCAGCAGTAAATGAGGTCGCATTCAGTGCATATTTGGAATTTGTAAAACAGGTCGGATGGAAAAAAAACGCTTAACTCACTTTAGGGCACTTACATTTCTTTTTGAAGATACGTTTGAAGAAGCCGCCTTTCTTTTTCTTTTTGGTTTTGAACATCACGGAATGCTCCGAAGCGGGGGCGCTTTCAGCGGCATAGTTCTCCATGGGAAAGAACAGCAGGGTGAGCCATAAGGTCAGTAGTTTCATTACACCGGTGAGTTGATATAAAATATAACGAAGGGAAGGCGGTTTTAGTGCCGGTTTTGTCATACAAAAGGGTTCGGATACCTTAAAACCGGAACGGAATGGCTAACTTTGCACCCGGAATGAAAAATGCAGATTTTACAGCGGAACTAAATCTTAACCCGGTATTTCAGGCGGTCAGTGAAGCCGCTGCCCGTCTGGGAGTGGAAACCTACGTGGTAGGCGGGTTTGTTCGTGACCTGATCCTGAACCGGCCGGGCAAGGACGTGGATTTTGTATGTGTGGGGAGCGGCATCGGGCTGGCCAAAGCCTCTGCGGCGCTGGTGGGGAAGGAGATCCATGTCAATACCTTTAAAAATTTTGGTACGGCCCAGTTTGTCTTCGACGGTTATGAATATGAATTTGTAGGCGCCCGGAAAGAATCTTACCGGGCCGATTCGCGCAAGCCTGTAGTGGAAGACGGTACACTGGAAGAAGATCAGAATCGCCGTGATTTTACCATCAATGCCATGGCCATCTCGTTGAACCGGGAGAATTACGGGGCGTTGGTGGATCCGTTTAACGGGTTGGAGGATATCCGGACAAAGACCATTCGTACGCCGCTGGATCCTCAGACCACCTTTTCGGATGATCCCCTACGGATGATGCGGGCTGTGCGGTTTGCTTCACAGCTTGATTTTGACATAGATCCGGATACCTTCGCGGGGATCCGGTCGATGGCAGAACGTATCCGGATCGTTTCTCAGGAACGGATCACCGATGAGCTGAATAAGATCATTCTTTCCAGGCTACCCAGCTATGGTTTTAAGCTTTTGCAGCAGACCGGTATCCTGGAGATCATTTTCCCGGAACTGGTGCACCTGATGGGGGTGGAAACCATGGACGGAAAAGGGCACAAGGATAATTTTTACCATACGCTCCAGGTATTGGACAATACGGCTGTCCGCTCAAACGACCTTTGGTTGCGTTGGGCCGCCATACTTCATGATATTGCCAAACCGGCCACCAAGCGCTTTTCTCCGAAGGTGGGCTGGACCTTTCACGGGCACGAAGACCTGGGCGCCCGGTGGGTGAAAGGGATCTTTCGGAAATACAAGCTGCCGCTGGATGAAAAAATGAGGAAGGCGACCACGCTGGTTCGCCTGCATTTACGCCCGATCGCCCTGGCGAAGGAGGGAGTTACAGACTCTGCCGTGCGCAGGCTGCTGGTGGAAGCCGGAGAATATATTGAAGATCTCATGATCCTGTGCCGGGCCGATATCACCTCCAAGGATCCGACGCGCGTCAGGCGGTATCTTAAGAATTTCGACCGGGTGGAGGAGCTGCTCCGGGAGATCGAAGAGAAGGATAAGCTCCGGAATTTCCAGCCGGTCATCACAGGCGAGATGATCATGGAAGTGTTTGGCCTGGGGCCCTCCCGTGAGGTAGGGGTGCTTAAGACGGAGGTTCGGGAAGCCATCCTGGATTGCCGGATCGAAAATACGCTGGAGTCGGCTTATCCTTATTTGGTAGAAGTGGGTAGGAAGATGGGGTTTGTGCCGGTTAAGTAAGTTAAAAACTAAAAGTTAAAAGTGAAAAGTTGCGGTACATTAGTATTTAAAATATGAAAGGATGTACCTTAACTTTTAACTTTTAGTTTTTAACTTTTAGTTTTTAACTTTTCACTTACTTCAGGGTTTGAGGATCGCAGCGCCAACCGGGCATTTCAGACACTTCTTTTTTGTACATAATTCGTTGTATTGTTCGATCAGGCCCTGGGAATCAAAGGCGGAATTGCTTTTCAGACCGAGGGTGCTCCATAGCCGGGTGATGAAGTTTTTTTCAGGGGGCGTATCTTCCAGCAGCCGGAGCGCCCGGCCAAACCAGTTGTAGTTGCCCGTCAGCTGGTAGTAGGCTGCCAGGAGAGGGACGATGGTATTGACCCGGAGGCTGGCAATGGAATCTTTGCCCGGCCCGGTAAACTGCCCTCCGGGTTTGGCAAAATCGTAATGCTTTTGCCAGTAGGCTGACACTCCGCTTTCCAGCTTCAGCTCATTTTCTATACAGACATCGAAAAAACTGCCGTTCCGTTCGAGGATGGCCGCTACCTGAGCCAGCCTGACCGTAGGAAAATTATATGGACGGGTACGGAGAAACTTCCAGTCGGCGCGGCGCAAGGCGCTTCCCGACAGCCCATGTTTCCGGGCCAGGAAGCGGTATTCCCCTGACAGCTTTTGAGCATAATCATCGGCCGGCTCTTCGAGGAAGCCCGCCAGTCCGAAGAGCAGGGCTTCCATTTGCACGGAATTTCCTTTATAACGGGCCAGTATCTTATGGGGAAGAATCCGTGCCAGCCTCAGGAAAGGCTCCGAATTCAGGTGAAAGCCGAAGTTTTTCATCAGCAACTGGTAAGCCGTCTCTTCGAGATCCTGATGGGTCGATTCGTATATCTGCAACACTTCTTCCGCTTTTCTTTGCAGGCGGTAAGCAAGGGCTTTTTCGGTCATTGAAACCTTAATTAGCAGGGAAGCATGTCTAAAGAGACTTTCGCAGGGGATTCGCTTGCGGCTGTTTTTGAGATCATTGTATTTTTCCTGCAGGGTCGGCGGGATCCTGTCGTGTAGAGAAAGGACCGGGATGACGGTACCGTCACCACGATGGATGACCTTGTCGTTCTTCCACACTACGTGCAGGATCACCCCGTCGTAGGCCGCGTCGTGATGGTGCCCATGCTTTTCCCAGTCGGAAGCGAAAATATGGATCTCAACTTTGCCGGCCCATACGATTCCGTTGATAATGATCCGGGCATTTTCGAAGTCAGGCCCCGAGTGGTAGTGGGGCGTGCCAGTTTTGAGGATCGTCAGGAGCTGGCCGTCGTCGGTTCTGAGGTCAGCGGTCTTCAATAGCTGGTATTGCCAGACGTAGTGTAGCAGGTCTTCGTTTTTCATGTGGATAAAGTTTTTGAAGGTGTTTAAAAAGCACACGGTTCGCCGCTGCGACAAACTGCTGCGTTGTTTCGGAATTCGGTCTCAGTCACATACTGTTAGTATGCTCTTTCGTCCTCATCCTCAACGCCTTGCATTTTGCAAGCTTTTTAAACACCTTCCCGGGTCATAAATAATTAGTATTTATTTGCCGGCCTCATGCAGTTTGAGATTTTATTTGGCTGAAGTGTTATAAATACCCCGCCATCTCCTTTTGGATCACAGCGGCTTCTTCCTGCGCCCGGTCGGCAAAATCTTCGCCGGAAGAAGCGTAAATGATCGCTCTCGACGAGTTGACCAGCAAGCCGCAGTCTTTGTTCAATCCGTGTCGCGACACTTCCGCCAGGCTTCCGCCCTGGGCGCCTACACCGGGAATCAGTAAAAAATGATCTGGAACGATCTTCCGGATCTCCTGCAGGCTGCGGGCCTGTGTGGCACCCACTACGTACATGAGATTTTCTTCCGAGCCCCAGGTCTGCGATGTTTTCAGTACCTTTTCAAAGAGCCTGTCACCTTCTGTTAGTGCGGAATTCTGGAAATCCTGTGCGCCGGCGTTCGAAGTTAGGGCCAGCAGGATCACCCATTTTCCCGGGTATTCCAGGAAGGGGAGTACAGAATCTTTTCCCATGTAGGGGGCTACCGTTACGGCATCAAAGTCGAGGCCTGAAGCGCTTTTGTCAAAAAAAGCCCGGGCATAGAGGCCCGATGTATTCCCGATGTCCCCTCTTTTGGCGTCGGCGATGGTAAAACAGTCTTTAGGGATATATTCCAGTGTCTTTTGAAGGCTTTCCCAGCCTTTCGTGCCGGCGGCTTCGTAAAAGGCGATGTTGGGCTTATAGGCCACACAGTAATCCCGGGTGGCGTCAATGATCTGCCTATTGAACTCGAAAACGGGATCGGGAAATTCCAGTAAATGCTTCGGGATCTTTTGGATGTCAGTGTCAAGACCTACACATAGGTAGGATTTTTTTTTGAAAATCTGGTGAATAATATTTTGTTTTGTCATACAGCCCCGAAATTTAGGGTAAAGTTAGTGATGTAATTCGGCTTTTGAATAATTTTGAGGTCGAATCGTGAACAGGCAGTTTACATATGTTTCCGTTTATACGTACCTATATCAAGATAATACAACCGTAAATGCAATTTGCACCGACCAAGTTAACCGGGGTCATCGAGATTACCCCGCGTGTCTTTGAGGATGAAAGAGGATATTTTTTCGAATCCTATAATGTCAACCTGTTCAAAGAACACGGTATAACCGAAGATTTTCTTCAGGATAACCAGTCTTTTTCCAGGAAAGGAGTAATACGGGGGCTGCATTTTCAGCGGGAGCCTTTCGCCCAGGGAAAACTGGTGCGGGTGATCAAAGGAGCTGTGCTGGATGTGGTGGTGGATATCCGGCCCGGTTCTCCTACCTTCGGCCGGTATGAATCTTTTTTTCTGACCGAAGAAAACCGGAAGATGGTTTACCTGCCCACCGGCTTTGCCCACGGGTTTTCCACGCTGGAAGACGCCGTTTTTTCCTATAAGTGTACTAACGTGTATCATAAGGCTTCTGAGGGGGGGATATTGTATAACGATCCGCTGCTTGCCATCGACTGGCAGGTGCCTGACCCGGTAGTTTCCGAAAAGGACCTGGAGCTGCCTGATTTCGTTGCTTTCAAAGCGTCATTATAAGACCATAATCCTTTTCGTACAGGGAATACCGGACCGGTTTTCAGTTTTCAGGTAGTAAGTACCTTTTGCAAGGGCATTCACGGGGGTTATCCGGTAATGCCCGTCGCTTTCCGTGATGTTCCGCAAAGGAACTTCCTGTCCGTGGAGCGTGATCAGCTTCGTGCTGCTCTTTTGGAGATCCGGAAACCAGAGACCAATATTTCGCCCGTCACTGACGGGATTCTCCAGCAGGATACATTCCGGAGATTCTCCGGAGATGTCTGCTTTCCGGGTGTCAAGTACGGCTTGAATCTGTGTTCCGAAGTCGAAGATGAGCCGGTACCAGGTTTCGGGGATATGTGGTGTCGCATCCCTTATTCTGAGAGGAGCATCAATACCGGATCTCCATTCCTGCCAGCGGATACCGTCATGGCTTTTATCGATCCGGTAGCTTCCGAAGGGCATGCCCCGGATGTTTTCTGCCAATACAAGAACGGATTGCAAAGTGGGTTCCGCCCTAAGGCTGCCGGCCGGTGCCTGGTTTTTCCAAAGGAAGTAACGGCCGTTGGCTTCTGCCTCAAATTCGAGGTAGTGGTATTTTTCCTGACCTGCACCATCCCAGCGCAAGGTATCCTTGGGCCACAAAACGGAGAGACCTTCCGGCTTTAGGAGGCAGTCTTCCGGGAATTCTTCCTGGTGAAGAAGCATCAGGGTTTCATTGGCCTTTCCCGGATAATGGTTTATCTCGTCCCGGCTCATGTAATAACGTATTTTTACTTTAGACGATAGCTTGCGCGAGGCATTGAACGACAGGCTGCGGGGATAAAACCGGTTTCCTGACGAATCTTTCAGAGAAGGCTGAACCGTGGAGGAGAGCATCAGGTTTATGCTGCCCGTATTTACTCCCTGCGGATGCAGGGCGGCAAAGATTTCCCCGTTTTCCCTGTAAAAGTAATTCCAGGTGCCGGGCTGCAGGGCAGGAGACGGGAAGTCGATGCAGGTATCGATCTGTCCGCTAAAGTAACAGGGCGTTACCTGCAGGGTCATTCGTGCGGAGTCGGAAAAACAACCGTTCTCTCCTGCTGTTTTGAAAGTGATGAGGTGCTCTGCCGCTACAGACGTTTCTATTTCCAGCTCGGGGTTCCATTCCCGGCCCGAAAGCCGCCACCAGGTTTTCTCGTTCAGAAGAGATCTGCCGTTCAGGGCGGGCGAGAACCGGCAGACCTGGATAAGCGTGTCTACAGGATTCAGCCGGGGTTTTGGCAGGATAAGGGGAGAGAATTTGCGGAAGGGAGTAATACAGCCTGCGGCATTGAAGGCAGCTACCCGGTACTGGTCTCCCGGCCGCAGGGAATGATCCGGATCTGTTTCCGAGCTGTCACTATCGATAAGCCTGATGCCTTCCGGGAGGGTTTTGAGGAAGGATGCTACCGTTACCCCCTCACAGACCCGGACAGAATCGATGCTGCTGAGGTCAGGCAAGGTATGCTGCGTTACCCGAATGGCATTGGAATTTCTCACACAGGTGCCGCCCGAGCTTTTAAAGGTGATCCGAAGGCGGTAAGTTCCGGGATCATCCGGACCGGGAGTAAATGCGTGGGCGAGCACGGGGGCTTCGAAGACGGAATTGTAGGTATTGCCTGCTCTCTTTTGCCATTCTATTTTCTGAATGTCACCGCTGATGCTGTCGCGGTAGCGGGAAAAGTCAATACTCCCGCCGGGACAAAGGTCAATGTCAGGCAGGGATGGTTTTAGCAGGTTAACCCTCAAGGCAGCGGTTTCAGAGATCAGCTGCTTTTCACCGGAACGAACGATGCACCGGTATCGGGTACCGTCTGTGTCGGGTTCAGTTCCGGCATCGGAGATCCTGTAATCACGCTCCGTAGCTCCGGGAATATCGGTAAAGAGCCCGGAATATTCCCGTTGCCACTGGTGGCTAACCGCGGAACCGCCGGCTATCCGCACACCAAAAGTTACCGTATTGCCGTCACAGTTCGACTGGTCACGGGGTTGGGTGGTGATGCGGAATACGGGTTGAATCTCCGATTCGATCAACAGCCGTTCACTTTCACAACCGCGGACATCGGTTTGCGTGACGTAGTAGTTTTTTTTGCCGGTAGAAATAAAGACGGGCGGGTAATGCTCAAACTGCTTCAGGGTTTTTGTCCGGTACCATTTCAGGTTTTCTCCTTCGGCAGAGAAGGTGAGCGACTCCGTTTCGTCATAGACCGCGGGCGTGGTATTGACCGGTAAAGGAGGAGATGGATGGACGGTGATCTGCACCAATGCCCTCGGGCTTTCGCATTTTTTGTCACTGAGATAGGTGTACTGCATAAAATAACGACCCGCCACATCGGTGCTGACTTCCGGTTGACGACTCAGGACCGAGGTGTCATTCAGGGCGTACCAGGCCACTTTGGTGTTTTCAGGGGGATAAAGAATGAGTTTTTCCAGGGTTCCTGCCTGGCATTCTTCTTTTTCGATATCGGCAGGTTTTTCCGGAAACCCACCGACCTTCAGGGTCATGAGATCGGTGGTTTCGACGCAGGAGCCGTTATGAGAGCTGAAAGTTACCGCGCAACGGTACTGTAGCTGATCCACCTCGGGCAGACCCGGGATCTTCAGGTATGGGGTGGTGCTTCCGGATACATTGCCTGTATCTTTCAGGGCCACCCAGGGATGTCCGGTGCCGGGCCGGTGTTGCCATTCAAAATGCAGGGGTGCACCGCTAAGGGTATGGGTGCTGCGGAGGTCTGCATGCAGATCATTGCCGGAACAAAGCGTCTGGTTCGGCAGGTTACCGACAAGCCGGTTTACGGTTAGCAGGACCTCTTCACTGCTGATCTCACGGAAGGCGTCGGTGATGATGCACCGGAAACGTGTCTGATGCGGGCTTTCCATATTTCCGGTGCTTCCTATCCGCAAGGAGGGAGACTGTGCTCCGCTGAGGTAGGTGTTTTCCATGATATCGGTAAAGACGGAATCTCCGGGGAGCATTCGTTGCCACCGGTGGCTTAGATTTCCTTCTCCTTCCGCCCCGATCTGAAGGTAGGACACATTTCCGTAGCAGTTGGCCATTTGCTGCGTTTGAGAGCGGATACGGAGCGTATGAAAGAGGGTGGCAGAGACCGCTGTTCGCGGGCTTTCACAATTTCCGACCGTTTGGGATACCCAGAAGGTATACATGCCGGGGACCGACAGGGCCGGTGCTGTATCCAGCGGTACAGCTGCGGAAGGCGAGCTGTACCATTTCAGGCCTTCTCCGTGTGCGGAGAAGCGCAGGATCGCCGGTGTAAAAAGGCTGTCGGGGGTAGTGCTTTCCGGTGAATCTGTGCTTTTGGTTACCTTTATATTTATAGATCTGACGATGCTTTCGCAGTTATTTGTACAGGTGACGGCAAGAAGGCTATCGGCCCGGGGCTGCAGAGTGATGACGGGCGTGGTCTGCCCGGTAGACCAAAGCAATTCCCCCCCGGCACATCCCTCTGCAGAAAGACTAAGGTTGGTGCCTTCGCAAACGGTGGTTTCGGAAAAGGGGGTGGTTAAGGTTAATCCGGGTAGGAACCGAACCGAAACCGTGTTGGAAACGGCGAGGTTACAGGAGCTGAGGTCGCAGTTTACCCGGGCCCGAAAGTGAAACGGACTGTCGGAACCGGGATTCGTGTAATGCAGCACTGATCCGGAGCCGGCATCGGTCCAGTTGGGGTTGGAAGCGGCAGAAGACACCCGGTTGACCTGCCAGAGGATGCTACAGTTTCCGGCGCCACCGGTGAGGGTGGTCTGAAGAGTGAGACTGTCGCCGGAACAGACAGTGCTCTTATCCGCCGATATCATAAGGGCGGGATCGGGTGCAATGCGGACAGAGGCCGTGTTGGAATAAAGTGTATCGCAGCTATTCCAGGCTTTTCTCCTGAAGCAGGTGGTGACCTGCAGCGCAACGGGGTTATAGGTAAGACCGGTAGCTCCGGGGATGTCATGCCATTGCGGGCTTTCGCAGTTTTCGCTAAGCTGCCATTGGATTTGCGTGTGGGCCACCGGAGATTCCGGGCTGCTGATCAGGGGCGGATTATAACCCGCGCAATTGACGGTGTTATTTTCTGCGATATGCCCTGCCGTAAGCCGGGGTGGAGCGCCGATTACTACCAGGGAATCTTTGACACATCCCCGGCTGTCACTGACCCGCAAGGGGTATTGCCCGGCCTTCAGATCGCTGAAAAGACCCGTGGAATTATGGAGACTGTCACCCAGGCTGAAACGGTAGGGGGGATACCCTTCCTGTACGGTAATTGTGCATTTTCCACCGGCCATACAGTCGGTGTCTTCGGTTTCGAAACGGATAAGTAAAGGGTTGGCGATCTGTACGCCGGCTTTGCTTCGGGGAGATTCGCAGAAAAGGTCACCGTTTTGTAAACCGTATGACACAAAGAAGGCGGTGTCGGAGACGATACCAGGAACGCCGGTTTCCTCCCCGGTGGAAAAGCCGTAAAAGCCCTCCCGGTGTGTCCACCAATAGTACATTCCATCGCTATAGTCCGAAGCTGCTCTCAGGAGCGCTGTTCCGCCAAAACAGGCTTCCGTATCCAATACCTTCGGAGGATCTGAGAGGTCAATGCTCACCGGACGAATGCGGATGCTGTCGCTTGCCGAACAATGTTGCCGAATACCCTGAATCACATACAGGCCCGGCTGATGTACGGGAAAGTTACCGGTAGTGTTGGTCTCCAGGATACGGTCTTCGTGAAACAGCCGGAAGGTAACGGGATCCGGGGTGTTGGTAAATGTGGACAGTTGGACATTCCGGTTGAAATTGCCGGTGAGACACAGCTCATTTTTGTCGGAAATCGCAGCAAGGCTGAATGAAGGATAAACAAGGGTTAAGAAGGGTTTTAGAGGGCTTTCACAACCGTAGGGGTCGGTTTGCGACACAAACAAAATGCGGTCTTTGATGTCGGCCACATTGACTTCAGGGACTCGAAGGCGCTCCCGGTAGGGATCATACCAGGTCAGGCCGTGCGCATCCGGTTCGAGGCGGATCAGCGGGGCCGATGTACAGAAAACCAGGGTGTCACTGATAGCAGGAGGGAGTGGCAGCGGACGGACGGTCAGCGTGATGGTATCGGAAAAGATCTCCCTGCTACAGTCAGAAGTTACCTTGCATACTATCCGGGCTCCGTTAAGCTCATGGCCGGCTCGTGCTACCACCAGGCTGTCAACATTGCCGGGAAGGGCGTTGTCATTGATGAACCACTGATAATTCAGCGGATCGTTTCCCGTGGCGCCGACCCGGAATGTGGCTGTACCATTCTCACATATGGCCGTATCCCGGGGTTGTGTATGGATGACCACAGCGGGGAGAACACGGATCGTAAAAGAGGGTGATATTTCTTCGCCACATCTTCCGTTCACTTTCACACGGTAAGCGCCCTCGTGTGAGTGTTCTGCCGATGGGATAATCAGGGAATCGGTAGCCTGGCCTTCGAGTTCTGCCTCATTGAGGTACCAGGTGATGTTGACCGGATTTTCTGCCTCGAAACCGGCCCGGATGCGGATCTTTTCGGTTTCGCATACGCTAAGATCATGTAGGGCGGGATGAATGCGGGTAGGCTGGAGAATATTCAGGCGGAGTTCGGAAGTATCCGAGACACAATGCTCGTTTTTGCTGTGGACCCTGAGGGTATAACTGCCGATGCTTTTGTGCGGGGGCAGGTCAATTTCAGTGCCTGGGCCGACCGGAAGGCTGTCGATCGTCTGAAAACCGTCCAGGTCTGGGCTGTGTACAAATAGGTAACGAGGGGTATTTTCTGTGCCGGTCAGGGTAACAGGCGCTCGGGTCTCTGCAGGGCAGATACCCTCAGGGATGGAAAAGATCTGGGCGGGGACAGGGCGAATAAGCACTTTTACCGCCTGCCGGTAACTTTCGCAGGACCTGAGATCTTTTACAGAGTAGTAGTAAGTCCGTGAAGCGCTAAGTTCCGGGGTCAGGTAGGAAGGAGCACTTTGCCTGACGGGAGAGGCCAGGGTATCTTCATACCAGTAGTAGTTTTGCATTCCGGAGATCAGGAGGCTTGCCGGACCGCAGCTTTCCAGCGAGTCAAGCGGCGTCGGTGGGGCCGGCCGGGGATGTATGGTGTAATTGGCCCGGGTGCTTTCGAGGTAGCATACGGTACTGTCGACCCGGCCCGACGGGTTCTGTGTAAGGGCCATAAATCCTACTTTTACCCGGTAGCTGTTTTCGTCCGGGCGAATCCCGTTGACCTGCAGGTTCTGCGTGAAAGTCCCGGTAACTTTTTCGTTTTCTTCCAGGGGCAAATAAGTGGACTGCCCTGGTTTTCGCATCAGCCATTGGAAGGAGATAACGGCCCCGGTGAGGGTGGCGGGAAAGAACCGGGCGGTGTCACCTTCGCAGAAGGTGGTGGAAGTAGTGGGCGAAACCGCGGTACTAAGCTGATTGACGGAAAGCACAGCCATTTCGCTAACCGCTTCACACTGATAGGCGTCTTTTATCCGGCAGCGGAAGGCCAGCCCGTGATGACTGTTTACGATACCTGTCACTTTCAGGTGGGGCGTAGTAATATCTCTGAATTTGGTAGTGACCGACAGCGGGCTGAACTGAAGACCGCCGTCGGTGCTGCTTTCCCATTGCCAGGAAGTCACCCCGTCGGCAGATGCATTGAATATGACTTCCCCACCGTTGCATTGGGTGAGGTCTGGCGGTTGAATATCAAAAACGGGTTGGCGTACATGGATATCACAGGACTCTCCGGTAAGCTCTGACCGGGAGTTGGTTAGCAGGATACGTACGGTGAAGGAGGAATTGACGGAATAAAAGAGGTGCTCAATAACCGATGCAGTGGTATCGGTATTTCCGGAAGACAGACGGATCCAATCGCCGGTGTCCGTATCCCTTAACTGGAATTCGTAATAGGTGACGTTAGCCACCCGGGCCGAGACTCTTACCTGTTCACCGCGACATACATCGGTTTTATCGGCATAAATACCCTGCACAAAGTAAGGATCCTGTGCGGTAAGCCGGCAGAAGGCAAAGCAACCTGCCAGAAGGAGTGTAAATTTCAGTAGTTTCATAAGCGTGTGGCTTGTGGAAGCAAATTTGTATTATGTTTCCTTTTTTAGCAAGTACCACCGCTTTTTTTTGAAAATTTATTATCTGTGGATAAAAAAATAAGGGCCACGGGGCCCTTATTCATTATTCTTACGCTCCGGTTCAGAGCTTAACGATCTTTTTAGAAACTTTTTCCTTCCCGTCGGTCAGGATCAGGTTATACGCGCCGGGTGCCAGTGAACGGATAGCTACGCTGGCGGTGTTTTCGTCACCGAAGCTGATCTCTTTATCCAGTACCAGGTGATTGTTGGGATCGAAGATCCGCAGACGATAGGCTGAGGAGGCATTCACTCCTTCCGCTTTAATGTTCAGTGTTTCGGAAATAGGATTCGGATACACCGTGGCATCAAATACAAAACCTGAAGTGGCTGCCGGGATCTCTATTTTCGCCGGTTTGGAGTAAGGAGAAAACTCGAAAGCAGAGTTCCAGGCTCTTACCCGGTAAAAGTAGGTTCTCCCTGCGGAAATGTTTTCGTCACGGAAAGAAACGGCATCTCTTCCCAACTCAGCTATTTTTACATAGTTTTCGCCGTTGTCCGTCGATTTCTCCACCATATATTTTTCTTCTTTTATGCTGTCATCCACCCAGGTCAGATCTACTCCGTTACCGTTTCTTTTGGCCACGAGCCCGTAGGGAGCATTCGGCACCGAAGTATAGCCGATGAAGAAAGGTCCGATCACCCGGGAGTAAGCAGACTCACCAGCCCAGTTTCCGGACCTGATCCGGTAAAAATAGGTGGCGCCTTCCTCCAGTTTGGTGTCAGTCAGACGGGTTATATCCTGTTTCAGGAATGTAAACGGATGGAAGGTGATGCCGTCGGTCGATTTTTCTACAAAATAATGACCCTCATCTTTGGTGTCGTTCCAGGAGAGATGCATCACCTGGTTTCCGAAGTTATCTTTGCCCAGCACCCCGATAAAGTTTTCGGGTGCGTCTGACGGGCCGTAAGTGGTATCTGTGATAGACACCCAGTCAGAGATAATACCTTTGTCGCTATAGCTCCTCAGTGAAATCTGTACAATGTCTTTCGGGTTCAGGCCCTCGATCCGGTATTGCTGAATATAATTAGGCAGATCGGCTAACTTTTTCGGAGCTCCGCCGTTTACCGTGATCATGATCTCTGTATTGGCCAGGATATTGGTCTTACAGGAATTGTCCTGGTCGCCGTGATCCCAGGCCACGGTAAGGAAGGTCGTATATTTATTGTTTCCGTCCTGCAGGGAGCGAACATTTTTTGGCGGGTTGGGTGCCACATACCGTTGAGTGAAGATCTCATGAGGCCCTGACAGGGTCTCGCCGGTATTGTTTTGGGTAACTATCCTGTAGAAGTAATTCTGGCCGGGCTCTGCACCGCTATAGTAGAAGAATTTCTCATTGGCAGCGACCGATCCGATATTGTCAAAATTCCAGCCGTCAAATGAGGCCTGTACCACCACATAGATAATATCTTCCTGGCGTTCGGCATAGTTCCATGAGAAGGCTACGCCGTAAGGACAATCGGCCTCCGTTTTAAAGCCTGTTGCAGCGGGGGGAAGGGCCACTTTGGTGGTTTCATATTTTGCATCGGACAAAGGCCCGTCATGGGTCATCGCATCACTTACTTTCCGTATCGCCTTTGCCGTAATTTTATATTGGGTCTTGGGCTTAAGATTCTGAACAGTGATGACTTCTTCCCCATTGATCTTACCGGTAGTAATGGGAGGAATGGTCTGATCACCACCTTCAACCGTGATCACAAAGCCTGTCTCATACAGGTTAGTATCTATCAAACGAAAAGTGATAGCGGTGGGGGTAGTAAAGGAGGGCTCTATAGATACCACCGGCTTCACGAGCGGCTTGGCGATCACTACGTTCACTGAGTCGGTATTGGTCGAATAGGTGGTATCGACAGGCGAAACAGTCGTTTTGAAAGCTTTAACCCGCACCACGTACACGGTATCCTGTGTAAGGTTGCTCAGGGTATGATTCAGAGTGGTTACCCTTACGGAATCAAACTTGGCTGCGCCTTTGATTTTATAATAAACTTTATAGCCGGCCACGGCACCGCCCGTGGGGGCTGTCCATTCAACCAGCGCTTTATCTTCCAGGTTGACCTGCTGGGCTTTTATGGCGGTAGGAGGGTTCACCTGAGCAAAACTGAGAACTGAGGTCAGAACTAGCGAAATGAGTAGTAAGGTTCTTTTCATGGAGGGTTTGTTTATTCCATTGATCGTTAATACCGCAAAAATACACAGGAATTCATATTTACGGAAATAAGTTTTTATAAATTTATCGGGTTTTGGTATAAAATATTGATGAATTTTAAGCGGGCGTCTTTTTCGGAATGATAAGGTTTATTGCTATTTTTGTGGAAGCGGCTTAAAAAAGTGAATAATGGAGAGTTATGCCAGTATATTGCTGATAGCAGCGCCGGTTTTCCTGGTGCTGGTATTATCGGAAAAATTGTACGGTTACCTGAAGTTCAGGCATGAGTTCAGAACGATGGATACCATTTCCAGCCTCAGTTCGGGGTATACCAATGCGCTGAAGGATGTGCTGGGGCTGAGTGTGACCATTCTGGGATATGAATGGTTTTACCGCCATGTGGCCATACTGGAGATCCGGTCTACTTTCTGGGTGTATGTAACCGCCTTCATAGCGCTTGATTTTGCCGGTTACTGGGTACACCGGCTGTCGCACAGTATCAATTTTCTCTGGAACCGGCACGTGATCCATCACAGCAGCGAGGAGTTTAACCTGGCTTGTGCCTTGAGGCAAAGTATTTCTATTTTTATTAATATTTTTTCTTTTTTCCTGATACCGGCCGCTATCCTGGGGGTGAAGCCGGAGGTAATTGCCGTAGTGGCGCCGTTGCACCTGTTTGCCCAGTTCTGGTACCATACCGTTTATATCGGCAGGATGGGTTTGCTGGAGAAGGTCATTGTTACTCCTTCCCATCACCGGGTTCATCACGCCATCAATAAGGAGTACCTGGATAAGAACCACGGTCAGATTTTTATTTTCTGGGATAAGCTGTTCGGTACATTCCAAGAGGAGCTTTCGAATGTTCCGCCCGTATACGGGGTGACCCGGCCCATGAGCACATGGAATCCCGTGAAGATCAATTTCAAGCACCTCGCGCTGCTGATCGGGGATGCCTGGAGGGCTGAGAGCTGGAAAGACAAGCTGCGGATCTGGTTTATGCCTACCGGCTGGCGTCCTGAGGGCTTCGAGGAAAAGTACCCCGTAAACAAAATCGAAGATCCTTACCATTTTGAAAAGTATCGCACCGTGTTTTCGCCGGCAGGGCGGATCTTTATCTGGTTCCAGTTTCTGTTCACGCTCTTTATGCTGATCTGGTTTTTCGGGCATGTGGCCGTACTGAATCTCTACGGACTGATGACCTTCGGACTTTTGATTTTCCTTACCGTATATGCCTACACCGATTTTATGGATAAGAGCCGCTCTTTTCTATTTTTTGAGTTTTTGAAAGCGGCCTTCGGCCTGTACGTTCTGTATGGGACGGAGCTTTGGGATCCTTTATTCAACGGGTATCCCCCGGGCAAAACGGTTCTGACCGGATATTTCATCCTGTCGGCGCTGCTTTCGGTCGTATTTTCCCGAAATATACCGGAGCATTCCTCCTCCGGATAGTTCAGGGCGTATCATCCTTTCAGGGCTGCTTTCAGTCATATTTTCCCGGAGCGATCATTCTTCCAGGTAATTCAGGTCTTTATTGTGAGTTTCTTTGATGGTAAGGGTAGAGTAGAAGCCTATGCCGTAGCAGACGACCGCCACCAGAGCTCCCGCCATGATGGTTCCTGCGGAAGGCTTGAAAAACGTAAATAAGGTGGTCATGAGCACCACCGAGCCCCGTACCATGTTTGGAATGGTGGTAGCGGCCGTGGCCCTTAGGTTGGTACCGAACTGCTCTGCTCCAACGGTCACAAACATGGCCCAGTAGCCTGTCCAGAATCCCAGCCAGACACATACGATATAGACGGTAGTGACGCTCTTCATTCCGCCGAAAAGATAGTAGATCACTCCGAGGAGCGACATTCCCATCATGAAGGCAATGGCTTTTTTCCGGGATTCCATCCAGTGGCTGATAAAGCCGCTGAGAAGGTCGCCCACCGAGATTCCCACGTAAGCCCACATAATGGCCATACCGGGGATCACTTTTTCAGGAATCCCCAGGGCTTCACCGAACTGGTTGCTCAGGTACACCAGTATGCCGATGCAAAACCAGGTGGGAAGGCCGATTCCTATGCATTTCAGATAGGTAACGAAGCGTTGTCGGTTAGTGAAAAACGCGAAGAAATTTCCTTTGATGACATCCTCTTTGTGCTGCATGGATTTGAACATCCCGGATTCCAGTACCCCTACCCGGAGCAGGAGAAGCAGGATACCCATGCCCCCCCCCACAAAATAGGCGATGGTCCACTCGCCGGAAAGCTGTACGGTATAGTTGGCTACCACAGCACCGAAGAGACCCACACCGGCCACCAGCGATGTGCCTTTTGCGCGCAGACGGGGCGGCAGCACTTCGGAAACCAGGGTGATCCCGGCCCCCAGCTCTCCCGCCAGGCCTATACCTGCTATGAAACGGAGCCATTTGTAGGCTTCCACCTGGTCCATAAAGTGGATATTGGGAACCAAACCACAGGCAATGTTGGCCAGGGAGTAGGTAATGATGGACCCGAAGAGCACGGACAAACGCCCTTTTTTATCGCCCAGCGAACCCCACAGAATCCCGCCGAGAAGCAGCCCTATCATCTGAAAGTTAATGATCTTTACCCCTACGGTGTCTACTTCCGTGGCGTTCAGCCCCAAACTTTCGAGGCTGGGGATACGGACAATCCCGAAAAGCTGAAGGTCATAAATATCAACGAAGTAACCCAGTGCGGCAATGATCACGGGCATGCTGAACAGGTATTGGAGGTCGGTCTTTTCTGATTTCATGAGGGTGTTTAAAGTTTGCAACCAAAGGCTAAATCCCCGGCATCGCCCAGGCCCGGTACAATGTAAAACTTGTCGTTCAGTTCCCGGTCTACATCGCCTACCCAGAGCTGGCATTCGGGCAGGTGGGTACGGATGTAGTTCATGCCCTGTATACTGGCTATGACGCAAACGATATGAGTAATTTTGGGTTTACCGTAACGGGTAAGGCTCCGGTAGGCTTTTTCGAGTGACTTCCCTGTGGCCAGGATGGGATCACAGAGGATGAGGGTCTTATTTTCTACTGACGGGCTGGTGATGTAGTCCAGCTCTACCTCAAAGTCCCCTTTCTCCGCATGGGCTCCGCGGTAGGCACCGATAAAGGCGCTTTCGGCTTTGTCAAAGTAGTTGATCACCCCCTGGAAAAGGGGCAGGGAGGCCCGGAGTACGGTAGCCACTACCGGTTCATCGGCTGTTTTTTCAGTAGATTTCACGCCCAGAACGGTTTCGGTTTCAATGGGGGTAAAATCCATGGTTTTGGAGATCTCATAGGCGAAAATCTCACCCATTCGTTCTAAATTACGCCGGAAGCGCATGGGGTCTTTCTGGATGCTTTTGTCGCGAATCTCCGCCAGGAAGTTTTTCGCGATCGATTTTTTTTCCGAGAGTATCAAGGTGTCGGGGTTAATTAAATTGAACAAATGTAATAAACAGTAAGATTATTTTCTAAAAAGATAACAAATAAATGATAAGTGTTCTTTTGTGTGATATTTCTTTTGTTATATTCGCTTTTTTCAAAATTTAATTTCACGGGGGGCTGCTTGGGAAGCCTCCCGGCGGACCTAAAACAGGACTGACCGATGTTGTCGAGAGTTGCCAATTCCGTGTACTGGATGAGCCGTTATATTGAGCGGATTGAAAATTATGCCCGGTTTATGAGTGTGAATATTAACCTATCCTATGACCTGCCGGGTGTGATCACCGACCACTGGAAGGTACTTCTGGAAGCTACTCATGACAAGCAGGCCTACGATAGCGCGTATGGGGAAGATTCAGAGGAGAAGATTATTGATTTTATGACGTTTGATTCCCTGAATCCCAACTCCATCTACAGTATGCTGGGGAACGCCCGGGAGAATGTACGAACGGTCAAGGAGGTGGTACCCAAAGAGTTCTGGGAGTCGATTAACAAGTTTTACCTGCGTTTTAAGAATTATACCTTTAACTCACATCATGACACGGAAAGCATGATGGAGTTTTACGACGGGATCAAGCAGCAGTGCCAGTTTCTTACCGGCATGCTGGATGCCTGCCTTACGCGGAACGAAGCCTATTATTTTTTTATCATGGGCAAGTTCATTGAAAGAGCCGATAAAACCTCCCGTTTCCTGGATATAGGCTATTTTAATTTTAAGACCGTTTCAGATCCTAAAAACGTCAATTCTCAGGATCTCATCATCTGGGCGGCCGTGCTGAAGTCGGTCAGTGCCTTCAATATGTACCGGCAGCAGTATAAGAGTCTGAAGCAGAATACGATCATTGAGTTTCTTATCAAGGACAGGTATTTTCCCAGGGCCATTTGCCATTCGATTAAGAAAGCGGAGTATGCCTTGTACAGGATCTCGGGATCAAGGCCCCAGAACGGTTACCGGAACAGGGCTGAAAAAAGTATATCCGAGCTGAATCACATGATTGATTTTACCGAGACCTCGGAGATCGTAAAGACAGGGCTCCACCAGTTCCTGAACGATTTCCAAATTAAAAATAACGAGGTGGATTCGGAGATCTTCAAGGTGTATTTTGATTTGAGCGCCATCGGACAGCAATCGCAGAGTTAAAATCTTTTACATTTGCACTTGAAAAACATACATATATTAAATGACTTTTTGTCTCGGGGTAAAGACGGCCGACGGGCTGATAGGGTTAGCTGACAGAAGAATTACATCCGGAAGTGAGGTTTCCAGTGAAAAGAAGCTCTCGATCCACCAGGTCCAGAACCATTCGATGTTTATCATGACCGCCGGACTGCGATCGGTTCGTGATAAGGCCCTTACTTATTTTGAGGAAGTGCTGGAAAATGAAGACTCGGGTTTTGATAAGCTTTACCAGGCGGTGAATTCTTTCGGTACCAAGCTGAAAAGGGTGCGGGAAGAGGACGAGGCCATATTACAGAAGGCCGGTCTGTCGTTTAACCTTTCCGCCATTGTGGGAGGGCAGTTGGAGAAGGATAAGGAACACAAGTTGTTTCTGCTCTATCCGGAAGGCAACTGGATAGAAGTTTCGGAAGGCTCACCTTTTATCATCATCGGGAACTCAGGTTACGGGAAACCTATTCTGTACCGGAATATTAAATATAATACTCCTCTGGATGAAGTGCTGAAGCTGGGCTTTCTGGCGTTTGATTCCACGCGGGTGAGCGCTAATGATGTGGATTTTCCGATCGATGTGCTGCTTTATGAAAAGGACAGCTTCAATATAGTGGATCACACCTATGAAAAGCAGGACCTGGAGCATATTTCCTACCAGTGGAATGCCCTGCTGAAGAATTCGGTGCAGCGGCTACCTATAGACTGGATAGATCCGTTATTAAGAAAAAGACAGGTATGATTCTGGAAGTAGAACACCGACTAAACTACCGGTACAGCGGCTTCGTCCATCTGAACCCGCACTACTTTTATCTTACCCCTAATCTTAGCCCTTACCAGCGTCTTGTTTCGTATGAGATGACCGTTTTGCCGCAGGCCGATAAGCTGATCCGGAACATTGACCAGGAAGGCAATATTCAGCATGTTTGCTTTGTCAATATCGATACGCGGATGTTCGAGGTCACAACGGCCTTCTCCATTGAAAGCGGAGATTTCAATACCTATGATTTCATTTTTTTTCCGTTCGAAACCGCAAAATTGCCGTTCAGGTATCCGGAGAAGCTGGCAAGGTACACCGATATTTATTTTGCAGTCAGTCCGGTAAGTGAGGCGGTCAAAACGCTGAGCACTCAGCTGGCAGGAGAAGCAGGTTATAGCACGATAGACTTTCTGTCGGGTGTAACAACATATATCAGTGAGAATTTTCGTTATATATCCCGGGAGCGGGGAGCGGCCATGACGCCGGAAGAAACGCTTCTGCTGGGGAGTGGCTCGTGTCGTGACTTTTCGGTACTCATGATGGCGCTGTGTACTGCCCAGGGCCTTGTGGCCCGGTTTGTCAGCGGTTATCTTTTCGGAAGCGATCTGCATGAGCATGACCTTCATGCCTGGGTGGAAGTTTTTCTGCCCGGTGGCGGATGGCGGGGATTTGATCCTACCGAAGGGCAGGCGGTCAACAGGAATTACATCGCCCTGGCCAACTCCCTGGAACCTTCGGGGGTCAACCCGGTAAGGGGAACCTTCAGGGGTATGCCGGGTGTGGAGTCGGAGCTGGAAACCTATGTTTCCATTCGTGAAAAAGTGTAGATGATTTACGAAACATATTTTTAATTAATTTTGAACCCTTAATTTAACTTGCGTGACATTAATTAAGTCGATATCCGGTATCAGAGGTACTATAGGAGGGAAAAGCGGAGAGGCACTTACCCCTTTGGACGTGGTGAAGTTTACAGCGGCATTTGCGGCGATGATTCTTGAGCGGTCAGCAGAGAACAGGAAAGTGGTAATAGGGCGTGATGCCCGGCCGTCGGGTAAGATGGTTTCTGACCTCGTGTGTGCCACTTTGAACGGAATGGGCATAGATGTACTGGACCTGGGGCTGTCAACCACCCCTACGGTGGAAATGGCCGTTCCTATGGAAAATGCGGCTGGTGGGATCATCATCACCGCCAGTCATAATCCTGTGCAATGGAATGCGCTCAAGCTGCTGAATGAAAAAGGGGAATTTATTTCCGCGGCTGCAGGCGAGCAACTGCTCGCCTGCGCCGAAGCGGAAGATTTCCATTTTGTGGAAGTGAAGCAGTTGGGAAAATATGAGCAGGATGAAACATATCTTGATAAACACATCGAAACGATCCTGGCGCTTTCTTCCGTGAATACGGAGGCTATCCGGAAGGCAGGCTTTAAGGTGGTGGTGGATGCCGTCAATTCTTCAGGGGGGATAGCCGTGCCGAAATTATTACGTGCCCTGGGTGTAGAGGAGATCAAAGAGTTGAATTGTGAGCCTACAGGGCAATTCGCCCATAACCCGGAGCCGCTGCCCGAAAACCTGAGGGCCATTTCTTCCGAAATGCAGAAGGGCGATTATGACCTGGGGATAGTGGTGGACCCGGATGTGGACCGGCTGGCGCTGATCTGCGAAGATGGTGAGCCTTTCGGCGAAGAATATACCCTGGTGGCGGTGGCAGACTATGTGCTGAGCATTAATAAAAAACAAAAGAATACCACCGTTTCCAACCTTTCTTCCTCCCTGGCCCTGAAGGATATTACCATTCACCACGGAGGTGAATATTTTTCTGCTGCCGTAGGCGAAGTGAATGTGGTGGAGAAAATGAAGGAAGTAAAAGCCATTATCGGTGGAGAGGGCAACGGCGGAATTATTTTCCCCGAGCTTCATTACGGACGCGATGCGCTGGTGGGGATCGCTCTGTTCCTGTCGCATCTGGCAAAATTCGATAAGCCGGTAGGGTTTCTTCGTAAGAAATACCCTTCTTATTTTATTGCGAAAAAGAAGATAGAGCTCGAGCAGGGGATTGATGTGGATAAGATCCTGGAGAAGATCCGCGACAAGTATGTCAAATATGAAATTGATACGCGTGACGGAGTGAAGATTTATTTCGATAAGGAGTGGGTGCATTTGAGGAAGTCGAACACCGAACCCATTATCCGGATCTATGCCGAAAGCGAATTTGAAACCACGGCAGGTAATCTGGCCGATAAGATCATCAAGGATATCAAAGAATTAATGAAAGGTTAAATGACTTACCGGACCGTTTTTATTTAAAGGTGGGATACGGAATCCCGCCTTATTCTTTTTAAAACAGGGAGGTATTGCATTTGGAGGGAAGTCTCCTGAATTCTATAACAGACAAAGCTATGACAGAACCGCTGGTAAGTGTGCATTTGCTGACGTATAACCATGCAAAATTCATCCGGCAGTCGATAGAAAGTGTGATTGCCCAAAAGACCACTTTTCCGTTCGAGATCATTATCGGCGATGACTGTTCCACAGACGGCACTTCGGCCATTGCAGACGAATACGCCGCCCGCTACCCGGCGCTGGTGCGGGTCGTGCGTGGTGAAAAAAACGGGGGACCTCAGCCCAATTCCATCCGGATCCTGGAGAACTGCCGGGGCAAATATATGGCGGCCCTGGAAGGCGATGACTATTGGATTGACCCTTATAAGCTGCAGAAGCAGGCTGATTTTATGGAGGCTAATCCTGAATTTTCGATTTGTTTTACCAATACGAGGGTTGAATTTTTTGACGGTGAGGGCGAGTCTTACCTGCTGAATGCGGGGCTGGTTAAGGACGTTTTCGAGCTCAAAGACCTCATCGGGGAAAAGGAGATCTGGTTTATGGGTACGGCCACACTCTTTTATACCCTGCGCTCGATCTTCCCGGTACAGCCCTGGTTTTCCAAAACCAAGAGCGGGGATATCCCGATGATCATGCTGGCCGCCCGCTACGGAAAGATCAAATTTCTGCCCGATGTGACCGCTGCCTACCGCCGCCATGCTGCCGGCGCCAGCAATACCGACCATAAGGATGATGCCGTTTTCCTGGAAAACCGGATCATGATGTATACGAACCTGAACCACGATACCGGATATCGCTTTAATTCCCTGTTCAGACGAAACCTGGGCGGCTGGTATTACCTGCTCCTGAATTCAAGGCAACTGAAGGATAAATACTTCAAAAGGCTTAAAACAGCGTTTCAGTACATAGTGCTCATGTACCCGGATATCCCCCATCTGAAAGAGGTGGTGCGGGACCATCTCGTTCCGGTGTGGGTGATGGATGTTTCGAGGTGGGTGCGGTGGAAGCTGGGATGGATAAAGTAGTGGTTCCGGGTGGATCATTCCGGGTGCATAGACGTAAAATTTTGCGCCTTTTTTGTTTACTTTTAATGCATTAAATGAAACAATATGAAAAAAGTTTATGGATTACTGCTATTACTGATTGTTTGTGTGCCCGGAAAGGCGCAGCTAAAGATCGATTATGAAACATTTAAGCTGGATAACGGGCTGACCGTTATTTTTCATGTGGACCGGTCGGATCCGGTAGTGTCGGTCAACCTGACAGCCCACGTGGGTTCTGCCCGGGAAAAAGAAGGCCGGACGGGCTTTGCCCATCTCTTCGAGCACCTGCTGTTCCTGGAGTCCGAAAACCTGGGGAAAGGCGGGCTGGACAAGCTCTCGGCCCGTATAGGAGGTTCGGGGGCCAATGGCTCTACCTCACGTGACCGGACCAATTATCTTCAGACCGTGCCGTCTGACGCCCTGGAAAAGATGCTTTGGGCGGAGGCGGATAAGCTGGGCTGGTTTATTAACACGGTGACCGGGCCTGTGCTGGCGAAAGAAAAGCAGGTGGTTAAGAATGAAAAGCGGCAGGGGGTGGATAATGCACCGTACGGACACACCCAATATGTGATCGACAAGGCCCTTTACCCGGCGGGCCACCCGTATAACTGGCAGGTGATCGGTTCGCTGGAAGACCTCGACAGGGCCACCCTCGGTGATGTGAAGGAGTTTTTCAGGCGCTGGTATGTACCTAATAATGTGACCCTGGTGGTAGCCGGTGATTTTGATACCCGGCAGGTACGGGAATGGGTGCACCGGTATTTTGATGAGATCAAACCCGGGCCGGAGATCCCCCGCCTGGAAAAGCAGCCCGGTGTGGTGAAAGAGACCATAAAGCTTTATCACGAGGATAATTTCGCACGGCTGCCGGAGCTTACGTATGTATGGCCTGCAGTGGAGTCCTATCATCCGGATTCATATGCGTTGCAAATGCTGGCTTCTTACCTCACCGAAGGGAAACGGGCGCCTTTTTACCGGGTGCTGGTAGAAAATAAGAAGCTGACTTCCGCGGTGAATGCCTATAACTACAGCAGTGAGCTGGCCGGGCAGTTGAATCTGTCGGTACGGGCATTTGCCGGTAAAGATCTGGATGAGGTGGCGGTGGCCATTCAAGAGGCATTCGCACTTTTTGAAAAGGAGGGAATGGCTGAAAAGGACCTGAACCGGATAAAGGCAGGGCAGGAACGGCGGTTTTACAATTCACTTTCCAGTGTGCTGGGAAAAGGAGCCACACTGGCCCAATACAGCCTGCTTACCGGCGATCCTGGTTTTGCGGAGAAAGATATTCAGTACATGCTGGCCGTTACCGCACAGGATGTTCAGCGGGTTTATGAGAAATACATTAAGGGTAAAAATTATGTAGCTACGAGCTTCGTGCCCAGGGGCGCTCCTCAGCTGGCTTTGGAAGGGTCTGTAAAAGCCGATGTGGTAGAAGAGAAAATTGTGGAAGGGGCTGAGGAGACATTTGATGCTTCAGTTCAGGCTGCTTATGAAAAGACACCTTCCGTTATTGACCGCGACCGGGAGCCTCCGTATGGCAGGGCGCCGGATGTAAAAGTACCGGTGATCTGGGAGCAAACGCTGGACAAAGGAGGGAGGGTTTACGGAATACAGAATAATGAAGTGCCCCTGGTACAGCTGAATATCCGGATAGACGGCGGGCAATTGCTGGAAGATAAGCCGGGAGCCGCTAATCTGACCGCGCGGATGCTGATGATGGGTACAAAAAATAAAACGCCTGAACAACTGGAAGAGGCTATTCAGCAGTTGGGTTCCCAGATCAATGTTTTTCCTTCAAAGGAAGCCATTGCCGTATCGGTAAGTAGCCTGGCCCGGAATTATGAGGCCACGTTGGAGCTGGTTCGCGAGATTCTCCTGGAACCCCGGTGGGATGAGAAGGAGCTGGAGCTGCTGAGAAATGCGGTGGTCAGCCAGATTCGCCAGCAGGAAGCCAATCCGAACAGCATAGCCAATAACCGGTTTGCGGAACTATTGTATGGTAAGGGGCATATTTATGCACAGAATCTGCTGGGGACCACCGAATCGGTGAATTCGCTGAGTATGGAAGACCTGAAGTTATTTTACGGGAAGGCCCTGGCCCCGGCAGTAGCCCGGATCCATGTGGTGGGTGCGCTGGATAAAAATAAGATAACGGCGCCCCTTAAGACGCTGGTTTCGGCCTGGCCGGCTAAAACCGTAAAAATCCCGGCCTTCACCACTCCGGCTGCCCGTCCGGCGGCCAGGGTCTGGTTTTATGACATTCCTGACGCGAAGCAATCCGTTCTGAAGATAGGTAACCTGGCGTTGAAGGCTACAGACAAAGATTTTTATCCGGCCACCGTGGCCAATTATATCCTGGGCGGAGGTGGCTTTGCCTCGCAGCTTACCCAGGAGCTTAGGGAAGCAAAAGGCTATACCTATGGTGTACGTTCGGGCTTTGACGGCTCGGGATATACCGGAACGTTTGAGATCTCCAGCGGGGTGCGGTCCAATGTTACCCTGGAATCGCTGCAGTCCATTCGGGATATCCTCCGGAATTACGGTCCCGGTTTCACGAAAGAGGATCTGGAAACTACCCAGGGCTTCCTGATCAAAAGCCAGGCAAGAGCTTTTGAAACCGCCAATGCAAAGCTGACCATGCTGGAAAATATCAGCAGGTACGGATGGAAACCCACTTATGTCAAAGATCGTGAGCAGATTGTTAAAAATATGACGGTGGAAGAGATCCGGCGCCTGGCCGCCCGTTACCTGGATGCAGATAAGATGATCTGGCTGGTGGCGGGAGATGCTAACACCCAACTCGCCCGTTTGAAGGAGCTGGGGTTAGGGGAGGTACTGTTGATCAATGAAAAGTGAGGCTGTAAAAGTATTGGTCGTTTATGGCTCGGGAAGCTGTTTAAAAGCAGGCAAAATGCAAGGCGTTGAGGATGAGGCCGAAGGAGCATACTAACGGTATGTGAATGAGGCCGAATTCCGAAAACAACGCAGCAGTTTGTCTGCTTTTAAATAGCTTCTATCCCCAGGTTTTTATGGGTCTCGGAAATGGCCCTTTCATTTTTCTCATCCATCCATGCCTTGCCTTTGGTCTTCCGCATGAAATTATCAAAGTATCGCTGTATAAAGACGTTATAAACGGCCAGCGCCAGGAATTTCGGTTTTCTGGGAAGCGCCCTGAGGCTCATCGAAAAACCGGGCGTAACATATTTCATGTAATGCCAGTAACCTTCTGGCATGTACAGCATTTCGCCATGATTCAGATCACAGATATAGCCCTGGGCATATTTCAATGCCGGGAATTTGTCGAAATCAGGATTATCAAAGTCAATGGCCTGATGCGAGATCAGGGCATGGGGTATTTTATACAGGTATTTGGTCTGCTCCGGGTGAAAGATGATGCATTGCTTCCGGCCATGGAAATGGAAATGAAGAATATCCGAATAGTCGATATCAAAGTGCATGAAGACCTTGGAATTCTCCGCGCCGAAGAAAAGCATGGGCAACTGTTTTACCAGGTTCAGGCCGATATCGGGCCAACGGAAATCTTCTTTCAGTTGGGGAACTTCCTTCATGATGTTGTACAGGAATATCCTGTAGGGGGAGGGGCCTTTTTCCATGATGTCGAGGTATTCAGACATTTTCATGTGGAGGTGCGGCTCATTGACCTTTTGTTCATGCGTAATAGGGCGACCGTCATAGAGGGGCACCATTTTATCACCGGCAATTTCACGTATATAGTTCAGGTGCCATTTTTCCCAGGCAGGCCATTCTTCGGTAAGACGTTCTACCACTACCGGCTTCTGCGGGATAAAATAGTTCTGAACAAAGTCATTTCGGGTTATACTTCTGACCCTTTCTATGGGTTTGAGATCGAGGTTGTTCATGGTAAAATCATTTGGTAAATTTCAGCGTATATTGGATTCGCTACAGAATGATTCTAAATACAGAATGCAAATGTAATTTCTTATTTTGTAACTTCATAACCTTTATATTTTCTTGTCCACTCGAGTGCACCGTAGGTGGCAATAAAACAGAAAGTCAGGTACAGCAGAGCGTACAGCCGGATGTCTTTATTGAAGTAAATAACACAGCTGATGATATCGATCAGGAGCCACATCCACCAGGTCTCCACTTTTTTATTCATCATCAGGAAAGTAGTGGCAATGCTGGCTACCAGTATGAATGAATCGATGTACGGGAATGCGCTGGGCAAATGAAAAAGCCGGGGGAAGATTTCGTGCAGGTTCCCCGCAAAATAACCGAACAGCAGGGTGACCACGGTCACTCCCGAAATAAACAGGAGGTAGCTACCGGTAGACAGGCGGGTGATCCGCAGTTCTTTATTTTGATTGGCATTCTCCGCTTTAGGGAATTTCCAGAGCCAGAATCCTATGATGTTGGTTACGAAAAAGAAAATCTGGAGAAACATGTCAGGATATAGCTGCGCCTGATAGAACATGATAAAGGCCAGGCTAACGTTGAAAAGCCCAATGATCCATGACCATACATTTTCTTTCGCCGACAGCCAGACGGCCAGCCCGCCGGTGAGTGTGGCCCAGAACTCCAGGTGGCTCATTTTATAACCGAAGACGGTAAAGAAGACATTTTTCAGACTAAAAAAATCAGCCACGGTTCAGGGTTTTTTGTTTGTACAGGGGAACCGTGCTGCAGGGTTCGCCGAACATGAGGCTTTTGACCAGGGGTCTCAGTCTGCGGGTGAGCTCTACATACACATAGGGGGGGATCTGTTGATCGCTGCACCCTTTCACCACTACGCGGGCGTCGCGGTATTGTTCCCAGTCGAAAGTGTTCATCGTTTCTTCAAAAAGCTTCTTTTCCAGGTCTTCCAGGGTGCCGAAAACCACGGTATTGGCGTAAGGTTCGAGGTGAACAGCCAGCAACATATAGGCCCATAGGGGAACGATAGCCTCTTCACTGCATGTGACGGCCACGTTTTTCCCGGCATAATGCGACCAGTCGTGCTCTTTAAGAAAGGCCCTGAAGTCTTTTTCTTTGAGAATAAGCCCCATGAAAAGGTTATCTTTGATATCGTAAATCACCCGTTCTCCTGAAGGATAATGTTCCTCCATGTCCAGGGTAATCAGTCCGCTCAGCGCTACTTTATTAATGATTTGATCTTCCACTACGTGTCTTTTGAGATATAACAAAAACGCACGGGTGAAGGTTTAAAAACGGGTCGGGGTTTTTATGGAATATCGCTGAGAGTAACCTGATGAGATGCTAATCTGATGTGAAGCAAACGGAGAAAGATCCGGTAGTAAATAAATATCTGCTGGATGAGGAGCATGACGGTGATCTTGATAAGCGATGACATACCAATGACCTGATCCAGGAGGAGGTAAAGCCCCAGGCCCGCCAGGCCGGCCAGCAGCACGGAGATCAAAAACAGCAGAGGCCGGTAAGAGCGGGTCAGGATGCGCAGCGCTCCGACTAAGGCGTTGAAAACGCCCTTGGTGCTGACCAGGATCACCCGGGAGTAATCCCAGAGAAGGAACAGGAATCCCTGCGACAGCCCGAAGAAAATGACAGCAGGCACGTGGAGGAGGACGGCCGTCCGGTGGTCGGGTTCTTTAAAGATGGTCATCATCAGCAGGGAAGTGATCACCGCGATGATGGTGCAGATCACAGCAAAAAGACCGATTATGGCTCCCAGTGCCACGGTGCGGCCCCAGAACCTTTTGCTATGGATGAGAAAGCGCTGAAAACGAAATTTATCATTGATAACGGCATCAATGAACCCGCCCGAAAAAAAAGTGCCGGCCAGGACAGCAATAGCCACCAGCACAAATACCCGGAAAATATAGGGAGTGAGTGCTTCGGAAAATACCCGCAGGGCATCCGTAAAGATCATGAAATCAAAGTCTTTTATCAGGAGGTTAAGCGCCAGGGTATGCCCCGTTTCCAGCAACAGGGTTTTATAGAAAGGGATGACTACCACAAGCGCTGAAAACAGCGAAAACAGGTACTGAAAGGTCACCACTTTTTTGTTTCTCCAGAGTGCTTTTATCATTGTAGTTTAGGGTTTTGACGATGCCGTTGTGCATCGCGGATGCTTTTCTTGTCCAGGTTTTTGAGAAAGGCTTCGGTGAGGTTTATACCGGTCTGGTTGGCCAGGCAGATCAGCACGAAAAGCACATCGGCCAGCTCATCGCCCAGGTCTTTGTCTTTATCGGAGGCTTTCTCGGACTGGTCTCCGTATCTTCGGGCCATGATCCGGGCCACTTCGCCTACTTCTTCCATAAGGATGGCGGTATTGGTGAGCTCGCTGAAGTAGCGTACACCGATGGTTCGTACCCATTCATCTACTATTTCCTGCGCTTTCTGAATTTCCATAGAATTATATTTTTAGTAGTGAGTGGGGAGTTCCGGGTGTAAGAGACACGTGGTACTGCGCCGGTGTTAATTTAAGTAGTCTGACCAATATGTAAAATTAGGGAAAAGATGCTGAATGTCGACGGGCTGGTCCCAGATTCCGTATACAGTGGAGCCGCTGCCCGTCATGGATGCGTACAGGGCACCGTGGGCGTACATGGTTTTTTTGATGGCGCCTATCAGCGGATGTCTCCTGATCAGCGGAGCTTCGAAGTCGTTTACCAGCAGGTCTTTCCATTCTGGTGCCGGCTTTCTGACGATTTCTTTCACGGAAATTTCCGGTTTTCGGGGCGTGATGCCGGCATAGGCTTCGGCCGTGGAAATATGGATGCCCGGATTGACCATAACCAGGTATTTTCCCTTCAGGCTGAGTGCTGTGGCTTCAAATTCGGTTCCTTTACCGTAACAGAAGGCCGGCTGGTTTTCAATAAAGAAGGGGCAGTCGCTGCCCAGTTTTTCCGCGTAGACCCTGAGCTGCTCATTGGTGAGACCCAGCGCCAGCACCCGGTTGATCAGCTTTAAAGTAAAGGCGCCGTTGGAAGAACCACCGCCGATGCCCGCGCCCATGGGCAGGATCTTATGCAGGTGAATTTTTACCTGATTTTCCTGAAGGGAAAGCAATTGCCAGGCTTTTATGATAAGATTCTGGTCGATTTCACCGGGGATAGATAGTCCTGATGTGGTGAAGGAGAACGTCTCTGACGGCAGCACTTCGAGGATGTCGGCCCATTTTACGGGATAGAATACCGATTCAATGTTATGATAGCCGTCCGGCCGCTTTTCAACGATGTTGAGACCCAGGTTGATTTTGGCGTTCGAAAAACCGAGCATTCAGAAAGTTTTCCTCAAAAATCAGTAAAGTTTTTACATTAAGCAAAATAATCTCTAATTTTGTGGCCCCGTACGGAGTGAATGGTTCTTTCGTGCGGTATTTCCAACTTAAATTTAGCGAACCAATGTCACAAAAAATCAGAATTAAGCTGAAGTCATTTGACCACAGTCTGGTGGACAACTCAGCAGAGAAGATCGTTAAGGCGGTTAAATCTACAGGTGCTACAGTGAGCGGCCCTATTCCGCTTCCTACCCGTATCGAGAAATTTACGGTGCTGCGTTCTCCTCACGTTTCCAAGAAGTCAAGAGAGCAGTTTCAGTTAAGTACTTACAAAAGACTTATTGATATTTTCTCCGCCAGTCCTAAGACGGTAGACGCTCTTATGAAACTTGAGTTACCTGCGGGTGTTGACGTAGAAATCAAAGTGTAACGAGAGCTACACGAAGATTCGGAGTATCCGGAAGATGGGTTTGACCCGCTTCCGGATATTTTTTTGGAGATGAAAAAATTATTTCCCGATGTTGGGCTCGGTTTCGAGCAGTTGAAGATTTCTTTCGTCCCTGATGCCGGGTTCATAGCGGGTAAGCGCGGCCAGCCAGAGTGCCCGGGCCCACCGGAAGATCACGCCCGTAAGCAGGAAGGTGATCAAAAGATAAGCCACCGCAAAATATTCCCAGCCGAAACGGTCTTTGAAAAGAAAGAGGTAGCTGAGCAGGCAGATGGCAAACAGACCGATGTTGAGGGCATACGACACGTACATCGACCCGTAAAAGTAACCCAGCTCTTTTTCGTATTTTAAACCGCATTCAGGGCAGTATTTTTTCATCTGAAAGGTTTTTTTCGAAAAGGGCAGGTAGCTGTGATGTGTAAACAGCTCACCCTGACCACAGCGTGGACATTTTTCCTTTAATCCCGTACTAAACTTACCCATTCTTTTGTTTTTGATGGCACAAAGATACCATTTTTCCGACGGCGGAGACTTATAGTTTTGTTCGATAATGATGTAAAATTATCCTCATCTATATGGATAGGAGAGTGTAAATTCTTTTTCCTGTCTCAGGTGGTTTGTGTTTTACTTCATAAGGATGTGAAGTCATCGTATTTTACTTTGATGATAAATGGTAAGCTCTTCCACGGGCTTTTGGATGACCTTCCGGATGCTGAGCCCGTAACCGGAGGCCACTTCCCTGAAGATGCTTTCGAAATAGTAAGCCACAGAGCCTACGCATCCGGTCTCCACATGTTGTAATTGCGGGTATTTTAAAAGATACTTTTCCAGGAAGAGCCGGAAACTGTTCCGGATCAGATCGGCACACCAGGGTTCGTGCTGGTTTTCCAGGAGAAAAGGGCAGAATTGAGCAAAGTATTTGTTGGGCCGCTCTTTCCGGTAAGCGTTTTCGAGAATTTCCAGGCGATCTTTGCTGCCGTAAATCTCTTCAAACCTCTGCCTGACGTTCAGGGGCATTTCGTGATGCAGGTAGCCCAGGATAAGCGATTTGCCGAGGTGCCCGCCCGATCCTTCATCGCCCAGCCAGAAACCCAGGGGCGGAACCTGGAAGCCGATCTCCCGGCCGTTCCAGTAGCAGGTGTTGGACCCCGTACCCAGAATACAGGCTATGCCTTCCGAATCGCCGAACAGGGCGCGGGCCGCTGCGATCACGTCGGAGTAGGTATAAACGGGAGCAGAATATCCCAGCGCTTTGAGAATTCCCCGGGCGATGATATCTCCTTTGGCAGGATCTGTGATCCCGGTACCGTAAAAATGAACTTCCCGTATAGTAAATGTTGTTCTATCGTATAAGTGTTGCAGAAGTTCTTTTTCTACTGTGTCACTGTTAACAAAATAGGGATTAAGACCTATGGTTTCAAAGGAATGTATGTTTTCCCCCAGAAGTCTCCAGTCTGTTTTGGTGGAACCGCTTTCTGCCAACAGGATCATTTGATTATACATTTGTAAGTTAATTTATGTCTGAATATCAGATTTATACACTTCCCAACGGAATACGAATAGCACACAAAAAGGTCAGCGGCACCCAGGTGGTGCACTGCGGCATCATGTTTGACATCGGCAGCCGCGACGAGCTTCCGCATCAGGCGGGGCTGGCGCATTTCTGGGAGCACATGGCCTTTAAAGGAACAAAAAAACGCAAATCTTATCACATTATCAATAGCCTTGAGTCGGTAGGGGGGGAGCTGAATGCCTACACCACCAAGGAGAAGATATGTTTTTATGCTTCGGTACTGGATGAGCACTTCGTGAAGGCCATAGACCTCCTGACGGATATTGCTTTTAACAGTACCTTCCCCGAGAAGCAGCTGGAACTGGAGCGGGGGGTGATCCTGGAAGAAATGGCCATGTATCTCGACTCCCCTGAAGATGCCATACAGGATGAATTTGACGGTATCGTGTTTCCCGATCATGCCCTGGGGGTGAATATCCTCGGCACGCAGGAGAGCGTGCGGAGCTTTACCCGGGAGGATTTCAACCGGTTTATCTATGAAAACCTTGATACGGAGCGAACGGTGCTGTCGGTGGTGGGAAATATAGATTTTAAGAGAGTGGTCAGGGTGGCGGAGAGGTTTCTGAGCGATATTCCCCTGAAGAAAAGCGGGCGGGTCCGGATCAAACCGGGCGGATACGGTAGAAAGGATGTGACCATAAAAAAGGACAATAACCAGGCGCAGGTAGCTATCGGCAGGCCGTCTTTTGAACTGTCGAGCCCTGACCGGCTTCCCTTCTTTGCCCTGGTGAATCTGTTGGGCGGACCGGGCATGAACAGCCGGTTTAATCTCAGCCTGCGGGAAAAATACGGCCTGGTCTACCACATTGAGGCCAGCCTGGTGTCTTATTCCGATACAGGACTGTTCACCATTTTTTTCGGTACTGACGCCCGGAACCTGGAAAAGGCTTTTAAGTTGATCGCTAAGGAGCTGGAGCTCCTGAAAGGCAAACCGCTCGGAGACGTGCAGCTCAAGACCCTGAAAGATCAGCTGAAAGGCCAGCTGGCCATGGCCGAAGAAAGCAAGCAGGGGTATATGCTGATGATGGCCAAAAGCATTCTCGACCTGGGGTATGTAGAGCCGCTGGCCGATATATTCAGGGAAATCGATACGATACGTGCCGGCAGGCTGCAGGAGCTGGCAGAGGAGATGTTTGCAGAAGGGGAGCTGAGCCGGTTGGTTTATAGGTAGAGATGCTAAGCGAATGCCAACGGGATATAAAAAAGGCGACGGGTTACCGTCGCCTTTTTTGTTTGTTATTCGAAAGGTATTACCTCGCCTTGATGAAGGTTAAAGTTTCTTCGAATACCCTAACTCCATTATTGGAGGTCCACTTAAGATTGAACGTTTTGGTATCCGGATCATACTTGCTTACAGGGTCAGTATGAATAGGGAGCAGCGACACCATTTCAACCGTAACCTGGTTGGTAGCCGGGTCAACATTGTACCAAACTTCATTGCTATAGTAACCCAGCAAACCAGGATATAATTTAACCTTGGTAGGGCTCACGGTCAGGAGCTGCACTTCCACATCCTGATCAGGAAGGAGGGTGTTGTTAGAAGAGGTCTGGTACCGGTAAACACCGTCGTAGATGTTTTTGGCAGAGATGAAGGTAATAAATACATCGTTGCCATCCGAGATCTTGGCATTACCGGGATCCGAGATCCGGTAGGCCATGGCATATTTGTGTTCCAGATCCCACTTAGCTCCGTCAAGGTTCACTGAGATTTCCTTTGCAAAATCACCGGCCGAATAATTCAGCGTGATCTCATCACCGGAAATACTGACACCCGGCACATCAGCAAAAGAAAAAATGCTGGATGGTAACCATTCGTAATCCGTATCGTGTTCTTCATTATAGGCAGCCAGAACTTCCGGTGCAGCTTTCAGCTTAACGGTAGTGGAAGTGTTCAGGACAGCATTGCTGGGCACATTCCTGTGAATGTCAAAGAGAGGGATCTTTCTGACATCGGTGAAAGCGTTATAGAACAGTTCTTTTTCAGTGCCCCCTGCTGCAACGAGGAATGTGCTCCCCTGATCCGTCAGCTTAACCAGATCATCTTTAATACATGAAGTAAAGAGAAATGGAATTGTAAATAACAGAATACTATATTTTTTCATCTTAATTCCTTTAAATCGTTTATAACTGTTGTTTTATTCCCACCAAACTTTGGCATCCTGATCGTATGTGCCGCCTACTCTCGCTACCGCAGCGTCAACACTTTCTTTGTTGGAAGTGTACTCTCCTGCACCGTAAAGATAGCGGTGAGGGATCTGCTTGGAGGCATTGATAGCATCCGGAGCCGGGGTCAGCTGAGGATAACCCGTCTTTCTCCAGATATTCCAGCCCTGAAGTCCGTCAGGATAAGTTGCGATGTACCGTTGTACGGCGATAGCCCGCTTATTGGCGGCAGTACCGGCCGATGCAACCGCTACGGAAGCCTGGGCAAAATAAGTATTGGCAGGTGCTGCTACTCCCCATTGTTCAAATGAAAGCTCGATACCTGTACGGTAAACGGCACTTAAATTTTCAGTGGTCCAGCCTAAGTCAGCCGCTTCGGCCCTTGCCAGGAATACCTGGGCTGCCGAAATGATGTTCACCGAACTGGCAGAGCCGCGAAGGTCGCCTCTTACCACTCTTGCCCATCTCGGGTTGGCCGAAGTAAACGCTTCTGCTTTAGCCCGCTCTACTCCGTAGGGAGCACCAACGTCAGAAGATTCGCTGGTGGCAGGAATGCCCTGCTCTTCTGTAGCGCCACCGAATGAAGTCTGACGGGCATCGTTCAGGCTGCCCATTAAAGCCGTCATTGTACTGCTTTCTGCCACGTCTCTACGGCCGTTGTAGATTCCCCACCATGGAGAAGGGAAATTTCCACCGGGATAGTTTAACCTGAAATTCTGGGCGTTTGTGGTGATCAATCCTGCAGGATCATTCAGAGCCGCATTAAACTCTGTGGCTGCGTAGCCTCCTGCATTGGGGTATTTGTTCGATAGCTGTAGGGCCATCAATAAGCGCAGGGTATTGGCTGTTCTTTTCCATGCCGCCACATCACCGCCGTAGATCAGGTCTCCCGAGATCTGGCTGCCGTCAAACATGGCATTGGCGTCTTTCAGGGCCTGAATCATCCCTTTGTAGATCTCTTCCTGGGTGTCGTATTTCGGTTTTGCAGCCGAAGCGCCCAGCAGGGCCTCACTGTAAGGAACATCCCCCCAACGGTCGGTAATGGTCCAGAAGATATACTGCTGGAGGATTTTGGCCACGGCCGACATATTTTTGCTTTGATCCAGGTTAATAATATTCTGGAGGTCATAAAGACTACCGGTGTAAGTTCCGGTGAAGTCTGCCTGCGGTGGGGCATACAGCGATGCATTGGAATATTGTGTCTCCGAAAAATACTGGCTGAAATATCCCGGAGTGGTTATGAATGCAAATCCTCCCAGACCCGACTGTACGTTGGTCATAAGTGCACCGATATTGGGCGATGTAGTTGCTGCCGGGTTATCGTTCAGATCACCGAAGTCCGAGAACATGTCACAGGAGGTAAGTCCGGCGGTCATCAGCGAGGTTAATATATAATAACGAATTCTTTTCATAATATTTAAGTCATTTAGTAATTTTTAGAAACCAATTCTGAGATTAACCCCTAAACTTCTTGTTCCTGGCAACTGACCGGTTTCTCCGTATGTTGCACTGATTTCAGACGGGTCAAAATCCTTGGATTTCGCATAAATAAGAAGCGGGTTTCTGGATACCACTGATACGGTTGCATTATTGATATATCTCGATAAGCCCAGCTTGGCCACTGGCACGGTATAGCCTATTGACAATTCTCTCAGTTTTATGAAAGTCAGGTCATAGATAAACTCATCTACCGTGAAATTGCCATAAAGGCTCTGGAAATACGTTTGGGCTTCCACATAGTAGTCTACAGGCTGGCCTTCAGCATTCACACCTACAACGTGGACTCCGCCACCGTCAGCCACGGCATCCCGGATAGGATTTCCTTTGTCGTTAACGGTAGCCGTTCTGGCCGTAAGCCCGCTATAGGCACCCCACTGTTGCGATAGTGAGTAGAATTTGCCGCCGAACTGGTAGTCAAAGTTAACATCTACGTGGAAGTTCTTTAATACGGTGAAGGAGTTCTGGAGACCACCGGTATATCTTGGAAGCACGCTTCCGAAGTATTGGTCACCCTCTCTTGCGTAGGTTCCGTTGCTGTTCAGCACGGGCTGCCCGTTAATTCTTTTGATCCCGTTACCAAACAGCTGACCCCATCTTTTTCCTTCGCTGTGTACCTGGTAAGGAATGTTGGTTCCCCAGGCACCGGCCAATGCTGCGGTTTGGGTGATCCCGAATTCCTTACTCAGTTCTTCCACATCGTTTTCGATCAGGTCGGCGTAGTTGAAGGTAGTGTTCCACTTCAGGTAAGGCAGGTTGAGTATCTGTGCTTTCAGGCTGACCTCAATACCTTTTTTGGTGATCTTACCGATATTGGTCAGTAATGAGCTGAATCCGCTGGCTCCGTTCACGGTCAGGGCGTAGGGGAAACCTACTTCTGATCCATCCCAGTACGTGAAGTTGATCCCGTACTTACCTCTTACAAATTCAAGGTCAAGACCTATTTCTTTCTGTTGGGTAACTGATCCTGTGATGTTAGGGTCTACCACCTGGTCAGGCGTGCTCATCAGGAAGTTGCTTCCCCATTTGAACTGGCCTACACCATAAGCCATACCCGGATAGCGGTACGCCCCGAAGGTAGTTCCCGAACCCAGGGCCTGGGGGATCTCACCCCATGAGCCTCTGATCTTACCCATACTCAGCCAGGGAAGGGCGTCTTTGGTGAATTCACTGAAGATGAACGAGGCACCGAATGATTTCGAAAGTACGTCGTTGTTACCCGGAGGCAGTGTAGAGAACCAGTCGTTACGCAGGGTTCCGTTAAGATAAAGGAAATTCCTGAAGCCCAAAGATACTTTACCAAAGATGGCATTGTAGGCTTCTTCTGTTCTTCCGTTACCTTGTGATGCCTGGTTAACCGAGTTGGCCAGGGTAAATAAGTTAGGTACGCTCAGCCCCTGGTTGGTATTACCGCTGTTGGACTTGGAAGTCCATTTGAAGAAGTCGGTACCTGCAGCCAGATCGATGTCAAAATCTGCAATTTTTTTCTTGTACGTAGCCAGGAGTTCGATGTTACGCCGGTTGCTGTAGGTAGTACCGGTAGAGTAGTAGCCGAAATTTCTTGCGTCATTCCCCGTGGTTTGTGTACCACTTTCGTTCAGTTCCGTACGGTATTTGTCTTCATACCAGGTGGTATTCTGCTGCTGCCTGTAAGTAGCTTTAAGATTCAGATCCCTGTTTACTTTATAGGTCAGTGAAATATCACCAAACAACCGGTCTCTCACATTGGTGAGGTCGATCAGGTCATAGTAGGTATAGAAGTTATACCAGTAGTTGGCTGCATAAAACGCTCTCTGGTTGTCAGGATCATAAGCAGAAGGGTTGGCCTTGTTCCAGCTGGCATAAATACCTTGCGGAGTCTGTAAGCCCCTGAGCTCTTTCAGGATACCCATGTCCAGGTCACGGTGAAACCATTGGTTGAATGCCCCTGTCGACTGGTTGGAATATCCGTCATTAATCTGTCCGTTCAGCTTTCTGTTCGTATAATTGATATTGGTAGTGAATTCAAGCTTCTTACTGATATCATAAACGGTGTTCAGATTAAGGGTATTCCTTATTAAGCTTGAACCCGGTATAAGACCATTGGTATAGTTATTCCCGTAAGTAAGCTTGAATAGCATTTTTTCGGTGGCGTGGTTGATGGTAATACTGTTGTTGGACACCACACCGGTTTCGAAAAATTCTTTGGCGTTGTTTTCCTGAGGAACCAGGCTGGCGGTCTGGTAAGACCGGCTGTGTCCGCCATACCAGGCATACCACGGAATATATTCCTGGCCTACCATTCTCGGACCCCAGCTGGCATCATCCTGGTAATCATGGTAATATTTGCCATCCAGGGCTTTCCATTCTTCCGGATCGCCTTGTTTCCAGTTATAACGGGTCATCGGACCGGATCCACCTGCGTAGGAGTTTTGGTAATTAGGCATGATGTAAACATCTTCAAACTGAATACCAAGGTTCAGTGTTACTCCGAAGCCCTCTTGTCTTTTTGCTTTTTTGGTGGTGATAACGATCGCACCGGCAGCCGCCTGAGAACCAAACTGCGCAGCTGCAGCCGGCCCCTGAAGGATAGAGACTGACTCAATATCGTCATTGTTAATATCATTGATGTCCGGGAGAATGGTACCGTCTACCACATAAAGAGCGCCGGGTCCGCCTGCACTCAGACCGGAGATACCTCTCAGTCTGACCTCGGTCTGGCGGCCTAATGCTGCTGCTGACTGGCTTCTTACCTGTATACCGGCTACTTTTCCGGCCAGGGCACTGTTAAAGTCCATCTGTCGAATGGTATTCAGTTTTTCGCTTCCGATTACCTGTGCGCTGAAGGTAGTAGAACGGGCCGATTGCTGCGTTCCGTAGGCACCGGTTACCACTACTTCGGTTAAATCGGTATTGGATACTTCCAAAGTTACGTTGATCACACTTTGGTTTCCTATTACCACCTCTCTATCTTTAAAACCGATAAAAGAGAAGGTCAACGTTGAATTTGCCGGAGCAGTAAGTCTGTAATCACCCTCCTCATTGGTGTAAGTTCCGTTGGTTGTACCTTTTACAATCACTGAGACACCAGGAAGCGGGCTGTTGTCATCAGAAGACCTTACTTTACCAGATATTGTCCGGGTCTGCGCATAAACCGTCCCCAATCCGAACAAAATCATTCCGAAAAACAGAAGTAATCTTTTCTTCATAAGTTAAAAAATTATTATTTAGTATGATTTGACGAGGCAATTTCAATTAAAAAATGTTATTATACAAGCTAAATATTAAAATAAGATTAAAAAAAAATATTATCAATAATTCGTTTGGCAATTATTTTATTTTTCAAAATAATAGTTTGCTTACGAGAGGATGTTTAGTGAAAGAATATTGGATTTTGATGCTGCTCGGATGTGAGGCCGGTCCGGATATGGAATTATTTTCGGATAAAATTTATTGTAAAAGGTATATAGTAAATGATAAATAGATGACGGTAGAAATCTGGAGCGATGTAATGTGCCCTTTCTGTTACCTGGGAAAGCGGAATTTTGAGGCGGCTGTGGAGCAGTTTGCCGGAAGGGATCAGGTAGAGACCGAGTGGAAGAGCTTTCAGTTGAATCCTGCATTGGGAGAGGAAGGGATGAGCACTCTGGAGTACCTTTCGCAGATGCGGGGAATGCAGGAGTCCCAGGTCCGGGCCTCGTTTGAGGGGATCCGGTCGGCAGGTGCGGAGAAAGGCCTGATTTTTAATTTTGACAAGGCGGTGATCGTCAATACGGCTGCGGCCCACCGGCTGATCCAGCTGGCCAGGGAAAAGGGGAAAGGAGATGAAGCGGAGGAGTTGCTGTTTAAAGCACATTTTACAGACGGAAAGAATGTGTCGGACCTTAAGATATTACGGGAGATCGGAGCGGAGCTGGGTTTGAGCGCTGCTGAAACGGAAAGTGCTCAGGCGGATCCGCGATACCAGGAAGGGTTGGAAAGGGATCTGTATGAAGCGAGCCAGATCGGTGTGCGGGGAGTGCCGTTCTTTGTGTTTGACCGGAAATATGCCGTTTCCGGTGCGCAGCCGGCAGCGGTATTTTTGCAGACGTTGGAGAAGGTGATGGCAGAGGTCGGTACTGCCGATACCGCCAACGATGGGGTTAGCTGTGATGTTAACGGAAAATGTGATTGACAAAGCATGATAGATTTGATAACAAACAATACCGGTAGGTTAAGGCTTTTAGGAATAGTAGAAGGGGTGAGTATGTTGCTTCTTGTTTTTGTGGCCATGCCTTTGAAATATATAGCAGGTCAACCTGAAATGGTGCGCCTGGTGGGCTCGATTCACGGTGGATTGTTTATTTTGCTGGTATTGTATGCATTGTATGTGGGGTTTGATAAAGGATGGAGTTTCCGGAAGGTTACTTTCTGGGTTTTATTGGGCAGTATTTTTCCCTTTGGTCCGTTTATAGTAGATCATAAGGTTCTCCGGAACCTTCAATGAGGGTTTTGGAGAACTTCCATACCGATAGACATAATGCCGGTGAGTGGGTCGGGTCGCATGCTGTGGCTGATGATCCAGCGGTATTTTCCGGGTTTGGAAAATTTCATAGCCTGCAATTTAGGTGCCTGGATCCGGCAGTCAAAGATATCTCCCATGCCGTCACCGTAGGGTTTCCCTGATTTTTCATCGAAAAGGATCACCTCGTCCATAGAGCCGGATAGCTGTGTGCCGCTGCTGTCAACGAGTTTTTGCTGAAGATAAAGGTTGTAAAAAGGGTAGCTGATACTGTTTCGCACCAGGTAATTGAACCGGTAGGAGGGACTGGTATCGGTAATGCTGAACTCAAAGGTTTGCTTGTGTGCAATGTGCCATTCGTTTTTGGGAAAATCACGCATTTCCTTAAAATCACCGCTTTTTTTGCAGGCGGACATCGCAAGTACCGTACAAAAGAGCAATATGCTCAGGAGATGAGAAGGTTTCATTTGTGTAAAAGTTCCGAGTTCCGAGTACTTAGTTTCGAGTTTTTCCGGTTGGGTGGCCTGCCGCCTGGCGACGCTTCGCTGCTGTTTCAAAGAAATTTGCTTATGATTTGGGCCCCTCCCCGCCATTGCCAGGTTTTCTGAATTTACGACGCTTTTTGTTTTTATTTCCGGCTTCTTTATTCCCTGCCTCGGGTGTTCCGGCCGGGTTTTGCTGCACCGGTTTCGGTCTTTCCGGTCTCGATCTCATTTCCGGGCGGGCGGACTGTGCTCCTTCCGGCCTGGATTTCATTTCCGGACGATCCGACTGTGTTCCGTCAGGTTTGGGCCTCATATCCGGCCGGCCTGACTGTGGCCTTTCCGGCTTGGATCGCATTTCCGGGCGGGCAGCCGCCGGCTGCGCTGCTTTGGGAGCAGAACCTGATTTATTCTTTTTCTTACTTTTCTTGTATTTCTTATCCAACCGTTCGAGGTCGGTATTGATCGATGTCATTTTGGCCTCCGGTACATCGGTCAGTTCCATGAGGTTCTCCAGCCCTACCGGCTTTTTCCCTTCGGCATTCATTTTCTGGATCTCGGCCACCTGGCTGCAGGGTATGGGATACCAGTTGGTTTCTTCCGGGTAGCTGAACCACATGATGCGCCGGAAGATATCTGTTTTTTGAAGGGAGGCGTTCCCTTTTTCCGTTTTCAGGGGCTTGTCTACGGCGGGTATTCCCTTAATGGCATCAATATAGGTTTCCAGCTCGTAATTCAGACAGCATTTCAGGCGGCCGCATTGCCCAGAGAGTTTTGCAGGGTTAAGCGACAGGTTCTGGTACCTGGCCGCCGCCGTGGGAATGGCTTTGAAGTCGGTGAGCCAGGTGGAACAGCAGAGCTCACGCCCGCAGGAACCTATTCCGCCCAGGCGGCCGGCTTCCTGGCGCAGGCTGATCTGCCGCATCTCTATCCGCACTTTAAATTCTGAGGCCAGCATTTTTATCAGCTCACGGAAGTCTACCCGGTCGTCGGCAGAGTAATAGAAGGTAGCTTTGGAGTTGTCCGACTGGAACTCCACTTCGGAAAGTTTCAGGTTCAGCTTAAGCTCTTTGCAGATCTCCCGGGTACGGTACATAGTGGGAAGGTCGCGATTAACCGCCTGGGTATGCTTCTCCAGGTCTTTTTCGGTAGCCAGCCGGTGAATGATCCGAAGGTCTGAGGTGTCATGTATTCCCTTTTTCAAAAGCTGAAGCCTGACCAGTTCACCCTGAAGCGATACGTGCCCTATATGGTAGCCGGAAGGCATTTCACATATCACGAAGTCGCCGGTGTGCAGCTCTATCTCGTGCTTATTGATAAAATATTCCTTTCTTCCGCCTTTGAACTTTACTTCCACTACTTTGTACTGGGGCTTTCCGAAGCTCATACCGGATAGCCAGTCAAAGGAGTTCATTTTATTGCAACCGCCCGATGCGCAGCCACCGCTGCTGCATCCGGGAACCAGAGAACTTATACTACCACAGCTTCCTGAAGAACACTGTCCACATGCCATACCATCTATATTTTTACTGTTTCTCAGGTGTTGAACCCGCCAAACAGATCAGATTCCAAAATCAATAAATAACAAATTTAACTATTTATTTACATATTTCTTTAAATCCTTTCCAATATCTTTTCTGTAATACCGGTTTTTAAACTTCACTTTTCGCGCCATTTTCTGAGACTTGCGGATGGCGGAAGCCATAGTGCGGCCCAGCCCGGTAAGGGCGATGACCCGGCCGCCATTGGTGACCGTAACGTTGTCGCGGAGGGTGGTACCGGCGTGGAAAATAACGGTGTCTTTATCGGCTTCCGGTATTTCCATTACATCGCCTTTTTTATAATCTCCCGGATAGCCTCCGGCCACTACCATAGAGGTTACGGCATATTTCGGGCTGACCGATAAGCGGATTTTGTCCAGGGTACCTTTAGCAGCGGCATTGAAGATCCGGACAAGATCTGTTTTTATGCGGGGCATGACCACCTCTGTTTCCGGGTCACCCATTCTTACATTGTATTCTATGACGTAGGGATCACCGTTATCGTTCATTAGTCCGATAAAGAGGAAGCCTACATAGCGGATGGCTTCTTCCTGCAGGCCTTTCAGCGTGGGGATCACTACCCTTTCTTCCACTTTGCGAAGAAATTCTGCATCGGCAAAGGGCGCGGGCGAAACAGCCCCCATTCCACCGGTATTCAGGCCGGTGTCGCCTTCACCGATGCGTTTGTAATCTTTGGCTTCGGGAAGGATGAGGTAGTTTGATCCGTCTGTCAGAACGAAAACGGAGAGCTCTATGCCTTTCAGGAACTGTTCGATAAGCACCTTGCTGCCTGCCTTACCGAATTTTCCGCCCTGCAGCATATCTTTCAGGGTCTCCTGCGCTTCGGAAGGGTCTGCCGTGATGATCACGCCTTTGCCGGCGGCGAGACCGTCGGCTTTCAGTACGTAGGGGCCAGGGATCTCTGCAATGTATTTCAGTCCGGCCTCCAGGGTTTCGGGTGTGAAGGTATGGGAAAATGCCGTAGGGATGCCGTATCTGTTCATGAAGGCTTTGGAGAAGTCTTTGCTCCCTTCGAGCTGTGCACCGGCGGCATCCGGACCTATGATCTTCACCTTTTTCAGCGACCGGTCTTTCCGGAAAAAGTCTGTGATACCGTTTACCAAAGGATCTTCCGGGCCTACTATCACCAGCTCAATGTGCTGGTCAAGTACCAGTTTTTTTATTCCTTCAAAGTCGTTCACGCCCAGATCCACATTGGTGGCGATAGCAGCGGTACCGGCATTACCGGGCGCAACAAAAAGTCGGGTGCATTTCGGACTTTGTACTAATTTCCAGGCAAACGCGTGTTCCCTTCCTCCGGAACCCAAAACGAGGATATTCATTCAGTCAAATGGTTTGAAGGGACAAAAATAGCTAAGACGGGGCGGATAATTTACTTTTGGCGGGACTTTTCGGATGGGGGAGAAAAAAATGGGAAGGGGTGGTGCAACTTTTTGGGATTCGACATGTCTATAACAGTGAACAGTGAACAGTGAACAGTGAACAGTGAACAGTGGGTTTTCATAGGTTTTGCCCCCCGGGCCTTCATGTCATTGGTAGGGAGGTCCCGGTAATTCGTCTGAAACATGGGAAGTCCGCTTAAACGCACTATATTGGTAAGTAAATATTCTGGATTTTATATTAATGAAAGCGATTATGAAAAAGGTAATGTTAATGTTGGTACTGGTGTCATTTGCGGTGATCGACAGCCAGGCACAGAAAGAAAAAAAGGTAGTTAAAAAGTATAAGGTGGAAGAGAAGGTTAGTCCGGATAACCCGGATAAAAAGATCATTAAGATCGAGAAGGATATCGACGGGAAAGTGGAGGTGATTGAAAAGGAGGTCGATATTAAAGCCCCCCGGGCCCGTGTCTATGCCTTCAATTCCTCCGGTGACCTCGAAATTGATACCCTGAAAAACGGTGAAAGGGTATTGATGTATGGTGACGGTTTTTCATGGGAAGAAGATTTTCCGCGTTTGTCTGACCGGTACCGAAGGAATCTGGATGCGTTCAAGTTTAATATGGAAGACCTTGCTGTGAAGTTAAACCGGGATTTCTCCGGCTTTAACGGGAATTTTACTATTACAGAAGGCTTCAGTAATGTAAACGTGTATACCAATAAGCCGGCCACCCATATCCTGAACCTGCGTTTTAAGTCTTCTGAGGAAGGTCCGGTGAGGATCTCTGTAGTGAGCCTTCAGGGGGATCTTATCGTAAGGGAATCGGTGGAAGATTTCAGCGGTGAATATATAGGTCAACTCAACCTGAAAGAGGGGACCAAAGGTACTTTCTTTGTGATCATTTCGCAGGGAGACAGGGGGATCAGCCGGAAGGTGAAAGTAGAGTGAGAAGCTAATAGTGAAAAGTTAAAAGTTATGGAACGTTCTTTTATATAAGTACTTAATGTTTCATAACTTTTCACCGCGCGGCGGCCGCTTTAGTTTTTCACTTTTAACTTAGAAATCGGTACAGTAGAGCTTTTTAAGCTGCTGATCTTTCAGACGCTCCGGCATGGACCGGAAAATCGCATTGCGCAGCCCGGTAATCAGAGGGTGGGTTGCCTGTGCCACCTTGCCGATCTGGGCCGACTGGTTGATAATAAAGTGAGTGCGGGTCAACCGTCTTTTTTCAAAGCGCTGAAATATATCTTCCATGTCTCCTCCTTTCAGTAATTCATCGTATAAAACGGCGGCATCTTCAATCGCCTGGCAGGCTCCCTGGCCCATATTGGGCGTGGTGGCATGCGCGGCGTCTCCTGTCAGCAGGATTTTACCCAGGGCATAGCGGGGTACAGGCTTCAGGTCAATGATGTCATTCCATATCAAGGCATTTTTAGGGGTGGAGTGGATGATCTTACCGGTTTGGGCAGGATATTTCCTGAACCATTCGTTCAGGTCTTCCGGTGTGAAATTCTTAAAACGGGCGTTGTTGGCCGGGCTGTTGACCGTAGCAAACCAATACAGCTGATCCCCGGCGAGCGGCACTACCCCGAATCTCCCTTTACTGCCCCATATTTCATAGCTGTTATCAATTTTCAGGAGGCTGTTGTCGGTTACGGCCCGCCAGCAGGTGTAGCCGGCGTACCTCGGCGCAGAACCAGGAACCAGCTTTTGCCGTACAGGGGAGTGAATGCCGTCGGCTAAGATGACATAATCGGCTTCACCTGTACTGCCGTCTTTGAACAATAGCTGATGGGTGGCCCCGTCTGTCCGGATATCCACACATTTTTTGCCGGTATGTAGCCATCCGTGCGGAATTTCCGAAAGTAGCGCTTCGTGGAGTGCGGCGCGGTGAATGGTAAAATTGTCGAGGCCGTATTCCCGGCTTACTTTTTGGCTGTCTGTATAGGTAATGGTCCTGTCTTTTTCATCTTTTATGGTAAACGAGGTGAGTATTCTTCCACGTCCGATCACGTTATTTTTGATCTCCAGCTTGTCCAGTGCATTGATTGCATTGGCGGCAAGTCCCAATCCGGCGCCTGCCGGTTTTAAAGTTTTCGCTGCTTCAAATATCGCGGGCGAATACCCTGCCTTGCAGAAAGCGATGGCTGTAGTAAGGCCGGCGATACCGCCGCCTATGATGGCTACTGTAGATTTCATATACTGTGTACCGGTTCAGACTTTACAAATAAACATATATTGTTTCTAATAAGGAGAATGAATTGCAGAATAAATCATCCTGTTTTATGGAAAAAGAAATACATTTGAGATTAGATGAAAATTTTACAGATCGAAGCCTGATACATCTGAGAAATCAGAAAAGATATTAAATTTACTGTTTATAAGGGAGCTCTGTAGGTTTTAACCCTAAACTATTATGCGTGTAAAATATCTGGTATTTGGCATGATGATGACTTTCCTGGGATTTTGCATAGCCGCCACCGGGGCCAGTCTTTTTTTAATAAAGGGAGAAGGGTTTTCGGCGGCGACTACGGTGGTCTTTTATGGCTTTGCAGGTAGTACAACAGGTCTGGTCGCCGCGGTCATACTGAGACGTGGGCTATCGGAAGACGGATTCAGGAAAGCCTTTCGGATTGTTCTTGCGCTTACGATGATAGCGGTAGGTGCCATAGTTTACCGGGTGGTAACGATGCAAAAAAAGCTAACCACGGAGAGTATATCTGTGTAGATTCCTATACGTTTCGCTTCATTTACGGAAGAGGACCATGCGGCAGGTCTGGGCCTGGCCAAACCTCATCTGGCAGGCAATACCCCCCTGTTTTTATACGGGAGCCGCCCTATAGATGCGGGAGAAAATCTGCCGGGACCGGTAGACAACATAGTTATTCAAAGAGGAGCGCACCATTTTTTGCCCAAATCTTTTAGTGAGGCTCCTAAATGATAAACTTCCTTTTCGTCAATAATCAGGAAGCGGTTGTGGCTATGCGAAAAGATCCTGATTTCAAAGTCGCCATATTGTTCATTTGCTTTTTTGATGTCTAATGAAAGCTGTTTACCCGGGTTTTTCGTAAACAGTACTACTTTAACTCCTTTCTTCTTTTTGCTCAGATGTGTAAGTGTAGTTTCATCTATAAAATTATCAATCAGTACAATGCTTCGTTGGGCTGAGCGGATGATCCTGGAGGTAAGCTGGTAGGCATCAAACACCTGGCCGTCAAAGAATATGCCCTGGTTGGGGATTAAGTGACTATTTATCTGTAAATCAATTTCATTTATTTTGTTTTTGAGATCTTCGATTCTGTTTTCAATATGGTTTATTCGGGTGTTAAATGTATACCCTTTGAGTAAATGATCTTTTAAGACCCGACTCGCCCAAATGCGGAATTGTGTGCCCTGCCTGGATTTTACTCTGTAACCAACAGAAATAATAACATCCAGGTTATAGTATTCAATTTTGCGCTTAATGAACCTCTCACCTTCTTTTTGAACTGTCAAGGAATCCTTGACAGTTGACTCTCTGTTCAACTCCTTTTCCTTGAAACAGTTATTGATATGTAAGCTTATATTCTGTTTGGTTTGATGAAACAAGGATGCCATTTGCTGTTGAGTAAGCCAAACTGTATCTTCATCAATTCTTACTTCAATGTGCTCGGTGAGCTCATCAGGGTGGTATAAAACAATTTCGTTTTTCATGTTAGTTTGTGGATAGTGTGTTGTTGTATAAAAAACACAGATGGTGCAGGTCACACCATCTGTGCTGTAGATCGCTTACTTTTTGCCGAAAAGCCTGGCAAAGAAACCTCTGGTCTTTTTGGTGACCTCCTGAGCGGTTTCTTCGGCTTCCCTTGCCAGCGCAGCCGCTTTAATTTTTGCTTTTTCGAGAGCTTCACTGGTGTCTTCTGCCAGATCGGCCAGTTTTTCAGCGGCAGCTTCTTTTACTTCTGCTGCTTTTTCCGCTACTTTGGCAGCTACCTCAGCGGCATCTTCTTTCAGCTCCGAGAATTTCTCTGTGGCGGCTTCTTTGAATTCGCTGGCCTTTTCGGCCACATCGGAAGCAATTTCCGCCGCTTTTTCTTTGGCGTCATCTATTTTTTCCGCTGCGGCATCTTTCAGCTCGCCGGCTTTTTCAGCAGCTCCGGCGGCTATTCCGGCAGCCGCTTCTTTTGCTTCGGATAATTTTTCAGCAGCAGCATCCTTTAGCTCCGCGACTTTAGAGACTACCGTTTCTTTGGCTTCCTC
>CAZLXI010000010.1:119865-121240 GCA_964563435.1 uncultured Lacihabitans sp.
CAGCAGCATCCTTTAGCTCCGCGACTTTAGAGACTACCGTTTCTTTGGCTTCCTCTACTTTTTCAGTAGCGGCCCCTTTCAGTTCCTCTGCTTTGGTTTCTGCTGCTTCCGTCGCATCGGCTACCGTTTCTTTAACTTCCTCTACCTTTTCAGTAGCGGCTTCCTTCGCCTCCTCCACTTTTTCAGCGGCGGCTTCTTTCAGCTCTTCCGCTTTGTTTTCAGCGGCTTTTGCTGCATCATCTGCCAATTTTTTGGCGTCATCTATGACCTTTTTTTCGTTTTCCGACATGATGTTATTTTGTTTTTTTGACAAATATAAACATAGTCTAAAATCAGATCATATATTTTAATCTAATAACTTCTTTTTCAGTCAAAAAACGCCAGTTGCCTCTGGGCAGATCCTTTTTGGTCAGCCCGGCGTAGGTGGTTCGATCCAGTTGGGTCACCTCATAGCCCAGGTGTTCAAAGATCCGGCGTACCACGCGGTTCTTTCCGCTGTGTATCTCTATACCGATCACCTGCTGGTCTGGCGTGATCACCGATACTTCATCCGGCTTAATGAAGCCGTCTTCGAGCTCTATGCCTTCTGCCAGCCGGTCGAAGTCCTCCCGATCCAATGGCTTGTCAATTTCCACCTGGTATATTTTGCGTATCTCATGGGAAGGGTGAGACAGCTTATCGGCCAGTTCGCCGTCGTTGGTAAACAGCAAAAGCCCGGTAGTAGCACGGTCCAGCCGCCCTACAGGATAGATCCTTTCCGGTCCGGCTTTGGCTACGAGGTCCATTACGGTCCTTCTTCCTTCCGGATCTTCGGTAGTGGTAATGAAGTCTTTGGGCTTGTTGAGGAGCACATATACCAGCTTTTCGGGGTTCAGTATTTTCCTGCCGTATTTAACCACGTCAGTGACCTTCACCTGGTAACCCATTTCGGTGATGGTTTTCCCGTTTACCGTGATCTGGCCGCTTTCAATAAGGTCATCGGCTTCTCTCCGGGAACATAAGCCGGAGTTGGCAATGTAGCGGTTCAGGCGGATCTGGTCAGTAGGTTTCTTTTCAGCTGCCGATATCTTTTTTCTTTGCTTTTCAGGGATGTTCCTGATCAGGTTTTCTTCGGAATAGTCCGGTCTTTGCTGTGGTTTAGCGCCTTTTCCGTACTCAAAAGGCTCGTCTTTCTTCCTTTTAAAGGTCTTGAACGAGCTGCGTTCTTCCCGGGAGTCTTCTTCTGAGAACTTTTGCCGGTCAGGCCGGGAGCCTTCCTCCCTTTTAAAGCGGGAAGTGTCTCTTTCGGGAGAGAATTTCCGGTCTCCGGTGCGGGAGCCTCTTTCGAAATCTCCGTCCTTTTTATATCGCGGAGCATCTTTTTGTGATGAGAACC
>CAZLXI010000011.1:0-68940 GCA_964563435.1 uncultured Lacihabitans sp.
TACCCGTGTTCTGTACTGTAAACGTATAGGTAATCACACTCCCTACCGCATGAGGACCCGCCGAGGCTGTCTTCGTCAGATCGATCGATGGGTTGGCCGTAAACGGTACCGTCTCATCATCCGTATCCGTTACTTTCGGACCGCTAGGAGGCGTACCTTCCGTCGTGGCCGTGTTGTCTATCTTACCCGCGTTAACATCCGCCTGCGTTACCGTATAAGGTGCAGTGAACGTAGTGGTCGCGCCCGGTGCAAGACTCCCTACGGAGGCCGGGGTAATCGTTCCCAGGCCTGGTAGAGGGTCACTTACACTAACATTGTTCAGCGTTATATCACCCGTGTTCTTCACCGTAAACGTATAGGTAATCACACTGCCTACTGCGTGAGGACCTGCTGAAGCCGTCTTCGTCAACTCAATAGCCGGGTTATAAACTGTAATAGTAGCTACCGCATCATCACAATGCGCCGGTCGTATTTTTAAACAGATCGTATAGGGGTAGGTATACGTACCCGTGGGTGTACCCGGTGGTACGGTAATCGTTCCGTCTCCATTCATCACCAACCCCCCATAACTCGGCGTACCTGGCGTCAGGTCGATATCCGCAGGGTTTACCGGCTGACCTATAAACAAGTCATTATTCAACACACTGCCTGCAGTAGTACCTCCACTTATCCCGTTATATGGCCCGTAAGTATCGTCAACGGCCTCTATACAATTCTTTTCCGTTACTTTTACTTCTGAATAAGCTGGGCTTTCGCACGGACCGGTATTGGCTATATAAAATGTATAATATGTACCTGTTCCTACGGTCAAAATATCAGTCTCAGACAGTTTTGTACCTGCCTGCCTGTTGGCAGTGGTCCACCATTCCACGTAAAACCCATCCGGGGTGGGACTCAGAATTGCATCATTTAAATTTGCGGTTTTGGTCGGACATATCTCTAAGTTTTGGATTCCCGGTGAGGTAGGAGCGCCACATATAGTCACATCTGCGGTCTGACCAAAATTGTATTCCGTTTCCTGGGCATCAGGATCTGTACCATCCGCCATACTACCACGTATCCTGTGGCCCACATATCCGAATTTTTTACTACATTGCTTGATCAGGAGCGTAGTATGGCCACCGGTTTCTACGGCCATCATTACATCCGACATGTTTAATTTGGCATTATTATACGTACCGCTTACTCTTCCCGGCATAAGCCCTGGAACAGCTACATGTGCGGTGGATGTGGGGAAGCCCAACATACCATAAGAGTTTCCACCCCATGCCCAAATCTTACCCTGATCGGTAATAATGTTTATCGATGCATTATTCAATATGGTCTGCGAAGCCCTGTCATGTTCCTGGGGGCTGATCCATGTTACATTACTGCCTATACTATAAGTGGTTCCACTCACGGTGGTACTGGCCGTTACCTGAACCCAGGTATTAACGTCTGTGGTACTATTGTTACCCAACTGCCCGTATTCATTCTCCCCCATAGCGTAGAGCTTTCCATCCGTTGCCAGCATGTAATAGGTTTTTCCTCCGGATGACGCGGTCATTCCTATCATTTTCGGAGTAACTGCCCCACCGTCAGGTTTAGTGATCTCTGTTGCAAAGTTTCGGTCTGTTGCTGCGCTACCTCCATTACCGTTTGTCCTTGTACCTACTCCCCAAGTATATATTTTCCCATCTGAAGTTAGCGCCATAAACACCTGATGCGCACCTCTTACCGCCACTATATTCGTCAGTGGCGTGTTAGAGGCCGTACTTACCCGGTGCCAGAGAAGGTCATTGGTGCTATTATCGGTTGCTCCGTCTCCATAAGCACTGCCATGGATGGTGAGTGTATAAGCAGCTCCCGAACAGGTTACAATGGCAAGCCCCTCACGGGTACCGAACATCATTTTTACATCTGTAGGGTTTACACCGCTTGGCAATCCGTCTGCTTTCGTAGCTCCGCCCGAAACACCAAAAGTACCGACAGCTACTTTTCTGAATGATCCTGTTTCCGCATTAGAAACAGCAGGAACTAAAACGCCGCTATTCCCCCAAACATACAATCCGCTGGTGGTCAGTACAGCAAACTGCTGGGTGTTTAAATTACTGCCTCCTGTAAATTTTAAAATATTACCGGTAAGCTGATTGCCTCCGGAACCATAGCTATTATTCAGCACCCGTGGCACTAATTCGTTGCCTGAACTGCTGGACCCATTTGGTGATGTACCCTGCCCCCAGACTTTTACGGTACCGTCCGCTTCCCGGATCATACTGGAATGGAAAACTGAAACGATATTATCGTACTCTATCGTATTGGGATCCGTACTGTAAATATAAGTGTTTGGAATACAATATCCGGTCACACAGTTTTGTGCCTCCGCCCCCGTCAGGCCTGCCACTAAAAACAGTAATAAGGGTACTATAAAACGGTGTATTAGTCTTCTCATTTTCATTGCATTTTAGGGGTTAACAAGTAAGGCTGAACATCGCCGTTGAAATCTGTAAAGTTGAGCTGGATATTATTTCCTGCTTCGGCCTGGCCTTCCACTATAAATTCAATAGTATTTACGCCCGATTTAAGAATAACTTCATTATTCTTCAGTTTTCCGGTAATTGTAGAGCCGACTCCAAAGGACCCAAACCCCAGGTTATATATGGCTGTGCTGTTGTCATAAGAAGAATAATTCACACTTACGGTAACAGTGATGCCATTGGCTGGCTGTCCGCCGATGATATCTTTCGAAAATCTTAGCGTGGAAAAATCAAAATCCACCTTTGCCGGCTTCACTTCTATTTTCACCTTTTCCGGAAAATGAGCGTGTTCACACGAACCGGTATCATGATCACGATCTTCATGGATGTGCAAGGTATACGTCCCCGGTCTGCTGAAAATATGCCGGCTTACATCCCCTCTCCTGCTGAGAATAACGGATCCGCTCTCATCCTTGAGCTCCCAGCTGACATCTTCCCGCAAAGTATAGGAAAAAGGTGAATCGAAAGCCAATACCAGACTTTCTTCTCCATGGCCGTTTTCCTGTGCCATCAGAGGAAAGCCGCTTAACAGCATCATCAGAACTGCAAAAACATACTGCAGTCGGAACGATGCTGTATATGAAATACATTTTTTCATGATAAACATGGTTAATTGGATTATTTTAAAAATTCTGTTATTCATAGCTGATAAGTTCCTCTGCAAACGTGTAAAAATATTCTTTACTGTCACCAGGCGGGCTTTAAAAAGAGAAGGGAAAGCAGAAATTGCCGGAAAGAAAAGAAGGCAAAAAACTTTACTCAACCACAGGAATAATTTCTGAAAGGCAAGCATCATAGTGTAAATTTTAACAATAATCGATTCGTTTACAGATAAATAACTAACTTTCCGTATCTGATTTTCTCATTTCAAACTGCTGAAGGCAGCTGCCCGGGACATCCGGATACTTCGGGTACAAATATTTATGACAAATTGCGTGCCGTAATTTGGAGGATCACCGAAAAAAACGCAGATAACAAATTAAACACTACCTTTGCACTATGATTAAGGCCAGATCAGTAACCGATTGGTTACCCATTACAAAAAAGGAGATCGAAATACGGGGGTGGGAAGAAGTGGACGTGATCATCGTTTCCGGCGATGCGTACGTGGATCATCCGTCCTTTGGAACTGCCGTGATCGGAAGGATCATGGAGAGTGAAGGTTTTAAAGTAGCCATTATCCCTCAACCCAACTGGAAAGACGACCTCCGTGATTTCAAAAAATTCGGGCGCCCCCGCTATTTTTTCGGGGTAACTGCCGGATGTATGGACTCCATGGTGAATCATTATACTGCCAATAAACGCCTCCGCTCGAACGACAGCTATACGCCCGGCGGAGAAGCCGGCTTCCGGCCTGATTACGCCACCGTGGTGTACACCAGAATCCTGAAAGAACTTTACCCCGATGTACCTGTTCTCATAGGAGGTATAGAGGCCTCTCTACGGCGTGTTACGCATTACGACTACTGGCAGGATAAACTTCTGCCTACCATACTGGAAGATGCTCCGGCCGACCTCCTGGTTTATGGAATGGGCGAACAACCCCTGCGTGATATCCTGAAACTGGTCAAAAAAGGAGTACCGCTGGGCAGCATTAAAGACCTCAAGCAGATTGCCTATATGGAAGAAGCAGAAGAGGTACCGGAGTATAACGGATGGAACACCGTAGTCCTGGCGTCGCACGAGGTATGCCTGAAAGATAAGCTCAGGTACGCCTCTAACTTCAAGGTTGTGGAGGTGGAGTCCAATAAATGGCAGGCCAACCGGATCACCCAAAAGGTAGGCGGCCGAACACTTGTGATCAATCCCCCCTATAAAACCATGGATGAGGAGGAGATGGACAAGTCATTTGACCTGCCCTATACTCGCCTGCCCCATCCGAAATATGCCAAAAGAGGCCCGATACCGTCGTATGAAATGATCAAGTTTTCCATTAATATGCACCGGGGTTGTTTCGGCGGATGCAGCTTTTGTACCATTTCGGCGCACCAGGGGAAGTTTATTGCTTCCCGCTCTGAAAAGTCCATTATGAAGGAGGTGGATGAACTGGTGGCTCACCCGGAATTTAAGGGCTATATTTCTGACCTGGGGGGGCCTTCAGCGAACATGTACCGAATGAAAGGTAAAGACGAAAGCATCTGTAACCGCTGCCAGGCACCCAGTTGTATCCACCCGGTGATCTGCTCAAACCTCGACACCTCCCACAAGCCGCTCACACAGATATATCAGAAGGTAGACGCGCATCCCGGAATAAAAAAGGCTTTTGTAGGTTCCGGCATCCGTTATGATCTCCTGGTGGATGATTTCAACAAGAATAACCAGGATGGCAACCACGATGAATACCTGGAGCAACTGGTGACCCGGCATGTTTCCGGGCGTTTAAAGGTAGCGCCCGAGCATACGTCGGATGCCACCCTCCGGGTGATGCGCAAACCCTCGTTCAAGTACTTCCATAAGTTTAAGAATAAGTATGACCGCATACAGGAAAAGCACGGCTTAAAACAGCCGCTGATTCCTTATTTTATCAGTTCTCACCCGGGTTGCGAAGAAGCTGACATGGCGCATCTGGCTGCTGAAACCAAAGACATGGGTTTCCGGTTAGAGCAGGTACAGGACTTTACCCCTACCCCCATGACGGTGGCAGAAGTAATCTATTACACGGGGGTACATCCCTACACTCTTCAACCGGTGAAAACCGTCAAAACAAAAGAAGAGAAGCTGGCACAAAACCGCTATTTTTTCTGGTACAAGCCTGAGGTGAAAAACTGGATCCGTAACCGGCTGCTGAAGCTCGGGGAGAAAGACCTGGCGACGCGGCTGGTGGGGAAGACGCCTTCGTCCGATAAGGCGGTGGCGGTAAAGGATTATAAGCCGGTGAAGGAGCACAAGAAGAATAAAAGCAGGCGGTAGAGACGCAAGATTTTGTGTCTGTATCGGGGATCGGGGCAGAGGCGCAAAATCTTGCGTCTCTACGAGTCGAGCGTCGAACCATACAGATCATATAAGAAACTAAAAGTACCTATGGCTTTACTTCCCTTACAAACTCCCGGATCCCTTTTTCCAGGTTATTTTCCGAGGCCTCCAGTACGCGCACAAACTGGCTGCCGATGATGGCGCCGGAAGCGTGCTTTGCCGATTTCCCGAAACTATCCCTGTCTTTGATCCCGAAGCCCACAAGACGAGGGTTTTTCACGCCCAGGGTATTCACTCTTTCAAAATAGGCCTCCATATTGGAACTAACCCCCGAAGTGGCTCCTGTAACGCTGGCCGAAGAAACCATGTAGATAAAACCCGAAGAGGCTGCATCTATTTTCCGGATCCGTTCATCAGAGGTCTGGGGCGTGATCAGGAAGATATTCAGCAGACCGTATTTCTCAAAAATTTCACGGTATCCGGCCAGATATTCGTCGAGGGGCAGGTCAGGAAGGATAAGACCGTCTATACCCAGCTCACTGCATTTTTTGCAGAAAGCTTCCACCCCGTACTGGTATACCGGGTTGAAATAGCCCATCAGGATAACCGGCAGGGCAATGCCTTCGTTCCGGAAGTTCTGCAATTGTTCAAAGAGCTTTGCCACGGTCATGCCGTTATCCAGTGCTTTCTGATTGGAGGCCTGGATGGTTTCGCCGTCGGCCACGGGATCGGAATACGGCATTCCTATTTCCACGAGGTCAGCCCCGGCGTTTTGGAGCGCGGCCAGAACGATACGGGTATCTTCCAGTTTCGGGAAGCCCGCCGTAAAATAGATACTTAGTATGTTTTTCTTTTTCTCTGTAAAGAGCTTTATTATTCTGTTCATAAGAGTAGTGAGTAGTGAGTAGTGAGTTCAGGGTACCCGAAACTCACTACTCTCATGGCTGTTCGTGGTATACCACATGCAAGACCGTTTGTCCCACGGCTTTCAGGGTTTGTTTGTCGATGGCGCTTATTTTATCGCTGGTGGTGTGCCAATGAGGGAAAAAACCACTGTTACCTACTTCCATTCTGTAATCAATAATGTCTATCATCGGAATTTTGGCATGCTCATTTACCGGTACGTGATCATCGGTGATCGCTCCACCCGGCCGGTTAATAAAGTATTTGCCGAAGCCTAACTGAGAGGCAGTACTCCAAACCTTGGAAACTATGCTGGGTGCAAAACGAAACGAGTGCTCCTCATGATAAAACTGAGCTCCTGACGCTCCCACCATATCCAGTAAAATGCCATAATACGCCGAATACCCTGGTTTGTGAAGATTTTTGGACCAGTATTCAGAGCCCAGGCAATATCCACCGCTATAGGCTGTGTGTGAAAGGTCTCCCGTATAGCTGTCTGGAGCACCCCAATCTTCTACATCAAATAATACAAAGTCTACCCCCACGGTGGCCGAATCCTTAACCAGATTCCGGGCTATCTCCATTAAGACACCTACTCCGCTGGCACCATCATTAGCACCGTCTATAGGTTTATTTTTTACGTACGGATCATGGTCAGAGATAGCTCTTGAATCCCAGTGAGCCGCCAGCAGGATCCGCTTCCCGGCTTCCGGCTTATAGCTGGCAATCAGGTTAATGCCGGGCACGGTTCTCTTGTCATACAGTAATCCAGTGAACTTCTGTGCTGTAACTTCGTACCCAAAAGATCTGAACTTAGCAGTCATCCAATCCGCACACTTCTGCTGAGCTGCGCTTCCCGGAACCCGGGGGCCGAAACTTACCTGCTTTTCGATATAAGCGTAGGCCGAATCCGGTGAAAAAGCCGGAACAGTCACGGTCACTGCTTCCTTGGGAGCATCGGTTTCTTCCGCCTTTTCTGCTTTCCGGCAGGAATATAATAAAAATAAATTTCCAAGAAAAAAGAGGCAAAAGACCCGATAAAACGACATATTTTACTGTTTTTGAGCAAAGTTAGTTGTTTTTTAATTCTCCGGTGCATAAATTCGTATTGTATTTGAGGGAACTCACTTACGTGCTATAACAATTGCTTTTCTAATAATCAATGTCATGAAAAAGTACCTTACTATTTCAGGGATACTCCTGTCGTTTAGTTTGTTTAGCTCATTTGTCAGCCCGGAAGAGGAGGACGAGGGCAAAGTTAAAAGAGTGGTCAGTTACGGCATCTTCGGTAAAAAACATGCCAACGTAACTATTTTAAGCACTGACCTGAAAGGGCATGTCTATTACCTGGTGAGCGGTCACGGCGGACCGGATCCGGGAGCAGTAACCCGGGTAGACGGCCACACTATATCCGAAGATGAGTATGCTTATGACGTCACTCTGAGGCTGGCCCGGAACCTGATCGCACACGGCGCCAAAGTGTATATGATCGTCCGGGACGAAAATGACGGGATACGGGATGACAGGTACCTTAAAATGGACAGCGATGAAAAGATCTACGGCGGACTGACCATTCCGCTCAATCACAGTGAACGGCTGAGACAGCGCACACGGGTGATCAACAAGCTCTACGACGAAAACAAGCGCCTGGGTTATACCACGCAGCGGGTGATCGAGACCCACGTAGATTCGCGCCAGACTGATCAGAAGATCGATGTCTTTTTTTACTATAACCAGGACAAAGTCGAAAGTAAAAACCTGGCTTATCACCTGCGCGACACGCTGATGGAAAAATACCGCGCCAAGCAAAAAGGGCGGGAGTATACGGGAAGTGTGTCTTCAAGAGGACTTTGGATGATCAATCAGACCCTGCCGCCCATTGTTTATATTGAGCTTGGCAACATTACGAATGAGCTCGACCGTAAGCGACTACTGGTCGCTGATAACCGCCAGGCGCTGGCGAACTGGCTTTCGCATGGAATACTGAAGTATAAGTGAAAAGTTAAAAACAAAAAACGGTCCGCCGCTGCGGTGAAAAGTTAAGGAATCATTCATATATATATTGTACCGAAACTTTTAACTTTTCACTTTTAACTTAATAAGCAGGTCCACCGTCACCGTAGCCGTATCATGGATCCTGATGAACTTGATAGGAGAGCGGGGAACGATATCGTATGCATCCAGGGAGATATTTTGGGTGGCGTACATCCGGAAAGTATCTTCACCGGTGCGGATCACCGTGGTCTTTATCTTTTGCGGCAGCTTTTTCCCTGCTATGGTCAGGTGGGTAGCGGCATCAAAGTATTTGGGTACGTTCAGCGGCAGCTCATTCATCTGGTGGAGGACATTCACAGAAACGAGCTCCAGCTCTATGTGCGGATATTTATCCGCCGACAGGGTTTCCCTCAGGTCATTATTTATATTTTTATTCTTACAGTTGATCGTCTTCACATCCAGCTTCAGCCCGGTGTTTTGAAATTGCAGCGAGCCGGCACTCCCGGCGAATTCTGCCAGCTGGTCGGTCCCGAAACTAACCTTATCCAGGCAGTGACAGCTTACCCGGGTGAGATTGGTGTTCAGATCCAGCGAAACCCTGCTGCTCGCCTGGATACTGTAACGCACCGTGTCTTTCCCACCGGTGAAAAATAGGATGAAGATCAATAATAACCGGGCCATGATAATGAGGTTTTTTTAAGGAAAATCTTCTGATGGTAAAACCCATCAGAAGATTTATCCGTTCTATCCGGATCAGAATCCTACGATCGCCTGCATCACAAATCCATTGAACTGTCCGCCGCTGAATACGTTTCCGGTAGGGAAATCGCTGTAGGTCTGCTTCATGAGCTCTCCTTTCATCATCACGTTCGGAAGGATGAACCAGCCGGCCGCCAGTGCGGTTCTGCTGCTCGCCTGCTCGGCGCTGTTATTAGCCAGGAACTGACCGTTTACGGTGTTGATCCGGGCGCCTATAAAGAGGTTCTCATCTTTACCGAAGCGGTAGACCAGGTCGGCGGCATATTGGTTGGCTTTCCTCTTTTCGGTTTCTGCATGTAGCTTACCTTTTGCGGTTTCCAGGGTTCCGAAGAATTCCAGTCCTTTGTATTTCACGAATCCGTTCAGTTGGAATGCCGCAAACTGGTTGGCGAAATTCGGATTTAACCGGCCGGTAGCGTAGTTGTTAGCCGGAGTAGAAGCCGCACCGCTGGTGATGGCCGGGGCCATGGCCATGAAGTACTGGCTGCCGGTCCTGTCTCCTGCATAGAGGGTATTTCTTCCCTGGCTGTCGTTATAGTAAACAGAGCCGCTTACCCGCACCCGGGTATCATCGTTCAGGTTCTTATCTACAGCGACCTTAGCATACAGGGAAGGGCTCCTCTTGTAGATTTCAGTAGTGCTGCCGGGTTGGAGAGCTGCCTGGTGACCGCCGTTAATCAAACCGTTGGAAACCCCTACCATACCGATCAGCCCGTTTTTCTGCGCATACACCTCACCCGCGATCTCTGTAGCAAAAGCATCCATGATATAGTTTTCTGCGAAGGGGTTATACATCGCATGCCCGCCGTCATTCCTGCGGAAGTGCGCATCCCCGTAGTTGATCTCAAAGTGTCCTGCTTTTATGGTAATGATTTTGGAGAGGTCTTCCCATATCTTGCCCTGAAACGGGATCTTATCGATCTGGAGAAAACCGCCTTTCACCCAGGTTTCCTGGTGGTGCTTGGAAGACAGATACGTGGTCAGGTTCAGCAAAATGCCGTCAGCCAGCTGGGCGTCGAGATAAAGGTTGGCCATGGCCAGACCAAAACCGGGATTCAGACGATAAAGCTCCACGGAACCGTCATTTTTGTGTTCGAGTGCCTGGAACTGTTGTGTGAACCCTGCGCCCAGCTTCGCTTTTACGCCGTTGAACTCCGACTCTTCCTTCTTAGTCTCAAACCGGTTAATTCCCTCTTTATCATACGGTCTCAGATTATAAATCTTAGGCTGTTGTCCGAAAGTAAGCATAGGTACCATTCCCAGCACCAGTATGCGTAATACATTTTTCATTTTATTACAATTTTTAAGTTATTTCTTTACGATAAGATCAAAAGTTACATCCACCTCATTGTCTACTTTCAGCGTTCCTGCTACAAAAGAAGGCGGCTTGAGGCCATGATTGGTAAACAGCACCCGGTCAGACCCTTTGATTTTCAGATCGCCGTTAGCCTGGGGAGTGAGAGTAACTGTCATGGTCGTATTTTTCGCTACTCCTGCAATGGTCAGCTTTCCGTCTACGACCGCCACAAAATCATTTCCTTTCCGGGTAATCGACTTTGCGTTTCCGAATTCGTAGGTGATCACGGGGAACTTGTCGGCATTCAGTGCTTTATGGGTCCGGGAATCCATCTGGTCCGAATCTTTGTCACTCTTTATATCTTTTACATTTACCTTCAGTGTAGCTGACCGGATGGCGGTCACGGCATTGTCACTGACTTCTATGTTCCCGGAGAAAACCGATTTGGAAACAGTAGAAGACCACTTATGCATAGTGGAATTACCCTGGATCTTTATGCTGGTGGTTTTGGTCGTGAAGGTCTGGGCGAGAGCCGCATTGAACATACCCACAAGGGTCAGAAGGATTAATAATCTCGGTTTCATGATACTTTCTCTTTGTTTTTGTATCACAAAATTCCGGCCTTCTGCAGACTTATACTATGAGCAGGATTTCAAGCGATAGTGAATCCTGTCATGTGAGAATATGACGACGGTCAGACATTAAGCGCTTAGCAACCTGTGTTTAAATGTGCGATCTGTAAGCAAAATCGACACCTGCGGTTGACCTGGCTTACAGATCGCACATATAAACACAAATTATCGCTTACTTAATAACGAAATTGGTTTGGCCCACCCTAAAGCCTTCCGCGTACAATTCCACCTTATACTGGCCCTTCTCATATTTTTTTTCGCGGTCATAAACAAAATCCACGGTCTGCCCGGTATTGGTGTAGTAGACCACCTGCCTGGCGGTGTAGATCGTTTCTTTTCCTCCGAAATTGAATGTGCCTGACCCCAGGGCCATATCCGAGATCACATTGCCGGTGGGTTCCAGGAGGCGCATATAAATGGTTTTGTTCTCTTTCTGGGTAAGCGGGTTCTCGGCCAGCCGGAAACTTACCTTGATGCGGTCCACCCTTTTGGATTTAAACTCGTCACCGTCTCTTTCCTTTCCTCTCCGGTTAATGGCCGTGACCAGATAGTTCACCGGCCGCAGGGCGGCACCTATAGTTACTTTTTCACTCAGCTCCCGGTTGGTAACAGCATATTGGGTCACCGTATCCGTCAGAGCGTCTTTCTGCTTGGACAGTTCAGAATTTGCATCCTGCAGGGTCACATTGCTGCGGTTCAACTCCTGGTTTTCGCCTGTCAGCCGCACATTATCGGCCCGGAGACGTTTCAGCTCATCTTCTTTCTGAAGCAGCAGGCGTTCGTAATTCTGGATCTTGGCCTGGTACTCCTCCATGTTCACGGAATTCGTATGGATAAGGTTCCGCTTATCGGTCTCCAGGTTGATCTTTATGGCTTCGAGCTCATCGATACGCCCACCCAATGCGGCCAGTTCGCTCATCTTGATGTCGAGCTCCCGGGCTATGGAATCCAGCTTGAAGTTGGTTTGTATGATCTCAGCGGTCTTCAGCTCTATCTCCCTGGATTTGTCATCCACGTTTTGTTTTTCCTTAAAATACAGGTATCCGAAAAAACCTGCTATGGCCAGGGCCAGGATAAGTCCTGCTTTTACAATTGAATTATTTCCTTCGTTCTCCATTGATTACACGTAGTTTACGCAAATCTAATTATTATTTAGATGACGATTACCCTGTTAAACCGTATTTTTCTTCAAAAGACACTTCCTTTTTTGGAGTTCTTTCTTAAATTTGCACCTCCAAAGTTCGGGATGTAGCGCAGCCCGGTAGCGCATCCGTCTGGGGGGCGGAAGGTCGCAGGTTCAAATCCTGTCATCCCGACTTATAGTGTTAAAAGAGGCTAAAGCCTCTTTTTTCATTATATCCTTTTACGGACCCTTATTTTCTTATCCATAACAATATACGCAGGATATGATTCACGATCGGGCAAATCAAATTCTTCGTCGTAAGGGGCTGTACCTGTACCATTGTTGTATGATGTCACACGTTTTACACCCGTTGCCGTGCTACCCCCCGTACCATTGATAACGTTTTGGATATTCCCCGGACCGGCAAAACGGGTGATAACCATTTTTTCGAGTTTCACATTCGGGGTATTAGGTATTTCAAAGCCATTTTTCTTATTCACATTGCCATCCGTTCCCGTGAAAACTGCGTAAGAACCCATTCCTGTACTATGATGTTCTTTTACCCTATTAGCTACCTTGAATGCTGCATATCCATCCACTCTGCCTCCCTGGCTGCTCCAGCTTGCCTGATTCGGGGCATCGTAGGGAGGTTCGTTCTGGAAGAAATAAGTTCTGCCCCGCTCTCCCAGCCATAGCACCTCATATTCCTGATAGTGCTCGGCAAACAGGGCATAAAGGGTAACATCATCACCGGTAACGATAAGCCCGTTTTTGCATCGGTCTCTTACCCAGCGCAAATCTCCGCCACGCTGCGAACCATGATCGGCACGCCACAGCCAGAAGTGGTCGCCCACCACATGGTTGCTGTTTATTTGCATAGAAGCATGTATCTGAATATTTTTGGATTGGACCCCGCCTACCCTGCAGGTGATGTCTGTGAGCAGGACAGGGTTTGCAGAATGGTCTGCATTTGCGCCTTCATTACCGACCCTGACCTGGTAAGTGGTACTATTGAATGAATCCATAAGAAGTCCGGCAATGATAATCCCATCTTTGTCGTCAGCATAGATACATCCCCAGGTGTTTTTCTCAGTAGGCTCCAGCGTTACCGAAGCGATACCTGCACCCAGAAGTATTGCATCTTTTCTGTTCACCTGAACAGGGGCATTCAACGCGTAATGTCCTGGTGTGAAAAATATATTTTTGCCGGCTTTTAAAGCATTATTGATTTCTACATCGGTGTCACCTTCTTTGGCCACATACCAGCCGGTAAGCAAATCCTGAACTTTGCCTGCGCCCATGTCTGTTTCCGACCAGGAAACGCCTGTTCTTTCCTTTTGCCATGCCGGAACAAATACTTTGTATTCGCCGTCGTCATCTATAAAAAGGAAGGGTTTTTCGCGGATAACCGGTGTGGCAGGAATCGGAGTGTTGACCGCATCCGCTTGCGGAGGATTGACGCAGCCCTGCCAAACCATATTATAGGCACCCCCCATCGCTCCCGAACCTGAAGGGAAAACCGTATTCCTGGTGTACCATTGTTGTTGTCCACCCCAATTCGGCCTGGACGATGTATAACGGGTGTCGGCAATAAAACCACCGCTACCCCAGAAGCTGGTGTTTCCTACATCTGAAATATATTTCGAAGTGCTTTCGATCAGCATTCTTCGTGCACTGGTGGATTGAGAAACGGTCCAGGCAAAATCCCGCATCACTGTCACATTTTCCATAGAACGCCAGAATGTACACGTAGCGTTGGCTCCACCCGAAAGGTGAGGCCGGGTGAATACAGCCCCCAATTTAACCTCTGCCGGTATTTTGCCCAAACCTCCGATGTGAGAGTAGAATCCTAATTCTATTGCGTTAGCCTCTGCCGATGATGCAGAACCCGACCCACCCGGATCGTAAGTTTGACCATCCACATTGGGTTTGAAATAATAGGCCTGACGTTTTGTAGTCCACTCGCCATTGGGTCCGCCCTGACCAATCGCACCAAAGTGCGAATTAATTTCGTTTCGTGCAGTTTCTGCTTTTTCATGTTTTCTATCGTAGAAATACATATTGTCACCAAAAATCTGGTTTTCCAGCGAAAGTATTATGGTTATATCGTTTCGGGTAATTTTATAGTAGTTTTCGTACTTATCTGCATTGGGCTTAGTATCTGTAAATATCAGTTTGGAAGTTGAACCCACCGGTAAAAAATCGGATGCCAGACGACTGCCTCCCCTGGTAATCACATAATTTCCCGAAGAGCCGAATGCCGGCCATGATAACGTTATGCTATGTTTCTTCTTGTTGTAAACAATCCTGCCTTCTGTCTTATGTTTTTTTTCATCAGATGAACGGGATGTTACAAAGCTGAACAGGATCAACATAAACGCAAATGCCGTAAACACAGAGATTACCTTTGTAGTCATAAGAATATTCTTTTTTAAATAAGGTTATGGCCTGACTTTTAGTTTAAAGAAATGCAAGATAATCGATCTCCAAAATAATTCGGGTAAAAATTTATTAGCCCCGTTCTTTTAATAAAGATATTTCTATACTTTCAAAGAAATTTATGATCTGAAGCCCGAAGTAGTATGCACATAGGAAAACGATACACTCCCTGGGAATTTTTCACCTGGACACTCCGGGATACCCTGTTGCTGTTGTTCATAGCAACGATACCTACTGTTTTGTACCAGGTGTTCGATTGGCATTTTCTGGCCCTGCCCTGGCAGCCCATAGCAGTGTTGGGTACCGCTCTAGCTTTTATCGTCGGGTTTAAGAACAATGCCAGCTATGGGAGGATCTGGGAGGCGCGGCAGATTTACGGCGCCATCATCAATGACAGCAGAAGTTTTGCCTACACCTTACGGGATGCCGTGGGAGGGAAGCAGAGCGGGGCGGTAAAGACGATGTTCTACCGCCACTTTGCCTGGCTTACAGCTCTGCGCTTTCAGTTGCGGGAACCCAGGACCTGGGAAAATATGAATCGTCACAGTAACCGGGAATTTCTCGAGGGGCGCTATAACATCCCCGAATGGGATAGCCGTCTGGAAGAAGAACTGAAGAAATATTTGCCTGAAAACGAGCTGATATATATACTCTCCAAAAAGAACCGTGCGACGCAGCTGACAGCGCTTCAGTCTGAGAACCTGGCCGCCCTGAGAAAAGAAGGAGCCATTAACGATTTTCAGTGGAAACAACTGCAGGACGGTATCATACGGTTTACCGACGGTCAGGGCAAGGCCGAGCGGATCAAGAACTTTCCTTACCCCAGGAATTTTGCTTCGGTTGCGACCTACCTGATGTTCATATTTATATTTTTACTGCCCTTTGGACTTTTAAAAGAATACGACAGGCTGGGTGACGGCACTTTTTTGGAAGGCCATACGATCTGGTTCAATATTGTTTTTTCAGCCATAGTGGCCTGGGCGTTTCATGTGCTGGATACGATCGGGGAAAGCGCCGTAAATCCTTTCGAGGGGAGCGCCAATGACATTCCCGTTACCCAGATCAGCCGTATGATCGAAATTGATATGCGCGATATGCTGGATGAAGCAGCACTTCCCGAACCGATCACTGCGAAGAAGAATATTTTGATGTAAAACTTTTACGGTTTATGACAGAACATTTTATATTTTATCTGGGCCTGGTCATGGTTATCCTCTTATCGATTATGCTGGCCAATAAGCTTAAAGTGGCTTACCCCATCCTGTTGGTCGTTGCGGGTTTGCTTATCAGCTTTATTCCCGGCATTCCACCCATCAGAATTGACCCTGAGCTGATTTTTGTCATTTTTCTGCCGCCGTTATTATACGAAGCGGCCTTCGCCGTCTCGTGGAAAGAAATGTGGAAATTGAGGCGCATCATTATCAACTTTGCTTTCGTGGTGGTATTCCTGACGGCCATATCGGTTGCCTTTATTGCCAATTCCTATATCCCGGGCTTTTCACTGGCGCTGGGCTTTGTGCTGGGAGGGATTGTTTCCCCGCCTGATGCAGTAAGTGCCGGAGCCATTTTAAAGTTTGTTAAAGTGCCCAAAAACCTGTCTACACTTTTAGAAGGAGAAAGTCTTTTCAATGATGCATCATCACTGATCATCTTTCGCTTTGCAATGGTAGCCGTGGCTACCGGGCAGTTCATCTGGCTGGATGCGGCCATGAGCTTTGGCTGGATGGTAATCGGCGGAGCAGGCATTGGATTGATGCTGGCATTTATCTTTTTAAAAATACACAGGATATTTCCTACCGATGTCAATATGGACACCATACTAAGCCTGGTCACTCCTTACATCATGTATATAGCAGCGGAAGAAGTACACGCTTCAGGAGTATTGGCCGTAGTAAGCGGTGGTTTGTTTTTGTCTGTCAGAAGGCACGAATTTTTACGGACATCGGAGGCTCGTTTGAGAGGTGCCAATGTATGGGAAAGCTTTGCCTTTCTGATCAACGGAATTGTATTTCTGCTGATCGGCCTGGATCTTCCGGAAATTATGGAAGGATTAAAAAATGAAGGCATCGGGCTGTCAGAGGCCATCGGTTACGGACTGCTGATCACAGCCGCGCTCATTATAATAAGGTTTATCGCTTCTTTCGGGGCCGTGGCCGTTACTTTGATCATGCGGAATTTCATTAATGTGGCCGACCCTGATCCGGGAATAAAAGCGCCTCTGCTTTTAGGCTGGACAGGAATGCGCGGAGTGGTTTCGCTGGCGGCTGCTTTGTCTGTTCCGGTGGCTATGGATAGCGGCGAAGCCTTCCCGCATCGCAATTTAATTCTCTTTATCACTTTTGTTGTAATCCTGGTTACGCTGATACTCCAGGGGCTCACCCTCCCAGGGGTGATCAGGAAATTGAAGTTGTCTGATAATAAAGGAGGCTATCTGCCGGAAGAAGAAGCCGAAATTTTCTTACGGAAAGGAATGCGGCACGCCGCTTTCACTTACCTGAACGAAAATTATAAGGACAGGAAGAGTGAAAGCGAATATTTTCGTAAACTGATGGATCGCTGGGAGCGGGAAGATAAGGAGGATGCCCTCCACAAATTACCTGACCTGGCCAGGGAAATTTATTTTGAAACCCTGGAAGAGCAGCGAAGCTGGCTTCGCAATGAGAACAAAAACAATCCGAAGATCGACGAAGAGATCGTCAGGCATTATCTTTGGAAACTGGACCTGGAAGAGGAAAGACTAAGAGCAGGATAAAATAAGGGTTTCTCCCCAGGCCCGGGGGCATAAGCACTCTACTTCTTCATGAACCGGCTCAAAAGAATCTCTGACAGTAAGAAGAACAGCGCCACGATCACGAAATATTTCCAGTAAGGCCTGTCTATCGAAGATTCGCGGAAGGCTTCTATGAATTGCCCGTCCTGCACATCGTCATAGACCTTTATATTGTTTTTTTGTTCGGCGAAGGTATTTTCCAGCTCCTCCGGAGACCAGGTGTCCATATACGATTCGGTGCGGCTGTGGTTCAACGCCAGTGATTTAACACCTTTTCCGTTGATCTCCAGCTCATAGATCCCGGAGCCGAGCAGCTGGTTATTTTGCAGCTCAGACGACTTCGGCAGGGTAAGTATCAGGCTCTTCCCCCGCAGATTCTGTACGGGGATAAGCTCCAGGTTTTTGTTTTTCAGCTTATAGACCGCATTTTTAGGCGCTTCGGGCATATAGAGGCGGACATGCCCTTCGCTGAAATTATAGGCCAGGCGGTCGGCTTTACCGCTCAGGTAGGCCATCCGGAAAAGAACAGGCACATACAACGCATGCTCGGCGAAGTTACCGTAATCGCGGGTGAGCGGTGAGGCAAAAAGGTAAAGATTCCCTTCCCCTGCCCGGGTGCGGGTCAGAAAGGGCCGGCCGTTCTTTAAGGTCAGGATGCGCTCCGCTACTCCCTCCCACCGCAGCTTCGGGTAAACTTTCGGAAGGCTCATCAGCCGGTTATGGCTGCCTTTTTCAAAAACATCCTCGAAGAAAGGCGACTGCCCTTCCGGCTGGGCCACTTCCTGCATGGCTTCAGCACGGGGTACATGATTATCGGCCTGCAGGTTCCGTATTCCGAAGGGACTCAGAAACTCCTGCAGGCTCACCTGCGACACCCGGGGGGAAGGGATCAGCGCCACATTCCCGCCCTGGTTCAGAAAACTCTCCATAACGGCCCGTCGCTCGCCGTCTAAAGTAGAAATACCCTCCAGCATCACAAGATCCGCATTTTGTACTTCCCCCGGATTAAAATTATCAACGGAATAGGCCTTGTAGACAAAGAGACTGTCGTTCGCGAAAATCTTCCCGATATAATTCTGCTCGCTCCGCTGACCGTAAAGGTGAAGAATACGGATGGCCGGTGAAGCGTCGAGCGTAAAATAATAGTCGTTATCAAACGTGACCGGCTGGTCATCAAAACTGACCCTGCCTTTGTGCAGTCCGCGCGAATTGACGGTAAAATTGAACTTCGCCGTGCCGTAGGAATCCGGCGGCAGGTCTACGGAAGAAGTAGAAATCTGGACATCGTCGACATACAGTTTCAGCGGCAGCTTCTCCACCGCCCGGTTACCGGAATTGAAGACCTTTACACTGAGTACATTGTTTTGCATTTCTCTTACAAAAGGTACATTCAGCCAAAGTGAGTCTACAAAAACATTCCGGGTGACTTTTCCGGTGACGGGTATAAGGTGAACCACATCGTTCGTATCCACTTTCAGATCGGCCAGGTTACCGGCCGTACTTTTCTGAAAATCGGAAAACCAGAACAGGTGGTTACGGCCCGACGGGTTATGTTTTTGGGCTACCGAACGCTGACGCTTATATACCTGCGACAGGTCGCGGCCTGTTTCCGAGAACGCCACCGTGGTCAACCGGTCGCGCACCTTGGCGGCCGAACTCACAAACTGATCCTGTCCGTCAAAATCATTGGTAGAAAGCTGGTTATTGGAGGTACGGTCGAGCAGTGAAAGCAGCTCATCTATTTTGATCACTGCCAGGTCGAGCAGGCGCCGGTTCTCGCGGGTATTCTGCATGCTCTGGGAGTTATCGAGGTAAATACCGTTAATGCCGGGAGGCAGGTCGCGGTTCACCCCGGCTTTCCTTACCGGCTGCGCAAAGGCCAGCACGAGGCAGGCCATAAACAGCATCCGGGCCAGCATCACCAGCAGGTGCTTCAGTCGCCGGAAGGCGGATATCCGGGTATCGACGCTGCGGAGGAGGGCCACATTGGAAAAATAGACCTTCCGGGTTCGCCTGAAATTAAAAAGGTGTACGATCAGCGGTATGGCCAACGCGAGAAGTCCCCACAATACATTCGGATATAAAAACTGCATATAACCCCGCTTTAAGAGAAGTAGTGAGTAGCAAATACGCGGATCTCACTACTCATTACTCATATAAAATGATCTCATAATCTACAGAACGCCATAAACCGACGGATTATGAAATCACTTCAATGATTTATTTCACAGGAAATCCTTATTCAGCAGCATCCGTATCGGCAGAACCGTGCAGAATCTCCTGGATCTCCATGGCTCTTACTTCATTCTCGGAATTAGGAGTGTACTGAACCTTTCTCTGGCGCGCCGTGGAATCAGGGTGCCCGTAAACATATGCATTGCCTTCGTTTACATCTTTCTGACCGATCCGGTTGTTCTTCTGGTAGCTGCAAGCCGTCATCAGCACAGTAGCTGCTATAGCAAGAAATCCTACACTTTTCTTCATTCTCCTTAATTTATAAATTCACACAAATTTAGGCGGGGGAAATGAAAAAAGCTAAAAACTAAAAGTTAAAAGTTAAAAGTTGTGGAACATTTTTCATTTATTATTCACTTTTAGTTTTTGACTTTTCACTTACTTATTCTCGCCGGACTTACGGCTTAGCCGCTTTTTCCGAACCATATTAGGCATATAAGTCATATAAGAGTTAACATACAAAAAAAAACTTATATGTAAAGCTAATATTACTTATATGCCTAATATGGTTCAGAAAAGAAAGGCAGCGCCGTTTTTAATTTAAAAGAACCACAGCTTTTCACTTACTCGTCTTCGCCGGCCGCACCTCTATCTTGCTCGGCAGCGTCCGCGGATTCATCCTGAGCAGATCCACTACCATCTGCCCGATGTCTTCCGGCTGGATCTTCCAGGCGTCTGCATCCGAAGGTGTATGATCATTAAAATAAGTAGCCACCGATCCCGGCATGATCGTGCTGACCTTCACGTCCTTATCCCGCACGTCCAGCATGAGCGCCTGTGTAAAGCCCACGAGGCCGAATTTACTGGCATTGTAGGCAGTCCCTTTTTCAAAGAAGTTGGTGCCGGCCAGGCTGGCAATGGTGATCACATACCCTTTCCGGCGGATCACCTCTTCCAGGGTGGCTTTTACCGTATAAAATACCCCTGTCAGGTTGGTATCGATGGTGTCATTCCATTCTTCCGCCGTCAGCTCGGCAATGTTCCTGAAAACACCCACTCCGGCGTTGGCAATGACCACATCTATCCTTCCAAAGGTCTCCAGAGTGAAGGCCACAGCTTTTTCCTGTGCGGTCAGATCGCGGACATCAGCTGTCAGGCCCAGAACTTTGCCTTCAAATCCTTTACTGAGCGATACCGCGGCCTCCTTTACGCTCTCTTCTATTCTTCCGGTAAATGCCACGGCATATCCTTCCCGGAGCAGACTTTCCGCCACGCCGTACCCTATCCCTTTGGTTCCCCCTGTAATGAATGCTGTTTTCATGTTTAAAATAGTTTTGAGTATTGAGTTCCGGGTAGTGAGTAGTAAGTGCCCGGAACCACTACGACCCGGAACCCTCACTACTCACCACTCGGAACTAATATATATATTTGTACAAAATTAAACATTAATGGACATATCTGTACTCGTAGCTGTAGCTAAGAACGGGGTGATCGGAAAAGATAATCAGCTTATCTGGAAGTTGAGCGATGATCTGAAGCTGTTTAAAAAGCGTACACTGGGCCACGTAGTGATTATGGGCAGGAAGACCTTCGACTCCATAGGTAAACCGCTTCCGGGCAGAACAAATATCGTCATATCCCGCAACCCGCACCTCGTCATTGCAGGAGCTACCGTAGCCACCTCGCTGGAAGAAGCGCTCCGCCTCTCCGAACCCATGACAAATGAGATCTTTATTATCGGAGGGCAAAAGATCTACGAACTGGCCGCCCCTTTCGCTACCCGGGTCTACCTTACCCGGGTCAATGTAGTTCCCGAAGGCGACGCCTACTTTGACCTTACCCCCTATGCTCACTGGGAAACCGTAGATTCGGTTCATTTCGAACGGTCTGAAAAAAATGAATACGATTTTGAAATTGAGACCCGGGTTAAGCCGTCGTTTCACTAAAATATCTCCGGTGGCCTCAGGGTGGACACATCGCAAAAAAGAACTATTTTAAATAACAGAAAATTATATCGGAAAAAGGTCACTATTGATCATTTTCGGGTATATTTATGTCAAATTATAAAATAGTATTCTAGAGAATATATAAAATACCAATTATTCTTTTTTAACTACAAAAAACCCAAATCTATATGTTAAAATATTCTACAAAACTATTGCTGGTATTGTTCATTGCGCTGAACATTCCTTCTGGTGTTTTTGCGCAGGTACGGGTTATTACGGGAAAAGTGACTTCGTCGGATGACGGCACCACTTTACCGGGAACCAGTGTTGTACTGAAAGGAACAACAAACGGTACTACTACTGATGCAAATGGCAATTATAGCCTTAGCGGTATTCCGGCGTCTGGAGGGACCCTGGTTTTTTCCTTCATCGGTTACGAAACCTATGAGGCTCCGATCGGTAACAGCAGCGTGATGGAAGTTTCGCTGTCGCCTGACGCTAACCAGCTTTCCGAAGTGGTGGTTACTTCACTCGGTATTGAAAGAAAAAGACAGTCACTGGGCTATTCCGTGCAATCGGTAGGCGCCAAAGAGCTGACCGAAGTTAAGCAGCCCAATATTGTGTCGGCCCTGCAGGGGCAGGTGGCCGGTGTGCAGATTACCAACACCGGGGGTGGTCCGGGTATGGGCGCAAGGATCGTAGTAAGAGGTTTAACCTCATTAAATCCCAACGGTGACAACCAGCCACTCTTTATTATTGACGGGGTGCCGATCGACAATACCACCCATGATAACTCGACGAATCAACGGGGTATGAGTAACCGGGCGGCGGATATTAACCCGAATGATATAGAAACCATCAGCATCCTGAAAGGGGCGGCGGCTACCGGTCTTTATGGGGTCCGGGCGGCCAACGGAGCCGTGGTGATCACTACGAAAAGCGGGAAGTCAGGAAGCGGCCTTACGATCAACGCAGGTACCAGCTTCAGTATGGAAGAGATCAATAAGCTTCCGCCATTCCAGAAAAATTACGGACGGGGATGGTATGGCATTGATGACGGAAGCGTGTATTCCGCTTCCGGAGCGCTTATCGAGGCCCAGTCGGTAGTCGATCCCACCTATATATATTATGACAATTATAATAACTTCTACCGGACCGGGGGCATGCGGGATCTTTATTTCAATATGTCAGGCGGAAAAGACGCTTATACCTTTTATACCTCCGTCAATAATACCAAACAAGAAGGAATTATCCCTTTCTCCGACTGGGGAAGGACATCCGTACGTTTGAGGGGAACAGCGAAGTTCAGTGAGAAATTTAACGTGGAAGCCAGTGTGAATTATTCCAATTCCGGTGGAAACAGGGTCCCCCATACCACTATGGGCGAACGGCTGATGTACTGGTCACATACACAGGATATAACCCAATACGAGAAACCCGATGGAACCCAGATAGCGGGAATCCTTTCTGCTAACCCGTTGTATAATGCCAAGTACATGACCTATGAAGACAATGTGGATCGTACGATCGGTAACCTGACCTTTAACTACAAACCCATCGACTGGCTGCAGTTTACTTACCGGTTCGGTCATGATTTTTACGTGGATAAACGCGATGAAATTTCACCCGGGCCTAAGGGAATAGCCGGCGAGAATCGGAGTGGTCTTAGTGCACTTGGCTTTATGGAGCAACGCCGGTTTATCAACCGTGTGGTTAACTCCAACTTCTTTGTAACATTTGATAAGGATATAACATCCGACCTGCGGGCGACGGTACGGGCCGGTCATGAATTGTTTGAAACCAACCTCAATTACAGTTACAACTTTGGGGAAAACTTCGTGACACCGGACTTTTACAGTTTCAGTAATGTAACGCGTCATGTCATAACTGAAAATACCTACAGAAGGCGGTTAATCGGTGCTTATGGGGATGCCTCATTAGATTATAAAAGCTTCTTATACCTTAACCTCACCGCAAGAAACGACTGGACGTCTACGCTGCCCAAAGGAAATAACTCGTTCTTTTATCCTTCGGCAAGTATGAGTTTTGTATTTAACGATGTGCTGAATCTGCCCAAAACGTTAAACTATGGAAAACTACGGGCAGCCTATGGAAAGGTAGGTAAAGACACAGACCCTTACCGAACGGCAGCCACCTATACTACGGCGACAGGGTTTCCGCTGAACGGCCAGGTAGGCTATGTACGGTCGGCCAGCAGAGGAAGCGACCAGTTGGTTCCGGAGATGACCACTACCCTTGAGTTTGGTACGGAGCTACAGTTTTTCAAGAACCGATTAGGCATTGACTTTACCTGGTACAAAGCCAACAGTAAAGACCAGATACTGGCCGTACCGGTATCGACTACCACAGGTTATTCGCAGGTATGGATTAATGCCGGAGAAATAGAAAACAAAGGCATTGAACTGGTTCTCAACGGCACTCCGATCAGAAAAGGTGATTTTCGTTGGGATGCTGCCGTTAATTTCACCCGCAACAGAAATATGGTGGTGGATATAGCAGAAGGAGTCAGCGATATCACACTACTGCAACAGAACGGCTATGTGAATTCTCACGTAACCATGAGAATTTCCAAAGGCCAGCCCTATGGTGATCTGTACGGAACCTCCTATCAACGCTATTACCAGGGCGGTAAACCCGAAGGAACTGTTATTTTAGACAAAGACCTGCCTAAAGTGATCGCCGGTTCCGGATCTTTTGCGGGATTCCCCGTAATGAATACGACTGAACAGATGGTGATCGGAAACGGAATGCCCAATTGGTTAGCCGGTGTTCGGAATACGTTCAGCTATAAAGGGGTATCCCTTTCCTTTCTGATCGATACCCGTTGGAAAGTTGACCAGTTTGACCAGTATGGTGTCTGGCTGGCTGCATTCCTGAAGCCTGATTATACCAATGACAGAAATGACATGGTGATTTTTGATGGGGTGACGCCGGAAGGCCAGGCCAATACCCAACAGGTTTGGCTGGGGCAGGGTCTTGGCCCTGACGGCAGAGATTACGCCGCCGGTTATTACCGGAATATTCACAGGGTTATATCCGAAAACTTTGTGTATGACGCTTCTTTTGTCAAGTTGCGTAATGCAACTCTTGCCTACAGCCTGCCGAAGAAATGGATTACCCCTCTGCACCTGAAGGCCGTATCGGTTTCTACCTCCGTAAATAATATTATTTTATGGACGCCCTGGCGTAATTTCGATCCGGAATCCTACTCCACCGGTACGGGCAGTAATGCCACCGCCCTCGCCGGTATGGGCTATCCCGGTGCCAGAAGCACATTCTTTTCTTTAAATCTTACCCTCTAATGTTTAAAAATATGAAACTAAGATTCTTTATATTATTAATCATCACAGGGGTTTTCACAAGTTGCGAGAATTACCTGGATATTAACACCGATCCGAATAACCCGACCTCTGTTCCCGTTAAAGGGCTAATGTCCGTAGGCAGTGTTCGAACAGCCGCTAACGCAGCAAATGTAGGCTATTATACTTCCTATTTCGTACAATACCTGGCCGGCCCCAATGCCGGGGGCAATACCGATACCCACCAGGAGATCAATGCAAACGGTACATGGGTGGGTATTTATAATGTACTGAGCAACCTGAGCGATATGGAGTTGATGGCTGCAGAACAGGGAGCACCCAATTATGTGGGCGCCGCTAAAATCATGAAGGCCATTAACCTGGCACTTTTGGTGGATGCCTGGAACAATGTACCTTATTCAGACGCCTTTTTTGTTCAGACCTTAAAGCCAACGTATGATAACGGACAGCAGCTTTACACGGAAATATTTACATTGCTAACGGATGGTATCGCCAAACTTCAGGAATCCACCACCACCCTGACCATGGGGGCGGATGACTTCATGTTTGCCGGCAACCTTTCGCGGTGGATCAAAACAGCGTATGCATTACGGGCACGTTACCTGAATCATTTAAGTAAGACATCAGCTTATGATGCAGACGCCGTACTGGCCGCTGTTACCAATGGTCTTGCAAGCAATGCCGATGATGCAAAAGTAACGTTTACAGCAGAAGTTCGGAATCCGTGGGGAGCAGTAGCCATTAACCAGGCCGGATTGGTTTTGGATGGCTGGATATCGCAGCAGATTGTGGAGGCGATGGATGGCACCACCTTTGGCGTAGTTGACCCGCGCATGGAATTTATGTTTAGCAGGACCCGGCAGGGAACTTTCCGGGGCACAATAAATGGTGCAGGGCGCGATGCTGACGTTATGGATCTCCGGCTGGACGCCTCCACATTGGTGGAAGCCTCTTACTATGCCAACAGAGCCTCCCCGGTATTGGTCATGACCTATGCCGAGCAGAAGTTCATTGAGGCGGAAGCACAGCTGGCCAAAAACAATAAGCCTGCTGCGTATTCAGCGTACCTTGCCGGGATCAGGGCACATATGGATATGTTGGGGGTCACTGCTGCCAACCGGGATGCTTACATCAATAATCCGGTAGTTTCAACCGGCGATGCAAACATAACGCTTGACCTGATCATGAAGGAAAAGTACGTGGCCCTGTACCTGAGCCCCGAAACCTGGAACGATGCCCGAAGGTATAATTTCAGGTATACCGATATGACCATACCCGCTCAGTTAAACCCGGATCTGAATGGCCAGTACAGCAGAAGATTGCAGTATCCTTCCAGTGAGTTCTCAACCAACTCGGACAATGTGCCGGCAGTAAACTTGTCAGACAGAATCTGGTGGGATCAAAACTAATAACCAAGACGATTATGAAAGTTTGTATAAAACTATATACCCTGTTGTTTGTTTTTACCGCAGCGTTTATTTCCTGCGAAGAAAATACTGTAGGCCCCGCTTATCAGAAGATCGGGACGGCCACCTCTACCAATGCGTTTATCACGGTTTCACCGGTGTCAGCTACAACGCCAACACGCGGCAGTGCTGTTGAGGTAACCCTGAGATATGTGAATGTCAAGAGTGATCCGGCAAAATCACTTGTACTGAAACTTCGTGAAGGTACGGGCGGTTTTACGACGATCCAGACCTTTGATGAATCCGGCCAGAATACAGGTGTTGAACATACGCGTACCGTGAGCTATACCGTTCAACAAGCTGCAGGAACTTCATTAACCTTCCGGTTGGAACTAACCACTCAGGCGGAGTTTCCCAAGCTGGTTGATCGCGCGGCATTTCCTGTGAGGTAGTTTTGATATTGCATTATGAAGGGGCTGTCTTTCGGCAGCCCCTTCTTACGCAAAATATCCTGGTTTAACCCGAAAAAGCTTTACGCCGAATTCCGGCTCGCATTGATATTTCCGAACAGCGACCGGGTCACCATCTTCTGATATATGAGCTTCAGCTCCTCATCGTCTGTTTCCTCGATCCTCTGAAGCGCATACTGCTGAATAGCCAGGAGCGGCAGCACGATCTGCTCCCGGTAATTCACCGAAAGCGACCCCACCACTTCGGTCTCCATGAGGGTCGTCTGGTTGGAGATCGCGAGCATATACTTCACACTCTTTTGATACTCTTCGTGCATGATATTCCACAGTCCGCCGTACTCCGGATCATCTTTCATATATGAGGTCAGCGGGAAATACGTCTTGGAAAGCGCCATCATACTGTTCTGGATAAGCGTTTTGAAATACAGTGACTCCTCATACAAATGTTTTATTTCTTCCTCGCGACCCTGATCGATTATATTCTCCAAAGCCGTGCCCAGGCCATAAAAGCCGGGGATATTCTGCTTTAACTGGCTCCAGGCGCCTACAAACGGAATGGCCCGCAGGTCGGAGAGCTTCAGCTTTCCCCCGGAGCTCCGCTTACTGGGCCGGCTCCCGATCTTGGTTTGTCCGTAATACTTCAGCGGGCTCTTGTTTTCAAGGTAAGGCACAAACAGCGGGTGATTCTTCAGCTCCAGGTATTTTTCTCCGCCTATATCCGCCAGCTCTTCGATCAGCGTACGCTCATCCGGGGTGATAATGGCCTTCTGGTCACCGAACACGTCGTTCAGTACGCCGGCGGAAAGCAATTGTTCGAAATTGAACCGGGCCTGGGGCCGGGAGCCGTACATCGACGTGATGGTTTGCCCCTGGATGGTCACCTGGATCTGATTATTGGCGATGGTAGGCCCCTGTGAAGCATAAAACTGGTGGGTCTTTCCACCGCCACGAGCCGGAGGGCCGCCCCGCCCGTCAAAGAAGATCACACTCACCTCATTCTCTTCGGAAACCCCGGTGAGACGCTCTTTCGCTTTAAAGATCTCCCAGTTCGCCTTGATATACCCGCCGTCTTTCGTTCCGTCAGAAAAGCCCAGCATGATGGTCTGGGTATTTTTGCGGATGTTCAGGTGCCGGCGGTAGGCCAGGTTATTATACAGCTCTTCCATGGTGTCTTTGGCCGTATCCAGTCCTTCGATCGTTTCAAACAGCGGGATAATATCCACGGAAATGTCGCTGTCGCGGTAGCCGCAGAACTTGAACATGGCCAGCACTTCCAGCACCGAACAGGCCGATGTGGAATTGGAAATAATATAGCGGTTACAGGCTTTCTCACCGTTATGCGACTGGATCTCCTTCATCGTTTTGATGGTTTTGAAGGTATCCTTCACCAGCGGATCCGTGAAATCATCCTCCCACACCTCAATGGTGCTGGAAGTGAGGAACTCCACCTTCTGCTCATGGGTCCATTCCGGATAAGGGATGTCGGAAACCTTGAATTTCTCGTTTACAGCCTGCATCACCTTTTCATGAATGCTGCTGTCCTGGCGGATATCCAGGGTCGCAAAATGAAGTCCGAACAGCTTTACCCTCAGGATAAAACGGTCGAGCTCTTCAATGAACATACTGCCGTGGCGAGCCACCATCACTTCCCGCACTTCCTCCAGCCGGCTTAACAGGGCATTGTATGACAGGTCATTTTTCAACCCGAACATATTGGTATACAACTTGTTATTGATCTTATCCAGCAACGGGATCACGCCTTTAAAGGTAAAACGTCGCCGGATGCTCTTAAAATGGTTATAATAGCATTTCAGGATGTTGGATCGTAATTCCTGGGCCACTTTCCGGGTGATCTCGGCGGTCACGAATGGGTTGCCGTCACGGTCACCTCCCGGCCAGAAGCCCAGCTCAATGACCGGGGCGATATCCTCCCCGTCAAAGATCTCCGTGGCCACCGTCTCCTGGATTCTGCTTAGCACTTCGTAATACACATGCCGTAAATAGAAGATAATGCTCTGCGCCTCCTGCACCGGCGTGGGCTGCTCATCGTTAAAGAAAGGGGTTTTACCCAGCTGTTGCAGCAGCTGATCAATGGTATTGATATCATTGACCTGGATATTCTGCTCCAGATCCTGTATGATCCTTAGCACCGAATTGGGATAGAACTGGGTAGGGTGAGCCGTAAAAACCACCCTTACCTTAAAGTTTCTTAACTTCTCCCTGACCTCCTCCAGCTTGTCGTTCTGCCGGGCCAGGGTCAGGATCGCCTTCATCGTACCCGGCGAATCCACCGGGGTAAGCTTCTCAAAGGCGGCATCCTCTACACTGTCAAAAAGAACCACCTGCCGCTCCACATAAGTGATAAGCCGGAAGAGCAGATCAATTTTCTCCTTCTCTGTGGTGAAAACCGTAAACTTTTCAAAAAAAGCGTCTATGATCTCTTTCGGATATTTGCCCTCCTCAAAGCCTTGTCTGGCATTCTCGTAGAGAAAGGGCATCAATGAACCTATCTTGGCCATTTTATCATAGGGTAGCCTTGAAAATAAAGTATTAAAAACCAAATACTTATTATGGACTTCCTGGGTAAAAACGGTCTCCAGATTTTGATTAGGCATCTTTAATTCAGATTAGAGTGAGGGGCAAATATAAAAAAACCCCATAGTAAGTATGAGGTTTTGAACAAAAAAAGGCTTTTTGCTCAAAAAAATGATATTTTATACAAGATACATTGTATTATCTAAAGATCCTTTATTTTTAAAGGGAATTAGATATAATGTTTACCAAAGTCCTCCGCCCGGGCCACAAACTCCTTTACCAGCTGCTCATCCTCCTTCGGACAGATCATCAGCACATGATCATGCTCTGCAATGATATACCCCTTCAGATCTTTCACCACCACCAGTTTGTCTTTCGGCATTTTCAGGATGCTGTTTTCCACATTATAGAGCATGCTGTGGCAGTTGACCACGTTATTCACTTCGTCTTTTTCCGAGTTTTCATACAGCGATTTCCAGGTTCCGAGGTCCGACCAGCCGATGTCACAAAGCACCACATACACGTTCTCTGCCTTTTCCATCACCCCGTTATCGATCGATATGGCGCGGCATCTGGGGTAGGCCGTATCCAATGCATCCTTCTCCCCTTCGGTAAAGAAAAAAGGCTGGGCCTCGCGGAAGGCATCCGCTATCTCCGGCAGGTAGGTGTCCAACGCCTTTAAAATAGAGGGCAGACTCCAGATAAACAGACCTCCGTTCCAGACATAATCGCCGCTGGAAATAAACATCTTAGCGATCTCAAGGTTCGGCTTTTCCGTAAAAGTCTTCACTTTTTTAACCTCCTGCTCATCCGCATCATCAAACTGGATATAGCCGTACCCCGTATCCGGCCGTGTGGGGGTAATGCCCAGGGTGACCAGCACATCCGCTTCCTGCGAATAATCCAGGGCCAGCGATATTCTTCTCCGGAACTCTTCGGGCTTAAGAATGATGTGATCCGCAGGAGCCACCACCACATTGGCGTTCGGGTTGATCCGGGCGATCTTGAAGCAGGCGTAGGCGATGCAGGGGGCCGTGTTCCTCCGGCTGGGTTCCAGCAGGATCTGGTCGTCGGAAAGGAAAGGAAGCTGCTCGCGGGTGATCTCATAATACTCGCGGGAAGTAACCACATAAATATTCTCTTTCGGACAAACCCCTTCAAAACGTTCGATGGTTTGCTGGATGAGCGTACTCCCCGTACCTAAAATATCATGAAACTGCTTGGGAAAGTTCTGCCTGCTGAACGGCCAGAAGCGCGTTCCGGCACCGCCCGCCATGATGATCAGATAATTCGATGAAATCATAGACTTTAACTAAAGTACAAAATTACTCTTTCCGGGAGGAATAGCAAGGATATAACCATATAAGGCACATAAGTTATAGTTAAAAGATAAAAACTAAAAGTTAAAAATTTCGGTACATTCTATTTATATGAAAACTAATGTTCCATAACTTTTAACTTTTAGTTTTTATCTTTTAACTTATGTGTCTTATATGGTTATATACCAGAACTACTTCTTCCCTTTGAACTTCCTTTGTTTCCCGGAACTGTGTTTCGGCGCAGGTTTTATCCCCTTCGCGAAGCCCTTGCCGGCCGCCCGGAACTCCGGAGCAGGCCCGAGACCGAGCTCCGTCGTAATTTTCCTGACCTCCACTTCCTTTTCCAGCAGGGCCTCAATGGCCTTCACCGAGCGGCGGTCTTTCTCCGAAACAAAGGTGACCGAAACCCCCTCCGTATCCGCCCGGGCCGTACGCCCTATCCGGTGAATATAATCTTCCGCATCGCGGGGAATATCGTAATTGACTACCAGGTTCAGGTTAGAAATATCGATTCCCCTTGAAAGCACATCAGTAGCCACAAGTATATTGAACTTCCCTGCCTTAAAATCGCGGAGCGCGATCTCCCGGTCTGCCTGCTCGATGTCAGAAGATATACCTTTGGCCTTCAGCCGGTTTTTGGCCAGGTCGCGGAGAATCTTCTGGATCATCACCCGCTGGGAGGTAAAAATAATGATCTTTTGTCCGGCAAAAGGTTTGATCAGGTGCAGCAGCAGGGGAAGCTTCTGCTCATCCGAAGCCATATAAAACTGCTGGTCTATCTTTTCGGCCGGCTTGGATACCGCCAGGCTGATCTCGCCCGGATCATGGAGGATCTTTTTGGCAAAAGACCGGATCCGGGGCGGCATGGTGGCAGAAAACATGAGGTTCTGCCTCACGGCCGGAAGATGCTTAATAATGAACATGATATCATCTGAGAAACCCATATCCAGCATCTTATCCGCTTCATCCAGGATCAGGCGCCGGATCGTACCAAACCTGACCTTACCCGATTGCATGTGCGCCAGCAGCCGCCCCGGGGTGGCAATAATAATATCCGCCCCCTGCGTAAGGGCGGTCCGCTGCTGGTCCCAGTTCTCCCCTTTTCCCCCGCCGTAAATGGCCAGGCTGGTCACCCCCACAAAATAGCCCAACCCTTCGATCTGCTCGTCGATCTGTTTGGCCAGCTCACGGGTAGGTACCAGGATCAGCGTGGAAAGACCATCGCCACCTTCTTCTCTTATTTTGCTTAGTACGGGGATCAGGAAAGCGGCGGTCTTCCCTGTACCGGTCTGCGCACAGGCCAGCAGGTCTTTTCCCTCCAGAACCAGCGGGATCGCCATTTCCTGAATGGGAGTAGTATCATTATAATTCATGGCATCTATACCATTCATTATATCCGGATGTAAATTAAGTTCGTGAAATTTCAAATTCCTTTTAAAGTTTTATGCAAATACTCATCCTGTCCGGTAATATTTACGAGTCAATTATTGTTATATCAGAAACGGCCCCCAAAAGTAAATAATTCGTTTGGAAAAATTTAATTTGTTAAGCGAAACAATAATTCGGAACTTTGTCATCAATTACGAGCAACAATGAGTGATTCTATCAAGCACGAGTGCGGAATAGCCATGATTCGCCTCCGCAAGCCTCTTGACTACTATATTAAGAAATATGGGACTCCGCTGTACGCCGTCAACAGGCTGTATGTGCTCATGGAGAAGCAGTCGAACCGGGGGCAGGATGGTGCCGGAGTAGCCAATGTGAAAGTAGAAGTTCCGCCCGGAAGCCGGTACATCAGCCGTTACCGCTCCGTGGAAAACCGCCCGGTGGTAGACATCTTCAAAAAGATCAACGAGAAATTTATCGAAGTTCAGAAGCAGGATCCCGGTCTCCTCAAAGATGCCAAATGGCTGCAGCAAAACGTTGCCTTTACGGGAGAAGTATGGCTCGGACACTTACGATACGGTACGCACGGCAGGAACGAAATCGAAAACTGTCACCCCATGCTCCGCCAGAGCAACTGGCGAAGCCGCAACCTGGTCGTGGCCGGGAACTTCAATATGACCAATGCCGATGAACTCTTTACAAAGCTGGTCGAGCTGGGCCAGCATCCCAAAGACAAAGGCGATACCATCACCGTTCTCGAAAAGATCGGGCACTTCCTCGACGAAGAAAACCAAAGGATATTTGACCGCTTCAAGGGGCAATATGAGAATCCTGAGCTCAGCGATGTGATCGAAGATAATATGGACATGCAGCGGGTGCTGCACCGGGCCTGCCGCGATCTCGACGGCGGCTATGCCATGGCAGGGGTTACCGGCTTCGGTTCGGCTTTCGTGGTCAGAGACCCCGCCGGGATCCGACCCGCCTACTACTGGTATGACGACGAAGTGGTGGTAGTGGCTTCGGAAAGAGTCGCTATCAAGGCGGCTTTCGGGGCGCGGTATAACGATATCCTGGAGATCACGCCCGGCAATGCCCTGATCATCAATAAAAGCGGCGACTTTGCGGAGCAGAATATCCTGCCCCGCCTCGAAAAGAAATCATGCAGTTTTGAAAGGATCTATTTTTCCCGAGGATCAGACCCCAATATCTACAACGAAAGAAAAGAGCTGGGCCGGAGACTGATCCCCCAGATCCTGAAAGAGATCAATTACGACCTCGAGAATACCGTCTTCTCGTATATTCCCAATACGGCCGAAGCCGCGTTTTACGGCATGGTGGAAGGCATCGAACAATATCTTTCCACCTGGCGGAAAGAAAGAATCCTCTCCGGTCACCTGAATGAAGAAGAACTGGAGAAGGTGCTGGAATTCAAACCCCGTTTTGAAAAACTGGTTTCCAAAGACGTCAAGCTACGTACCTTCATTACCAACGATGACGACCGTTCGGAAATGGTATCGCACGTGTACGAGATGACCCACGGGGTGATCCGCAAAAAGACCGATACCCTGGTGATCATTGACGACTCGATCGTGCGGGGAACCACCCTCGAAAAGAGTATCCTCAAGCTGCTGGATAAGCTGGGGCCCAAGAAGATCGTTATCGTGTCTTCCGCACCGCAGATCCGTTATCCCGACTGCTACGGTATCGACATGTCGAAAGTGAAAGAATTCGTGGCTTTCCGGGCCATGCTGGAACTGCTGAAAGAGCACGGGCTCGAAGGAAAGAAAGACGAAGTATACAATAAGATCCTCTTACTCCAGGAAAAAGGAGATTTGCGGAAAGCCAACCTGGTGAAAGAGCTTTTTGACCTGTTTACCGATGCGGAAATCTCCGCCAAAGTTGCAGAGATCATCATTCCAGCGGGCATTGAAGCGGAAGTTTCCGTGGTCTTCCAGACCGTTGAGAATCTGAATGCCGCATGTCCGCAGCATTTGGGTGACTGGTATTTTACAGGAAACTACCCTACTCCCGGCGGAAACAAAGTAGTGAACAAAGCCTTCCTGAATTTCATGGAAGGCAAGTACGTCAGGGCTTATTAACAGGCTTTTTGATGATTTTGGGAAGCACGAATATATTGGCTGTAGCTTCTGTTATACCCAGGTTCCTGAGACAATCCCTGATACTTATGGATTCTATTTTAAGTACTGTCTTCATAATGTGCATGATTGATTCGGACCTCAAATATAAGATTATTTATACTTCATATTATCAATAGTACAATTTTTTTTATTGCATGCCAAAAACAGGAGTCCTTTTGGTTAATCTGGGCACACCGGACTCGCCTTCGGTACCCGACGTACGAAAATACCTCCGGGAGTTCCTGATGGACGAACGGGTGATCGACATTCCCTACCTCAACCGCTGGCTGCTGGTCAACCTGATCATCGCGCAATTCCGAGCCCCGAAGTCAGCCCGGATCTATCAGCAGGTATGGTTACCGGAAGGTTCCCCCCTGAAAGTATACGGACTAAGCAATCAAACGGAACTGCAAAAAACGCTGGGGGACGCCTATGTGGTTCGCCTCGCCATGCGCTACCAGAATCCGTCCATACCCGATGTACTGAAAGATTTTGAGCGTCTGAACCTGGAAAAGATCCTAGTGATCCCTTTCTTTCCCCAGTATGCTTCGGCCACTACGGGGTCGGTACACCAGAAAGTTTTTGAAACGGTCAGCACCTGGCAAACCATCCCGGAGATCCGTTTTGCCGGCCCGTTTTATGACCACCCTCTGCTACTGGAAGGGTTTGAGAATAACGCCCGGAAATACCTGGTTCAAACCGACTATGATCATTTTGTTTTCAGCTATCACGGCCTTCCGGAGCGGCAGACGGAAAAGGCCCACTTCGGCAAGACCTGCGAAAAGGAGGGTTGCGCTGCCGGCCTGACGGAAAGCAACTATCATTGCTATAAAGCGCAATGCTATGAGACCACCCGGCTGTTGACGGCCAGGCTGGGCCTGCCGGAAGGATCTTACACCACCTGCTTCCAGTCACGGCTCGGAAAAGCCGAATGGATCAAACCTTACACCGAAGACACGATCAAGGTCCTGCGGAAAAAAGGGGTACAAAAAGTGCTGGCTTTCAGCCCCGCCTTTGTGGCTGACTGCCTCGAAACCACCATTGAAGTAGGCGAAGAATACAAGGAGCTGTTCCTTGAGCATGGAGGAACGCAATGGGATCTGGTGGAATCGCTCAACGACTCCCCCCTTTGGATAGCGCTCCTGAAAGACCTTGTACAAGCCGGTAGCCCAATATCTGAGTCCCGTTTTCGTTAATAAACCATTAGCCTGTGCTGTTGAGATACCTGACCGTCATACTTCTTTCCCTCTCCCTGCAATCCTGCTGCTGGTTCAGAAACTGTGACGATCCGGTACCACCGGGCGATACATTTCCTGAATTTGAGAGCACGCCTGAAATGGCCCGGGTGAACGTGAATCACCTGGATGAAGTATCCGGAATGGCCCCTTCATTCCACTTCCCCGGCCATCTCTGGCTGATGGAAGACAGCGGCTCCGAGCCCAAGATAGACCTGCTGCGGAACGATGGTACCTATATCCGGAAAGTAAGCTTTGCCGGAGCCAACCGCGACTGGGAAGACATGGCCATCGGCCCCGGTCCGGAAGCCGGCCGGAATTACATCTATATCGGGGAGATCGGGGATAACAATGCCGTATACGGCGACTACTACATTTATCGTTTTGAGGAGCCGGCAGAAGGGCAGAGTACAGTACATACTTTTGACACGATCCACTTCCGGTATCCCAACAATGAATCTTATGATGCCGAAACGCTGATGGTGGACCCGTCTAGCCGCGACATCTATATCATTACCAAAAACCAGCTGAATGTGCGGGTATACCGCCTGCCCTATCCCCAGAATACTTCCTCGCTTAATGTGGCCGAATTCATGGGTGCCATCAAATACTTCCTGATCGTGAGCGGGGATATCTCTCCCGACGGCAACGAAATTCTGCTGAAGGCCTACAATGCCATTTATTACTGGAAAAGGAAGCCGGGAGAGACCCTTTACCAGGTGCTGAGCCGCACCCACGACCTGAGTGCACCCTACATCATAGAGCCCCAGGGAGAATCTGTGTGTTGGGATACGGAGGCCCGGGGATACTATACAATGAGCGAACGGGCTACCGGTTCGGAAGCGCCGCCGCTTTATTATTACAGGAAAAAATGAGGGTATCTGAAAAGTGCTCCCGGTTTGAAAATACTGACGTTATACGGGGATAAAAAAGAATAACCCGGAGGCCGTCTGTCCGCCAAAGCAAAACAGACAGACCTCACGGGAATTATTCAACCGTCTTTTCCAAAGAATATCTTGCTTCCGTACGCTGGATCACATAGGAGATATCTTCACCGCAACCCGTCACCACTACCTTTAAATGCCGGGCAGAAGGATAACTCAGATCGAGGTGGCGTCTGAACTTCCCGGAGGTGGTGGTCTCGTGGTACCATACCTTCCCCCGGTCGTCTGTAACGCTGATCCGGTACCGCACCCCTTCGGGATTATCGATTGACAGTTTAAAGACGCCGTCCTTCATTACATAACCGCTTACCGCACTTTTATTTATTACCCCGTCTTTTGTTAGCGGCACAGCGGAATCAGAAAATGAAACGGGCTGCGCATATCCCGTGTTTGCCAACAAAAGTACCACTACTGCCGGTTTCAGGCTCGCCCCCTTTAACCTCTGAAAGATGTTTGATCGCTTTTTCATAATTTTTTCTCTTTAATCCTGTACAAATTAAAGGGGGAAAAAACATCCTTTTTTTTATTTTAGACGAGTGACGCCCTTTCCTTACCACACATCCTTTTCCCGGCATTCAGTACCGTTCGTCAGGAAATTATGCTGTTAACAGGAAGAAAGTCCATTGGGGAGGGTTTTATGGTCGTTTGTCGAAGAAATAAGCTTCGTCCGTTAAATTCGGCTTATCTTTGACCGCTAATATGTAGGCCTATGCTGCTAAAGTTAAATGAGATATCGTATCGCCAAACCCGGATCCAGGCCCTGTTCTGGGTAAGCTACTTTCTCTTTGAATGGCTGAATAACGGGGCCCATATGAATGACTTTGAGTGGAGCTTCTGCACTATTCTACTGAACCTGCCCCTGATCATGGTCGCCGCTTACTGGCACCTGTACATTACTATAAGCCGGTTTCTGCTGAAAGGGCAGATCGTCTCCTTTCTGTTAAGCCTTTCGGCGGGCGTCATTGTTTTCGGGATTTTAAGAAGGTGTATCTTCTACTTCTGGCTCTATCCCCATTACTTCCCGAATGCCCTTTCCACCCCCCTTTTTTACTGGCCCAAGATCTTTCATGAATCCATGCAGCTGCACCTGGTGGTTTCGCTTTTTGTGGCCGTAGACCTGGTGCGCCATTCGCTGTACCAGCAGCAGCTCAGCGACACCTATAAACGGGAAAAGCTGGAAGCGGAATACCGCCTTCTTCATTCGCAGGTTCAACCGCATTTCCTTTTCAACACCCTCAATAACCTGGTTTCGGTCTCCCTTCACCAGTCGGCCCGGATGCCGGACCTCCTACAGCGCCTGGCCGGACTTCTGAGCTACCAGCTTCATGAAAGTAACCAGAAGACGGTGCCGGTCAGCAAAGAGATCGAATACCTGAAAGACTATATTGCCCTCGAAAAAATAAGGTATGGGGAGCGCCTGGACGTCCAAACCAATTTCAGTGAATGGCAGGACCGGCCCGACGTCCGGATCCCGCCCATGCTGCTGCTCCCCTTTGTGGAAAATGCCTTTAAGCACGGTGCATCGCAAAGTGAAGCCGACTGCTGGATACAGATCCGCCTGCTGCTGCAGGACAGGCGCCTCCTTTTTACAGTGGAAAATTCTGTTCCTGATGAAAGTACGGTAACGTCCTCTACCGGCCTGGGTCTGAGTAATCTGAAAAAGAGGCTTGACATTCTCTTCCCGGACCAATACGATCTGATCACCCTGCGGGAAGACAGCCAGTTTCTCGCCACCTTAAAATTTACAATACGGTAATGGCTATCCGGTGCTTTGTTCTCGACGATGAGCCTCTGGCTTCCGATCTGATGAAAGATTATATTGAGCGCCTGCCCGACCTCGAGCTGCTCGGCATTTCCAACAGCCCAAGCCAGGCGCTGGGTCTCCTACAGCAAACCCCGGTCGATATCCTTTTCCTGGATATTCAGATGCCCAAACTAAGCGGGTTTGATGTGCTGCGCCCGCTAAGCTACCGGCCCAAAGTGATCTTTACCACAGCCTACCGGGAGTTTGCCCTGGACTGTTACGAATTTGATGTGGTCGATTTTCTCCTGAAGCCCGTTTCTTTTGAGCGTTTTCTTCAGGCGGTGGGGAAGGTGTACCGTTTCATGCCCGCCCTTACTGCCCTCACGGAGGTCGGCGACCCCGGGAAAAGCAGCAAAGAATACCAGTACTTTAAGGTAGACAAGGAAATGGTTAAGCTTAACCTGGAAGATATCCTTTGGGTTGAAAGTATCCGCGATTATGTCAAGATCCACACTACCTCCGGGGTTCTGGTATCGTACCTCCGTATCAGCTACCTGGAAGAAAAGTTGCCCACAGACCGCTTTGTGCGGATCCATAAATCTTTCCTTATCTCATTAGAACACATTCAGGCCATCAGCTCCACCTATATCCGGATCAATAATAAGGAGCTGCCCATTGGCCGCTCTTACAAAGCCCGGCTGGATGAAATCCTGAAAAGGTAGGCCTATCGCATCGCCCGTGCCCGGTTACCCGGAGTCATTGTATTGAATTTCTTCATCATCTTCTTCATCTGCTCGAACTGCTTCAGAAGATTGTTGACTTCCTGGATGGTCCGGCCCGAACCGCCCGCAATCCGGCGCCGCCGGCTGCCGTCAATGAGATCCGGCTGGCTCCGTTCTTTCGGGGTCATGCTCCGGATAATCGATTCTATCGGTTTGAAGGAGTCATTACTGATATCTGCATCTTTAATGGCAGCGCCCATTCCCGGGATCATCCCCATCACATCTTTCAGGTTACCCATCTTCTTGATCTGCTCCAGCTGACCCAGGAAATCGTTCAGGTCAAAACTGTTTTCCCGCATCTTTTTATTCAGCTTGCGGGCTTCTTCTTCATCAAAGGCCTGCTGGGCTCTTTCCACCAGCGAGATCACGTCACCCATCCCCAGGATACGCGAGGCCATACGGTCGGGGTGGAAAATATCCAGATCCTCCATCTTCTCCCCCGTACTCATAAACTTCACGGGCTTATCTACCACGGCACGGATCGACAGGGCCGCCCCGCCGCGCGAGTCACCGTCGAGCTTGGTGAGCACCACCCCGTCAAAATCGAGGCGGTCGTTGAAAGTCTTGGCGGTGTTCACGGCATCCTGGCCTGTCATGGAGTCAACCACAAACAGAATCTCCGACGGGTTGATGGCCTTCTTGATGTTTTCCACTTCGGTCATCATCACCTCATCCACGGCCAGACGCCCGGCCGTATCCACGATCACAATGCTCCTGCCTTTTGCTTTAGCCTCCGCCACGGCATTGCGGGCTATGCTTACCGCATCTTTATTTTCAGGCTCGGCATACACCTCCACGCCCGTCTGTTCGCCCAGCACCTGCAGCTGCGTAATGGCCGCGGGGCGGTACACGTCGGCCGCCACGAGCATCACCTGCTTGCCCTGTTTCTTCAGATAGGCGGCAAATTTCCCGGAAAAGGTGGTCTTACCCGAACCCTGCAAACCGGCGATCAGCACCACAGCCGGCGAGCCTTTAAGATTCACCGTCTCCGCCTGGCCGCCCATCAGGGCCGTAAGCTCCTCCTGCACGATCTTCACAAAGAGCTGTCCGGGCTCTACGGCGATCATCACCTTGCGGTCAATGGCCTCCTGCTTCACCCGGTCGGTCACCTCCCTGGCCACCTTATAGTTTACGTCGGCATCCATTAAGGCCCGGCGGATCTCCTTCACCGTACTGGCAATATTGATGTCGGTGATCTTTCCCTTCCCTTTCAGCGTTTTAAACGCTCCGTTTAGCTTATCCTGAAGACTCTGAAACATATCTTTTCTGAAAAAATGGAGTGCAAATTTAGGTAAAATATCGGATATTTTCCCGGCGCCGGGCAAAAAGAAAAGGGCCGGAGCAAACGCTCCGACCCCTCCCCGGTCTCACAACCTGTCTTAGTTTACTGATGCTACTCTGTTGATAGTAGTATTGATTTTAACTTCTTTGGAGATCACTTTTTTGTCTACTTTGACTTCAAAAGTATAAGATCCGTCAGGGAAACCGACCAGGCTGTACACTTTAACAAAAGCGGGAGCTTCACCGATAAATTCCCTGTAAATAACCTCACCTGCCGAGTTTTTGATCAGCACGGTTCCTTTTTCAGCCAGCTCGGGAATAGTCAGTTTGAATTTCAGACCATCTAATGCCTTCACTTCCACTTTCGCAGGAGCTACAGGTAATAACCCGTTGGCAAATGAAGTACTCACTCCTGCGAATAACGCCAATGCGATTACAAGCTTTTTCATAATAAATTTGGTTTTTTGATTATGTAATTAATTTCGTTTAATGCGTCTTTGACATTACAAAGGTATATAACCTACTTAATACGTGTCAATTAGCTTTAAAAAGTTCCTTCCAGGATGCTACGAAAATATTGGAATAATACCATGATTATTGGAAAAATACAAGCATTCGTTCAAAATGTCATAGGATATGCTTTTTTGCTGATTTTCAGTCAATTGTATTTAAACAAGAAAAGTATAGGACTTCAGATAAAATAGTGAAATTCTATCCGGGCATTTTTAAAAGTACCCTTTCCAAAAAACGGAACTCAAAAAACAGTTAATCCGCTTGTTTTTGATCTTTTGCAGCGTAATTTTCACTTTTTAAAGTTTCCAATGAAAAAACCTGACCTTTCTTTCTGGCAAATCTGGAACATGAGCTTCGGATTTTTAGGCATCCAGTTCGGATTTGCACTTCAGAATGCCAATACCTCGCGGATCTTCGAAACCCTCGGCGCCGATGTGGACAAGATCGGCCTTTACTGGCTGGCAGCGCCCGTGACCGGACTGCTGGTTCAGCCCATTGTAGGCTATTTTTCGGACAAAACCTGGACCCGCTTCGGCCGCCGGAAGCCCTACTTCATGATCGGCGCCCTGCTGGCCTCCCTGTCGCTCTTTATCATGCCCAATTCCCCTGCCCTCTGGGTGGCTATCGGTACCCTCTGGATGATGGACAGCTCCATCAATATCACCATGGAGCCGTTCCGCGCGTTTGTAGGCGACAATCTCAATGAAAAGCAACGCCCTCTGGGCTTCTTTACCCAAAGCTTCTTTATCGGGGTGGGGGCGGTAGTGGGCTCTGCCCTGCCCTATATTTTTTCCAACTGGATCGGGCTTTCCAATGTGGCTGAAGCCGGCCTGATACCCGAATCTGTCAAGTGGTCGTTCTATTGCGGCGGCATCGTTTTTCTGCTCGCGGTACTGTGGACGGTCTTCCGGTCCGCCGAATATTCACCGGAAGAATTGGAAAGATTTGAAGGGAATGTGTCCGGTGAAGTGACAGCCACCCCTGTTTCTATACGGAAGCAGGTTGCTTACGGCCTGGCTTTTATGACGCTGGGACTGCTCACCTGGCAGCTGATCCGGGTCAATGACCTCGACAAAGAGCTGCTTATCCTCTCCGGCGGGTTGGCCATGACCGGCCTTTTGTTTCTTCTGGCGGGCCTGCTGAGGCAAAACCGCATTTCCAACGGATTCACCGACATCATTACCGGCCTGCTCGACATGCCGGCTACGATGAAGCAGCTGGCCCTGGTGCAGTTTTTCACCTGGTTTGCCCTCTTTGCCATGTGGATCTATACCACCCAGGCAGTTACGGGACATGTGTTTGATTCCCATGACCCTACCTCAAAGGTCTATAACGATGCGGCTGACTGGGTATCGATCATGTTTGCCTTTTATAGCCTGGTATGCGCTGTGGCTGCTTTTGCCCTGCCGAAACTGGTGAGCCTCATCGGTAACCGCAAGGCCCACCTGTTGGCGCTGACCCTTGGTGGACTGGGGCTCATCTCTATCTATTTTGCTACCGGCCGCACCCACCTCATCCTGGCCATGATTGGCGTAGGGATAGCCTGGGCGAGCATTCTTTCGGTGCCTTATACGCTCCTGTCCAATGCCCTCCCGGCAGCCCGGATGGGGTATTACATGGGGGTGTTCAACTTCTTTATCGTTATCCCCCAGATCGTGGCAGGCACTATTCTGGGCTTTGTGCTAAAGACTTTTTTTGGCAGCGAGCCGGTTTATGCCCTCATTATAGGCGGGGTATCCATGATCGTGGCAGGAATACTCACCCTGTTTGTGCGGGCCTCACGGACGGCATCCTGAGGGGAACGGGCGATCTCCCGGAAGAACACGCGACCGGCCTTTTCCACCCACGCCTTAAATTCGGGGCGACGGCTCCGGTAACGCGTTATAAATTCGGGGAAAGGTTCTGCATCAAAAGAGGTGCTGTAAATTCCGGCGCCCGACCGTTGGGCGTCGAGCGCATTACAGGTTTGTTCATAGTGCTTTCGTAAAGGTACCATCAGAACGGGCTTGCCCAAGAGCATGGCTTCGCAAACCGCCTCAAAGCCGGCCGTGGAGATCAGCCCCCGGCATGAGCTCATCATGGCCAGGAACTTCTCCGGGTCTATGGTATGAAAATACAGATTTTCCGAAACCGGGCCTCCGGTCGGGCGGTCACTGAAGCAATGGATCTTTATCCCGGGGTTTTTCTTTTGCCAGGCCACGATCTCTTCCACCATGACTTCCTGGGTAACATATGCCAGGAAAAAATCACCGGCTTCCGTGTTCAGCTCCATCAAGCGCTGCCGCAAAAGGGGGGGCATGAAGAAGATCCTGCGTTGCCTGTCGGGTTCACCGTCGTAAAAAGACAGGGCCAGCTTCTTCTCCGAACCCCAGGCCGTGATCCGGGAATTAAGGTTCACGATCAGGCGGTTCAGGCGGTTACCCGGCGGATGTTCGAAGTGCCGGTGCAACATCAGGTATTGATGGGCCACACAGATCATGGGGCACTTTTTGCGGAAGAGAAACTGGTGAATACCGGCCAGGGTATCGTAAAAGTTAATGATGACATCCGGTTTTTTCTCCTGCACCACCCGCCGGATCCTGAAAAGGCTGGCGGTATACTCAGGAATATTTCTACCTGCCCCATACAGGGTTTTGGGAAGGGAAAGCGCTTTGGTTTTCCGGTTGTAAGCCAGCACTGGACTGGCGAAGGGGATGATCTCTGCCGGAAATGAGCGCCTGAAAAAATCCTGGATCCGTTGGCCGCAACCCGAGCCCACCAGGGCCCCGATGACGTCATGGCCCTCTTTCTCTATGATCTCTGCCAGGGCAATGGCCTGGGTCAGATGCCCCCGCCCTTCTCCCTGAACTATGAACAGAAACTTCATCCCGTTATGGCCAGTGAAAGGGTTATCTCCGGCTCTTCCTCCTTTTCCTGGAAATAGATCAGCTCCCAGTTACCGTTATGATCTTCTACCAGCGCCGAAAGCGACTCCACCCAGTCGCCCGAATTCAGGTACAGCACCCCGTTGATATCCCGGATGGCCGGCTGATGGATATGCCCGCAGATGATGCCGTCGCAGTCTTTTGCCTTCGCCATTTCCGCCAGCTTTTCCTCAAAGTCGGTGATGTAGCTGACCGCCTGCTTCACGGAATTCTTGATTTTTTGTGACAGGGAGTAATAAGGCAGTCCCCGGCGTGTACGGTAACGATTGTATTGCTTATTGAGCCAGAGCAGGAAGGTGTAGCCGATGTCACCGAGGTAAGCCAGCCATTTCATGTGCGAGGTTACACTGTCAAAGACATCCCCGTGCGTCACATAAAAGTTCCTTTCACCGGATTTGAGGATATAATCCCGCCGGATCTGGAAGTTCTTACCTATCGCCAGCGGAAGAATATTATCCAGGAAGTCATCGTGGTTACCCCGGATATAGATCACTTTGGTGTCGTGGCGGTCCATCATTTTCAGCACCACCCGGAAAAACCCGGTGTGCTTTTTCTTCCAGGAACCATACTTTTTCAGCTGCCAGCCGTCAATGATGTCTCCGTTAAGAATGAGCCTGTCGCAGCGGCAGGACTTCAGAAACTCCGTCACTTCCCGGGCTTTGGATCCACCTGTGCCCAAATGAAGATCGGAAATGACTACTGTGCGATATCGGTTTTTCATGTACGCAAATATCTGCACCGGAAATTACCTCACAATTAACTCACCGTTAAGGGATGGTTAATTATGAATGCTGAATGGTTAATTATGAATGCTGAATAGTTAATGCTAAATGCTTAATGAGATGGTAGCATCACGATCATTTACAATTCAGCATTCACAATTCCTACACCGTCATCAGCGTCAGATTGTTCGTCCTGTGCTGCTTCCCGAGCGGGTAGCTAGACATATTGATGAATTTATCTCCTTTCAGCAGCAGCCCCTTCTTCTCAATAAACTTATTGGCTTCATCGATCAGCAGCAGCTCGTTATCTGAATTTTCAAGATCACTCAGGGAAAACGCGTTCACTCCCCAATAGAGGCTCAGTTGGTTCAGGAGCTTTTCGTTTCCGGTGATAATATAGATTTGCGATTTGGGGCGGTGGTGTGACAGGCGGAAAGCCGTGTAACCGGAGGTGGTCACTCCTACGATCGCCTTTACCCGCAGGTCACGGGCCAGCCGGCAGCCCATCATGATCACGTTATCATTATCTTTTTCTTTCGAAACGTAATTGGGATCGGTCACCCGTGTATGGTGCCGGTAATACAGCACGGCAGGGTCTCCCTGCTCTTCGACGTGCTGGATGGTCCGGGTCATGGTCTGCACGGCCAGTAAAGGATATTTCCCGGAAGCACTCTCGGCGCTCAGCATCACGGCATCCGCACCGTCAAGAACGGCATTGGCTACGTCGCCCACTTCCGCCCGCGTAGGCGTAGGACTGTCAATCATACTTTCCAGCATCTGGGTAGCCACGATCACCGGTTTCACTGCCCGGTGGCATTTGCTAACCAGGGTTTTCTGGATGATAGGCACCTCTTCAGAAGGCATTTCCACGCCCAGGTCGCCCCGGGCCACCATTACGGCATCCGTAGCTTCTATAATCTCATCCATATTCTGAATGGCCTCCGGCTTCTCCATTTTGGCAATTACGCGGGCCTGGGACCCTCTCTCCCGGATATATTCCTTTATTTTCAGAATCTCCTCTGCTGTACGTACAAAAGACAGGGCGATCCAGTCCACGTCATGCTGCAAACCGAAATCGAGATCCCGGTAATCCTTTTCGGTCACCGAAGGCTGCGAAATATTGGTATTCGGAAGGTTAACTCCTTTCTTTTGCTTTAACAAACCTCCGTAAACCACTTCAGTAACTACTTCGTGGGTATCGGAGTTGATATCGATCACCTTCACCTCCAGTTTTCCGTCGTCCATGAGGATACGGTCGCCGATCTTCACATCCCTGTACATCCCGTCATACGGCGTGCTGGCGCGCTCCGAATTTCCTACAATATCCTCGTTTGTAAAGATAAAGCGGCTTCCCTTTTCAAGCGGTACACCGGCGTTGCCCCCTTCCATCAGACCTACCCGGATCTTCGGTCCCTGGAGATCCTGAAGAATGGCACAGTGAAAGCCGTGCTCCCGGTTGATCTTTCTGATTCGGTCTATTCTTACCTTATGCTCCTCATGATTACCATGCGAAAAATTAAGTCTGAAAACATTTACTCCTGCCCGGGCCAGGGCGATCAGCATTTCTTCACTTTCCGAGGCCGGACCCACAGTAGCAACTATCTTGGTCTTCTTTATCATTACTTAAAACGGTTTTACTCCTTCTAAACGGGCTTTAATGCACTTCAAACAGGCTTTTATTCCTGAAAAAATAAAAATACGGGTGTAAAATTAGACATATTCATTCATAGTAACAGAATAAAATATCAGATACTTTCGAAATGATTGGCATATTATTCTTAATTGGGCCTGTTCCCTTTCCATCCCGCCCGGATTTCCGTATTTTTGTTTGATCATTTAGCTACCCTTAATAATTTTATACTACGGATGAGCGAGAAAATTTACGTGTTTGACACCACGCTGAGAGATGGCGAACAGGTTCCGGGATGTCAGTTGAACATCGACGAAAAGATCATGATCGCCAGAGAGCTGGACAAGCTGGGTGTAGACATTATAGAGGCCGGCTTCCCGGTGTCAAGCCCCGGTGATTTCAGGGCCGTAGAGGCCATTTCGCGGGCGGTGGAGAATGCTACGGTATGCGGACTTACGCGGGCCGTAAAAAAAGACATCGAAGTGGCTGCAGATGCGCTGAAGCATGCCCGGAAACCGCGTATCCATACGGGAATAGGTGCTTCGGACACCCACATAAAATATAAATTCAACAGCACGCGGGAAGATATCCTGCAAAGAGGCGTGGAAGCCGTTAAGTTTGCCCGGACCTTTGTGGAAGATGTAGAGTTTTATGCGGAAGATGCCGGCCGGGCCGACATCGAATTCCTGGCCCGCCTGACCGAAGCGGTGATTCATGCCGGAGCCACGGTGGTTAACCTGCCCGATACCACCGGGTATCTGCTGCCCAACCAGATGTTTGACCGCATCACTTACCTGATGAACCATGTGCCCAATGTGGATAAGGCCATCCTGTCGATGCATAACCATAACGACCTGGGACTGGCCACTGCCAATACCATTGCCGGGATCACCGCAGGCGCCCGCCAGGTGGAGGTCACCATCAACGGGATCGGCGAAAGGGCCGGGAATACCTCCCTCGAAGAAGTAGCCATGATCCTGAAGCTCCATAAGCACCTCGGCCTCCATACCGATATCCGCTCGGAAATGCTGGCCCCGCTGAGCCGCCTCGTCTCCAAAACCATGCGCATGCCCGTACAGGCCAACAAAGCCATTGTGGGCCGCAATGCATTTGCCCACTCCTCCGGGATCCACCAGGACGGCTTCCTTAAGCATGCGGAGACCTATGAGATCATGACCCCGCAGGAAGTAGGCATAGACAAATCAGACATCATCCTCACCGCAAGAAGCGGCCGGCACGCCCTGAAGCACCGCCTGGCCCTTTTAGGGTATGAGATCGAAAAAGAAGAGCTCAATGACGTCTACAGCCGGTTCCTCGAACTGGCCGACGAAATCAAAGAGGTGAACGACGGAAACCTGGTGTCACTAATGAAGGAATACCAGAGTATATGAGTAGTAGGAAAATGTGGTCGACTACTGGTTCTGACTTGATAATAATCGAAGGATCATGCTCTAAAATTAAGATTTCTGCACCCAAATGAGATTATGACAGACGATATTAACCAGGGAATTCCAAAAGCTTACTTTGAACTGGACAATGCGACCAGAGAAAGTGGCTTTACAATGGCTTCCGATAAATTGACCTGTTCTTTACTTAAAACACTCGCCGCTTCAAAGCCCTTTGGTAAATTTCTTGAACTCGGAACAGGCACCGGACTATCAACCGCCTGGATCCTGGATGGTATGGATGAATGTTCTACATTAATATCGTTCGATCATGAAGAGAGTTTTTTGAAGATTGCTGAAAAATTTTTAGGTCAGGACAAAAGATTGAATTTAGTTCTTTCCGATGGAGAGGTTTGGGTAAAAAATAATCCGGGCAGGAGGTTTGACTATATCTTTGCTGACACATGGCATGGAAAATACTTATTCTTAGACGAAGTGTTGGAAATGTTAAACACCGGCGGACTGTATATTGTAGACGATATGCTGCCACAACCCAATTGGCCTGAAGGGCACCAGGAAAAAGCAACTAATTTTGTAAAATACTTAGAAAACCGAAGTGACCTGACTCTGACAAAACTAAATTGGGCAACCGGAATAATAATAGCTGTAAAAAAATAGCACGGAAAATCGGTGACCACCGGTAAAGGTTTTGTATAAGACGGACTGAAGTGCAGAATCAACTGGCTGCTTCCTGCTCACAACTTTGTACTATTTTAACATATCGTCCCGATTTCTTTTTGTAGCTTTGCCGAAATTTCAGATCATCTATGCTATATTTAGAATATGCGCTTGCATTTCTAATCGGTTCTATTCCAACCGCTTATTGGTACGCCAAGTTCGTTCACAACCTGGATATAAGGCAACACGGCAGTGGCAACATCGGTGCCACCAATTCCCTGCGGGTACTGGGCAGGAAAGCCGGGATAATTGTATTATTTTTTGATCTGTTGAAAGGATTGCTCCCTGTGCTGATCGCCCGAAAACTGGGATTTGCTCCTGAGAACGTACTTTTAACCGGCGTGTTGGCTGTTCTGGGTCACCTGTTTTCCCCCTTTGTCGGCTTTAAGGGCGGTAAAGGAATTGCCACCGCCCTGGGGGTTATCCTGGCCTTTTCTCCTTTGAGCGCCCTGGTCAGTGTAGTGATTTTCGGTATTGTTCTTTACTTTTCCCGCTATGTTTCGCTGGGCTCTGTCTGCGGAGTTCTGACCTTTTGGGCCTATACCTTCTTTCAGCCCGGCAGATCATGGCAGATCCTCCTCATTGCTTCGGTATTAGCTGCCTTACTGATCATTTCCCACCGGAAAAACCTGGGCCGTGTATTGAACGGCACGGAAAATAAGATTTGAAGTTCCGGGTTCCGGGTTCCGGGTAGTGAGTTGGAGGTACCTTACACGTTACCATTGTCCCTCGGAACCCGGAACCCGGAACTCACTACTCTAACACTTCCTTGAGCACCTGCACCGACCGCGCACCCGTAAAGCTGTCGAGGTTCAGCCGGTAGAAGTCTATCAGGTGATCCAGCGCCCGCATACGTTCGTTTTTACCGATGTCGAGCCGGTGGCCAAAGGGCATTTCCAGTATTTTTTGTAATACGGCCTCTTCCCCCGTGCTCACGGCCATACCGTGCTCCAGCAGCTGCTTGCGAATATCCCGGGCAGTTTCCGGGCCGAAACCCAGGTAAGCGCTGAGACTCATCAGGAAAAACAGGTGAAAATTTTCTATCTGCTCTTCGTGCTCTTCGAGGAACAGCAAAGCCTCCTGCAGGAAATCAAAGAGCGTACTGTTTCCGGTATGTTCCCGGAGGGTTAACACCAATATCTCGGTGAGGAAGATGCCCAGGGTCATCTTTTTAATATCAGTGGGAATCCGGTAAAAAGGATGCCCGCATTTGATCTCAGAGATCCGCTGAATTTCAGCACCTGGTTTAAAATAAACCACCAGATCTACAAGGGTCAACGGCTGAAAAAGAGCAATCTTTCCCTTACTTCGCGCACTGCGTACCCCGTTCTCTACGTAGGTTTGCAACCCGAACTCTTCGGTATATATCTTCACGATAATGGAGGTTTCCTTATACCGGATGTAGTTTAATACAATACCTCTTGTTTTATGCAGCATGACCTCTGAGATAAATTATCACCGCGGCCCATAATATCGTCACAAATGTCATATACCTCACCAGTAATTTCATGGTTAGTATATTGGGCGGGTTGACGCTGAATATAAACGTCTCTACATAGTCTCTCCTGCGGTAAACCCGGGCCAGCCATACGCCGTTAGCCAGCACTCCGGCCAGCACAAACAGCAAATGGATCGCACTTAGAAATACAAAGTAATAATGCCCCTGCTGAGCAGGATCTGGCCCGGCTTTCCGCATGGGAAGACTTGCCGTCTGAAAAATCACAAAAAGCAGACCGGCGCCAAAAGAACCAACCAGGCAGACCCGGAAAGTCCTAAACCGCTGAAGCCGGAAAAAACGCTCGCTTAATGCCAGAAAAATAAGCGCCAGGATCAGAATAGCCAGCCCTGCGTAAACCATCAGCCCCAGCTCCGGGAGTAAAAGGATCCCGGCTTTGAGATTCCGCGTGAACTTATAGAGGGCAAACAGCATAGCTACAAGCATGGAAAACATGCCCAAAGCCAGGAGAAAGCCGTACGGTTCATATCTTTTTATCCCCTTTTCATCGCCCATTCCGTAGAATCCGCTATATTTAGCTCAAATTTAGAAACCAATACCAACTTTAAAAAATTAAAAAGTTACGTGAGAGTTTTATACGGAATTGCTTTTCTGATCTTTCTTCCTCTTGTGAGCGCATTTGCTCAAGATATCTGTTCCGATAGCCGGTATCAGCCGGGTGGGTTTGCGCTGGGCAGCACCGATATATGCCATAATGAAACCGTGACCATCACCAATACCGGTGGCGTGGAAAACCCGAAATATTATTATAATTACCGCGGAGAATCGTACGAGGAGGTTTTGGCACTGGGCGGTATCACTCTTGATTTCAGCACAGTCACCCGGCCCGGTCTCTACCAGGTAATCCAGGTAGGAAAAAAGGAAGGAAAGGAAACGGTGCAATGCCGGGAAATAAAAGTGCGGAATTCCACTACACCGGTCTTTAGCTATAACTTCTGTACCGTCAGTAACAATAACCCTACAAGGATAGAAGTTATTATCCCCTCTCACCCCCTCAATGACTATGACAGCTATATCATTGAGCTGAATGGAAATCCCCACCCTGTAACCGGAACCAACATTCCTTACAGTTTTCCCGTTCAGAATATCCCCAACTCCTTAAAAGTTACGGGTGTCGGCGGCCCCAAAACCTGCAGCTCGGTACCTCAAACAACTATGGTACAACCCTACAATCCTAACGGCAGAAACTACGAATATTACCCCGAGATCAAAGAGCTGAGAGTATTGGACGATAAGAGCATACGCATTGATTTCCAGGGCCAGTACGAAGAATCCTATAACCTGTTCCGGTACGAGGCCGGCCAACCCAATATGGGCCTGTCACCGGTTCGGACGAGCCTCAAACCTTCAGTTCCGGTAACCGATACTCCCGCAAACCCTGACCAGGTTTACTGCTATTTTATTCAGCCTGCTACTGCGACCAACTGCGGCCTTTTTCCCCTGCGATCGGCCGACATCTGTTCTGTACCGTTGACTTTACCCCTACAGCCCACCCCCATTATAAACTATTTGAGGTGGGGTGCCTACACCGAATCCGCCACCAGTCCGCCCCGATTCCAACAAATGGAAGTAATGAACCTTATTGAAGGAGAATCATCCGTTCTTGCATCCCTAAATAAAGAGATCAGAAATTACCAGCATAATCATGGTGACTGCTCGAAAAAAAACTGTTACCGGATCAGACTTAACTATGCAGGGGTTATTAACGGTGCCAATTATTATGGCACCAGTCTTTCCAACCAGCTCTGCGTCGATCACCGGCTGGAGCTGACCGGATTCCCGCCAAACGCCTTTGTCAGTACCGAAAACAGGCAAAACCTCATTCGTTTTGACCCGGACAAAAACAGTCCTTATACCCTCGACCGCTGGGAGCTTTATAAATTTGACGGAACCGTTTACAATCTCCTGGAAACCCTGCCCGCCGGTGCTTCCACCCCCGTTATAACGGACCCGGGCCCGGCGACACAAAGTGAAAAATATAAGGTGAGGTATGTGGATGAGTGTAAGAACGTTTCGGCCTTCTCGCCCGAGATTAGCTCTCTGGCTCTCTCTGAAGACAACGACAACGTGCTTGACTGGACCAACGGCAACCCCTTTGCCGAAGCAGATATTGTGCACTACGAGGTGCTTTATTATGAAGGCGAGAATCAGAATAATCTTCTGGGCACGCGGCGGGTAAACCCTTCCATATTTTCTCACCCTGTAAACTCCGCTTCGTTCACCAACATGGGGACTTTCAGACTTAAAGCCGTCAGCAGTGATGGCCGGGAATCATTTTCCAACCCGGTTACCTTTGCCGTTAAAGGGGCTATTTATTTACCCTCAGCCTTTACCCCCAACGGAGACCAGATCAACGATTCCTTTACTATTAAAGGCAATCTGGGAGGAATTAAAACCTTCCACATGGCGATCTTCAGCTCATCAGGCCAGAAGATTGCCGACGTCACGGATCCTTCTCAGGGATGGGACGGCAAATTGCCGAACGGCACCCCTGCTATCTTCGGCAACTACCTCTATACCCTCAAAGCCGAAATGACAAACGGACACTTTATCGACAAAAACGGCAGCTTTGTGCTACTGTATTAAGTTAAAAACTAAAAGTTAATAGTTAAAAGTTAAGGTACAATAAGTATATATATAATAAATGGCTCCTAAACTTTTCACTTTTATCTTTTAACTTTTAACTTTCCCCCCGACCTTTGCACCCCAAAACGGGTAGGGAATGAAAACAAAGGGCAATAAAAAGACAAAGATCAATATCGTAACACTGGGCTGTTCCAAAAACCTGGTGGACTCTGAGATGCTGTATACCCAACTCCGGGGAAACGGCATGAATGTTAGCCATGAGTCAGCCAGGGATGATTCGCAGATCGTGGTGATCAACACCTGCGGGTTCATTGATAACGCCAAGCAGGAAAGCATCGACACCATCCTGCGGTACGTGGATGCCAAGCAGGCCGGCCAGGTGGAAAAGGTGTTTGTGACGGGTTGTCTCTCCCACCGCTATCGCGATGAGCTGGAAACCGAGATTCCCCAGGTAGATTCCTGGTTCGGCACCAATGAGCTTCCCCGCCTCCTGAAAACACTGAAAGCCGATTATAAGCATGAGCTCATCGGCGAACGGCTCCTCACCACCCCTGCCCACTACGCTTACATGAAGATCGCGGAAGGCTGTGATCGGCCCTGCAGCTTCTGCGCTATTCCGCTGATGCGCGGGAAGCACGAGTCACGCCCTATGGAAGAGCTGCTCCTTTCAGCGAAAAATATGGTGGCCAAAGGCACAAAGGAGATCATCCTCATTGCCCAGGACCTGACCTACTACGGACTGGACCTTTACAAAAAAAGAAACCTGTCGGAGCTGATGGCGAGACTCTCGGACATCGACGGGCTCGAGTGGATACGGCTGCAATACGCATATCCTGCCGGGTTTCCTATGGACATCCTGGACGTCATGGCCGAACGCTCCAACATTTGCAAATACCTCGATATGCCCCTGCAGCACGGTTCCAGCGAAATGCTGAAAAAAATGCGCCGTGGCATCGACCGGCCCAAAACCGAACGACTGCTCGACAGCATCCGGCAAAGGATCCCGGACATCCACCTGAGAACCACGCTGATCGTGGGGCATCCGGGAGAAACAGAAGAGATGTTTGAGGAAATGTACCGTTTTGTAGAATCTCAACGATTTGAACGCCTGGGAGTTTTTCAATACTCCCATGAAGAGCAGACCCACTCCTATTCCTTTGAAGATGATGTTACACCGGAAGAAAAACAGGAAAGAACCGACCTCATCATGGAGCTTCAACAGGGCATTTCCGAAGAAAAAAACAAAGCCAAAATCGGGAAAGAGTTCAGGGTGCTGATCGACAAGAAAGAAAGCGGGCATTTTGTAGGCCGAACGGAGTTTGACTCGCCTGAAGTAGACAATGAAGTGCTCATTCCGGCAGAGCATTATGTACGGACCGGCGACTTTACCCGGGTAAAGATCACTTCAGCTACGGAATTCGACCTCTACGGAGTACCGGTTATCTGAGATACCGTGGGAACCGGGTAAACCGGAGCCCTACCGCAAAATCAAGCCGGTTCATTTGAATGGGTAACTCATGCCAGCTTTTCTCCGGATTAATACTCTTTAATTGCCCGTAATTGTAACCGCATTCGAAGCTCAGGATCACATCACGGCCGGTTTCATTGTTACCGATCAGGAAATCGATCCCAAGGGTAGCGGCACCGCCCCAGGCACCGCCCTTATAGGCATAATTCATTTGATTGACGACTCCCTTGTCACTGTAAAAATAGTATCCCGGACTCACGGTGGCCACAACAAACGTTTTATAGTCCATCCCTATACGCCCCAGCAGGGTGGGGCCTACAAACTTATGGTTCACCTTACTTTCCAATGACCGGATCTGGAAATAATCATCCCCTCCCAAAGCTTTTGTAAAATCAAGGCTGCTGTTCTTATTCCGGGATTGATAACTTTGATAGGTTACCCCTATGCCTATATGGTCATTCAGGAAAACGGCGGCATCTACCCCATAGACCCAGCCTCTTCTCAGCTTCTCATTGAAGAGACCATAGCTGGTCTTATCCGTGTTGTCGTCTATGATGTTTCCGAGCCCGCCCTTGAAACCTATGCGGTATTTGAGGTAGTTGGTAAATTCGGTTTTGCCTTTTAAAGGGGATACATATTCACTTTCTTTTTCACTCTCCCGGCCCTGAAACGGGCTATCTTTCCTGCCTGTCTGCGACGACGTCTTACCCAAAGAAGAATCTTTTGTGAGGTTGTCTGCCACCGGCTGTGTCTTCCCGGAAGAAGCGCTGCTGCCTGCAGTAATTCCCTGCTCCTCCGCCTTCAGCGCTACCGGAAGAGATACATCTCTCTTTTCTGCCCCGGATGAAGAGCTTTTTACCGGGCTGCCTCCCGTACGGTCGCTCGTATTTACTACCTGCTGCTGTGTTTCTGTGGTAGTACGTTGGGCACTTGTTTTCTGCTCCGCCTTGGTCGAAGTACCCGAATTCGGGATTGCATCTACCGGCTCCTTTTTACCGGAAGGGAGATCCTCCGGGAAATAATTATATTTAAACGAAGAGATGAGGGTTTTGAAGATCTCGGTTCTTACCGTCTTCCCTTTTTCATTCACATAGATATAGCCAAAGCGCATGGAAGATTCATCCACAATGCGGCAACGGATTTGCTCTCCCGCCTGTGTGATGATCAGATCTCGTTGCGCGGCATCCCGTTGGGCAGCAGCTTTAAAAGCGATCAGTAATAATATTAACGTAAATATCCTTGAATACATATCCCGACATTTAGCGCTCCTCAGTAAACTATAACGAAGAACCGGTTGATTTCAGTGCTCAGAAGTAAATTCCAAAAATCATACCAGTTATCTGATTTTGAAAAAAAGTGATTTTACGGCATAAAATTTGTGTGAAAATTTGCAAAAGTCTTAAATAGTTTGGATTTTTGACACAAAGACTGAGGCAGCACCTGCTTTCCATTAGAAAAACCATTGTTTTGCCCTGTCAATAATTATTCATCACCTAAACACTCATTGATACAATATGGTATAAAACTCTACGTTAACTAATGTGAAAATATAATGGACAAAAACAAAGTTAACGAAAGTGAGCTTATATCGGCCTATATAAGAGGAGATGAGAATGCTTTCACAATTCTTGTTAATCGTTACAAATCTAAAGTATACACTACCATTTATCTTGTGGTAAAAGACAGCTATGTAGCTGAAGATCTTACCCAGGACACCTTCATAAAGGCCATAAAAACGCTGAAAGAAGGGCGATATAATGAAGAAGGTAAATTTTTACCGTGGATACTTCGGATAGCTCACAATCTTGCCATTGACTATTTTCGAAGAGCAAAGCGTTACCCGAACGTAGTGTTTGAGGATGGTAGTAGTGTATTTAACTCTCTGAATTTTGCAGAAGATTCCATAGAGTCGGCTCAGATCAAAAAGGAGTCTCATGAACACCTGAGGAGCCTGATCAAGAAGCTTCCGCAACAACAGAGAGAGGTATTGGTGATGAGGCATTATGAAGATCTGAGTTTTCAGGAGATCGCCGAAGCCACCGGGGTGAGTATCAATACTGCATTAGGACGTATGCGTTATGCTCTTATCAATCTGCGAAAATTGATGAGTAAAACTAAATATGCCTATGACACAAACCTTTACATCGACTCAGAATGAGATAATACGTTATGTTTACAACGAAACCTCCCCTTCTGAAAATGTTCTGATCGAAGAGTGGATAGCCGGTGATACCGAAAATCTTGATTTTTACCTGGATTGCCTCCAGCTGAAAGAAGAAATGGATCAGATCGTGCTTGTCCCGAAAGACATCACATTAGAACGAATATTTGATTATTCGAGAAGTTACAAGCCTGCTTTTTAAGCAGGCTTTTTCTTCTGAACATCTTTACATAAGGCCCAGTATCTTGGCGTATTTGAGCATGGCTCCGGGGTTGGATATCTTCAGCTTCCCCATCATCATGGCCATCATCGGGTTGGTGTTGCCCTGGATGATAGACAGGAGATCTTCCTCTTTCACGGTGATGTTAACTTCTGCATCAGCGGCAGCTCCTTCGGCCGCTTCTATCTTCCCGTCCTTTACCGTAACATACATACTTTTACCCTTAAGATCAAAGTTGATCTGCGTATCAATCCCTTCCAGATCTTCCGGCTTTACTTTTTGAGTGAGCGAGTCAAAATATTCTTCCAGTGTCATATTCCGTTTAAAATATTATGCAAGCATACTGTTTTTAATCCATATTTACAAATAATCTTTCGGCTTTATGGCTGTAATTCCCTGAAAATAAAATCTCTCGAAATGTTCGCTAAACTTGCTAATTAAGGCCTTAACAAGTAAAATTAGCCTTTCATTTGCACCAGATAATAAAAAATACCCTACTTTTGCAGCAAATTTTTACCGCTAATACCGGAAAAAAAATGATCCGTTTTGTTACTTTTTCCCTAAACCCCGTCAAAATTGAAATTCTCAAGATATAGCACCCATAAAGATGAGGAGTTGGTAGCTCTTTATGTAACCAGCCAAAGAAACGAGTATTTTGAAGAAATTTATGAAAGGTACGTCAATAAGGTTTACCGTAAATGTTACTCCTTTGTTTACAACCAGGAAAAAGCGGAGGACCTGACGCATGACATTTTCCTGAAGCTGATCGTGAAAATCGGGAGCTTCAAGGAAACGTCTAAGTTTTCGACCTGGCTGTATTCCATTACCTATAATTACTGTATGGACCAGATAAGAACAGGTAAAAGAAGAACAGAGGTAGCCTTGCATGAAAATGTAGAGATCAGTGACGATGACGACAGCGGAGTTCTCGATTTTCAAAGCAATGAAATAACGAGGAGCCTGAAGCAGATGGCTTCCGACGAACGGGCGATCCTGCAGATGAAGTATCAGGAAGATTTCAGTATAAAGGAAATTGCCGATACGCTTAACATCACCGAAAGTGCCGTTAAGATGCGGCTGATGAGAAGTAAGGAAAAACTGAAGAAGATCTACCTGGAGAATATAGCGGTCTTTGTACTGATCATAATGAAGATACTAAGTCTCTTTGAAAAATGATAGATGATGAAGAGCAATTAGAAGTTTCGCCCCATCTCAAAAAGCTGCTGGTGTCGGAAATAGACCTTATCCGCGATGCCATGCTGATACTTGGGGTTTTTACCGACGGTGGTGTAAAAACCGGCCTGAAACTTCTGGAGGACCTAAACAATGATATACCTGCAAAAAACGATGAATGAGTTTCCAGACATTAAACAGATCCTGATCAATACCTTCTCTAAATTGATCGAGCAGTCCAGCACTTTTATTTCCAACCTGATCAGTGCCGTACTCATTTTAACCATCGGCTGGGTAGTAGCCCGGGTCGCGGCTTTTCTCTTCAAATCTTTCTTTTCAAGAGTGGGTGTGGACAAGCTCGGAGAAAAGATTCAGAACATGGAGATGCTGAGGAAATACCAGCTCGATTTCAAGCTCAGCCAGGTCCTTTCCCAGATCGTGTTTATCCTCATCATGCTGTTTCTGTCCGTATCGGCCGCAGATACACTGGGAGTGCCTGCCATCTCCAATATGTTTATGATGCTGGTAGACTTCATCCCTAAACTGGGAGTAGCCATCATGATGACCCTGCTGGGGCTTTTCGTGTCTGACCTGGCCCGCAAATTTGTGGAAACGCTCTGCAAATCCTTTAATATCGCTGCCGGCAAGCTGATCAGTATGGGCGTCTTTTTCTTCCTGAGCTTTATTTCCGTTATCCTGGCCCTCGGCCAGGCCGGCATTAATACCAAGCTCCTCGAAAGCAGTTTCAATATCATGGTGGCGGGTCTGGTGCTGGCATTTTCCATTGGTTACGGTATTGCATCCAAAGAGATCCTTCTGAATATACTTAGCTCTATCTATTCCCGGAAAAAGTTCAGGGAAGGCGACATTGTGGAGATCCAGGGAGTAAAAGGTACCATCATACGCATGGACAATACCACTCTGGTGCTAAGCTCCGAAGGCAATGAAGTGTCTTTCCCCTTACGGGTCTTACAAACAGAGAAAGTAACGCTGTTTCAACAAAATCAATAATCATGAAAAAACTAACATTTTTTGTACTCTTCTCTGCTCTGTTTCTGACCGGTACGTATGCCCAGAATGCAGGTGATGCACAAAAAAAAGTAGGCGAGGCGATGGCCGCAAAAGACCTGAAAGGTGAATTTAAAGACGGATGGAATAAAGCCTCGAGCTTCGGCGCAACCCTCAACATGACCGGGTTCAGCCAGAGCTGGAAACAGGTAAATACAGGCGTGGTGGGAAACACCAACCTTCATTTTATACTCAAGCATCAGAACGCGCTGGTGAAAGGTAAAAATATCTGGATCAACGACTTTGAGGGACAACTGGGCTTCCAGAGCACCGGCAAAAACCCCACTACCAACAAACGGGAATTTAACCGGAACATCGACAAGCTGTTTCTGAACTCCCAGTACGGAAGAAAGGTATCCGACAAGGTGTCTGTCTTTGCCGAGGGAAACTTTATCTCCCAGTTCCTGGCCGTAAAAGATACCGAAAGCGAAACCAGCCGGAATATTGCTTCCGCCTTTATGACGCCCGGCTACCTGACCATCTCCACCGGTATCGAGTACCGCCCGGCAGATTATTTCACGGTAAAGCTGGCACCCCTGGCCAACAAATGGACCTTCGTGAGTCATAAAGATGTGATTTATGATACAGCCACCGGCTATGCCTTCGGAGTGAACGTGGCAGAAGGGAAAAAGTCCCTGTCGGAATTCGGGTCCCAGCTGACCCTGGGCTTTAACAAGGAAGTGGTCAAAAATGTGAACCTGGGCTTCCGGTATAACTTCTTCAAGGCCTGGAAAGATACCGAAGGAAACAAAAACAAACCGCTCGATCACCGTTTAGACCTCCTGGCCACGGCCAAGATCAACAAATACCTGAATGTAAACTTTACCTACATCGGGATACTGGATAAAGATGTTTTCGATCATAACACGTATAACAATACTACTCCGAAGCCTGGTGATCCCGTGCGGTCCAGCTGGCAAAGCGCAAGCGGTTTCGGAATAGGTTTCCTGGCCTCTTTTTAATTTATTTACCCGTAAATTTTTAAAACTATGTTTAAAGAGTTCAAAGAGTTTATTATGACAGGCAATGTCATCGACCTTGCCATCGCTGTGATCCTGGGTGCTGCCACCGGCGGAGTGGTTAACGGTTTTGTAGAGGATATCGCCATGCCTGTTGTAGGCTATTTTACCGGCGGTGCCGATTTTTCCGATCTCAAGTATGTGCTGACCCCGGCTTCTTTAGGGGCTGACGGTGTAGCCGTTCCTGAAAATGCTATCCGTTACGGGGCCTGGATCAATACCCTCATCAACCTCCTGGTCGTGGGTCTTGTCCTGTTTATCATTGTAAGAGCTTACAATAAGGTGAGAAAGCCTGCCGCAGAAGCTCCTGCCGGACCTACGGAAGTAGAGCTGCTGACCGAGATCCGGGATGCCCTGAAGAAATAAAGATGTTTAAAAAGTAAGCAAACTGCTGCGTTGTTCTCGGAATTCGGTCTCAGTCACATACTACAGTATGCTCCTTCGACCTCATCCTCAACGCCTTGCATTTTGCTTACTTTTTAAACATCTTTGGCAGTTCCAACCGGGTATTATTTTTCAGACCTGTATCGAAAAAGGGGAAAGTCGGATGATTTTCCCCCTTTTTTATTTTGACCGTAAATATTAATTCCCACTTTGCTTTTTATGTCCTTTCAAAAATTATAAATTTGTTGAGTAATCATCCCGGATGATTCATGCTTTCCTAAACGATCCGTATTTATGACTGAAAAACTAAGAAACCATCTGCAGGGTGACAAGCAGATCTGGTGGATATTAGGTCTTCTTTCGCTCATCAGCGTAGTGACCGTGTACAGTAGCATCAGCAGCCTGGCTTACCGTCAGGCGGGCGGCAATACGGAAGCCGTCATTCTGAGACATGTGCTTTTTCTGGTGATCGGTATGGTGGTCACTTACTTTGTACATAAAATAGAAATTTCCCGTTATGTACACATTGCCAAGATATTACTTTATCTTTCCCCTTTTCTCCTCCTCTATACCCTGATGTTCGGGGTGAGCATCGGCCATGCCCGGAGGTGGATCAATGTATTGGGACTCTCCTTTCAGACCGCTGATTTTGTTAAGCTGATACTGATCGTGAACCTGGCCGCCATGCTGGCCAGCAGAATCCACATTGAATATAAACGGAAAGACCTGCTGCAGATCATCGCCTGGTGTGGACTTATCGTTTTCCTTATTTCGCTTTCCAGCTTCTCCTCTGCTATTATCCTCGGTTTTACCTGCTTCATCATCATGTGGATAGGAAAAGTTCCGGGCCGCTACCTCCGCTCGCTTACCCTGGTGATCCTGGGCGTGATCTCCTTTGCCCTGGGAGCCGGGTTTCTGATCAAGCGGACCACCGGAAAAGAGATCGGCCGGGTATCTACCGTTATTGACCGTACGGAAGGATTTGTCGGCAAAGACCTGGACAGGGACGGTTACGTGGGCGGCTACCTCGGCGGAAAAAGCAGCCAGAAAAACTTCGCCCACGTGGCCATTGCCAAAGGGGGCATCCTGGGGGTGGGCCCCGGAAACAGCAGCCAGAAAAATGTACTGCCGGAGGCCTATTCCGATTATATCTACTCTATTGTGATCGAAGAATATGGCCTGGTAGGAGGACTCTTTGTACTGTGCCTGTACCTGTGGCTGCTGGCCCGGGGAATTATCAATGTTGACCATACCAACCGGGCATTCGGCGGCCTCCTGTGTGTAGGCCTCACCCTGCTGTTGGTTTTCCAGGCTTTTGCCCACATGGCCATTAACGTAGGCCTGGGGCCTGTGACCGGGCAGACCCTCCCGCTGATCAGCCGGGGCGGTACCTCTGCCCTGTTCTCTTTTATTGCTATCGGCATCGTTTTAAGTGTCAGTAAACATTCCAGACCCCAAAGCGTATGAAAGTGATCATATCCGGAGGCGGAACCGGCGGGCATATTTACCCCGCAGTGGCCATAGCCAATGAGCTGAAACGCCAGCGGCCTGACGCCGACATCCTCTTTGTAGGCGCCCTGGGAAAAATGGAAATGGAAAAAGTACCCCGGGAAGGGTACCCTATCGTAGGGCTGCCGGTAGCGGGCTTCAACCGTTCCAACCTCGCAGCCAACCTGTCTTTCCCCTTCAAACTGATCGGCAGCCTGCTGAAAGGATACCAGGTGGTGCGGTCTTTCCGACCCGACATTGCCGTGGGCGTGGGCGGCTTTGCCAGCGGACCCACCTTACGGATCGCCAGCTTCCTGGGCTTGAAGACACTCATCCAGGAACAAAACTCCTATGCAGGCGTGACCAATAAGATCCTGGGCCGGAAGGCGGAAAAGGTATGTGTGGCCTATCCGGATATGGAAAAGTTCTTTGACCAGGCGAAGATCGTATTTACAGGTAACCCCGTGCGTAACGAAATGCTTCTCTCCGGCGTGAGCCGGGAAGATGCCAAAACGCATTTCGGATTAGATCCGTACAAACCCGCCTTGCTGGTCATTGGCGGCAGTCTGGGTGCCATGAGCATCAACAAGGCCGTGGCCGCAGGACTGGAGACCCTCCTTCCGGCCGGCCTGCAGGTGATCTGGCAGACCGGCAAAAGCTTTATACACGAAGCCCGGGAGCTTGCCAAAGACAAAAAGGGAGTTTTTGTCTCCGACTTTATTTATGAAATGGACCAGGCCTATGCCGCTGCAGATATGGTGGTTTCCCGCGCAGGAGCCCTGGCCGTATCCGAGCTTTCGCTGGTCGGGAAAGCGGCCATCCTGGTTCCTTTTCCCCACGCCGCCGAAGATCATCAGACCAAAAATGCAGAAAGCCTGAGCCGGAAAGAGGCGGCTATCCTTATCGCCGACAGTAAGGTGAATGAGGAGCTGATCCCGGCGGTTACCGCACTCATCGGCGACAAAAACAGGGTATCGGCCATGGAAAGCGCTATAAAGGCCTTTGCCCGGCCCCGGGCAGCAGAAGATATTGTAAAAGAAATCCTTAAACTGGTAGAGAAATGAAAATATTCTTATCGGAAAACGCGGCAGATTATACCACTTATACGTTCAATTACGCCCTTTATGCCTTAAAAGAATCGCAGACCGAGATAACGGAGCTTTATGAAAAAGGGTTTCTTCCCTATACCGGGCACCCGGGTCTTGACCGTGAGGTCTACTATTTCGGACGAAGCCTGCGGGTAAACCTGGATAAATTTGACGACACCTCGGAAAACCGGCGCGTAAACCGCCTCGTAGAGCCCCTGGAGATTACCATGAAGCTCATCCCCAAGCAGGAATTCGATACCCGCAACCCGGAGTTCATGACGTTCTGCGAAGGGTATATCAATGAGAGGATCGGTGAAGATAATATGAGCATGGAAAGGTGGAACTATATCCTGTCGCGGGAGACCGGCACCCACCTTTTCGAGTTCAGAACAGTGGAAAAAGTGATGGGTTATGTGCTAGCTGCTGTCAATGAAACCCTCGTGCATTACTGGTTCGCATTCTTTGATACGGAATATATGCGAACCCACTCGCTCGGGAAGTGGATGATGTGGAAAGTGATCCGCTGGGCCAAAGATAACGGCCGTCAGCATGCTTACCTCGGAACCGCCTACAAGCCCGCTGCCCTTTATAAGATCCGCGATCACAAAGGGCTGGAATTCTGGGACGGAACGCGGTGGAATGAAGATGTGAAGATTTTGAAAGAATGGTGCCAGACCGACCTGGAGCCGAAAGCGGCCGACCGGTTCAAGACCATGGAAAAGCCGAACGAATACCTGGATACGTTATGAAATAGCTAACCACTAAATTTCTATACTTATGAAAAACTTTAATTTCAGAACCGTTTTCAATACTGTGGGAGGAGTGGCGTTGGCCGCCCTGGCGCTGTTCCTGGTCTTCTCATCAGCCAAAAGCGATGCTGTAAGGCGCTGTCAGAAGCTGATCGTCCGGATCGAAGACGACGACCGTCAGCTACTGGTTAAAAAGGCCGACGTGGAAAAATGGGCCACCAGCGAAGGGAATGAGCCGCTGATCGGAAAGACCATTGCATCTATTGACCTCAAAAGCCTCGAGAGACGGGTAGAAAACAGCGGGATCATCCGCGACTGCCAGGCCTGGCATGACCTGAAAGGAAACCTTATCCTGGATGTGAAAGTGTATAAGCCGGTGGCGCGGGTCCTGGGCAACAGTCGTTTCCCTGATCGTTACATGGACGAAAAAGGTCACTTCTTCCCGGTTTCCAAAAATTTTACACCTACCGTACTGCTGCTGAGCGGCGAGTTCTTCCGGGATAAGAAAGGCCTGGAGTCTTCACGGAATAAGGATCTTCTTGACCTGGTAAATGCGGTGACATCCGACGCATTCTGGAATGCCCAGATCACCCGGATGGACGTGGACCGGCACAAAGAGATCCGGATGGAGCCCCTGTTGGGCGAGAACATCATTGAATTCGGTAAACCGGAAAAGGTTGAGGCGAAGCTGGAAAAGCTGCTGGTGTTCTATAAAAAGATATTGCCGCAGGAGCAATGGAGCGCTTTTAAACACATCAGTGTTAAATATGACGGTCAAATCGTATGTAAGTAGGTAATTTTAAGTAAGTTTACAGTAATTAATCAATCTAAACAACAAATCACTATGGAGGAGGGCAAGTGTTTCATAGGACTGGAAGTAGGGAGTTCAAAGATTGCCGCTGTGGTGGGGCTCCAGCAGCAAAAGAAAATAAAGGTCATAGGCTTCAGTGAGCAACAGGTGACCCCGGGTGATGAAGTGCTGAAATTCGGAAATGTGGAAAATGCGGAGATCACCAGCAACTTCATCCACAAGGTACTGGATGACCTGGCCGGCGACTTTGAAAGATCAGACTACGAATTTCAGTTGAATACGGTGAACATCAACATTGCTAACCTGTCGGTAAAAAGCCATCCCAAAAATACCCGTGTAGTAACCTCCGGGGGCATGAACCGGATACAGCAGGAAGATGTAAACCGGCTGACCGATGACGCTAACAAGTCGTTCCAGGTACCGGCAGGCCATAAAGTACTGCATAGCCTTCCCAAAGACTTCTATGTAAGTGATGAAAAGGCCTCAGGCACCATTGTAGGCAAAATAGGGAACATGCTCAGCGGTGATTTTAACTTTATCACCACTAAATCCGACAACCTCGATTACCTCCTGGAATGTGTAAACCAGGTGCCCGCCAAAGGAACTACCTCGGGATACCTGAATGTAGAGAATGTGATCCTGAACGTCATAGCCGACAGCTGCGCCCTGCTCAACAACTCTTCGGAAGAACCTGAAACCAAGCGCGACGGCGTGGCCATTGTCAACATCGGCGCCGAGATGACCCAGGTCTGCGTATACCATGGCAACAGCCTTCGGTACCAGGCGGTTATCCCCATTGCCGGTAATGCTATCAACCATGACCTGGAAAAGGCCTTCAGCATCAACTTCCAGGAAGCCGAACTTCTGAAAAAAGTGTGCGGCAGCATCCTGCCCTCCGTTACGGAAGAGTCGCCGATCATCGTGATCGAACGCAAATTCGGTATGCCGGCCAAAGAGGTTTACTTTAAAAATGCTGTAACCGTGGCCGAATTAAGGCTCCGTGAGATCGCTGCCCTGGTCAGCGCCGAACTGACCAAATCGGGCTATAAAGCGCATTTGCTGAACGGGATCATTCTCACGGGTGGAACCTCCCTGTACCTAAATATCGCGGGGATCTTCTCCCAGGTGTGTAAAAACGTAATCGTGCGCCCTACCTTATTCAATTCGGCTATTGATTTTAACGGGTTCGAGAAGCTTCGAAACCCGAAATACTCTACCCTGCTCGGCCTGATCACCGCACCGGCGTTCTCCTTTGACCGGCGGGTAGACAACCGTATCCTGACCCCGAAGCCTATCGAGAATAAACATCCGCAACCCAAAGAAGAAACTGCCCCTGTTTCGGATGCAGATAAAGCAACAAGCATTTTCAGCTTTATGGGGGGCATATTCCGGAAACCCACGAATGATCTTAATGATGAATATAACGTGCAAAATGTAAAATGATATTCGAACCTAACTACGAGATACAGTTGAAGTCGAACCTCGATAAAATTATCAAGGTGATCGGCGTGGGCGGTGCGGGATGCAACGCCATGCTCAACATGTACAACCAGGGCATGCGGGATGTGGACTTCGTGGCCTGCAATACCGATCAGCAGGTACTTAACCAGTTCCCTGACGATGTGGTGAAGATCCAGCTGGGCGCCGAGCTCACCAAAGGCCTGGGCGCCGGTACCCACTGGGAAGTAGGCCGTGACGCCGCCCTGGAAAGTGAGGAGGCCATCCGCGGTGTGATGGGCACTCCTACGGAAATGGTCTTCATTACGGCCGGCATGGGGGGTGGAACCGGAACCGGTGCCGCACCCGAAATAGCCCGCGTGGCCCGCGAGCTCGGCCGCCTGACCATCGGCGTGGTCACTGACCCCTTCCGGCATGAAGGCACCAGCAAGCTGCAGCAGGCCCTCAACGGGATCGAAAAGCTCAAAGAATATTGCGACACCGTGCTGATCATCAAGAACGACCGCCTGGCCGATATGTTTGCCGATATGGACATTGAGACCGCCTACAAGATGGCCGATGACGTGCTGGCCGGCGGCGTAAGGAGCATTGCCGAGCTGATCACCCGGCCGGGCATTATCAACCTCGACTTTGCCGATGTGAAGACCGTGCTGGGCGACGCCGGACACGCCGTGATGGGCACGGCCGAAGCTTCAGGCCCGGAAAGAGCCTTCCAGGCCATTGAAAAAGCTCTGAACTCTCCGCTCCTGGAGAATAATAATATCCGCGGAGCCAAGCGTATCCTGGTCTCCATGGCCTATTCCGACGAGCTGCCGGAATATAAGATCAAAATGTCTGACCAGTCCAAGATCATGGATTTTGTGGAAACCCAGATCCGTTCCCAGGCCCAGATATTCAAGCACGGTTATGCGGTAGACCGCAGCCTGAAAGACAAGATAAGAGTGACCATCGTGGCCGCTAAATTTGACAGCATTGTAGTCGATCCGCCACAGAAAAGGCCTCAGCAACCCGAGGAGGTACCCCTGGGCAAAGGTATCCATTCCATCATCCCGGAAAAACCCCGGAAAGCACCGAAGGTAGTGGTGGGTCAGTTCGATCTTTTTGCAGCCGACAGTAAGCTGGAACGCCTCTACGAGGAGTTTGTGCAGGAAACGCCCGATTACGACATCATCCGGGCCAACCCTTCTTACCAGCGTTTACAGGCTACCTTACTGGACGAAAACGAAATAGAAGCCCGGGCTCCCGGGAAGGTCAAGCTGAAAGAGCTGTACGATAACCTGGTCAGCCAGAACCTGATCAGCTGACAGCGGAACCTGATCCTCTAAACGAACTTCCCCTTAAGCTCTTCAAAGGCCTTAAGGGGTTTTTCATTTTTGTACAGCACATCATACGCAAACTTAACGATGGGTAGATTTACCCCGTAAACCTGGTTGATCCGCTCAATACATTGGGTGGCATAATACCCCTCGGCGATCATCTTTAATTCTACCTGGGCCGCTTTTACGGAGTATCCCCGGCCGATCATATTGCCGAAGGTACGGTTGCGGCTGAACTGGCTGTAGGAGGTCACCAGCAGGTCACCCAGGTAAGCCGACACGTTCACGTTTCGTTGGAGGGGGCTTACCGTATCCAGAAACCGCTCAATCTCCATGATGGCATTCGACACCATCACGGCCTGGAAATTGTCTCCCGCTCCCACGCCGTGGGCTATACCACACGACATGGCCACAATATTCTTCATCACGGCGGCATATTCTACCCCGTGTATATCGGTCAGAAAGGAGGTTTTTACAAAGCGACAGGCCAGCAAACGGGCAAAATCCGCTGCCGTTTCCGTGCCGGAGGAGGCGATGGTGATATATGAATACTTCTCCAGGGCAATCTCTTCCGCATGGCAAGGCCCTGCAATAGCCCCTATATTTTCCGGCAAAATACTGAAGTTTTCCGAAAACCAGTCGGTGACGAGCTGACTGGTGCTGGGAATGATCCCCTTTACCCCCGAAATGATCTTCTTCCCGGCAAACCAGGAGGGGTCTGCATCCTTCAGCGCCTCTTCAATAAAGGCGGAAGGCACTGCCAGTATGACCCAGTCCACGCCCTTCAATGCCTCCTTTAACTGGCTGTAAGGCCTCACCTTCGAAGGATGAAGCTCCACACTGCTGAGATAATGCAGATTGTGGTGAAACTTCCGGATATGCGCCACGGCATCCGTATCGCGCATCCACCATTTCACTTTTACACTGTTTTCCGTCAGGATCTTAATGAGGGCGGTGGCCCAGCTTCCTCCCCCGATGACCGCTACCTGCTTTGAAAATATCATAGTCTGCTGTTCTCTCCCCCAAATCTAATCTATTAACACTTTGTTAGCAAAACCTTTTGCCCGATTCTCTATCTAATAAGCAAAACCTAAACAATTACGGCAATGAAAAAGTGGATAGCATTTGTGGTAATATTCTTCGCTGCCATTTCGGTGAAAGCGCAATACATAGACGGACCCGACCGGTATTTCTATGATGAAGAATTCGACTGGCGTTGGGATGTGCGGGTCAGGATCTCCGATGGTATCCGCACCGGGTATCTCACCAACAGGGAGGCCAACCGCCTCTACAAAAGACTGGAGAGGATCGAACGTAAAGAATGGGCTTTCCAATCGGACGGTTATTACAGCGTATGGGAGCAGGATGAGATCTGGATGGATGTGGTAGCGCTTAACCGGGCCATAGGCCTGGAGCTGTCGGATTGGGACAGGAGATACTACGGATACACCGGGTTTGTGATCACCGGCCCCCTTCACTGGTATTTCGGACCGTCTTATGACTTCCACCGTTTCGACAGAAGAGGTTACGGAAGCATCCGTGTGGGTTATCTTCCGAGAAACTATTACCCGGTGAAACATGTGTATTATACCAGACGGAATAATTACACCGCCCACTGGAGCCATCGTCCGAACAGGGTAGTTACACCCTCCAGGAATAACTCCGGCAACGGCTCCAGAGGCTATTCGGAAAGGAGAACAGAGTCTTCGCGCACCATGGCGCCTGAAAGGGCCTCTACTGCAGGGAGAGCTTCGCGCTCTACGGCTCCTGAAAGAGCTGCCAACTCAGAGCGGAGAATGGAGTCTTCACGGGCCACGAGCCCGGAAAGGGCTTCCACCTCAGGAAGGGTTATGGAGCCTTCCCGCTCATCGGCTTCGGAAAGAACCCCCTCTTCAGGGAGAACTATGGAGTCATCCCGTTCCACCGCGCCGGAAAGAGTCTCCTCTCCTGCAAGAACGGAATCTCCCAAGGTAGAAAGCCGGTCAACCCGTAGCTCCGGTGCTGTGAGCTCCGGAACCAAAAGCTCTGCCGCTAAAAACTCGGTGGAAAGCAGAAGTAGTTCGAGAAGCTCAGGGGTATCCCCTTCCAACCGCTCGGCCCGCTCTGAAAGCAGCTCTTCCGCCAAGAGTTCTTCTTCGAGAAGCTCAACAGGCAGCCGTACCAGAAACTAAACAATTGAGATCAAATTCAGGCACTGCCTCCCAAACGGGGGGCAGTTTTTTTAATATGGGGCGTGTCTTTCGATAAACAGTTATTGAAAAGTGCGGTTCCCGACTACACTCGAAATGACAGAGATAGTGCTGGTGGCGTGTCAGGTCGGGCATAGTCGGGAACCGAAGTTCGAAGTTTGAGACCGAAGTTCCCGAGAACCGGCCCTGTCCAAAGCCCGGACACTCGCTTTTAATACCTTGGCTGCTCAATGACACCCAGGAATACGGGAGTATCATCGGCCATCAGGAATTTCCCTACATTAG